>DEAL01000023.1 GCA_002346745.1 Candidatus Neomicrothrix sp. UBA2983 | reverse complement strand
TGGTGGTGGGGGCGGCCTTGGTGGCCGGCGACGTCGACCCGTCGCCACCGCACGCCCCGGCCGCGAGGGCGAGCGCGACGAGGAGGACGAGGAGGAGGCGGAAGCGGTGCATGCCGGGAGTCTGACCGCGCTCGCCTGCATCCTTCCAGCCCGGCGCCGGTACGTTTCGGCGATGCCGGACACGCCTGCCCCGGAGTCGAACCCCTTCCGGGCATTCGACTGGCTGCTCCTGCTGACCGCCGCCGGCATCTGGGGGGCGTCCTTCCTGTTCATGGACGTGGCCCTCGACCACGAGCACCCCGGCCTGATCGCCTTCCTGCGTCCCGCCCTCGGGATGCTGGCCCTCTGGGCGTTCCCAGCCGCCCGGCGCCCCGTCGACCGGGCTGACCGGTCGCGGATCCTTGCCCTCGGTGCGCTCTGGATGGCGTTCCCGCTCACCATGTTCCCGCTGGCCCAGCAGTGGATCGACTCCTCGGTTGCCGGGATGCTCAACAGCGGCATGCCCGTCGCCACCGTGCTCGTCGGAGCGACGCTGTTCGGGGTTCATACCGGTCGGGTGCAGCTGCTGGGGGTGGCCGTCGGCATCGCCGGCATCGCCATGATCGGACTGCCCACCGCCTCGACCGGCGAGACCACCGGCCTCGGCGTCGTGTTCGTGCTGGCGGCCGTCACCTCGTACGGCGTGGCCGCCAACCTGGCCGGCCCGCTCCAGCGGCGCTACGGCTCGCCGGCCGTCCTTGCCCGCGTCGCCACGGTGGCGACGGTCCTCACCCTCCCATACGGCCTCGTCGGCCTGAGCGACTCGTCGTGGTCGACACAGGCATTTGCCGCCAACCTGGCCGTCGGCGTTGGCGGCACCGGAATCGCCTACGTGGCCGCCGCCACCCTCATCGGCCGCGTCGGGCCGGTTCGGATGTCGATCGTCACCTACCTGGTGCCGGTCGTTGCGGCGGTGCTCGGGATCGTCGTGCTGGGCGAGTCCCTCGTCGCCTGGCAGGTGCTCGGGGCGCTGGTCCTTATCGGCGGCGCCTGGCTGACCACGCGGCCCGCCTGAACCTCCGGGCGGCTACAGCATCTGGCAGAGGCGGCGTGCGTCGTGGAGGGCGGCGTACACGTTGCGGCTAGCGAGGGCGTCGCCGATGCGGTGCAGGTCGAAGCCGTCGCCGGCGTCGGGCTGGGGTTCGAGGGCGAGGAGGGTGTCGAGGTCGGTCACCCCACCGTTGTCGGCACGCCCCGCCAGGTCCTGGAACAGGTCGTTGTTGGGAACGGTGCCGTGCTCGACGGCCACGAGGTCAACGGTGCGGCGCTGCACGGCCCCCGTGTAGGCGTTGGCCAGCACGGCCTCCAGCCCGGCGTCCCCCCGTTCCACGGCCACCAGCCGGTGGTCCGGTGTCAGGACCACGCCGTCGGCGTGGAACCGCTCGAGGTAGGCGGGGTACACGGTGCCGATGAGTTCATGGCCGACCATCCGGTCCGGCGTCACCAGCTCGACCCGATGGCCGCGGTCCAGCAGGTACTCGACGCACGAGAGGGCCTCGACATTGCCGTGGTCGTCGTACACGAGGACCGACGAGCCCGGCGCGTCAGGGCCGGCCTGTCCGGCGACCACGTCCGCAACGCCGACCAGCAGGTCACCGCCGGTCGCCCCCGACGGCAGGACGTCGACGTCAGGCCAGCCTCCGCTGGCGACGACCACGACGTCGGGCGACTCGGCGAGGACGTCCTCGGCGTCCGCTGGCGTGTCGAGGCGCAGGTCGACGCCGGCCAGGCGCACCTCGGCCTCCAGCCAGTCGACGATGCCGAGCAGGTCCCGCTGGCGTGTCGAGGCCCGGGCTGCCAGGCGCAGTTGGCCGCCGACGGCCGGGGCGGCCTCGAACAGCAAGACGTCGTGGCCGCGCTCGGCGGACACCCGTGCCGCCTCCAGCCCGGCCGGGCCTGCGCCGACCACGACCACCCGCCGGGACGGACCCGACGACGGTGGCGTGACCTGGGGGATCGTCGCCTCGCGTCCGGTGGCCGGGTTCTGGATGCACAGGGCGTCCTGGCCCACGTAGATTCGGTTCAGGCAGAACGACGCGCCGACACAGGTGCGGATCCGCTCCTCCTCGCCCCGCTCCAGCTTGGCGACGATGTGCGGGTCGGCGATGTGACCCCGGGTCATGCCCACCAGGTCCACGAGGCCCGCCTCGACGGCGTGCCGGGCGGTCGCCAGGTCGGGGATGCGTCCGGCGTGGAATACCGGGAGGTCGACCGCCTCCTTGACGGCGGCGGCCACCGGCAACTGTGCGGCCAGCGGGGCGCCCATCGGCGGGATCACCTCGGCCAGGGCCGGGTCGGTGGCCAGGTTGCCACTGACGACATTGACGAAGTCCAGCAGCCCGCTCGAGGCCAGGCGCCTGGCGATTTCGACGCAGGCCCCCTGGTCGAGGCCTTCGGCGAGGCGCTCGTCGCCCGACAGCCGGATGCCGAGCGGGAGGTTGCCGATGGCGTCGCGGATGGCCTCGAGCACCTCGAACCCGAAGCGGAGCCGGTTGTCGAGCGAACCGCCCCAGCGGTCGGTCCGGCGGTTGACGGCCGGGCTCCAGAACTGGTCGACGAGGTGCCCGTAGGCGATGACCTCGACGCCGTCGAGCCCCGCCTCGGCGACCCGCCGGGCCCCGGCAGCGTAGGCGGCCAGCACCCGGCGGATGTCGGCCTCGTCCATGACCTTCGGGAAACTGCGATGGGCGGGCTCACGCACCCGTGAGGGGGCGATCGTCGGCAGCCAGTGGCCGTCGTCCCAGATGGTGCGCCGGCCCATGTGGGTGATCTGGCACATCACGGCTGCCCCGTGGGCATGCACCGCGTCGGCCAGCCGCCGCAATCCGGGCACCACGTCGTCGTCGCCGGCGTAGAGCTGCCCCCACAACGATGGCGAGTCGGGCGCCACGTTGGTCGAGCCGCCGATCATGGTCAGGCCGATCCCGCCCACGGCCTTCTCCTCGTGGTACCGGACGTACCGGTCGGTGACGAGGCCGTCCCGGCAGTAGCCGGGGGCGTGGCTGCTGGAGAAGACCCGGTTGCGCAGCGTCAGCCCGCCCACCTCGAGCGGCCACAGGAGCGGGTCGTCGCCGGGTTGCATGGCCGGAGGATAGGAGGGCGGGTCAGCCGTGCCGGCCCGTGATGTTCCGGAGCCGGAGTGAGTTGCCCACCACGAACAGCGACGAGGCGGCCATTGCCGCGGCGGCGACCGGCGGGGCGAGGGTGCCCGACACCGCCAGGGGCAGCGCCGCCACGTTGTACGCGAACGCCCAAACCAGGTTGAGGCGGATCGTCGCCACCGTCCGGCGGGCGAGGTCGATGGCGTCGGGGACCGCCCGGAGGTCGTCGGACAGCAGCGTGATGCCGGCAGCGGCCGAGGCGGCGTCGGTGCCGCCGCCGATGGCGATGCCGAGTTCAGCGGCCGCCAGGGCGGGCGTGTCGTTGAGGCCGTCGCCGACCATGGCCACGCTCCCGGTCGAGGAGCGGAGCGTCTCGAGGGCCTCGACCTTGCCCTCGGGGCGCACGCCGGCCAGGACGCGGCTGATACCCACCTCGGTCGAGACCCGGTGGGCCGCGGCCTCGGTGTCGCCGGTGAGCAGCACGACCTCGAGGCCGAGCGCCCGGAGGGCGGCGACGGCGTCAGCCGCCTCGGGCCGGACCGTGTCGGCCACGGCGACCACGGCGACCACCCGGGAGTTGACGGTGACCTGGACGGCCGTGTGGCCGGCATCATCGGCCTCGCCCGTGGCGGCGGCGAGCTCGGCGGGCAGTGGCCACGATGGACGCCCCACCTCGACGGGCCGGTCGTCGACCATGCCGACGATCCCGTAGCCGGGGCGGGCCTCGACGCCGAACGCCGCCGGCGGCTCCTCGACGGCCTCGGCGATGGCCCGACCGATCGGGTGCTCGGAGTGGGCCTCGACGCCGGCGGCCAGGTGCAGGACCTCCACCGGGTCGACCCCGTCCACGGCGGTCGTGGCCACGACCCGCATCCGGCCCTCGGTGACGGTGCCGGTCTTGTCGAGCACGACCGTCGACACCTCCCGGGCCGACTCGAGCACGTCGGCGGAGCGGAGGAGCACCCCCAACTGCGCCGCCCGCCCGGTACCGACCTGAAGTGCGGTGGGCGTCGCCAGGCCCAGCGCGCACGGGCAGGCGATGATCAGCACGGCGATGGTCGCCGTCACCGTGTCGTCCACCGGGCCGCCGAGGAGCAGCCGCACAACGAGGGTGGCCAGCGCCAGCAGCAGCACGCCGGGGACGAATACGCCCGTGACCCGGTCGACCAGCCGCTGGACGGGTGCCCGCGTGGCCTGGGCCTCGGCGACCGTGCGGGTCAGCCGGGCGAGCGTCGATTCGGCTGCCGGCTGGTTGGCCTCGACGGTCAGCACGCCGGTGGAGTTGACCGTGCCGCCGGCCACCTCGTCACCGGGGCCGACCTCGACCGGTGTCGGTTCGCCGGTGATCATCGAGCGATCGATCGCCCCGCTGCCCTCGACGACCCGGCCGTCGGTGGGAAGCCGCTCGCCGGGGCGCACGACGTGCCGGGTTCCGACCTCGAGTTCACTGGCGGGGACCTCGGTGCCGTCGGACAGGCGCGCCGTCGTGGGCGCCAGGGCGAGCAGGGCCCGGAGGGCACCGCCGGAGGCACGGCGGGCTCCGGCCTCCAGCCGGCGTCCAACCAGCACCAGCGTCACGATGATCGCCGCCGTCTCGAAGTAGGCGTGTGCGTCGTCGAGCGCAAGGGCGGCCAGCGACCAGCCGAGTGCCGCCAGCGAGCCCATCGAGATCAGGACGTCCATCGGGGCGGCGCGGTGGCGGACGGCCATGAACGCCCGCCGGTGGATGCCCCGGCCGGCCCAGACGACCACGGGGAGAGCGGTGGCCGCTGCGCCCCACCGGGACAGGCCCGTCGGGATCCCCGGCGCCATGCCCAGCACGGCGGCCATCACGGTGAGTGGCACCGCCACGCGCAACAGGGCATCCAGGTGGACCGCCTCGTCGCTGCGCTCGCCCGTCGGGACGGCGTAGCCGGCGGCCTCGACCGCCAGGCGCAGGTCGGCCTCGGAGGCCCGCTCGTCGGCGGTGACCGTTGCCGTCCGAGTGGCGAGGCTGACCGTCGCCTCCTCCACCCCGTCGAGGGCCTCGAGTGCACGGGTCACCGACGAGGCGCAGCCCGCGCACGTCATGCCGTCCACCGGCAACTCCACCCGTCGGGCCTCCACGAGGGCCATGGCCGCAGCGTACGCACCCCACTGGCCGGGCGACACGACGCGGCTGGTAGGCAGGGGTGACCGGCACCGGGCCGGGCACGCCGGGGAGGTCGTGGCATGGGGTCGTCGGAG
This sequence comes from Candidatus Neomicrothrix sp. UBA2983, assembly GCA_002346745.1. Classification (GTDB taxonomy): domain Bacteria; phylum Actinomycetota; class Acidimicrobiia; order Acidimicrobiales; family MedAcidi-G1; genus S20-B6. The sequence goes on along the minus strand of DEAL01000023.1, from coordinate 46,761 downwards.
GTCGCCGAACTGGTGTCGCTGGCCGGCGCCACGGCCGTGGTCACCGGCGGTGGAGGGGGCATCGGTGGCGGGACGTCCCGGCTCCTTGCCGCCGCCGGGGCGACGGTGGTACTCAACGACATAGACGCCGAACTGGCCGCCGTCGCCGTCGCCGACATCGAGGCCGGCGGTGGATCAGCCGTCGCCGTCGTCGGCGACATCCGCGACGCCGAGGTCGTCGAACGGCTCCATGCCACCGCCACCGAGGTCGCCGAGGGGGCCGTCGACGTACTCGTCAACAACGTGGGCGACTACCGGCCCAACGGCCGGTTCGTCGAGACCGACGACGAGCAGTGGGAGGCGCAGTACGAGATCCAGCTCCGCCATGTGTTCCGCTGCACCCGGGCGTTCCTCCCCGAGATGCAGGCGGTGGGGCGGGGCGCCATCGTGAACGTGTCCACCGTCGAGGCGTTCCGCGGCATCCCGATGAACACCGCCTACTCGGCCTTCAACGCCGGCATCTCGGCGTTCACGCGTTCCCTGGCCGTCGAGGTCGGCCGGGACGGCGTCCGCGTGAACTGCATCGCCCCCGACATGGCCGACACGCTCCAGACGCCGGCCGAGGCCATGCTCCGCGGACGGGACCCCGACCTGGTCGGCAGCTGGATTCCGCTCGGCCGTTGGGGGCAGCCGTCCGACTACGCCAGGGCGGTGCTGTTCCTCGCCAGCGACCTTTCGTCCTTCGTGACCGGCAGCACGCTCATGGTCGACGGCGGCACGATGGCCGCCAGCGGCTGGTACGGTCGGGCCGACGGCCGGGGCTGGACGAACCTGCCCGACCGGCCCTGAACCGCTAGTTCCCGGCCGGGTCCTCCGCCACGACCGCACGCGCCGGCTCGACGTACATGGGCCGGACGGCCCGCACCGCCGATCGGACCCGCGACTCGATGTCGTCGATCGCCGCCGCCACCCCCTCGGCGTCGAGGCCCGGGTCGAACCGCACCTTGGCCGCCACCAGGATTTCGTCGGGACCCAGGTGTTGGGTGCGCAGGTGCTCGATGCCGACCACCCCCGGGGCGCCAGCGATGGTGGACTCGATTGCCGCCCGGTCGTTGCGTCCCGCCGACTCGCCGATCAGGAGGCTCTTCATCTCCTTTGCCAGCACGATGGCGATCACGCCCAGCAGGAGTCCGATGGCCACGGTGCCGGCGCCGTCCCAGCGCGGCTCGCCGGTGACCTCAGCCAGCACGACGGCCACGAGGGCTAGCACCAGGCCGATGAGGGCGCCGAGGTCCTCGAGCAGTACCACCGGCAACTCGGCGTGGCGGGTGTGGCGCACGAAACGCCGCCACGAGGCGCCGCCGCGCACGCGGTTCGACTCGACGATGGCGGTCCGGAACGAGAAGCCCTCGAGCACGATGCCGAACAGGAGGATCCCGATGGCCCAGCCTAGTCCCTTCACCTCGTGCGGGTGCCGCAGCTTCTCGATGCCCTCGAACAGGGCGAAGGCGGACCCGAGCGCGAACAGCACCATGGCCACCACGAACGACCAGAAGTAGCGCTCGCGGGCGTACCCGAACGGGTGCTCGGGCGTCGCCGGCCGCTTCGCCCGCCGGCCCCCGAACAGCAGCAGCGCCTGGTTGGTCGAGTCGGCCAGCGAGTGCACGCTCTCGGCCAGCATCGACGACGAGCGCGTCACGAGGAAGCCGACGAACTTGGCGACGGCGATGCCGGCATTGGCGAACAGCGCCGCCAGCACGGCCTTGGTGCCACCGGATGCGGCCATGGTCGGGTACTCCGCCTGGTCGGGGGTCGGGACGGGTCGCAGCGTAGTGTCGCCGGAGGTCCATGGACCGGACGCAGACGATCCCGAGGAGTGCCCCCGATGGCCACCGTGTTCACCAGCCCCGACGATCTCCCGGCGGCCGTCGGCACCCACCTGGGCCACAGTGAGTGGATGGAGATCGACCAGGCCCGCATCGACCTGTTCGCCGACGCCACCGGCGACCACCAGTGGATCCACGTCGATCCGGAGATGGCGGCCGCCGGCCCGTTCGGCACCACGATCGCCCACGGTTACCTGACCCTGTCGCTCACCAACTTCCTCCTGCCCCAGGTCGTGAGCGTCGAGGGCATCTCGATGGGCATCAACTACGGCACCAACAAGGTCCGCTTCCCGTCGCCCGTGCCGGTCGGCTCCCGCGTCCGGGTGGGCGCCGAGCTGGTCGAGGTCGACGAGGTCCCCGGCGGCTACCAGACCGTCATCCGGGCCACCGTCGAGGTCGAGGACAGCGACCGCCCCGCCTGCGTGGTCGACGCCGTCAGCCGCTTCCTCCGCTGAGGCCGACCGGGGACCGGACCCGCCGATCCTCCCGCTGAGGACGACGCGGGCGCGCCAGTAGCCTCTCCGGATGGCCAAGCGAAAGCGGCGGAGCGCCCCGTCGGCACCGGTGTCGGAGCCGCCGGTCCGTCCCGGCCTCCTCAGCCCGACCCGCCCGGTTCCACCGGAGATCGGACGGCCGCCCTACGCCGACAGCGGCGACCCGGGCCCCTCCTCGTCCTCGACCGTGCGCACTCTCGACGAGGTCGCCCGGATGCGCCGGGCCGGCAACGCCGCCGCCGAGATCCTCGTGGAGGCCGGACACTGCGTCCGGCCCGGGGTCACCACCGACCGGATCGACGCCGTGGTCCACGAGGCGACCATCGCCCGGGGCGGCTACCCCAGCCCCCTCAACTACCGGGGCTACCCCAAATCGGTGTGCACCTCGGTCAACGAGGTCATCTGCCACGGCATCCCCGACAGCCGGCCCCTCGCCGACGGCGACATCGTCAACATCGACGTGACGATCTTCCTCGACGGGGTCCACGGCGACACCTCGGTGACCTTCCTCGTCGGCGAGGCCGACGACCACTCGCGGCGCCTCGTGGCCGAGACCCGAACGGCCATGGACGAGGGGATCGACGCCGTCCGGCCGGCCCAGCCGGTGAACGCCATCGGACGTGCCATCGAACGGCATGCCCGCAAGCAGGGCCTCGGCGTCGTGCGCGAGTTCATCGGCCACGGCATCGGCACCGAGTTCCACAGCGGACTCCAGGTCAAGCACTACTTCGACCCACGCGACGACACGTTGCTGGTGCCCGGGATGACGTTCACGGTCGAGCCCATGCTGACCCTGGGCCACCCGGCCTGCGCCCTGTGGGACGACGACTGGACGGCGGTGACGCTCGACGGCCGCCGAACCGCGCAATTCGAGCACACCGTGCTGGTGACCGACGACGGCGTCGACCGCCTCACCGTGCTCCCCGACGGGACCGCACCCGCCGACGTGTTCGCCTGAGCCCCGCCGTTCCGCCTCCCGCTAGCGCCAGGACACGTTCCCGGGCCGGTCGGCGTCGGCGAGGGCCACCCAGGTGTTGCCGGGCTGGAGGAGCACCACTTCGCCGTCGACGGTGATCGTGGCGGGCCGGCCCGGGTCGGGGCGGTGCCACTCGGCGACGATCAGGTGGCCGGCGGTGAACACCCAGGCGGTGCCCGAGCCGACGGTGCGGGCCTCGGGTGACCGGGAGTCGGCGGCACTCCAGCCGTACTCGACGAACTGGACGACCACATTGGCCGGCGCCACCCGGACGCCGTCGGAATCGGTGTGCGCCTGGCCATTCGTGGAGCGCTCCCAGCCGGAGCCGTTCCACGCGTAGTCGGCCGTGAGCCGACCGAAGTCGATGGTGACACCCGAGGCCGGGTTCGCCGAACCGTGGAGGGGCTGGCCCTGCCAGCCGAACTCGAAGGGCGCCGGCGACCGGTCGGTGCGGTCGGGATGCTCGGCCCAGAGCCGGTCGGTCGAGGCATACAGGTTGTGGGGCGGACGCCGATGCGACGAGCGCCAGTAGGCGGAGGAGGCCTCGTCCCAGCCGACGTCGACCAGTGAGGAGTCGTCGATGATCTCGTTCGTGCCGCGGTTGGCCCCGGAGAAGGCGAACAGGGGACGGTCGAAGCCCACCAGGAGGATCGGGTCCGACGTGCGCGCCGACCGGACCGGACCGACGGTGCCGGGGCTGGTGGTCTGGAAGACCGCGATGAAGCGGGTGAGCCCGGCCTCGACCTTCTCCTCGTAGACGACGTCGGCGTCGTTGATGGCGGTCTGGGGACGGGCCGAGGTGGCGTTGTCGATCTTCACGCCGAGGGCCGGACGGTCGACGTCCCAGCCCTGTCGGCCCGTCCAGGCCTTCGCCACGTTGAGGGATTCGAGGCGGGCGATCTCGGCCCGGGTGTCGGCGATGGAGGCGGCCAGCTGCTCGATCTCCGCCCGGGCGGCGTCGATGCGGCCGGCGGCGTCGGTGATCTCCCCCTCGGAGGAGGCGATGCGCCCCTCGACCACGGGGATCTCGTCGAGCCCACGCTGGCGGTCGTCGACGGCGACCCGGTGGCGGTCCTCCGAGGCGGCCACCAGGTCGTACAGCGTGAGTGCCCGGTCGCCGTCGAGGCGCAGGTGGGCGTAGACCTGCGCCAGGTCGTCGGTGGCGGAGTCGATCACCGCCTCGTACATCATCTGGGTACGGAGGCCGTCGAGGGCCTCGCCGGTGAGTTCGGCCGACTGGGTGAGCACGGCGTTCATGCGCTCGTCGTTCTGGACATACGAGTCGATCGCCATGGCGTGGCGCACCTGGGTGGGCTCCTCGAGTTCGAGGTAGTGGTCGATGACGACGTCGGCGAGGAGTTCGATCCGGACCGGCAGGAGCCGGAGTTGGCGCTCCTCGGCGTCGATGCGGGCCTCGGCCTCGGCGACCGCCGCCTCGAGTTCGTCGATCGCCTGGTCGCCCTGGTCCAGGAGGTCGTTCAGGGCGGCGATCTCCGCCTCGATGGTGCCGATCCGCGCCTGAGCGTCGGCGATCTCGCCCTCGACGCCGGCGATCTGCGACTGCAGGGCGGCGATCTCGCCGTCGTGCGGGCCGGCGGCGGCACCGGACATTGCCGCTAGGAGGGCCGCCACGAGGACGGCGGACGCGCCAACGAGGCGACGGCTGGGACGGTGCGGCACGGCGCGAGCGTAGAGGCCGGCCCTGCACCGAAGGGGGCACCCCAGGTCGATACCGCGGGTCAGCGGGCCTGACAGGACGGGCACCAGGTGGCGGTGCGCTGGTCCAGCAGCCGACTGGTGAGGGGGGTCCTGCAGCGGGCGCACGGCGACCCCGCACGGCCGTAGCATTCCAGCCGGAACTGGTTGGAGCCCGTCCCGCCATCGACCGTCCGGTAGTCCCGCAACGTGGTGCCGTCGTGGTCCAGTGCCTCGCGGAGCACGTCCCGAAGTGCGGTCAACAGGAGGTTGGCCCGTTCGGGGCCGACCCGGCGGGCGCCGGGGTGGATGCCGGCCCGCCAGAGCGCCTCGTCGGCGTAGATGTTGCCGACCCCGGCGATCGGTCGCTGCGAGAGCAGGTGGGTCTTGACGCGCCGTCGACTGCCGGCCAGTCGGGTGTGGAAGCCCCCGGCGTCGAGGACGGGGTCGAACGGCTCGGGTCCGAGGTCGTGGAGCGTGGGCAGGGACCGGTGGTCCCCGGCGGGCACGACGGCGATGCGACCGAAGCGGCGGACGTCCCGGAAGACGAGGTGCCGTCCGTCGTCCAGTTCCCAGCGGGCACGCCGGTAGGGGTCCGGGGACGGCGCGTCGACGACGTGCAGGCCACCGGTCATGCCCAGGTGGACGACGAGCTCTCGCGGGGTGTCGCCGCCGTCGAGGAGGTCGAACAGCAGGTACTTGCCTCGGCGGCGGACGCCGCCGACCCGGTGCGCCACCGCCCGGACCGCCGGGGCGAACTTGGGGGAGGGATGGGCCTCGGCGTCCACGATCCGCCGTTCGGTCAGGAGGGGTTCGAGCTGTCGTCGGACGGTCTCGACCTCGGGCAGCTCGGGCATGTCGCGACCGTACCGTGCGCCCGATCGGGGGTCCCGTGCGGCGCCGCAGGGTGGGTTAGGTTGCCCGGCATGGCAGTCGTCGCGGTCGTCAACCAGAAGGGCGGCGTGGGCAAGACCACCGTCGTCCTCGGGCTGGCCTCGGCCGCCGCCGCCCGGGGGATCGAGGCGCTCGTCATCGACCTCGACCCCCAGGGCAACGCCTCGACCGGACTGGGGGTGTTCGAGCCCACCCGCGGGATCGACACCGTGCTGGCCGACGAGCGGCCGGGTGGCCTGCGGACCGCCGTCGAGTCGACGGGCTGGCCTCACACCTGTGGCCGGTCGCCGCTGCTGGCTGCCTCGTCGCCGCAACTCTCGGTCCGCGAGGCGCAGTTGGCCACCGATCCGTTGGGGGGACAGGACCGGCTGCAGCTGGCCATGAACGGCGCCGCCTGGCCGCTGGTGATCGTCGACTGCCCGCCGTCGCTGGGCCTGCTCACCATCAACGCCCTGTTCGCCGCCGACCGCGCCCTGCTCGTGACCGAGCCCGGCGCCTGGGCCGCCGACGGGGTGGCCCGCATGCTGCAGACCATCGAGCGGATCCGACTCCGACGGACCGACGGGAGTCCCCGGTTGGTGGGGATCGCCGTCAACCGACTGGGCCGTACCCGCGACGCCCGCTACTGGCACGACCAGCTGGTCGAGACCTATCCCGAGACCTGCCTGCCCCCCGTCCACCTGCGGGCCGCGGTCGCCGAGGCGGCCGCCCAGTCGCTGCCGATCCACGGGCTGGGCAGCCGGCCCGGCGCAACCGAGGCGTCCGCCGAGTTCGACGTGCTGCTGGACCGGGTGCTCGACGAGGGAGCAATGCCATGACCACGTACGGCACCCTGGACGAGGAAGCGACTTCATGACCACCTATGACCCCCAGGCCCGGCGGGCCCGCACCCGGCCCACAGCGACCAGTCCCGTCGACTCGCTGCTCGGCGACGCCGTTGACGAGTCCGACGAGGATCCGGTCGTCGACGACGGACCCGTCGACCTGATCGCCGACGTGGCCAGCGCGGTCGCCGAGGCGGCCGAGGCGGTTGTCGGGGAACCGGACACCGGAGGCGCCGATGCGGCCGCCGAATCGGAGCGGCCCGACGGCGAGGTCCGACCGTTCGAAACCCCGCCGGTGGAGCGCACCGACGAGCACGCCGACCGTCTGCACCGGCTGTGGCTACTGGCCGCCGTGGCGGCGGCACTCTTCGTGCTCGTCGCCTTCCGGCAGCGCCGACGCCGGCGCTAGCCCGGGTCGGACCGCACTCAGGTCCCGACCAGGTCCAGCAGGCGGCGGGCAGGGGCGTCGTCGCGGAGGCGACCGGCAGCGGCCCGCTGCCTCACCTCGGTGGACCCCGTCTCGCACCGGTCCACGTAGGGGCACCAGCCGCAGAGCGGTCCGGCGTTCGGGGCGAACTCGTCGCGGCTGCAGTCCCGTTCCAGCGCCGCCCAGGTTGTCGCCAACCCACTGGTGGCGGACGCCAGCTGTTCGTCGTCCACCGGGACCTGGACGATGTCCTGGGTACCGCCGAGGAAGATCAGGCGCGCGCTGACCGGTCGCTCGCCGCTCGTGGCCTCGACGGCCGCCGCGTACAGCAGGACCTGGTCGAGGGCAGCGTTGCGCCGGTCGTGGCGCGGGGGATTGCCGGACTTGTAGTCGGTGACCACGAGGCCGTCGTCGGTGTCGTCCAGTCGGTCGATGACGCCGCGGAACGGAACACCGCCGACCTCGGTGGCCACGCGCTGCTCGGTGGCGCGTACGTCGACGCCGGCCGGATCCTCGAGTCCCCAGAGTGCCTCGATGGCAGTCCAGGCCTTCCAGCGGAACTGCCGCTCGGCGGCCTCGTCGAGGCCGAGGTCCCGGAACTCGGGGTTGGCCGTTGTCTCCGGCCAGGCCCGGGCGGCCAGGTCCCTCGCCCGATCAGGCGTGCGTTCGGCGGCAGGTCCCTCGCAGACCAGTTCGAGCACCCGGTGGACGAAGGTGCCGACCAGGGCCGCTTCGCCGGGCGGGTCGGGCAACTTGTCGACGTAGCGGTACTTCCAGCGCAGGGCGCACTGCCGGTAGGTGCCGGCGGCGGAGGGGGAGAAGAAGCGGGGCAGGTCGGCCACGGGGCGCTCAGATGTCCAGGGCCGCCGGGTCGAGCAGCGTGCTGTTGCTGATCAGGAAGTCGCGCCGCTGGCCGACGTCGTTGCCCATGAGCACATCGAACAGGCGGGCCGCCTCCTTGGCCTGCTTGGCGTCCTCCATTGTGAGGCGCCGGAGGACGCGCGTGTCTCGGTCGAGGGCGCACTCGGCCAGTTCCTCGACGTTCATCTCGCCGAGGCCCTTGAAGCGGTTCCAGGTCAGGTTGGTGGCCTTGCGCCGGCCCTTGGTGAGTTCGGCGGTGATGGCGTCTCGCTCCTCCTCGGAGAACGCCCGGTGGAGGGTGTCGCCCACCCGGCAGCTGTACAGCGGCGGCTGGGCGGCGAAGACGCGGCCGTCCTCGAGGAGCGGACGCATGTACTCGTGGATGAGCGTGAGCAGCAGGCAGCGGATGTGGCTGCCGTCGACGTCGGCGTCGCACAGGATGACGATGCGTCCGTAGCGGGCGCCCTCGAGGTCGAAGTCCTTGCCCTGGCCGGCGCCGATCGCCGTGAACAGCGACTGGGCCTCGGCGTTGTCGAGGACCTGCTTGAGGGTGGCCTTGCCGGCGTTGACGACCTTGCCGCGTAGGGGGAGGATGGCCGTGTTCTCCGCGTTGCGGCCCAGTTTGGCGGGGCCGGCGGCCGAGTCGCCCTCCACGATCACCAGTTCCGAGTCGGGCCCGTGGACCCGGCAGTCGGCCAGCTTGTCGGGCATCCCGGTCGAGCCCATGCTGGCGGCCTTGCGGCGGTTCTCCAGCACCTGCTTGGAGGCGACCCGGTTCATGACCGCCGTGGCGATCTTGTCGCGGACCGCGTTGACGTGGGTCTTGGGGCCGCCGCCGGCGAACCAGTCGGCGAGACCGGACTTGACCACGTCGTAGACGATCTTCTCGACCGCCGGGGTGCCGAGTTCCTGCTTGGTCTGGCCCCGGAACTGGGGTTCGGGGAACTCGACCTTGAGGGCGGCGACGAGGCCCTCCTGGACGTCCTCCTTGGTGGCCCGGTGCTTGTTCTCCTTGGCCAGCTTGGCCAGCTTGCGAGCGTCCTTGAGGAGGACGTCGTTGGCGGCCCGGGTGAGGGCGCGCTCGAAGCCGGCCACGTGGGTGCCGCCCTGGTCGGTCGGGATCGTGTTGACGAACGACTGGAAGGAGGAATCGAAGCCCTTGACCCAGCGGAGCGCGACCTCGACCGTGCAGTCCCGCTCCACGTCGCGCATCTTGCCGTCGACCGGGACCCGCTCGGTGAACGGCTCGATGCCCGAGAGGGAGATGACCTCGGAGGCGCGGTCGCCCTCAGAGCACTCGTTGACGAGGTCGACCAGGCCGCCCCGCGACACGAACTCGAAGGGCTCCTTGCGCCCGCCGGACCGCTTGTCGGCCACGCGGACCTTCATGCCGGGGACGAGGAAGCAGGCCCGGGTGACCCGCTCGCAGATCTCGTCCACGTCGATGCGCGCGTCGTCGTCGAACAGCTCGCGGTCGGGCAGGAATCGGACGCGGGTGCCGGACTTGGTCTTGGCGATCCGCTTGACCTTGCGCAGGGTGTGTCCGGCCTTGAAGGCGGCGCCGTCCCACTGGCCGGCCACCCGCTCCCGGAACGCCAACTCCCAGGTGTTGCCGTCGCGGTCCACCTGGGCGACGAGGCGCGAGGACAGGGCGTTGACGACCGAGGCACCCACGCCGTGGAGCCCCCCGGAGGCGCCGTAGGCACCGCCGCCGAACTTGCCGCCGGCGTGGAGTTCGGTGAAGACGACCTCGAGGGCGGACACCTTGCGCTTGGCGTGCTGGTCGATGGGGATGCCGCGGCCGTTGTCGGCGACCTCGACCGAGTGGTCCCGGTGCAGCGTGATCTCGACCTTGGTGGCATGGCCGGCCGCGGCCTCGTCGACGGCGTTGTCGACCAGCTCCCAGACCAGGTGCATGAGCCCCTGGCTGCCGGTGCCGCCGATGTACATGCCGGGCCGCTTCCGGACCGCTTCGAGCCCCTCGAGGGTCTGGATGGCGTCCGCGTCGTAGCCGTTGCCCGAGGCCCGGGCGCCGCCCTTGGGCGCCTTCTTGGCCGGGGCCTTCTTGGCGGGCGCCTTCTTGGCGGGGGCCTTCGTCGCCACGCTCACCACCTCGCCGGGCCGAGGTCGAGGACCTGGCGTTCGGTGGTGACGCTGGTGAGGTCGCGTCGGCTGGGCTCGAGCAGCAGGGGCACCGGGGTCGGATCCGGCTTCTTCGGGTTGTCGTCGGCGGCCATGACCGCCAGCAGGCCGAGCGGCTGGCCGACCCGGGCGAGGGTCAGCGGCGGCCCGTCGGCCGACTTGCCGACCCGCACCCCGACGCCGCCACGCCCCTTGGATTCGAAGTCGGCGACCGGGGTGGCCTTGGCCGTGCACTGTTCGCCGACGGTGAACAGCAGGTCGTCGCCGAGCACCGGCCCGGCACCGACGACGGTGGCTCCCGCCCGTAGCTTCATGCCGGCCACGCCGCCGGCGCCGCGGCCCTGGACGCTGATGCCGTCGACGGCGGTGCGCAGCACCTGGCCGTCGCTGGCCACGATCACGACGTCGATGCCCGCCGGTGCGCAGAAGGCGGCGGCCACGCGGTCGCCCGACTTGAGCGAGACGATCGTTTTGCCGTGCTTCGTTCCCCGGACCTCCTCCTGGGTGAGCCGCTTGGCGACCCCCTCGGCGGTCACCACGATGAGATGTTCGTCGCCGCCAGCGACGATCGTGTGGATGGACTCGCCCCGGCTGGTGCCGAAGACCTGGGCGGCGCCGCTGCCTCGGGTGCGGCCGGCAGCGTCGCCGAGCTCGGCCACGAGGGCGTGCAGGGCCCGGCCGTCGGAGGTCACCGCCGTGATCGGCTCGACGGTCCGGGAGAGGACCGACGCCACGAGCACGTCGTGGCGTCCCGGGTTGGCGCGGCGAGCCCCGTCGACGGGTAGCTGGCCGACCTGGCCCGAGGTGGAGAGGGTGACGACGCAGGCTTCGTCGGCGACGTCGTCGGCGACGGCGGTGGCCTCGTAGACGGGGAGGTCGTCGGGGTGGACGATCTCGGTGCGGCGGGATCGTCCGAACTGCTCGACGGCCTCGCCCAGTTCGCGCAGCACGGTGGTGCGCTGGCGGTCCTTGGAGCCCAACAGCTTCTCGAGGTCGGCGATGGTGTCCTTCAGGTCGTCGCGCTCCTCCTCGATCCGCAGCTTCTCGAGTGCGGTGAGGCGCTTGAGGGGCATGTCGAGGATGTGGTCGGTCTGGACCTGGCTGAGCTTGAAGCGCTTCATGAGCGCCTTGCGGGCGGCAGCGGCGTCCTCGGATCCGCGGATGATGGCCATCACCTCGTCGATGGCGTCGAGGGCGGTGAGGAGGCCCTCCACGATGTGGAGCCGGTCCTTGGCCCGGGCCAGTCGGTGCCGGGTGCGGCGGACGAGGACGTCGAGCCGGTGGTCGACGTAGTGGCGGCACAGGTCGTAGAGGCCGAGTGTGCGGGGCTCGCCGTCGACCAGGACGACGTTGTTGATGCCGAAGGTCTCCTCGAGGGGCGTCAGTCGGAAGAGCTCGCCGAGCACGGCCTGGGGGTTGTGGCCGTTGCGGACCATGATCTGGATGCGCAGGCCGGTGGAGCGGTCGGTGAGGTTCTTGAAGTCGGTGACGCCGGGAAGGCGGTCGGCCTCGTCGAGTTCCTTGAGCTTGGCGATCACCCGCTCGGGACCTACGAGGTAGGGGAGTTCGGTGACGATGATGGCTTGGCGGCCCCTGCCGACGTCCTCGACCTCGGCGCGTGCGCGGATGCGGATGCTGCCCCGACCCGTTTCGTAGGCCTCACGGATCCCGTCATCGACCACGATGCCACCGCTCGGGAAGTCGGGGCCCGGGCAGCAGGCCAGCAACTCGTCGGTCGTCGGCTTCGGCCGGCGCTTCTTCATCACCAGTTCGATGGCGCCGTGGAGTTCGGCCAGGTTGTGGGTGGGCATGTTGGTGGCCATGCCGACGGCGATGCCGGTGGTGCCGTTGAGGAGCAGGCCCGGCAGCAGGGCGGGCAGCACGACCGGCTCCTCGGCCTCGCCGTCGTAGGTGGGCCGGAAGTCGACGGTGTCCTCGTCGAGTTCGCGGACCATCGCCATGGCGGCCTCGCTCAGGCGGCACTCGGTGTAGCGGGGGGCGGCGGGGGGGTCGTCGAGGGAGCCGAAGTTGCCCTGCGGGTGGACGAACGTGATGCCGCGGGCGAAGTCCTGGCCCATGCGCACGAGGGCGTCGTAGATGGCGGCGTCTCCGTGTGGGTGGTAGCGCCCCATGGTGTCGCCGACGACGCGGGCGCTCTTGCGGTGCGGGGTGTCGGGACGGACGCCCATGCGCAGCATCGAGTAGAGGATTCGCCGTTGGACGGGCTTTAGTCCGTCGCGGACGTCGGGAATGGCCCGCGACGTGATGACGGAGAGGGAGTAGGCGAGGAACGACTCGCGCATCTCGGTGGCGACGGGGACGTCGACGACGTCTCGGGCGAAGGGGGCGGCGTCGTCGAGCAGTTTCTGCTGCTGGGCCATGGGTGTGGGGTCCTCGGAGAGCTGGCTCGGGGTCGTCGTGGGCGTGGGGGCGTGTCGAGTCGTGGTGACAGCCTGCCGAGGCCCTGTGACAGGCCCCGCCGACCGTCGGGCCGACGGTAGTCGGAGCGGGGTGGGGACCGGGGTATGCCCGGCCCGGAACCCGGGCGATTCCCGGGTTTCCGGGGCGCTGCCCCTAAGGTGCGGGTCCGGGCCTGCTCGGCCCTGTGCCTCAGGTGCGGGTCCGGCAGCGGGACAGTCCGGCCACCAGGTCGTCGACCGCGTCGAGGAGGGCGGGGCCCCCGACCGTGCGCAGGCGGGCGGCGTCGCCCGGTGCCCAGCGGTGGTCGATCGCCCCGGGGTCGAGCCCGGCAGCCTGCCAGGCCTCGCCGACCATCCGGAGCGCCCGGTCGACGCCGGGGTCACCGCAGGCGACGACGACCTCGGCGGCCTCGTCCACGTCGAAGGGCAGGCCGCGCCGCGCCCCGGCATGGTCGTCGAGCGTCCCGAACCGGAAGCGCAGCACCTCGGCGGCGATCCGGCTGTGGTTCATCGCCTCCCGACGTTAGGTGCCGGGACCCGTCGGAACGTGGACCGCGTTCCTCGATCCCGGTGACCGCGGAACGGCGCGGGCTCAGGCCGGAGCGGGGCAGCAGTCGGCCGGACAGGCGTCGGGCCGCACCCCGAGGGCGCCGAGGGCGGGCCGGTCGATGGCGCCGCCGAGGCGTTCCTCGAGCAGGTCGACGACCATGGCGGCGAACCGGGGGTCGTCGTCGACGGCGCCGGCCCGGACGAACGCCACGCCGGCGGCCTCGGCGCGTCGGGCGGCCTCCACGTCGAGGTCCCAGGCGATCTCGAAGTTCTCGACCGGGAACCCGATGGGGGACACCGCCACGGCGGTCGCACCCTCGCCGGCCAGGGCCTCGATGCGGTCGCCGACGTCGGGCTCCAGCCAGGGCACGTGCGGTGGGCCGCTGCGCGACTGCCAGACCACCTCGCGTGGGTGGCGTCCCTCGGGATCGACGAGATCGGCGACCAGCCGGGCGGCATCGGCCACCTGGGTGGCGTAGTCGCAGGTGGCGGCGAGCCCGGCGGGGATGCTGTGGGCCGAGAACAGCAGGTGGGCGCCGTCGCGCCGGTCGGCCGGCAGGCGGTCGAGTGCCTTGGCCAACCGGTCGGAAGCAGGATGGACCAGGCCGGGGTGGTCGTGGTGGGGGCGGATCCGGTCGATGTGGGGGGCGTCCTCACCGACCGCCCGTCGTGCCGCCTCGAGGTCCTCGCCGTATTGGCGGCAGGTCGAGTACGAGCTGTACGGCGACGCCACCCAGGCGAGGGCCCGGCCGACGCCGTCGTCGCGGAGTGCGGCCACGGTGTCGGCCAGCAGCGGGTCGGCGTTGCGGTTGCCCCAGGCCACCGGCAGGTCTATGCCCCGCCGTCCGAGCTCGGCCGTGACGCCGGCGACGAGTGCCCGCAGCCGGCCGTTGATCGGCGAGACGCCGCCGAACTGCTCGTAGCGACCGGCCACCTCGGCTAGGCGTTCCGCGGGGATCGCCCGTCCCGCGGTGACCCGCTGGAGGAACGGGTCGACGTCGTCGGGACCCTCGGGGCCCCCGAAGGCGACCAGCAGCAGTGCGTCGTAGGGGACCGGGTCGTCCATGGGCGTCGCCGCCGGCGTCAGCCCTCGGCGACCGAGAAGTGCGAGAGGTCGTCCGCCAGGCCCGCCCGGATGGAGGCGGCGATGGCGCCCCGTGCCGTCTCGCGGGTGCGCCGCAGGCCGCCCCGGCTCACCCCGGTCAGGGCCTGGGCCCGCTCGATCGCCGTGGCGACCACGTCGCCGTCGACGACCTCGTCGAGGAAGCCGGCGTCGGCGGCCCCGTCGGGGTCGTACATCGTGCCGAGGGCGGTCACGCGGGCGTAGTGCCGCTTCGAGATCCGGTCGCGGGCCAGTTCGGTGGCGAAGAACGGCAGCGGCATCCCGATGGTGACCTCCGGGAGGCCGACCTTGAAGTCGCCGCGGGCGCCGATCCGCAGGTCGGACGACATCAGGAGGATCGAGCCGGCGGCGATGGCGTGGCCCGTGCAGGCGGCGACCACCGGGCGGGGGTACAGGTAGAGGCGCAGGAAAAGGTCGACGCCGCGGGTCAGCATCCCCTGTGCGGCGTCGGCGCCGGCCGACATGACCTTGAGGTCGAAGCCCGCCGAGAAGCGGCCGGGCCGACCGGCCAGCACGACCGCGTCGGCGTTGCCGTCGACCTCGTCGAGTGCCGCCAGGAGGGCGTCGATCGCCTCGAAGCCCAGGGCGTTGGCCTTGCCGTCGTCCCAGGCGAGGAGGGCGACGTCGCCGTGCCGCTCCACGGTGACCAGGTCGGTCGGGGCATCGGCAGGGGTGCTGGAGGAGGGGTCATCGCTCATGGGTGCGCAACCTACCGGCTGGCCGCCCGGTGCCCCGAAGTGAGTCCGGGGGGCACGGGTAGGCTCCTCGCATGAGCGAGATCGAGACGCAGGAACAGGTGATGGTGGTTACCGAGGCGGCGCTGGCCAAGGTGCTCGAGGTCCGCAACGAGGAGGACGACCCGGCCAACCTGGCGTTGCGGGTCGCCATAACCGGCTCGCAGGGCGTCGACTACGTGTACGACCTGGCGTTCTTCGAGCTCACCGCCGCCCCCGACGACGACGTGCGCTGGGAGGTCGGCGACCTGTCGATGCTGGTGCCCGCCGAGGACCGGGAACGCCTCGCCGGCGCCACCCTCGACCTGCCCAGCAACCCCGCCCAGGGCGGACTGGTTATCCGCAACCCCAACCGGCCCAACCCGCTGGGCGACCTCGGCAACCTCGAGCTCAGCGGCGACGTCCCCGAGCGGGTCGCCCAGCTGATCGCCGAGCGGATCAACCCCTCGCTAGCGTCGCACGGCGGCTACGCCACGCTGGTCGGCGTCGAGGGCTCGACCGCCTACGTCACGATGGGCGGCGGCTGCCAGGGCTGTTCGATGAGCGCCGCCACCCTGACCGAGGGCATCCGGGCCGCCATCCTGGAGGCCGTGCCCGAGGTCCTCGAGGTTGTCGACGCTACCGACCACTCGGCCGGCGAGAACCCCTTCTACAGCTGACCCCGGGCTGACCGCGGCGGGGTCACGCGTCGGCCCCGGAGCAGGCGTCAGCGCGAACCGCGGACCCGTTCGGCCACGCCCTCGGCGTCCAGTCCGAACGACGCCAGCAGGTCGTCGGGCCGGCCGTGGGTGTGGTGGCCGACCGGCACGCCGAGCACCTCGACGCGGGTGTCGGGCGACGACTCGGCGAGGGCGGTGCGCACCGCCGTGCCGAAGCCGCCCTCGGCGAAGCCGTCCTCGACGGTGACGACCAGCGGGTGGCGTGCGGCGTCCTCGAGCAGGGCGGGGTCGAGGGGGCGGACGAGGCGTGGGTCCCAGACGGTCGCCGACACGCCCTCGGCGGCGAGCAGGCTGGCGGCGGACGAGGCGACGGCCAGCATCTTGCCGGCCCCCAGCAGGCAGACGTCGGTGCCCTCGCGGACCTTGCGGCCCGACAGTCCGCAGCCGACCTCGTCCCAGCCCACGTGCGGGGCGGCCGTCTTGGGCCAGCGGATCGCCGCCGGTCCGTCGCAGAGTTCGAGGGCGTCCTCGAGCATCTGCTGGAGCTCCTGGTACGAGGACGGGGCGAAGACGGTCATCCCCGGCACCTTGGACAGCAGCACCAGGTCGAGCAGGCCGTGGTGCGAGGGGCCGTCGTCGCCGGTGATGCCGGCCCGGTCGAGGCAGAAGAGCACCGGCTGGCCGTGGAGGGCGACGTCGAGGTTGACCTGGTCGATGGCCCGGGTCAGGAAGGTCGAATAGACGGCGAACACCGGCCGCAGGCCACCCATCGCCATGCCCGCCGCCGATGTGACGGCATGCTGCTCGGCGATGCCGACGTCGAAGCAGCGGTCCGGGAAGCGTTCGCGGAACGGCAACAGGCCGGTCGAGTCGGGCATGGCGGCCGTGATCGCCACGAGTTCGGGGCGGGACTCGGCCGCCTTCACCAGTGCCTCGGTGAAGGCCTCGGTGTAGCTGCCCGGCTTGATGCCTGACGTGTCGTGCATGTGCTTGATCGGGTCGCGTTCGGCGGGCTCGTAGCCGCGTCCCTTCTGGGTGAGCACGTGGACGACGACGGGCCCCTCGAAGGCCTTGGCGTTCTCGAGGGCCTCCTCGACCTCGGCCACCTCGTGCCCGTCGAAGGGGCCCAGGTAGTGGACGCCGAGAGTCTCGAAGAACGCGGTCGGCTCGAGCATCTCCCGGATGGCGGCCTTGGTGGCGTTGATGCCCCGCTCGACCAACTCGCCCACCCAGGGTAGGTGCTCGGCCAGTTCCTCGAGGCGCCGCTGCCGCCGCATGTAGGTGGGGTTGGAGCGGATGCGGATCAGGCTCTCGGAGAGGCGTCCCACGGTGGGGGCGTAGGAGCGTCCGTTGTCGTTGAGGACGATGGTGACGCCCAGGCCGCTGTGGCCGAGGTTGTTGAGGCCCTCGAAGGCCATGCCGCCCGTCATCGCCCCGTCGCCGATGACGGCAACGACGCGACGGCCGCCGCCGGTGGCCGCCTGCGCGGTGGCGAGTCCGTGGGCGTACGAGAGCACGGTGGAGGCGTGCGAGTTCTCGATCCAGTCGTGGTCCGACTCGGCCCGCGAGGGGTAGCCGGACAGGCCGCCCGGCTGGCGCAGTGTGTCGAAGTCGGCCAGCCGGCCGGTCAGCATCTTGTGGACATAGGCCTGGTGGCCGGTGTCCCACAGGATGATGTCGTTGGGGCTGTCGAAGGTCCGGTGCAGGGCGATCGTCAGCTCGACGGCTCCCAGGTTCGACCCCAGGTGCCCGCCCGAGCGGTCGACGGCCTCGACCAGGCGGGAACGGATCTCGGCGGACAGGGCGCGCAGTTCGGCCGGGCCGAGGTCACGCAGGTCAGCCGGGGTCCGGATCGAGTCGAGGCGCAAGGAAGGTTCTCCGTAGTCGAGGGAGGGGACAACGGTAGCCGCCGGACCCGGGAACGGGGCCCCGGGACGGTGCCGGAGAGTGTGGTCGGAGCGGGGTCAGGTGCGGCGTGATGACCAGCGGTGCCAGCCGTCGGCGAGCAGCCGGCCCAACAGGACGCCGGCGGCGAGGACTGCCACGCCGCCGGCTGCGTCGATCCAGTAGTGGTTACCGGTGACGATCACCGCGAACAGGGTCGCCACCGGATAGGCCGCCACGAGGATCCGGGTCCAGGTGCGTTGCAGCACTGGCCACAGGGCGAGGGTGCACCAGGAGGCCCAGGCGAAGTGGAGGCTGGGCATGGCGGCGTACTGGTTGGACACCTTCTGCATGGTGCCCGAGTCGAACGACCAGAGCCCGCCGACCTCGGCGAGGGTGTCGACGAACGGGTAGGCGGCGAGGCAGCCGCCGAACTCCCCGCAGTCGGCGAGCAGCCGCGGCGGCATCAGTGGGAAGAGGCTGAAGCCCACCAGCGCCAGGCCGGTTGTGCAGAGGAACGACGACCGCCACCGCGGGTAGAGCACCGGGAAGCGGCGGTACAGCCAGACCAGCGTGAAGATGGTGACGCCGAAGTGGCACGTGCCGTAGAAGAGGTTCCAGCCCTGGAGGAAACGGGTCCAGTCCAGGAACCACTCCTGAATGCGCAGCTCCTGGAAGAGGCCCATGGCCTTCTCGAGGTCGATGACGCGCTGGGCGTTGTCGAGGGCGACCGACGGGTCGACCGACGCCGAGCCGAACTGGTTCCGGCTCCACGTGTAGACGACGTAGAAGGCGAGGACGAGGAGCGCCTCGGCCCACCAGTGCAGGCCGGTGCCGACCCCCTCGTCGGAGAGGCGCCGAAGCCGTTGTCCGAGCTGGCTCCGACGGTCGTCGGCCTCGACGGCGGGGGCGTCGTCGGGAGGGGAGAGTGTCACCCCAGCCGTCCGAGGAACCGCTCGGTGTCGACGACCACCCGCGTGACGGTGGCGGTGGCAACCGGGGCGCCGTCTTCGGCGGCCTCGGTGGCGAAGGTCAGGCGGCGCCCCTCGACGGCCTCGAGGGTGGCCTCGGCATGGACCGTGGCCCCGATGGCCGTGGGCGCCAGGTGGTCGATCTGGACGCGCATGCCGACCGTGGTCTGGCCTGCGTCGAGGTGACCCGCCAGGGCGTCGACGGTGGCCTCCTCGAGGAGGGCGACGAGGCGCGGCGTGGCCAGGACCGGCACCTCGCCCGAGCGGAGGGCGATGGCGGTGTCGGCCTCGCTCACCGTCAACGCGGCGCGCCCCTGGAGTCCTGCGGTCGCGGGCACCTCGCTACCATACGCATCCGCCCGGACCGGCGAGATGACCGGCCACCGCCCGGCATCCTCGGTCCGGCCGCCGGACGACGAGAGGGCGAGTCGACGATGAGGCGAGGAGTGCAGGCATGACGAGCGCCGACGACCGGACGGGGCGGCTCCTCGAGGCCGACGTGCTCCGGGGGACGCTCCACGCTGCGCTGCGCACTGGCGGCGACTTTGCCGAGGTGTTCGTCGAGGACCGGCGCTCCACCTCGGCGCTCTTCGACGACGGTCGGGTCGAGGAACTCACCGGCGGCCGCAGCCGCGGGGCGGGCATCCGCGTCGTGGTCGGCGAGACCACCGGCTTCGCCCACACGGCCGACCTGTCGCCGGAGGGACTCCGCGGAGCGGCCGAGGCCGCCTCGGCGGCGGCCCGTGGCGGTGGTGGCGGTGACCGGACCGTCGACCTCGGCGACCAGGCCGGACCGGCGCCCGGCCCGGTGGCGGTGCTGCCGGCCGACGTCCCCAAGGCCCGCAAGGTGGCGCTGCTCGAGGAGGCCGACCGGGTGGCCCGTGGCGAGCACGACGCCATCCGGCAGGTGTCGGCCCGGTACGCCGACAGCCGACGTCGCATCCAGGTCGCCAACTCGGACGGACTGCTCACCGGCGACGACCAGGTCCGCACGCTGTTCTCGGTGTCGTGCGTCGCTGACGGCGACGCCGGGATGCAGACGGGACGCGAATCCGTCGGCCACACGGTGGGCTTCGAATTGTTCGACCGGGTGGACGTTGCCGACCTGGCCCGCCGGGCAGCCAATCGGGCGATCACCAAGCTCGACGCCGTGCCGGCCCCCAGTGGCGAGATGCCGGTCGTGGTGGGCCCCGGAGGTGGCGGGGTGCTGTTCCACGAGGCCTGCGGCCACGGCCTGGAGGCCGACCTGGTCGCCAAGTCGGCCTCCGTGTTCGCCGGCCGCGTGGGCGAACAGGTCGCCGTCCCGGAGGTCACGCTAGTCGACGATGGCACCATGGCCGGGGAGTGGGGCTGCTACGCCATCGACGACGAGGGCCGGCCCGCCGGCCGCAACGTGCTCATCCAGGACGGCGTCCTGACCGACTTCATGTGGGACCGCCTCCGTGCCGTCAAGGAGGGGCGGGCCAGTTCCGGCAACGGTCGCCGGCAGGGCTACCAGTACCTGCCGATGGTCCGGATGACCAACACCTTCCTCGAGGGCGGTGACGCCGACCCCGACGCCATCGTGGCCGACACTCCTTCCGGCGTGTACGTGGCGCAGTTGGGTGGCGGACAGGTCAACACGGCCACCGGCGACTTCGTGTTCGGCATGACCGAGGCCTACCTGATCGAGGACGGGCGGATCACCGCACCGATCCGCGAGGGCAACCTGATCGGCAACGGCCCCGAGGTGCTGCGCAGCATCGACGCCATCGCCGGCGACTTCGCCATGGGCTCGCCGGGCACCTGCGGCAAGGACGGCCAGGGTGTCCCCGTCGGGGACGGCACGCCGACCCTGCGGGTGGCCCGCCTGACCGTCGGCGGCACGGCGGCCTGAGGTGGCGTTCCCTCCGAGCATTCCGGCCGCACCGAACCGGGATCCGCACGGTGCCTGAGCTGCTCGACCTGGCTGAGCAGGTCGTCGGCTGGGCCGACGACGGCGAGCAGGTCGAGGTCGTCGCCGTCCACGAGCGGGAGACCGAGGTCCGGGCCTACCAGGGGGAGGTCGAGGCGCTGACCGTGGCCGAGTCTCAGGGCGTCGGCATCCGGGTCGTCCGTGACGGCCGCCAGGGGTTCGCCCACGCCGGCACCCTCGACCTCGACGTCCTCGCCGAGACCCTCGCCGAGGCACGCGACAACGTGGCCTTCGCCACGCCCGACGAGTGGTGCGCGTTGGCCGAACCCGACGGCGTCGCCCACGCCGACCTGGACCTGTACCGGCAGTCCCTGGCCGACCACCCGACCGACGCCAAGGTCGAGGCAGCCCTCGACCTCGAGCGCCGCACCGCGGTGGCCGATCCCCGCATCATCGGCGTCGAGTCGGCCGAGTACGCGGACGCCGTTGCCGAGTCGGCGGTGGTGACCACCACCGGCATCCGCTCCACCTCCCGCGAGACCGGCTGCCACCTGTCGGCCCACGTCCTGGCCGGCGACGGCGACGAGACCCAGACCGGCTTCGGGTTCTCGATCGGCCGGGCCCCCGGCGACCTCGACCCCGGACGGGCCTCGGCGGACGCCGTCGAACGGGCCACCCGGCTGCTGGGTGCCGTGAAGCCGCCGTCGACCCGCCTGACCGTGGTGCTCGACCCGTGGGTGAGCGCGCAGTTCCTCGGCATCGTCGGTTCCACCCTCAACGGCGAGAGCGTGCTCAAGGGGCGGTCGCTGTTCGCCGACCGGGTGGGTGAGCAGGTCGCCACCCCGCTGCTGACGCTCGTCGACGACCCCACCAATGTGGCCGCCTTCACCGCGACGGCCGCCGACGGCGAGGGGTTGGCCACCCGCCGCAACGTGCTGCTCGAGGAGGGACGGCTGCTGGGCTTCGTCCACAACAACTACACCGGTCGGAAGTCGGGAGGCGCCTCCACGGGTTCGGCGGTACGCGGCTACGCCTCGACGCCGGGGGTCGGCGTCCAGGCCCTGGCGGTCGTACCCGGGTCACGGTCGCAGGCCGAGCTCGTCGCCGACGTCGAGGACGGGGTCCTCGTCCAGGGGGTGAGTGGCCTGCACTCGGGGGTCAACCCCGTGAGCGGCGACTTCTCGACCGGCGCCGAGGGCCTCCGCATCCGCGGCGGCGCCCTCGCCGAGCCGGTCCGCGAGTTCACGATCGCCTCCACCCTCCAACGGATGCTCCAGGACGTCGCCGAGGTCGGCGGCGACCTCGAGTGGCTGCCGATGCGCGCCGCCGGCGTCTCGCTCGTCATCGGCGACGTGACGGTGTCCGGGGCCTGACGGGCCGGGGCGAGGGAACGCATGTCGCTGCTCCACGCACTCCTGCTGGGCCTCGTCCAGGGGTTCACCGAGTTCCTGCCGGTCTCGTCCAGCGGCCACCTGGCGCTCGTGCCGTGGCTGTTCCGGTGGGACGA
Source organism: Candidatus Neomicrothrix sp. UBA2983 (assembly GCA_002346745.1). Lineage (GTDB taxonomy): Bacteria > Actinomycetota > Acidimicrobiia > Acidimicrobiales > MedAcidi-G1 > S20-B6. Next base: position 24,842 of record DEAL01000023.1, on the reverse strand, counting down.
CTTCGGCGGCGACCAGGCGCTCGAGAACGCCTTCGACGTGGCGCTGCACCTCGGCACCCTCCTCGGTGCTCTGGCCTACCTGCGGGACGACGTACGCCGGTACGGAACGGCACTGCTGGCGTCGCTGGCCGGCCGGCCCCATGACGCGCCGTCGGCCCGACTGGGCGGCCTGGTGCTCGTCACGGCCGTTCCCGCCGGCCTGCTGGGCCTGCTGGTGCTGTCGTCGACCGAGGACCTGGGCGACCGGACCTGGCTGGTGGCGGCGTGCCTGATCGGCTTCGGCCTGTTGCTGGGGGTGGCGGACCGACGGCCGGGCGACCGGGGCGTCGGGTCCCTGCGGGTCCGGGACGCCCTGCTGCTCGGGGTGGCACAGGGGCTGGCCTTCCAGCCTGGGGTGTCGCGTGCCGGTGCGGCGCTCACGGCGGCCCGGTTCCTCGGCGTCGAGCGTGCGGCGGCCGCCCGGTTGGTGTTCCTCATGAGCCTGCCGGTCATCGCCGGCGCCGGGCTGGCGTCGGCCGTCGACGTCCGGGTACCCGCCGAGTGGTGGCCGGCGTTCGCCGTCGGGACGGCAGCCGCCGCGGTGAGCGGCTGGTTCGCCGTGCACGGCATGCTGCGGCTGTTGGCCAGCCGGGGCATGGGCGGCTTCGTCGCCTACCGGGTGCTGGCCGGCCTGGCTGCGCTGCTGGTGCTGGCCGTCCGCTGAGCGGCCGTCACCCGGCCGGTGGCACGAGGGCCAGGGCCACGTCGCCCCAGCGTCGGGTGACCGTGACCGTGCCGACGTCGCGCCGTGGTACGGCGACGGTGACCGTCCGGTTGTCGAGGGCGAGGACGCGGGCGGCGCTGACGAGAAGCCGCCCCTCTGCCGTGCGGTCGTCGATGCCGTAGATGTCGACCCGGTCGCCGGCCGCCAGGTCGAGGCGGCTGGTGCCCCGATCGAGGGCGAGGGCGCGCTCTCCGCTGCGGGGCGCGGCCCGGTCGTCGACGACGGCCACAACGTCCGGGCACGGGGGTGCGGAGGCGGCGTCGTCGACGGCGAGGCCGGTGAGGATGGCGAGGAGGCCGGCGGCGGACCACCAGGCCAGGCGGTGGTGGGCGGCCCACATGCGGACGCGGGCGAGGAGGTACGCCATGGCGCCTCCCGATGGAGTGCGTGCGGTGGGGGAGGTGGGGCGGGGGCTGGGCGCCCCGAGGGGTCAGGAGCCCGAGGAGGTGCCGGCGGCGGCCGGGGTGCCTGAGGTGGTACCCGATCCGGCGGCAGCCGGGGCGCCTGAGGTGGAACCCGATCCGGCGTCGGACGAGGAGCCCGAGCCCGTGTCGGAACCCGAGGTGGAGCCGGAAGTCGGCTCCGTGGACTTGGCGCCGGCGTCGACCGTGGAACTCGACCGGTTGCCGGACGAGGACGAGCCGTGGTCGTTCTTGTAGAAGCCGTCGCCCTTGAACGAGATCCCGACGCCGCGGAACACCTTCGTGACGCTGCCGCCGCACGACTCGTCGACGCAGTCGGTGAGCGGGTCGTCGGTGAAGGACTGCCGAACCTCGAACTCGGTGGCGCACTGCTGGCAGCGGTACTCGTACGTGGGCATGGCTCGATCGTGGGTTGGGTCGGTGGCGGCGGGGGGAGGGTACGGGTCGGCGTCGTGGCGACGCCGTCGGGGTGGACAACTCTACCGGCGCCCCGCCGGCGGCCACATCCGCCGCATTGGTGCCGCCAGCGGGGATCATGGAGGGATGATCGACGGGTCGCCGCTGGCGCTGCTGTTCCTCGCCGCTGCCTACCTCGTCGGCACCTTTCCGTCTGCCCAACTGGTCGCCGGCAGGCGGGGGATCGATCCGACGAGGGCTGGTTCGGGCAACCCGGGCGCCACCAACGTCTACCGGACCGCCGGGCGCCGGGCCGGCCTGCTGGTCTTCGTCGCCGACGTCGGCAAGGGGGCGCTGGCGGCTGGGCTGGGCTGGGCGCTGGTCTCGCGACCGTGGGGCCTGTATTGCTGGCTGGCGGCCACGCTGGGCCACGTGCTGCCGGTGACCCGCCGCCTCCGCGGCGGCAAGGGCGTCGCGACCGCCGGCGGCGGCGTGTGGGTGCTCTTCCCGGCCGTCGCCGCCATCGACATGGTGCTGTTCGCCGCCGTGGCCCGGTTCAGCCGGACGGCCTCGCTGGGGTCGATCACGATGGCGGTGGCGAGCCCGCCCCTCATCTGGGCGTTCGGCGGGACCGGCCGGGAGGTAGTCGTGGCGGTCCTGATCTCCGGACTGGTGCTGGTCCGGCACGAGGGCAACATCAGGCGCCTGGCCTCCGGACAGGAGTCGTCGTGGCGCGGCTCGGGCGGCGAGCCCGATGGGTCGGCTGGCTAGCCTTCGCGGCGTCCGCCCCCGATCCCGGAGCCACCGTATGATCCCGCTCGACGAGGCGCAGGCGCACGTCCGCAGTCGCTGTCCGTCGCCGGTCGTCGAGTCCGTGCCGCTGACCGGGGCGCTCGGGCTGGTGCTGGCCGAGGACGTCGTGTCCGCGGAGGACGTGCCGCCGTTCGCCAACACGGCGATGGACGGCTTCGCCGTCCGGGCGGGCGACACGGCCGGTGCGCCGGTGTGCCTGGCGGTGGTCGGCACCATCGCCGCAGGTGCCGCACCCGACGTGGCCGTGGGCGAGGGCGAGGCCGTGAGGATCATGACCGGTGCCCCGATGCCGCCCGGTGCGGACGCAGTCGTGATGGTCGAGCGCACCCGGGTTCTCGACGACGGGGCGGGTGAGCAGGTCGAGGTCGAGGTGGAGGTGCCGGTCGGCAACCACGTCCGGCAGGCGGGGGAGGACCTCCTTGCCGGCCAGTTGGTCCTCGCCGCCGGGATCCCGCTGGTCCCGGGCCGGATCGGCGTGCTGGCCAGCGTCAACCGCTCCGAGGTCCGGGCCTTCCGCCGGCCCCGGGTGGGTGTGGTGTCCACGGGCGACGAGCTGGTGGCCGACGGCTCGGCGCTGGCGCCGGGACAGATCCGCGACTCGAACCGGCCCGGACTGCTGGCACTGGTCGCCGAGTCGGGCTTCATCCCGGTCGACCTGGGGCTGGTGCCCGACCGGGAGGATGCCATCGAGGCGGCCCTCCGGGACGGCGTGGCCGGCTGCGACGCCGTGTTGACGACCGGGGGCGTGAGCATGGGCGACTTCGACTACGTCAAGGTGGTGCTGGACCGGATCGGCGACATGCGCTGGATGCAGGTGGCGATCCGCCCGGCAAAGCCGCTGGCATTCGGGACTGTCGACGGGGTGCCGGTCTTCGGGTTGCCGGGCAACCCGGTGTCGTCGATGGTGTCGTTCGAGTTGTTCGCCCGCCCGGCGCTGCGGGCCATGGCCGGCCACGCCGACGTCGAGCGACGCCGTATCCGGGCGGTCGCCGCGACCGCCATGCCGCGTCGACCCGACGGCAAGACGCACTTCGCCCGGGTGGTCCTCGACGAGTCCGACGGCGCCGTCCGGGTGTCGTCGTCGGGTGGCCAGGGGTCGCACCAGTTGACGGCGATGGCGGGTGCCGACGGCCTGGCGGTGCTGCCCGACGGCGACGGTGTCGCCGCCGGCGACCAGGTCGAGGTCCTGCTGCTGCGCTGAGCCCCCGTTGGTTCGCCGACCGCCCGCCGCCTCTACGCTGTGCGACGTGAACCGCCCGCTCGTCGACGGCTTCGGCCGGGTCCACCGCGACCTGCGCATCTCGGTGACCGACCGTTGCAACTTCCGGTGCGGCTACTGCATGCCCGCCGAGGGCCTCGATTGGCTGCCCCGTGGGGACCTGTTGACGTTCGAGGAGATCGAGCGCGTGGCACGACTCCTCGTGGAACGCCACGGGATCGACAGCATCCGCCTCACCGGCGGTGAGCCGACGTTGCGGGCCAACCTGCCCGAACTCGTCCGCCTGCTGGCCGCCCTGGACGTCGACCTGGCGCTCACCACCAACGGGGCGACGCTGCGGGTCCTGGCCCCCCGCCTGCGGGCGGCCGGCCTGCGCCGCATCAACGTGTCGCTCGACTCGCTGTATCCGGAGCGCTTCGCCGAGCTGACCCTGCGCGACGACCTGCCCCGGGTGCTCGACGGGATCGACGCCGCCCTCGAGGTCGGGTTCGACCCGGTCAAGGTGAACGTGGTCGTGATGCGCGGCGTGAACGACGACGAGCTCGTCGACTTCGCCCGCTTCGGCCGTGAGCGGGGCGTGGTGGTCCGGTTCATCGAGTTCATGCCGCTGGACGCCGACGAGGCCTGGAGCGACCGTTCGGTGGTCGGCCAGGACGAGATCGTGTCGGCCATCCACGCCGCCTTCCCGTTGGAGCCCGTCGAACGCTCGTCGGCCCCCGCCACCCGCTTCCGGTACGCCGACGGCGGCGGCGAGATCGGCGTCGTGGCCAGCGTGACCCGCAAGTTCTGCGACACCTGCGACCGGGTTCGGCTCACGGCCGACGGCCAGTTCCGGAACTGCCTCTTCGCCGTCGACGAGTTCGACCTGCGGGGGGTGCTGCGGTCGGGCGCCGGTGACGACGAACTGTCGTCGGTGTTGGCGGGGGCGGTCGCCGCCAAGTGGGCGGGCCACGGGATCGGCCACGTCGACTTCATCCGGCCGGCCCGCTCCATGTCGCAGATCGGCGGCTGAGTACCGCCGTGGCCGACCTGCCGGATCCGGCGACTCCCGGCTTCACCCACCTCGACGGCGAGGGGCGTGCCCGGATGGTCGACGTCGGGGACAAGGACGTGAGCCGCCGCCGGGCGGTGGCGCGGGCGCGTGTGGAGATGTCCGCCGAGACGGCGACGGCGTTGGCCGAGGGAACCGTCGGCAAGGGCGACGTGCTGGCGGTGGCCCGGGTGGCGGGCATCCAGGCGGCCAAGCGGACCTCCGAGTTGATCCCGCTCTGCCACCCGCTCATGCTGAGCGCGTTGTCGGTCGACCTCGAGGTCGGGGAGGCGCACGTCGCCATCGAGGCCACGGCGGAGACGGTGGAGCGCACCGGCGTCGAGATGGAGGCCCTGACGGCCTGTGCCGTGGCGGCACTCACCGTCTACGACATGTGCAAGTCTCTAGACCGGGCCATGGTCGTCGGCGAGGTGGCGCTCTGGGAGAAGGACGGCGGCCGCTCCGGGTCCTGGCGCCGCGGGGGCTGAGGGCCGCCCGTTCCCTGACCCGAGTATCGCGCACACCGCGCGTTGATTCGCGCACGTTGCGCGAGGAAATCCACCATTTCATAGGAGTTGGACGCTACGTTGCGTCACCGATGGGCGACCTGCGGCGACGAGAGGACGAGGGCCGGTGCTGATCCTGGTGGGACTCGGTGTGCTGTGGGCGGCGGTGCTGCTTCCACCCATGATCCGGCGCTCCACCCGGGCCGCCTCGCCACGGCCGATCGCCGGCCTCTCGGCGGCCAGCCGGCTCGACGCCCAGGGCCTGCGCTCCATCCAGCGGGTGGCCACGTCGGTTCCCGGCGACCCCGGCTCGGCCCGCCGTCGCCGCCGCGACGTGCTCCTCGCCCTCGCCGGGATGGCGGCGTTCACCTTCCTCGGCGGAATTGCCGTGGGCGGGATCGTCTGGACCATCCACCTGCTCGCCGACGTCGCCCTCGTCGGCTATGCGCTGCTGGTCACCAACCGGCACCAGCGCATCGCCGAGCAGCGCGAGAAGGTCGTGCCGATCCGGTCCTCGACCTCGATGCTCGTGGGCGCCGGCTCGGCGATGCAGGACGAGGCCGTCCTGCGCCGTCAGGCCAACTGACCGGCCGTTCCGACTCCGGCGGCCCCGCCCGACGGGACCTCCCCACCGCTACGCTCCCCCCCGCCCGCGGGGGTGTAGCTCAGTTGGCTAGAGCGCTACGTTCGCAACGTAGAGGTCGTGGGTTCGATTCCCATCACCTCCACCGTGGGGCCGCTTCCGGTTGTCTCGGGCACCGGACCCACCCGAGTTCCCCGGCCCCGTCACCCGCCCTGGTCCTCCTCGACGGCCTTGAGCAGCCGCTCGGGCATGTCGGGCACCTCGGTCCGCACCTGTGACCAGCTGGGGCTGCGCGAGTCGGCCCCGGGCTCGGCGAGGAAGTCCTCGCCCGCCTCGATGACCGCCCGGGCGAACACCTCGACGGCGGCCTCCTCGGCGTGCCGGTCGTGGGTGAAGCCGTTGATGGCGGCGTCGTCCCCGTACTGCCCGACGAGGTCCAGGGCGGCCCGGGTGTAGGTGGCGTCGAGGCTCTGGAAGCCCTCGTGGGTGAGCACGTGCCCCGAGGCCGCCAGGCGCGTGAACAGGGCCCGGGCCGTGTCGATGCACATCTTGTGGAGGCCGCGACCGGCGTCGTCGGGGGACAGGTCCTGGTGCTTGTGGTCGTAGCGGTCGGCGACGTCGACCTGGCAGACCTGGGCGGTGGTGAAGCGGCGGTACACCTCGGCCAGCAACCCGATCTCGAGGCCCCAGTTGGCGGGGATCCGCAGCGACCGGACCAGGTTGGCGCGCATGGCGTACTCGCCGCCCAGCGGGTACCGGAAGCTGTCGAGGTAGTCGAGGAAGTCGCTGCGACCGAACGCCAGGCCGAGCGCCCGTACCAGCGGCGTGACGAACAGGCGGGTCACCCGGCCGTAGAGGCACTGGTCGCCGTCGAGGGTCTCGGAGGCCCGGTAGTAGTAGCCCTTGCTGAAGGCGTATTCGAAGGACGGATGGGCCAGCGGGTACAGCAGCCTGGCGACCATGCGCCGGTCGTAGTTGCGGATGTCGGCGTCGTGCAGGGCGACCACCTGGGCCCGGCCGGAGGCGAGGAAGTGGCCGAGGCACCACCACACGTTGGCGCCCTTGCCGGGCTGGGTCGGCGCCAGTTCGCGGGCGGTCAGTTCGGCGCGGAGCGCCGTGAGCCGGGGGCCGTCGTGCCAGAGGATCCGGTGGTGCTGGGGCAGCCGGTCGAAGAGGTGCCGGGCCCGGTCGAAGTCGGCGGCGTCGGCCTGGTTGAGGCCGACGACGACCTCGTCGAGGTAGGGGATGCGGGCGATCTCGTCGACCATGGGGCCAAGCGCCGGGCCGTCCATCTCGGCGGCCAGGCAGGGGAGGACGAGGGTCATCGGTCGTTCGCCGGCCCAGCCTGAGAGCTCGTCCTCGAGCGCCTCGGTGGGCCGGTCCCCCAGGTCGTGGAGGGTGGTGACCACCCCGTTCTGGTAGAAGTCCGCCATGCCTGAAGGCTAGGTGGCCCTCCGTGCCGTTCACGGGTCGGACCCGATGTCCTCATCTGTTCCTGCGGCTGCCCTAACCGTCTCCTGGCACGGCGGCCCCAGGGTTGCTCCTGGCGTTGGACCGAAGGGTCCGACGCGGGACGAGGAGCATCAGAATCAGTGACGAACCCGGACGAGTCCGACCGAACCGGGAACCGGCGGCACGCAGCGAGCCGCCTCCGTGTCGTCCACGGATCGGACCCGATGACCGGCCCGACGGTCGGAGTCCGTAGGCTTTCGCCCGTGCCAGTTCCCCTTGGTAGGTCGTTCTCGACCGGACGCGCTCTCGCGGCGCTGCTGTTGGTCCCCGTGCTGGCGGTGGTTGCCGGCTGTTCGGGGGGTGGCAGCGAGGCGAAGCAGCGGTCCGTGGTGGTGCTGAGTGCCGACGAGGACGTCGAGATCGTGCTTCCCGACGACGCCTTTACGCAGCCGATCGAGACGACCACCACGACCACGTTGGCGACCACCACCACGACGACGTTGGCGACCACCACCGCGGCTCCGGCCACGACGGAAGACGCCACCCCGTCGGAGACCACCGACGGCTCGGCCGCCGATGACGGAGTTGTCGAATCCACCACGACCACGACCACCACCACGACCACCACCACGACCACCACCACGACGACGGAGCCGCCCAAGGAGACCATCCCGCTGGCCGAGGAGGACATCAACCCCGGCCTCAAGCTGATGGACACCCTTGAGGACTTCAACGAGTGCCTCGACTCAGAGGGATACTCGTTTATCGGGATACCCAACCAGGAACTGGGTCCCGAGGACCCGGTCAACCAGCCTGACTACCTCGAGGCCCTGGGGCTCTGCAACAGCCGTACCAACATCGCCACCGTCTTCCAGGAGTTCCAGACCTCGCGTGCTGAACTCACGCCGGAGCAGATTCGCCAGGAGAACGAGGACTTCATCGACATGGCGGACTGCCTGCGTCGCAAGGGCTGGGCGATCGGCGAACTCGCCCCCGACGAGAATGGCCTGCTGGGACCGGGCGGCGAGTTCTCGAGCCCTGACGGAGGCATCGACGGCGATGACATCCGTGCCTGCATCAGCGAGTTGAACCTCAATGTCGAGGACGACCAGTAGCCGGTAGGTGGGAAGGGGAGTTCGAGCATGAAGGGCAGGTTCGCTCTGCTGGTGGTCCTCGCCGTCGTGGCGGTGGGTGTGGCCTACTGGCAGCCGTGGGTGGACGACGTCGCCGTGGTCGACGTGGAGACGGACCGGGCCATCGCCGAGGTGGTCAGCGTGCGAACCCTGACCGAGGAGATCACGGTCCGGGGGGAACTGCGGCGCGACGAGTTGCAACTCATCAACTCCGCGGTGGACGGCAAGATCAGCGACGTGCTCGTTGAGGACGGTGACACCGTCCAGCCCGGGGACGTCCTGTTCGCCCTCCAGGGGCGGCGTGCCGTGGCAGTGAATGGGGACTTCGCCTTCTACCGGCGCCTGGACGTGGGCTCCGAGGGGCCCGATGTGCACCAACTCGAGACCATCCTCTCTGAAGGCGGCTACGAGGTCGGCGTCGTGGACGACTACTTCACCGAGGACACCCGCGCCGGCCTGGCGGCCTGGCAGGCCGACTATGAGTACGGAGCGGCGACCGCCGAGGTGGACGAGGTCGTGACGATCTCCTTGGGCAACGGTCCGGGCTACGGGGTCGGTGCCCGCAACACGGCGACGCTCGAGATCCGCGCGGTGCCCGGCGACGACGAACCGGCGCAGGCGTCGACCACCACCACGGCGCCGTCGATCTCGGTCCCGACCACGACCCTGGCGCCACTGGACGAGGAGGTGGTACTCCTCGCCGACTTCGCCTGGGACGAACGCAGCGACCGCGTGCGCGTCCTCCAGGAGATCCTGGGACTGACCGCCGATGGCGCCTACGGACCGTCCACACGAGCCGCCCACCTGGCCGCCAACCGTGCCCGAGGGCTCTCGCCCGAGTCCATTCCCTGGGCGTTCGGGGCCTCGACGGCCTCGGTCGTGGTCACGGAGGCCGGCTCCGCCGCCACGTTCGCCGCTGTCCTGGGCGCCGCTCCTGCAACCGACGTTGTGCTCTCAGCCACCAGTGCCGACGCCGGCGAGTTCGCGGTCAGCCCGGCCACGCTCACCTTCGGCCCCGAGAACTGGTCCACCGAACAGGTGGTCACCGTCACCGGCGTGGACGACCGCCTTCTCGACGGCGAACAGACTGGCAACGTGGTGCTGTCCGTCGTGGACGACGTATCGGACAATGCCTTCGACGGGGCACTCGACGTGACGGTGGCGGTGACCACCACCGACGACGACGTGGCCGGATTCGCAGTGTCGGAGGCCAGCGCCGCCGTGACCGAGGTCGGCTCCACCGCCACGTTCACCGCGGTGCTGGAGGCACGGCCGGCCACGGATGTGGTCCTGGGTGTCTCCAGTCCCGACACGGGAGAGGCGACCGTCTCGGCATCCACGCTCACGTTCACCCCGGACAACTGGTCGACGGCGCAGACCGTGACGGTGGCAGGGGTCGACGACGAGGTCGCGGATGGCAACCAGTCCAGCTCGGTCGTCGTGACGGTGATGGACGCCTCCTCCGACGACGACTTCGCCGCCCTCGGCGATCGGGCCGTCCGGGTGACCACCATCGACGACGATTCGGCGGGCTTCACGCTCTGGACGACCGCCGTGGCCGTCGGCGAGGACGGCACCAGCGATACCTTCACGGTGGTGCTGAACCGGGCACCCACCACGGATGTCGTGGTGGCGCTGTCCAGTGCCGACACCGGTGAGGCCACGGTCTCGCCGGCGACCCTGACGTTTACCGCCACCGACTGGTCGACGCCACAGACCGCCACCGTCTCGGGCGTGGACGACAGTGTCGTTGACGGCGAGCAGGGCGTCGCGATCACGGTCGCGGTGGACGACGCCGGCTCGGACGATGCCTTTGATCCGCTGCCGGACCAGACCGTGACGGTCGGGGTCGGGGACGACGACGTGGCCGAGGCGGCCGATGACGGACCCGCCGGTCCGGCCGCCACCATTCCCTCGATCACGGTGGAGGCCTCGGCGTCGACCATCAGTGAAGGTGACCAGGTCACCTTCACCTTCACCGCCCAGCCCGTGCCCGAGGACGACCTCATCGTCGATGTGACCGTGGGTGGCGAGGTCACGGTGGACGACGACTTCACCGAGGTCGAGGACAGCGTCCTGTTCGCAGCCGGCACCGGCGTGGCCGAATTGGTCGTCACCACCCTCCTCGACGACGACCTGGAGCCCGATGAGGACCTGGACGTGACCATCACCCAACTCTTTGGCGACAACCCTCGCTATAACGTGGGCGGACGCTCCGAGGCCACCGTGACCGTCACCGATCCGAACGTCCCTGACCTTCCCGTTCTCGTACTGCGCGCCGACACCGACTCTGTGGGTGAGAACGGCAACGCCACGTTCACGGTCGAGACCCAGATCGAGGTGGTCGAGGACGTCGACGTGTACTTCGTGGTGGGCGGGACGGTCACCCTCGACGAGGACTACAGCGAGCCACCCGAGTTCGTGACGCTCACGACCGGGAACGACGAGGTCGGGATCGACGTGGGCCTGCGTTCCGACGACCTGGTCGAGGTGGACGAGTTCCTGACGGTCACGCTGGTGGCGGACCCGCGCCACCTGCCCGGGTTCGTGGACCGCGCCTACGCCCTGGGTGACACGGTCTCGGCCACGGTGACCGTGGAGTCCGACGACCTGCCCGAACTCACGCTGCGGGGCGGCGGCGTCATCATGGAGGGGGAGACCGGCTCCGTGACGATCGTCGCCGACCAGGCACCCGAGGTCGACACCTCGGTTGTCTACAACGCCTACGGCAGCGCCACAGAGGGGGTCGACTACGAGGTGCTCACGGGCACGGCCCTGATGAAGTCGGGCCAGACCACCCTGGAAATCCCGATCCGGGCCATCGACGACGACGTGGTCTTCGAACCGGCGGACATGATCGTCGCCGACTGGCCGGCACGGGTCGGCACCGTCTGGGTGGACGAGGGCGAGTTCGTGCTCCAGGGCAACAACGTCATGAACCTGACCGAGCCCGACTTCACGATCAAGATCTTCGCCTCGCCGTCAGAACGGGCGAAGTTGAGTGTCGGCCAGGAGGTGACGGTGAACCTGGACGCCGGCGACCAGGAGTCGCCGGGCGTCATCACCGAACTGGACGACTCGGCCAGTACCGGCGGCGGCAGCGAGACCTACGAGGGCGTGGTCGAGGCGACCGAGGAGTTGCTCGCCGTCGATGGCGCCGTCGTCACCATGGACGTGATCGTGGACGAGGCGGTCGACGCCGTGGTCGTGCCGATCGCCGCCGTCCTCTCCGACGGCGGCGACGCTCGGGTCCGGGTGGTGAACCCCGACGGCACCATCGAGCGGCGTGCCATCGAGACCGGGATGTTGGACGGCGCCTACGTCGAGATCGAGTCGGGCGTCTCGCCCGGCGAGTACGTGATCCTCGAGATCGACCGAAACTGACCGGGCGAACCGACCGAGGTCCAGGCCGATGGCCGAGTCCCTGCTCACCCTCGAGGGCGTCTCCCGTACCTACGGCCAGGAGGTGCTGGTCCACGCCCTGCGCGAGGTCTCGCTCGACATCCGGGCGGGCGAGTTCCTGTCGATCGTCGGGCCGTCGGGGTCAGGCAAGTCCACGATGCTGGGCCTGCTCGGGGTCCTCGACCTGCCGACGTCGGGCGTGATCAGCATCCGCGGCACCGACGTGACGAAGTTGCCCGATGCCGAACGCTCCCGGCTGCGAGGCAGCGCCATCGGGTTCGTCTTCCAGCAGTTCCACCTGGTGCCCCACCTGACGGGGCTCGGCAACGTCGAGACGGCGCTGCTGTACCGGGGCCTCTCGCGCAGGGAGCGCCGCGAGCGTTCGATGGCGGCGCTGGAGCAGGTGGGACTCGACCATCGGCACGACCACCGGCCGATCCAGATGTCGGGCGGCGAACAGCAGCGGGTGGCGATCGCTCGGGCGATCGTGACCGAACCCGACGTGGTCCTGGCCGATGAGCCCACCGGGGCGCTGGACACCCAGAATGCGGCCAACGTCATGGAGATCTTCGCCGGCCTCTGCTCACCCGAGCGGGCCATCTGCGTGGTGACCCACGACCGGGAGGTGGCCGATGCCGCCGACCGGCGCATCTCCATGCGGGACGGGCGGATCGTCGCCGACGACCGATTGGGTGGGGTGACGTGAGACGCTTCGGCGAACTGGTCGGGGTCGCCATTGCCGGCCTGACCGCACGCAAGATCCGGACCTTCCTGATCATGCTCGGCCCGGTCCTGGGCGTGGCCGCAATCGTGTCCGCCATCGGGATCAACGAGAGTTCCAAGGGCGACCTCAAGGCCAAGTTGCGGGAATTGGGAACCGACCTCATCGTGGCCAACGCCCAGGACGCCATCGGTGGTTTCGGCAGCGACCCGAAGATCCCAGCGGAGGCTGCCGACCGGGTGGCGCGCCTGCCCGACGTGACCTCGGTGACGGGCACCCTCCAGCTCTCCAACATCGTGACGCTGCCCTTCGAGGCGGCCTACGACTACTACCGGGCCTTCCCCGTGCCCGTCATCGCCACACACCTCAACCTTCCGGAGACCATGGACGTGCCGATGGTGAGCGGTCGGTTCCTGAACGAGTACGACGAGGCCTCGGCGGCACGCGTAGCGGTGATCGGGAAGGACCTGGCCGAGGAGTACGGGTACATTGCCAATGAACAACGCAGTATCCAGGTGGGGGGCCTCGACTACGGCGTGGTGGGGGTGCTGGACTACGTGCTACTCGAGCCCTCCATGGACTCGGCCGTGTTCCTCACCTTCGCCAACGCGGTCGAGGACTGGGATGTGGACGAGCCGGACCCGACCCGCCTCTACATCCGCGCCCCGACGAACACGCGCTATGTGGCGCAGGAGGTGCCCACCGTCGTCAGTCTCGGTGGCCCCGACGGCGCCAACACGAGAGTTCCCACGGACTTGCTGGACGCTCAGTCCCAGGTCGACGAGAACCTCAACAACCTCACCATGTTGATGGGAGGCCTGGCGCTCATCGTGGGTGGCGTCGGCATCGCCAACGTCATGTCCATCTCGGTCATCCAGCGTTCCTCCGAGATCGGCATCCGTCGGGCGCTGGGCCACAGCCGTGGCACCATCGCCATGCAGTTCCTCGTGGAGGCGCTCGTCGTGGGTGTCCTGGGGGGAATCCTGGGTGCTGGCGCGGGCGCCGGCGTCGTCTGGCTGGTGTCCGAGATGCGGGACTACACCATGATCCTCTCGGTGTCGGGACTGTTCCGGTGGGGGCTCGTGTCGGTGGCCGTCGCTGTCGTGGCCGGCCTCTACCCGTCGACCAAGGCGGCTCGCCTCGAGCCGCTCGAGACCCTGCGCCTCGGCTGAACACCGTCGGGGACCGGTCCCGGGTCCACGCCGGGCCCTACCATCGGGGCACATGGCCATCGACCTCGACGACTACGGCTGGCGCGGCGGCGAGCCCCCCGGCGACGGGACGCTCGGCCGGATCATCCGCGTCGACCGGGGCGAGTGCGACGTGGCCACTGCCGCCGGGATGGCCCGGGCGCTGTCCGACTCGCAGCGGGCCCAGGCCGAGGTGGCGCCCGCCACCGGCGACTGGGTGCTCCTCGGGGAAGACCCCGAACTCGGCACGCTCGTGCGGCAGGTCCTGCCGCGGTCCAACACCCTGTCGAGGCGCGACCCGTCGGAGGCCGGCCTCGAGCAGGTGCTGGTGGCCAACGTGGACGACGTCCTCATCGTGCACGGCCTCGACCGCCCGCTGCCGGCTGGACGGCTCGAGCGCCTGCTGGTCGTGGCGTGGGACAGCGGCGCCGACGTGGCCGTGGCACTCACCAAGGCCGACACCCGTGCGGGCGGGTCGGCCGACGAGGTGGTGGCGACGGTGCGGGCCGTGGCCCCCGGGACCGAGGTGCTGCTCGTCGGCGGCGACGAGGGGATCGACCGGGTCCGCGCCAGGACCGGCCCGGGGCGCACGGTGGCACTGCTCGGGGAGTCCGGTGCCGGCAAGTCGACCCTCGTGAACCGGCTGCTCGGGGAGGACCGCCTCACCACCGGCGAGGTGCGCGGGGGCGACGCCAAGGGCCGCCACACGACGGTGAGCCGGGAGCTCGTCCAGCTGCCCGGCGGCGGCCTCGTGATCGACACCCCGGGCATCCGGGCCGTCGGGCTGCTCGACACCGAGGAGGCCCTCGACCGGGTGTTCGGTGACCTCCAGGACCTGTCGGCCGGTTGCCGCTACGCCGACTGCGCCCACGACAGCGAGCCGGACTGCGCCGTGAATGGTGCCGTGGCGGCCGGGGACGTCGAGGAGCGACGCGTGGCCCGCTATCGGGCGTTGCGGGACGAGTTGGCCGAACAGCGTCGCCGGGACGAGGAGCGCCGCCGGCGCGGGGGACGAGGCCGCCGCTGAGCCGTGCCGGGCTGGGGTGCTCAGCCGCCCCGCTCGTCGTCGGTGAGGCGCTGCCGGTCCACCTTGTCGCCGCTGTTGAGTGGGAGTGCCGGCAGCAGGCGCAGGGCCTGGGGCAGCTTGTAGGCGGCCAGCCGGTCGTCGCCGTGTGCTCGCAGGTCCCCGAGTTCAGGCGGCCGGTCGGGATCGGTTGCCACGACCACGGCCACGCCGACCTCGCCCATGACGTCGTCGGGTCGGGGCACGACGACCACCTGGGCGACGGCCGGGTGGGTGCCGAGCACGGCCTCCACCTCCTGGGGGTGCACGTTGTAGCCGCCCCGGATGTACATCTCCCCGGTACGTCCGACCAGTCGGAAACAGCCCCGGTCGTCGATTCGTGCCAGGTCGCCGGTCCGCAGCCAGCCGTCGACGAGCGCCTCGGCGGTGCGTCCGGGGTCCCGCCAGTAGCCGGACATGGCGGTGGGGGTCCGCAGCAAGAGCTCGCCGACCTCGCCCGCCGGCACCGGGTCGCCGTCTGTGCTCCGGACCTCGGCTTCGACGCCCGGGCGCGGCCGACCAACGGTGTGGAGGGCCTCCTCGTCGTCGGCGTCCAGGGACGTGGCTAGGCCGGTGCCCCCGGACTCCGTCGACGAGTAGCGGTTGGAGTACGGGGCACCGAAGCGCTCCCGGGCCTCGTGGACGAGTGCCGGCGGCGAAGCCCCGGCGCCGACGACGATCGCCTGCACGCACGAGAAGTCGTGGTGGTCGAAGTCGGGGTGGCGCAGCATGAGCGCGATCTGGGCGGCCACGCCGTTCACGGCGGGCATGCGGTGCTCGTCCACGAGTTGCAGCACCTCGCCGGCCGACCAGCGGTCCATGGTGTGGATGGTGGCGCCGCCCGCCAATTGCCACGGCACCTTGGTCATGAAGCCCACATGCGGCATGGCTGTGCCGGCGATGAGGTGGCCGCCTCCCCAGGCGCCACCCGTGTCGAGGTCGGCGGCGGCGGTCAACTGCCGGCCGGCGAACCAGGCGCCCTTGGGGCTGCCCGTGGAACCGGAGGTGAAGCAGATGCAGACCGGGCGCTCGGGGTCCGACGGGAGCGGCGGCGGCGTGCCACCGGCCACCCGGAGGCTGTCGAGCGGGGCGTCGCCGTCGAGGACGAGGACCTCGGCGCCACCGGGCTCCCCGAGTCCGTCGGCGAGGCTCGAGGTGGCGAGGACCAGGTCGGCGCCGACGGCGGTGTCCACCGCCCGCCGCTCGGGCCCCGCCCAACGGGGGTTGGCGCCGGCCGTCACCGCGCCCAGCTTGGCGGCCGCGGCGTAGGCGACGAGGTAGTCGACGCCCGAGGGCAGCGACAGCAGCAGCACTGAACCCTCACCGATGCCTCGGGTGGCCAGGCCGACCGCAACCTCGTCGGACCGGCCGTCCAGGTCGGCGTAGGAGACGGTGGCGCCGTTCGACTCCTCGAGGGCGGTCCGGTCGCCGAACCGCCTGGCCGCCTCGACGACGGTCTCGGCCAGCACGGGTCAGGTGGCCCGCTGGGGGGCCGGAACGGGCGGCACGGTGTCAGTCGGTCCCGGCGGCGGTCAGGTGGTCCGGCGGGTCGAACGGCGGGTGGGGGAGCGGCTCGATGCCCTGTTCGGCCAGCAGTTCGAGGTAGCCGTCGTCGTCGGCCGGCACGGGGAGCGGGTCGTCCAGCCAGGTCTCGAACATCGTGCAGCCCTCGTCGGCGTCGGCGATGAGGGGCCCGAAGGCGGCACCCTCCTCGAGAACTATGAGCGTTCCGGACGGGCAGTGTCGGCCGCCGATGTCGACGGCCCCCTCGAGCACGTACACGAGGTGGTCGCTGCGGTGGCCGTGGCGCTCGACGACCATTCCGGGGTCGTAGTGGCCCAACACGACCATCCGGTCGGTCGACCACTCCAGGAACTTCTCGTGGACCGACACGCGCCGGTCGCCGTGCTGCTGGGCCCGCACCTCCTGCCACGGCACGTCGGACTCGTGCACGATCGAGAACCGGGGGGCGGCCCGGGTGGGGCGCCCGGTGCCGACGACCTCGACCGGCTCCTCGGCGTTGGGTGGCGGGTGGCCGGCCACGGTCAGTCGAGCAGTTCGAGAACGAGCTCGGATGGCCGGGCGATGACGGCCCGGTCGCCGAGGACCGCCACCGGCCGCTGCATCAACTTCGGGTGGGCGAGCAGCACGTCGACCACGGCACCGCCGTCCAGGCCGGCGGGGTCCGGGCACAGGTCGGCGTCGGCCCGGACCAGGTCGCCGGGGTCGCCGGGCAGTCGGGTGAGGAACCCCTCGAGGGTGGCCCGGTCGAGGGGCTCCTTCAGGTAGTGGATGACGTCGAACTCGACGCCGCGCTCCTCGAGGATGCCGAGGGCGCCACGGGACTTGCCTCAACCCGGGTTGTGGTACAGCAGCAGTCGATCAGCCATGCCGCCGACGGTAGCCGTCGTCCGAACCGCCGCCGGGATTGGCGCCCGAACCGTCTCCCGAACCACCGTCGGGGTCGGCGCCGCGTCTACGGTTCGCCGCCGTGGCGGCAGCGGACGCGATCGAGCGGTTCACGGCATCGGCGGCGGACCTCGGGGTGGCGGTGGCGGCCCGTCGCTTCCCGGAGGGGACCCGCACGGCGGAGGACGCCGCGGCGGCCGTGGGCTGCGTCGTGGACCAGATCGTGAAGTCGCTGGTGCTGGTGGTCGACGACCGGCCGGTGCTGGTGCTGTGCTCGGGGGCCAACCGGGTCGACCTGGCGAAGGTGGGCGCCGAGTTCGACGGGCGGGCGCGCATGGCGAACGCCGACGAGGTGCGGGCCGCCACGGGGTTCGCCATCGGGGGTGCGCCGCCGTTCGGCCACCCGTCGCCCCTGCCGACGCTGGTCGACCCGCACCTGCTGGGGTTCGACGAGGTCTGGGCGGCCGCCGGCACGCCCGACAGCGTGTTCCCGTTGACCCCGGGGGACCTCGTGGAGGCCACCGCCGCCCGCGAGGCCGACGTCGCCGCCTGACTCCTCCCGGGTCACTCCGAATGGTCTAGGAGACCCTTCGGACGGCTGATGCCTTCCCCGAGGCCTACTCCGCGTAGTCCAGCGGGAACGCTGTGGTGTGCTTGAGCTCCTCCATCACGAAGATGCTGCGCACGTCGGTTAGGTCGACTCGCTGGATGAGCCGCTTGTAGAACGAGTCGTAGGCGGAGATGTCGGGCACCACCACCCGGAGCATGTAGTCGACCTCGCCACTGGTGCGCCAGGCCGCCACGATCTCGGGGAACTCGGCGATGCCGCTCGTGAAACGGTGCAGCCAGGCAGCCGAGTGGTCGGCGGTGCGGACCTCGACGAGGGCGGTGACCCCGAGGTTCAGTGACTCGGGATCGAGGAGTGCGACGCGTCGTTCGATGACCCCCTGCTGTTGGAGCTTCTGGACACGACGCCAGGCGGAGGTGGGGGCCAGGCCCACGGCCTCGCCCAGTTCGGCGCCGGTGAGGGTGCCGTCGGCCTGGAGCATGTGCAGGATTTCCCGATCGATCTGGTCCACAGTTAGAGAGTAGTGCACCAAAGGGCAAAAGATGGGGAAAATCCTGCGTCATGAATGCAGGAGCGCGTGGGTTCGCAAGAACCTGTCACGGCCGGGCCCATACGTTGTCCCCATGGCAACGGGAACCCGCCTCCTCGCCTCCTTCGTCGAGCACCCGGCGTCGGCGGGCGAGACCTACCTCCAGCACCTCCGACGGGCCCTGCGTGTGGCGGCCACGCTGGCCATGGCGGCGGGGGCGGCACTGGTCCACGCCCTGGTGCCCGCCCTGTGCACCACGCGGGCCAGCGACACCATCTTCGCCCTCCACGACGACCTGCGACGCGTCCGGGACCGGCAGGACGCCGCCTGAGGCGCTGTTGCCGGCGCGGGCTGGAATCGTCCGCCTGACCGATTCCCCAAGGCGGGACGTACAGTCCGCCTGGTGACACGTTCGCCGCTGCTGGTCGAGGTCACCCGCGGGGACCACGTCGAGAGCCACCACGAGGTCGACGCCGTCCTGGCCCTGGCCGATGGCGCCCGGCTCGAGTCCTGGGGCGACCCCGACCGCCTCGTACTGCCGCGGTCCTCGGTGAAGCCCGTCCAGGCGCTGCCGCTGGTGTCCACCGGTGCCGCCGACGCCTTCGGGTTGGGACAAGCCGAGTTGGCCCTGGCCTGCGCCAGCCACAACGGCGAGGCCGCACACATCCGTGCGGTGGAAGCCTGGCTCGGGCGAATCGGTTGCACGGTCGACGACCTCTCCTGCGGCGCGCACGCACCCCTCGGGGAGGCAGCCGCCGCCGGCATGGCCGCCTCGGGCCGGGCCCCGACCGCGGCCCACAACAACTGCTCGGGCAAGCACGCCGGCTTCCTGACCGTGTGCCGGCACCTGGACCTGCCGGTCGAGGGCTACCTGGCGCCCGACCACCCCCTGCACCGTAATCACGTGACGCCGGCCCTGGAGGCGGCGCTCGGCATCGACGCGGCCGGCCAGCGGCCCGGCATCGACGGCTGCGGCATCCCGGTCTGGGCGGCGCCCCTGGACCGGCTGGCTGCCGGCTGGGCGGGGCTGTCCATGGGTGAGGAGGGTCGCCGCCTGCTGGCGGCCATGACGGCCGAGCCCTTCCTCGTGGCGGGAACCGGCCGTGCCTGTACACGCCTGATCTCGGGGACCGGCGGGGAAGCGGTCGTCAAGGCCGGCGCCGAGGGCGTCTTCTGCGGGGTGCTCCCGGACCCGGGCACGGGCATCGCCCTCAAGGTTCGGGATGGCGCCAGCCGGGCCGCCAACGCCGCGGTGGCCTGGCTCCTCGCGAGGTGCGGGGTGCTCGCCGAGGAGGGGCCGATGCCCCTCGGGAACCGCGCCGGCACCATGGTGGGCGGGGTGCGGGTCGTCGGTTGAGGGACGGAGCCGAACCCTCCCTAGGGTCGGAGCCGATCGATGGACCGAGAGGACGAGGTGTGATGGGAAGCTGCGAGGGACGGGTCGTGATCGTGACGGGTGCGGCCCGGGGTCTCGGGCGGGCCCACGCCCTGGCCTTCGCCGCCGAGGGGGCGACGGTCGTCGTGAACGACCTGGGTGTCTCGCGCGAGGGCGAGGGTGGCGACTCCGGCCCGGCGCACGAGCTGGTCGCCGAGATCGAGGCGGGTGGCGGTACCGCCGTGGCGAACGGCGCCGACGTGGCCGACTGGGGCCAGGCCCAGGCCATGGTCGACGAGGCCGTCGACCGGTTCGGTCGGCTCGACACGCTGTTGTGCAATGCCGGCTTCCTGCGCGACCGGATGCTCGCCAACATGTCCGAGGAGGAGTGGGACTCGGTGGTGCGGGTCCACCTCAAGGGACACTTCGCACCGGTCCGCCACGCCATCGCCCACTGGCGGGACCGCTCCAAGGCCGGCGAGGAAGTGGCGGGCCGCGTCGTGATGACTACCTCGGGTGCCGGCCTCATGGGCAGTATCGGCCAGGGGAACTACGCAGCTGCCAAGGCCGGGATCGCCCTGCTGGTGGTGCAGGCGGCGGCAGAGTGGGGCCGCTACGGCGTGCTGGTCAACGGCGTCGCCCCGGACGCCCGGACGCGGATGACCGAGGGCGTCTTCTACGACGCCGAGGCTCCCGAGGAGGCCTGGGACGAGAAGGATCCGGCCAACGTGTCGCCGCTGGTGGTGTGGCTGGGCAGTGACGCCTGCGACGTGTCGGGCCGGGTGTTCGAGATCACCGGCGACCGCCTCAACGTGTGCGACGCCTGGCGGCACGGTCCGGTGGTCGAGGCGGGTGGTCGGGCGTTCGCGGTGGACGAGGTCGGCGCGGCGGTGGCCGAGTCGATCGCCGGCGCCCCCGCCCCCACGCCCGTCTACGGCACCTGAACCGCGACCGGGTCACCGATCGGGGAGCCGGTCGGCGTTCCGCCCTCCTGGGCCACCAGTTCGGTCGAGGCCTGCTGGAGGGCGGCGGCCGCGTCCTCGTGGCCGATGCCCAGCTGGCGGATCTCGGCGGCGAACCGCCGTGCAGCCTCGGTGAGACGACGCCGGCGCTCGAGATGCGGCTCCGAGTGCGGGGGGTCGTCGACGACGAACGTGCCGGCCCGGCCACGCCCAGCGAGGGTGCCTTCCTGCTCGAGCTCCCGGTAGGCCCGGGCTACGGTGCCCGGCGCCAGGCCGACCTGGCCGGCGAGGTCCCGGACGGTGGGAAGTCGGCAGCCGGGCTCGAGGCGACCCACGGCGACCATGACGGCCAACTGGGCCCGCAGCTGTTCGAAGCGGGGGACGGTGCCGGCGTCGTCGAGGCGCAGCACGATGCGGCGGGGGAAGCCGTGCTGGGCGGTGAAGGCCACCCGTTTAGTGTGCAGCATCGTCGTTGATTGTAGCAATACAGAGAACAGTAGGTGGTCAGAAAACGGCGAAATACTTGCGCAAGTATCTGACACAGTGCATCGTTGTATCAACGACAAGCCACGCCGGGTCCGGTCACGAGACGCCGCCCGGAGGACAGGGAGGAACCCATGCAACTGGTCACGGCGGTGATCAAGCCCTTCAAGCTCGACGACGTGAAGGATGCCCTCGCCGAACTCGGCGTCCAGGGCATGACCGTCGGCGAGGTCCAGGGTTTCGGCCGGCAGGGCGGCCACAGCGAGACCTACCGGGGCACCGAGTACAAGGTGCTCTTCACCCCCAAGACCCGGGTCGAGGTCGTGGTGGACGACGGCCAAGCGGACGCCGTGGTCGACGCTATCGTCACCGCCGCCCGCACCGAGAAGATCGGCGACGGCAAGGTGTGGGTCACCGACGTGGGCACCCTCGTCCGGATCCGCACCGGTGAGCGTGGCGGCGACGCTGTCTGAGGCACGCCTCCCGGGATCCCTGACAGGTCATCTCCACCCCCGGCGACGGGGACGTCGTCGAGGACCGCTACCGTCGACCGCATGAGCGACGAGCAGCCGGACGCCGGCACCGCCGACCGGATCCGCTTCGAGGTCCGCAACCAGGTCGCCTGGCTGACCATCGACAGCCCCGACCGCGGCAACGCCCTGACCCCGGCCATGCGGGACCGTCTGGGCGGCCTCCTCCGCGGGCTCAACGGCCGCTTCGAGGCCCGCGCCGCGGTCATCACGGCGGTGGGCGATCGCCATTTCTGCACCGGCGCCG
The DNA here is from genome assembly GCA_002346745.1 of Candidatus Neomicrothrix sp. UBA2983. Taxonomy (GTDB): domain Bacteria; phylum Actinomycetota; class Acidimicrobiia; order Acidimicrobiales; family MedAcidi-G1; genus S20-B6. Next base: position 3,046 of record DEAL01000023.1, on the reverse strand, counting down.
ACCTAAGTGCGCCGCGGCCCCCGGCGCCGCGCCCCGAGGGGGCCCCGCAGCCCGCCGTGGGAGAGGCCCGACGCATGATGCTCGACGGCCAGCTGACGCTCATGCCATCGGTCCTCGACTGCGAGATCCCGGTGGTGGCGGCCGTGAACGGCACGGCGGCCGGCATCGGCGCCCACCTCGCCCTCTGCTGCGACCTCGTCCTCATGGCCGACCACGCTCGGTTCGTCGAGGTGTTCGCCCGCCGCGGACTCGTCCCCGACGGGCTCGGGGCATGGATCCTGCCCCGACTGGTCGGCCTCCAGAAGGCCAAGGAGATGGTGTTCCTCGCTGAGGACGTGCCTGCCGAGGAGGCATTGCGCCTGGGCCTCTGCAACCGCGTCGTGCCCGGCGACGACCTGCTGGACGCCGCCACCGAGTGGGCTGAGCGACTGGCGTCGGGTCCCACCCGGTCGTTCATGCTGAGCAAGTGGCTCCTGAACAGGTCGCTGGACCTCGACCGGCGCTCCCTCGAGGACAACGAGGCCTGGGCCGTCGAACTCAACAACGGCACCGAGGACGCCAAGGAGGGGGTCGCCAGCTTCCTCGAGCGGCGGGAGCCCACGTGGCGGGGATTCTGAGGCACGTTCCGGGCAGACTGTCCCGAACCGGCGGGAGGGGAGCGCGGGCATGATCATCAAGGTGGGTGAGGCGGGCCAGGTGGCCATCGAGGACCACGACCTGTTCACCGGCTTCCACGTCGAGGCGCAGCCGGGCCAGACCGCCGAGCGCGTGGCGTCGCTGCTGGCCGGGGGAACCCGGGCCGATGGCACGGACCACGTCTGGATCGCCGTCGACGCCGTCCGCCACTGGGTTGCCGACCTGGCCACCGAGGAGTGGGAGGAGGGCTTCTCGGCGATGGTCGACTACGCCCGCGGCCGCGGCTGGCTGGACGAGGCCGGCACCCACATCCGGGCGCACCTCGAGCACCTCGACTGACACATCTCGACCGACGCACCACGACAGGAGGCACCCACCGATGGCCGATCTCACGGTCCTGCACAACCCGCACTGACACGCCAGCAAGAACGCCTTGGCGGTCGCCGAGGAGTTGGGGGTCGAGGTCGACGTGGTGCTCTACATGAAGGAGCCGCCCGGCGCCGACCTGCTGGCGCGCATTGCCGCCGGACTGGACGGCCCCGTCGAGGACCTGGTGCGCAAGGACTCGCAGTTCCGCAAGCTGGAGCTGGTCGAGGACGACTACGTGGGGGACGCCGAGGCGGTGGTCGAGTTGCTGGCTCGTCGCAAGGCGCTGTTGCAGCGCCCGGTGCTGGTGCGCGGAGACCTGTCCGGCGATGGGCCGCTGGTTGCCTGTGTGGGGCGCCCCAGGGACAAGCTCTACGAGTTCATCGGAGGCTGACCTTGTCGATCCCCACCGCCGACCTCTGCGACGAGTACGGCGACGCCGTCCGCGTGCTCGAGGGGGGCTTCGCCTCGTACGGCGGCGTGGTCGCCTTCGGTGGGCCGGTGTCCACCGTCGTGGCGCCCGAGGACAACTCACTGGTACGAGACGCCGTCGCCGAACCCGGTGCGGGTCGGGTCCTGGTGGTCGCCGGGGATGGCTCGACCCGCTGCGCCCTCGTCGGTGGCAACCTGGCCGTGCAGGCGGCCGCCAACGGCTGGGTGGGGATCGTCGTGGACGGCTGCGTGCGCGACGCCCCCGAGCTGCCCGAGGCCGGTGTCGGCATCAGGGCACGCGGCACCTGCCCGCGTCGCAGTGTCAAGCGGGGGCTCGGTGAGCGGGACGTGACCGTGGCGGTCGCCGGCGCCGAACTGTCGCCCGGCATGTGGCTGTGGGCCGACGAGGACGGCATGGTCGTGGCGGCCGGACCGCTGGGGTCGGACCCGGCCTAGCCTCCCGGCCCGGCGACGATCCGGTACACGTTGCCGGCCAGCGAGAGCGCATAGGAGCGACCCGCCCCGTCCTCGCCGAAGGAGGCCAGGAGCGGGACCACGAGGTCGGTGGTCCGGGTCTCGACGCTGCCGTCGGCTCGCCGGACGGCCAGGCGCACGAGGCCGTCGCAGAAGTCGCCGAAGAGGTAGACGTCGTCGAGGTCGGGCACGTCGCCGCCGCGGTGGACGTGGCCGCCGGTCACCGAGCAGGCGGGGTCCTCCAACGGGTAGGTGATGTCGGGTAAGCGGTGGTCGTCGGGTGCCGGTCGGTCGGTCCGCCGGTCGCCCTCGAATGCGGGCCAGCCCAGGTTCGGACCGTCGTCCAGCTCGCCGGCCGGGATCCGGGTGACCTCCTCGACCTCGTCCTGGCCGACGTCGGCCACCCACAGGTCGCCAGTTGCCCGGTCGAGGGCGAAGCGCCAGGGATTGCGGAGGCCCCACACGAGGATCTCGGGTCGGGCCGCCGGGTCGTCCACGAATGGGTTGTCGTCCGGGACCACGTACCCGTCGGCCTCGGGGTAGCCGGTCTCGATGCGCAGGATCGTGCCGAACAGGGTGGAGCGGTCCTGGGCGTGGTCGAGCGGGTCCCAGCGGTCGCCGCCATCGCCGAGGCCGATCAGGAGGCGGCCGCGGTCGTCGACGACCAGGCCGCCGCCGTTGTGGTTGCGGAACGGCTGGTCGAGGGTGAGCAGGGTCCGGCCGGCCATGTCGCCAGTGAGTAGGTAGGCGTCCACGTGACTGGTGGGGGTGCCGTCGGTCCAGTGGGCGTAGAGCACCGTGCCGTCGGGTGACAGGGCGATGCCGAGGAGGCCGCCCTCGCCACGCAGGTCGACCCGGTCGCTGAGGTCGAGGATCGGCTCGCCGGCCTCGAGGGTGCCGTCCGCCCGGAGGTCGAGGAAGCGGACGGTGCCGGTCCGCTCGGCGGCGAGCAGCAGGTCGGAACCCGGCGGTGCGGCGAGGGCGATCGGCTGTTCCAGCGTGACGACATGCTGCAGGGCGAGGTCGAGGGCGTCGAGGTCGACGACCGGCACGGTCGTGGTGGTCGTCGTGGAGGTCGACGTCGTGGTCGTGGTGGTGGGCGCGGAGGTCGCCGTGGTGGTGGTCGTGGTGGTGGTCG
>DEAL01000038.1:969-48566 GCA_002346745.1 Candidatus Neomicrothrix sp. UBA2983 | reverse complement strand
CTAGTCACCGACGGCCGGTTTTCTGGGGGAACCCATGGGTTCTGTGTAGGTCACGTGGCACCAGAGGCCGTTGACGGCGGTCCGATTGCCTTGGTTGAGGAGGGCGACCGGATCCTCATTGACGTTGGGACGCACACCATCGATCTGCAAGTCGACGAGGCCACGCTGGCCAAGCGACGGGCGAATTTGAAGCCGTTCGAGCCGCGCTACCGGTCCGGCTTCCTAGCCAAGTACGCAGCTCTAGCCCAGGGAGCCGAGAAGGGGGCTGTCACCCAGGCCTAGGCCAGCGGTTCCCCTCTAGTCAGGACCCGTCCCACAACCCGAAGGAACGGGCAGCGGAGAGCATGGTCCACGGCTCGGTTGCGGCGGCTGCCGTGGATGACTGCCGGGCCACCCACCGAGGAACTTCGAGCAGCACCTCCAGGGGTACCTCCAGGCCATCTCGGGGGGCCACGGCACAGGTCGGGAGGCGAGATAGAGCCTTGGCCATAGCCGCCCCGTCCTCGTAGAACGAGGGGTCGTGAAGTTGATGCCACTTGTCAGCTCCCATGACCACCACGTCGTAGTCGTCGGCCAGGTCGGCAACAAGTCGGGCGTCGACCACGTTGACCGCTAGCCAGGCATGGTCGATGGCCACCCGGTCGAGCACTGTCCGGCGTTCTTCCACGGTGGTCCGGCCTCGTTCTTTGCCCAGCGGGTGGCGAGACAGTGTCCAGACCACACGATCCAGACTGTGGCGGCGTCGGGCGGTGTCGGCCACGGTCAGGTGGGCCAGCGTCGGAGGATCAAATGACCCCGGGTAGACACCTTGTCGCACGGCCCCATGGTGGTCGACGGGCACGTAATGGCGGGGCACCGGTGGTCCGATCGACCGGGCAGGTTGTGGTCACTAGGACTGTCGGCGCATAATTGCGGTCCATGCAGGCGTTCCCGAGCTCCCCGACCTCCGAGGTAGCGGTACTGCCGTAGGCACGCGCCCCTCCGCCCGACGGTTGCGTGCCTCGACCTCCCGATGAGGGAGGTCGTTTCGCTTTTCGCCCGATTCCCAAAAAGATCATGAGTCCCATGGCCACAGAACAGATGGACGGCGGTCGAGCATTGATCCGCGCCCTCGAGGAGGAGGGCGTTGAGGTCATGTTCGGGCTGCCCGGCGGAGCGATCCTGCCGGTCTACGACCCGATCATCGACTCGTCGATCCGCCACATCCTCGTGCGGCACGAGCAGGGCGCTGGCCACATGGCAGAGGGCTATGCCCAGGCCACCGGCCGTCCTGGCGTCGCGATGGTCACCAGCGGACCGGCGGCCACCAACATCGTGACGCCACTGTGCGATGCCCACCTCGACTCGGTGCCCATGGTGGTCATCACCGGACAGGTGCCGTACGCGGCGATCGGCACCGACGCCTTCCAGGAGTGCGACACGACCGGCATCACCATGTCGGTCACCAAGCACAACTTTCTCGTCGCCGAGGCGCAGGACATCCCGCGGGCCATCAAGGAGGCGTTCCACATCGCCACCACCGGCCGGCCCGGTCCGGTGCTCGTCGACATCCCCAAGGACATCGTCGACCCCGCCAACCCGCGTTCGGCCATGGAGTGGACCGACGACGTCGAGATGGACCTCCCCGGCTACCGGCCCGCCACCGACGTCGACGCCGCCGCCGTCGCCGCCGCCGCCGAACTGATCCGCGCCGCTGAACGGCCGATCCTCTACGTGGGCGGCGGCATCCTCAAGGCCCGCGCCGCCGAGGCCCTCCGCCAGCTCGCCGAACTCACCGGCATCCACGTGGTCACCACCCTCATGGCCCGGGGCGCCTTCCCCGACAGCCACGAACTGTGCCTCGGGATGCCGGGCATGCACGGCAACTTCACCGCCGTCACGGCCATGCAGGAGTCCGACCTCCTGATCACCCTCGGCGCCCGCTTCGATGACCGGGTCACGGGCCGCCTCGACGGCTTCGCCCCCGACGCCAAGATCGTCCATGTCGACATCGACGGCGCCGAGCTGGGAAAGGTGCGCCGCCCCGACGTCGCCATCCACGGCGACTGCCGGCTCGCCGTCGAGGCGCTGGTCGCCGAGTTCACGGCCAACGGCACTGGCGACGCCGACCGTGGCGCCTGGCGGTCCCGGATCAGCGGCTGGCAGGAGCGGTTCCCGCTCGCCTACGAGGCGTGGCAGCCCGGGCAGGCGCTCAAGCCGCAGTACGTGATCGAGCGCCTCCGCGACCTCAACCCCGACGACACGATCGTCGCCTCCGGCGTCGGCCAGCACCAGATGTGGGCCAGCCAGTACTGGACCTTCGACCACCCCTACACCTGGATCAACTCAGGCGGCCTCGGCACCATGGGCTACGCCATCCCGGCGGCCATCGGCGCCAAGGCCGGCATGCCCGACCGGACGGTGTGGGCGGTCGACGGCGACGGCTGCTTCCAGATGACCGCCCAGGAGCTCGTGACCGCCACCGTCGAGGGGTTCCCGATCAAGGTGGCGCTGCTCAACAACTCCTACCTCGGCATGGTCCGGCAGTGGCAGGAGATGTTCTACGAGGAGCGCTACTCCGAGGTCTTCCTGTCCAAGGACGTCCCCGACTACAAGCTGTGGGCGCAGTCGATGGGCTGTGAGGCCATGCGGGTCGACGACCCCGACGAAATCGACGCCGCCATCACCAAGGCCAATGAGATCGACGACCGTCCGGTCGTCATCGACTTCCGGGTCATGGCCGAGGAGAAGGTCTTCCCGATGGTGCCGTCGGGTGCCACGAACTCGGACCTGGTCGTCCCGCCGTCGCAGGCCGACCTGCCCCGGTGACCGGCGCGCCATGAACATCAACGACCCCGAGTACCGCTACCACACGCTGGTGGTGACGGTGGAGAACAAGTCCGGTGTGCTCGCCCGGGTCGCCGGCCTGTTCGCCCGCCGCGGGTTCAACATCGAGTCGCTGGCCGTGGCCCCCACCGACGACGAGCGCTTCAGTCGCCTCACCATCGTCGTCGACCTGGAGTCGTCGCCACTCGAGCAGGTCATCAAGCAGTTGGACAAGCTCGTCAACGTGGTCGAGATCCGCGAACTCCACCCGGGCTACGCCGTCGAGCGCGAGCTGATGATCGTGACCGTAGGGGCCGAGCCCGACCGACGCGACGAGCTCGTCGAGCACCTCGACCGGGCTGGCGGCAAGGTGCTGTCCGTGGGCGCCGACCGCATGATGCTCTCCCTCGTCGGCCCACCCGACCGGGTCGACGACTTCGAGGACCTGCTGCGCCCCTTCGGCATCGTCGAGTTGCAGCGCACCGGACGGGTCGCCCTGGCCGTCCTCGACGAGGATGCCTGAGCCGGCGATCCGGCGCACGAGACCGAACGACCGACCACCGACCATCAGGAGAATCCCGTGGCGAACGTGTACTACGAAAAGGACGTCGACCAGTCGGCGATCGCCGGCCGCAAGGTGGCGATCCTGGGGTATGGCTCCCAGGGCCACGCCCATGCCCTCAACCTCAAGGAGTCGGGCATCGACGTCTGCGTCGGCCTGCGCGACGGCTCCTCGTCGGCCGCCAAGGCCATCGAGGCCGGCCTCGAGGTGAAGTCGCTGTCCGACGCCTCGGCCTGGGCCGATGTGATCATGGTGCTGCTGCCCGACACCGACCAGGCGGCGGTGTACGAGGAGCACATCGCCCCGAACCTGGACGCCGGCGACGCCTTGGCCTTCGCCCACGGCTTCAACATCCGGTTCGACCTGATCGACCCGCCCGAGGAAGTCGACGTGATCATGGTCGCCCCCAAGGGCCCCGGGCACCTGGTCCGCCGCACCTACGTCGAGGGTGGCGGCGTGCCGTGCCTGATCGCCATCGAGCAGGACGCCACCGGTGGCGCCAAGGCCCTCGCCCTCGCCTACGCCGACGGCGTCGGCGGCGCCCGGGCCGGGGTCATCGAGACCACGTTCACCGAGGAGTGCGAGACCGACCTGTTCGGCGAGCAGGTGGTGCTGTGTGGCGGCATGACCGAGCTGGTCCGCAGCGGCTTCGACACGCTCGTCGACGCCGGCTACCAGCCCGAGATCGCCTACTTCGAGTGCCTCCACGAGTTGAAGCTCATCGTGGACCTCATGTACGAGCAGGGGATCGGCGGCATGCGCTACTCGGTGTCCGACACCGCCGAGTACGGCGACCTGTCTCGTGGCCCCCGGGTGATCGACGACTCCGTCCGCGAGACGATGCGCACGATCCTCACCGAGATCCAGTCGGGCGCGTTCGCCGAGGAGTGGGTGGCCGAAGCGCACGGCGGCCGGGAGAACTTCCGCCGCCTCGAGGCCGAGGGCCACGAGCACCGCATTGAGAAGGTCGGCACCGAGCTGCGGGCCATGATGCCCTGGATCAGCGCCGGCAAGGTCTCGGTCCAGGACGCCTCCGGCGGCCAGGGCTGACGCCACCCCCTTCCCGATACGGCCGGGCCCGCCGGCCGCCCCTCACGCAGCGGTACACCCGGGAGGGCGGAGCTGGCGGTTGACACTACATTCATATGAATCTAGTATCCGACCCATGACGGTGCCGGGCTTCCTCGACGGCTACCTCCCGTACCTCCTCCGAAAGGCCGACCAGACCCTGTCGGCACGGTTCTACGCCGTGCTGGCCGAAGCCGGCGTGGCCCGATCCGAGTGGCGGGTGATCACCGTCCTCGCCGAACACGGGGGACTGCGCGTGGCCGACCTGGCCACCGCCGCCCTCAGCCCCCAGCCCACGGTGACCCACGCCCTGCGCCGGCTCGAGGAACGGGGCCTGGTCACCCGCACGACCAGCCCCGACGACCGCCGGGAACGCCTCGTGACCCTCACGCCCGCCGGCGCCGCGTTGACGGCTGAACTCGTCGCCGAGGCCACCCGCCTCGAGGCCGAGGCACTGGCCGGCGCCGGCGACCTCAGCGACCTGATGGCGCAACTCCGGGACCTTACGGCACGACTGGAGGCCCGCGCCGGCGCCACCGAGGCCCTGGCGGGATGACGCCGGCAACGGGAGCCGGACGGAACGAGGAGCGCGCATGACCGACTACGACCCGGACCCGACGGTGCGACGACCGTTCAGCCTCGATGCCTGGATCCGCGACCACCGCGAGGAACTCACCCCACCGGTCGCCAACAGGCAGGTCTGGCGCCAGGCCGACATGATCGTGATGATCGTGGGGGGCGGCAACCAGCGAAACGACTTCCACGACGACCCGCGGGAGGAGTTCTTCCACCAGCTCCGGGGTGACATGGACCTCGTGATCTGGCCGGAGGAGGGCACCGCACCGTTCCACATGCCGATCCGCGAGGGCGAGGTCCACCTCCTGCCCGCCGGCGTGCGGCACTCGCCCCAGCGTCCCGACCCCGACTCGATCGGGCTCGTCGTGGAGTACCAGCGGCCCGTCGGCGAACTGGACGGCTTCGAGTGGGCGTGCTTCGAGTGCGACCACCTCGTCCACCGGGTCGAGGTCCAGGTCCAGGCCATCGACCGCGACCTCCCGCCGCTGTTCGCCGCCTTCGACGCCGACGAGGACGCACGGACCTGCCCGAACTGCGGGGCGATCCACCCGGGGACCGGTGCCCGGCTGTGAACCCCACCGGCCCGTCCGCCACCGCCGACCTGAGCGCCGCCGAGCTCGACGCGGCGGACCCGCTGGCGGGCTTCCGCGACGAGTTCGAGCTCCCCGACGGCACCTACCTCATCGGGAACTCGCTCGGAGCGCTGCCCCGCGGTGCCCGGCGCAGCCTGCAGGCCGAGTTGGACCGGTGGGCCACCCTCGGCGGCGAGGCCCACTTCGACGGCCCGCTGGGCTGGAAGGACTACCACGGCCTCCTCACCGGCCCCCTGGCCGACCTGACCGGCACCCACGAGGACGAGGTCGTGGCGATGAACTCACTGACCACCAACCTCCACCTGCTGCTGGTCAGCTTCTACCGGCCGACCCCGCAGCGCCACAAGGTCCTGATCGAGGACCACGCCTTCCCGTCGGACCACTTCGCCGTCGAGTCGCAGGTCCGCCTGCGGGGATACGACCCGGCCACCTCGCTCGTGACCGTGGCACCCCGCGACGGCGAGGAGACCCTGCGCACGGAGGACCTCCTGGCGGCGATCGCCGAGCACGGCGGCGAACTGGCCCTCGTGCTCCTGCCGGGCGTGCAGTACTACACCGGGCAGGTCCTGCCCATGGCCGAGATCACCGCCGCCGGCCACGCCGTGGGCGCCGCCGTCGGGTTCGACCTGGCCCACGCCGTCGGCAACGTCGAGCTCTCCCTCCACGACTGGCACGTCGACTTCGCCGTCGGGTGCTCCTACAAGTACCTCAACGGCGGCCCCGGAGGCGTCGGCCTGGCGTACGTCCACCGCGACCACGTCGCCGACCCCGGCCTCCCCAAGCTCCACGGCTGGTGGGGGACCGACCCGACGACCCGCTTCGACCTCGAGACCCGGTTCGATGCCATCCCCACCGTCGAGTCGTGGCAGCTCTCCAACGCGCCGATCCTGCCCATGGCGACACTCCGGGCCTCGCTGGAGATCTTCCAGCGGGCCGGCGGCATCGGGCCGCTGCGCCACAAGACCGAACTCCAGGTCGCCTACCTGGACCGGCGGCTCGACGAGGTCCTGGGTGGCCGGGTGGAGAACCTCGCACCGAAGGCCCTCGCCGAGCGGGGCTGCCAGTTCGCCCTGCGCGTCGCCGGCGGGGACGGGCGGCGGGTGTTCGAGGACCTGCAGGCGGCGAGGGTCTGGTGCGACTGGCGCCATCCCGACGCCATCCGGGCCGCACCCGTCCCGCTCTACAACTCCTTCGCCGACCTCGACCGCCTGGTCGAGGTGCTCGACGGGTCCATTCGATGAGCGCGGCGTCGGCGCCAAAGGGGGCCATTCGATGAAGGGCCCGATCGCGGTCGTCGGCGCCGGCCAGGCCGGAACCCTGTTGGCGGTCTACCTGGCCCGGCAGGGCCACGAGGTCACCCTCTACGAGGGACGGCCCGACCTGCGCACCACCGAGGTGGCCGCCGGGCGGTCCATCAACCTGGCGCTGGCCACCCGGGGCATCGTGCCGCTGGTCGACGTCGGCGTCATCGACCGGGTCGACGCCATCACCATCCCGATGCGGGGCCGCATGGTCCATCCGGTCGACGGCGGACCACCGATCCTGCAGCCCTACGGCAGCCGTACCCACGAGGTGATCCACTCCATCTCCCGGGCCGACCTGAACGCCCTGCTGCTCGACGCCGCCGAGGCCACCGGACGGGTCCACGTCGAGTTCTCGGCCGAACTGGCGTCCGTCGACCTGGAGGGCTCCCGGCTGTCCTTCGCCGACGGGCGGGTCGAGCCGTACGGCGTGCTGTTCGGCGCCGACGGCGCCGGTTCCCGGGTCCGCGCCGCACTGGTCGACCGCGGCTCGTGCCGCGCCACCACCGACCGGCTGGACCACGGCTACAAGGAGCTGACCATCCCGCCCGCACCCGACGGGGGCCACCGGCTCGACCCCAACGCGCTCCACGTCTGGCCCCGGGGCGGGTACATGCTCATCGCCCTCGCCAACCCGGCCGGCGACTTCACCGCCACCCTGTTCGCCCCGTGGGCCACGTTCGACGACCTCGGCACCTCCGACGCCGTGAACCGGTTCTTCGCCGCCGAGTTCGCCGACTTCACCGAACTGGTCGACGACGTCGCCGGACAGTTCCTCGCCAACCCCACCGGCGCCCTGGCCACGATGCGGGCCGACGGCTGGAGCCTCGACGGCCGGGCGGTGCTGGTCGGCGACGCCGCCCACGCCATCGTGCCCTTCCACGGACAGGGCATGAACCTGGCCATGGAGTCCGTCCGGGCCCTGGACCGGCACCTCCGGACCCGACCCGACGACCCGGCGACGGCGTTCGCCGCCTACGAGCGGGAGCGCAAGCCGAACGCCGACGCCATCGCCGACATGGCGCTCGACAACTACGTGGAGATGCGAGCCGGCGTCGTCGATCCCGGCCACGTGGCTCGTCGCCGCCTCGCCCTGGAGTTGGAGCAGCGCCATCCCGCCCACCTGAGCCCCCGGTACAACATGGTGATGTTCTCGACGATGCCCTACGCCGAGGCCCGCGAGCGCGCCGTCCGCCAGCACGAGATCCTCGCCCGGGCCGTCGACGACGCGACCCTCGACGTCGACGCCCTCGTCGCCGCACTCCCGCCGCTGCCCGAGCTTGACCCCCTGGCCCGGCCCGACGCCCTCTCGGTCGCATGAACGCGCCGACCGACGACCTGACCTACGGCAGCTACCTGAAGGTGCCCGAACTGCTGTCGCTGCAGCAGTGCCGGTCGGTCGACCCTGCTACCGGGGCCCCGGAGCACGACGAGACCCTGTTCATCGTCATCCACCAGGTGTACGAGCTCTGGTTCAAGCAGTTGCTGCACGAACTGGACTCCATCGTCGCGCTGCTCGACGGCGACGAGGTCGACGCCGCCCGGCACCGCCTCAAGCGGGTGCTCAAGGTGCTCAAGACCCTCGTCGGCCAGGTCGACGTCCTCGAGACCATGACACCGGCCGAGTTCGCCAACTTCCGGTCGTTCCTCGCCACCGCCAGCGGCTTCCAGTCGGCCCAGTTCCGCGAACTCGAGTTCCTGCTCGGCACCAAGGACCGCGTCGCCCTCGACTGGTTCGACGGCGACGAGGGCGACCGGCTCCACCAGCGCCACGAGACCCCCACCCTGTGGGACGCTTACCTCCGGCTGATGTTCCGTGCCGGCTTCGCCGTCCCGGCCACGGCACTGGAGCGCGATGTCCGGGCGACGGTCGGCGAGGACCCCGACGTCCAGGCGGCCATCATCGACTCGTAGGCCGACCCACGGTTCGCCGCCCTCGGCGAGACCCTCACCGACCTCGACGAGGGCCTCCAGGAGTGGCGGTACCGCCACGTGATGATGGTCCGGCGCACCATCGGCACCAAGCCGGGCACCGGCGGCTCCGACGGCGCCGCCTACCTCACCACCACCCTCTTCCGGCCGGCCTTCCCCGACCTGTGGGCCATCCGGACCGCGTTCTGACCCGACCCCCCTGACCACGACGATCAGCGAGCACCACCATGAGCGACTATCCGGACCTTCGGCTCTACATCGACGGCGCCTGGCGGACGACCGGTGACGCCCTGCCCGTCGTCGACCCGGCCACCGAGGAGGTCATCGGCAGCGTCCCGGTGGCCGGTCCCGGCGACCTCGACGACGCGGTGAAGGCCGCCGTGAGCGGCTTCGAGGCATGGCGGGTGACGCCGCCGTCGGAGCGGGCCGAGGTGATCTGCCGGGCCGCCGACCTGATGCGGGACCGCCAGGAGGAGATCGCCGAGTCGATCACCCTCGAGCACGGCAAGCCGCTGGTCGAGGCCCGGGCCGAGGTGGTCCGCGGGGCCGAGTTCTTCGAGTGGGATGCCGGCGAGGCCGTCCGCACCTACGGGCGGGTCATCCCCAGCGGCCCCGGCGTGCGCATCACCGTGCACCACCAGCCCATCGGCCCGGTGGCCGCCTTCTCGCCGTGGAACTTCCCGTTCAGCCAGCCCGCCCGCAAGGTGGCCGGAGCCCTGGCATCGGGCTGCTCCATTGTGCTCAAGGCCGCCGAGGAGACCCCGGCCGGTGCCCTGCACATCGCCCGGGCCTTCCACGACGCCGGGCTGCCCCCGGGGGTGCTCAACCTGGTGTTCGGCGTCCCCGACGAGATCTCCCGCCGCCTGATCGCCGACGAGGCCATCCGCCTGGTGGCCTTCACCGGCTCCACCTCGGTGGGCCGGCACCTCACCGGCCTGGCCTCGGACCACATAACCCCGGTGATGATGGAGTTGGGCGGCCACGCCCCGGTGATCGTGTGCGAGGACACCGACGTGGACGCCGCGGCGGCCGCCTCGGCTGTGCGAGCCATGCGCAACGCCGGTCAGGTCTGCACCTCGCCCACCCGGTTCTACGTGCACCGCGACGTCCACGAACGGTTCCTGGAGGTGCTGACCGGCGGCGTCGAGGGACTCGCGGTCGGCAACGGCTTCGCAAGCGGCATCGACATGGGCCCGGTGGCCAACGACCGCCGCCTGGCCGACGTGGCCGACCTGGTGGCCGACGCGGTGTCGGTGGGCGGTCGCCTCACCACGGGCGGCAACCGGATCGGCACCACCGGCTACTTCCTGGAGCCGACGGTGCTGGCCGACGTGCCCGACGAGGCCCGGATCATGCACGAGGAGCCCTTCGGGCCGGTGGCCGTGGTCAACCAGGTGGCCTCGCTGGACGAGGCCATCGCCCGGGCCAACTCGGTGCCCTATGGCCTGGCCTCCTACGGGTTCACCAACCGGGCCGACTACGCCGAGCGCCTCGTCGACGGGGTGGAGGCCGGCAACCTGTCCATCAACACGCTGGAGGCCTCGCTCCCCGAGACGCCGTTCGGCGGCGTGAAGTCCAGCGGCTACGGCCGCGAGGGCGGGACCGAGGGCCTGCTGCACTATCTGGTGGTCAAGAACGTCATCCACCGCACCGATATCGGCTGAGGGGCGGTCGGACGTTGGACTACACGAGGAGCGACGCCAAGGCGCACGCCCGGACTGCCATGACCGGCATCTGGGCGGCCGCCCTCATGCCGTTCACCGAGGACCTGGCCATCGACGAGGACGGCTTCCGGGAGAACGTCCGCCACTGGACCGAGGACCTCGGGATCGAGGGCATCTTCGTCAGCGGCAAGCAGGGCGAGTTCTTCTCGATGTCCGTCGAGGAGCGCAAGCGGTCGTTCGAGCTGGCCGTCGAGGCCTGCCGGGGGCGGGGCCGGACCATCATGTCGTGCTCCGACCAGAACCTGGACGTGGTGCTCGACCTGGCCCGCCACGCCGAGCAGGTGGGGGCCGACTACATCGTGGTCCACGCCCCGGTGCTGCACTTCGCCACCGAGCGGGACGAGACGGTGCTCGGCTACTACCGGACGATCGCCGAGCACGTCGACATCGGCATCGCGCTGTGGAGCCACCCGGACAGCGGCTACCTGATGTCGCCGGAGCTGTGCAACCGGCTGGCCGACCTCGAGACCGTGGTGGCCATCAAGTACAGCGTCCCCCGCGACCTGTACGCGGAGCTCACCGACCTGGCTGCCGACCGGATCCAGGTCAGCACCGCCTCGGAGGTCGAGTGGCTGGACAACGTGCTGGACCTGGACTGGCGGCTCTACCTCTGCTCGTCGCCGCCTTTCCTGCTGCAGACGGCCGCCGACCGGCGGATGCACGAGTACACGCAGGCCGCTTTCGAGGGTCGGGTCGACGAGGCCCGGGCGATCAGCGCCAGCCTCGAGCCGGTGCGCGAGGCACTGCGGACCACCCGCCCGCCGGAGAAGCCGCACGCCCACCAGAAGTACTGGCAGGAGTTGCTGGGCCAGGTGGGCGGTCGCGTCCGGTCACCCCTGCTGGAGCTCACCGACGACGAAAAGCGCGTCACCCGCGAGGCCTTCGACCAGTGCGGCCTCCGGTTGTGAGTGCCGCGCCCGACCACACAGACCTTCCCCAGTAGTCGGGGGCCGGCGTCAACGCCGGGACCGCACCCCTGGTCGCCCAGGCAGAACAGGACTCAGTTGAGGCGCTGGACCACCATCGCCATGCCCTGCCCACCGCCCACGCACATGGACTCCACGCCCCACTCCTTGTCGGCGTCCTCGAGGCCGTTGAGCAGCGTGGTCATGATGCGGGCACCGGTCATGCCGAAGGGGTGGCCGAGGGCGATGGCGCCGCCGTTGACGTTGAGCTTGTCGAGATCGATGCCGACCTCGTCGGCGGACGGCAGCACTTGGGCGGCGAAGGCCTCGTTGATCTCGAACCGGTCGATGTCGTCGGCGGTCATGCCGGCCCGGCCGAGGGCCTGCTGGATTGCGCCGATGGGGCCGAGGCCCATGATCTCGGGGTTGAGTGCCGAGACGCCCGACGAGACGATGCGGGCCAGGGGCTTCACGCCGAGTTCGGCGGCGCGGGTGTCGCTCATGACGACCACGGCGGCGGCGCCGTCGTTGAGCGGGCAGGCGTTGCCGGCGGTGACGGTGCCGTCGGGGCGGAACACCGGGTTGAGCTGCGACACCTTCTCGTAGGTGACGCCGGGGCGGATGCCGTCGTCCTGGCTGACGACGGTGCCGTCGGGGAGGGTGTACGGGGTGATCTCGCGCTCGAAGAAGCCGCGGACCTGGGCGGCCTCGGCGCGGTTCTGCGAGGCCACGCCCCACTCGTCCTGGGCCTGGCGGGACACGCCCTTGTGCTGGGCCACGTTCTCGGCGGTCTGGCCCATGGCGATGTAGATGTCGGGCAGGCCGCCGGGGGCGGTCCACTCGTCGGTTCCCTCACCGGCCCGGCCGGCGGTGCGGGCCTCGGCGTCGGCAAAGCGGGCGTTGTGCGGCCCGGTGTCGGCGGCGCCGAACTGGAAGCGGCTGACGCAGTCGACGCCACCGGCGACGAACACGTCGCCCTCGTCGGCCTTGATGGCGTGGGCGGCCATGCGGATGGTCTGCAGCGACGAGGAGCAGTAGCGGTTGACGGTGACGCCGGGGGCGTCGAGGCCGGCCAGCAGGCCGACCACGCGGGCCAGGTTGTAGCCCTGCTCGCCGCCGGGCTGGGCGGTGCCCCAGATGACGTCCTCGACCTGGTCGCGGGGGAGTTCGGGGACCTTGCCGAGCACGTCGTCGAGGATGAAGGCGGAGAGGTCGTCGGGACGGGCGTCGACGAGGCTGCCCTTGCCGGCTCGGCCGATCGGGGTGCGGGCGGTGGCGACGATGACGGCTTCGGCCATGGTGGGGCTCCTGGTCGGTCGGCGGGTGGTCGGCCAGCGGGTCCGGTCGGTTACCGGCTGGTAGGTTCGGAGCCTACCGAGTGCGGCCCCCGTGCACCGAGCCGGGTCAGGGCATGGGTCAGGCGAGGCGGACCAGGTTGACGCCGTCGCCGACCGACAGCAGCACCGACGTCACCCGCTGGTCGGCGACGATCCGGTCGTTGAGTTCCCGCAGCGCCACGGTGTCGTCGTCGTCCGCCGAGGGGTCGAGCACCCGGCCCGACCAGAGCACGTTGTCGACGGCGATGAGGCCGTGCGGCGAGAGCCGTGGCACGAGTTCCTCGTAGTAGGCGAGGTAGCCGGTCTTGTCGGCGTCGAGGAAGGCGAAGTCGACCGCCTGGTCGTCGGGCAGGGCCCGCAGCGTGTCGAGGGCCGGGGCGATCACGAGGTCGATGCGGTCCTCGACGCCCGCCATGGCCCAGTGGGTGCGGGCCACGTCGGTCCATTCCTCGGATACGTCGCAGCACAGCAGCCGCCCGCCGTCGGGCAGCGCCCGGGCGATGGCCAGCGACGACAAGCCGGTGAAGGTGCCGACCTCGACGGCGAAGGCGGGCCGGACGGCGGCGACCAGCATCGCCAGCAGGGCCGCCTGGTCGGGGGCGACCGACATCCGGGCCCACGGCCCGAACGCCGCGGTGGCCTCGATGATCGACCGCTGCACGTCGTCGACGGCGGGGGTGTGGGCCTGGACGTAGTCGTGGAGGTCCGGGTCGAGGAAGAAGGAGCGGTGTGCGGACACGGGCGGATCCCCCCTCAGCGGCTGTCGGTGCCGCTGCGCAGCACCCGCCCGGGCCGATGGTCGGTCAGGGCGCCGTCCGCCACGACCGGCACGCCGGCCACCAGCACGTCGTCGATGCCGCTGGCGCCGGCGTACAGCCGGGCCGCCCCGCCGGGCAGGTCGGCCCGCAGCGACACCGGGTCGGAGTCGACGACGTCCTCGTCCACGAGGATCACGTCGGCGTGGGCGCCCTCGGCGAGCCGGCCCCGCCCGACGAGGCCGTACAGATCGGCCTGCACGGCGGTCATGCGGTGGATCGCCTCCTCGAAGGGCAGGAGGCCGTGCTGGCGCACGGGCTCGGCCAGCACCCGGGTCGGATAGTTGAACGTGGCCAGCAGGTCGAGGTGGGCGCCGGCGTCGGAGGCGCCGATCACGGCCCGCCCGTCCCGCCAGACGTCGACGCGGGCCTGCCAGTCCTCGCGGCTTGCGGGGGCGTCGGCGCGGCCGAACGAGGTGAGGAGGTCGTCGGCGAGGGCCACGTCGAGCAGGGCGTCGAAGGGGTCGCAGCCCAGTTCGGCGGCGATGTCGGCGACCGTCCGGCCGACGAAGCCGTCGTTCTCGGGGGCGACCGTGTCGAAGATGGTCATGGTTCCCCAGTTGGCCAGCCGGCGCAGCGGGTGGTCGGACTGGGCCAGGCCGTCCAGGCGCCGCCGCTCGGCCGGGTCCGCCAGCACCCGTTTCTTCTCCTCGGGTGGGAGGAACATGACCTCGGCCCAGCCGGGGATGGCGTCCAGCACGAAGCCGCTGGCCAGCGACAGCCGGGCGGCGATCACCATCGGGATCGTGAGCGCCACGACCCGGCCACCCCGCTCGGCGGCGTAGTCGGACGCCGCCAGCTTCTGCCGGCATTCGTCGACGTTGTTGGCGGTGACCTGCATGACGTTCCAGTTGACCTGCCGGCCACCGGCTGCGAGGGACATGTCGCACAGCAGCGCCTGCGACTCGTCGTCGACGGGACCGCCGGCGGCGGCCAGCATCTCGAGGCTCGTGCCGGGGAAGTCGTACAGCACGGCGCAGAGGGCGAGCACCTCGTCGCGAGAGGCGTGGCGGCTCGGGACCGGCCGCCCCTCGGTGTCGTTGTGCGTGGTCGACCAGGTCGACGAGAAGCCCATCGCCCCCGCCGCCAGACCGTCGCGCAGCAGGCCGGCCATGGCCGCCACCTCGTCGTCGGTGGCCTCCCGCTCGGTGGCGGCCTCGCCCAGCACGACCCGGCGAAGCGCCGAGTGGCCGACCTTGAAGCCGGCGTTGATCCCGAGCAGCGGGTCGACGGCGTCCAGGTACTCAGCGGTCGTGCGCCAGTCCCACGGCACGCCCTCGCGCAGCGACTCGAGCGGCATGCCCTCCACCCGCGAGAGCATCCGCATCAGGTACTCGCCGTCGGCCGGGTCGTCCGAGAGCGGGGCGATGGTGAAGCCGCAGTTGCCGCCGATCACGGTGGTGACCCCGTGCAGCGGCGACGGGCTGAGCGTGCCGTCCCAGAACACCTGGGCGTCGTAGTGGGTGTGCACGTCGACGAAGCCGGGGCACACGGCCCGCCCGTCGGCGTCCAGCACCGTTGCCGCGTCGCCGTCGAGGTCCGGGCCGATGGCGCTGATCCGCCCGGCGTCGACCGCCACGTCGGCCCGACGGCGCTCGTCGCCGCTGCCGTCCACCACCCAGCCGCCGCGGATCAACAGGTCGTGCATCACACCGATCCTAGGAACCGTGCCGTCGGTGCGCCGCACGGGGCCGGTGGCTGCCGGGCGTGCCGGTGGGGGAGCGCAGCGGGTGCCTCGGTACGCTCGGCGGCGACAGGAGGCCTGACGGAACGTCAGGTCAGGCGCACCGGAGGACCACCCCCACATGACGACGATCGCCCCCCAGATCGACCCTGATGAGGCGTGGCGCCTCCTCATCGGCGGCGAGCAGGTGGAGGCCGCCGGCACCTACGAGGTCGTCAACCCGGCCACCACCGAGGTCGTCGGCCACGCCCCCGACGCCTCCGTCGCCGACGCCGAGGCCGCCATCGCCGCCGCCAACGCCGCCCTGCCCAGCTGGCGCGACACCCCGATGGCCGACCGCTGCGCCCTGCTGGGTCGCCTGGCCGACGTCCTCGCCGAGCGATCCGACACCTGGGCCGACCTGGTCCAGGCCGAGACCGGCGCCACCCTGCGTATCGCTCAGACGCTCCAACTGGGCCACACCTTCGTCGAGCGCTTCCGCTACTACTCGCAACCCCGGGACCTCACCGTGGGCATCCCGCCCCAGCCGGTGGCCGCCTCGGCACTGGGATCCGCCGGCGTGGTCGGCGCCGTCGTCGACCGGCAGCCGGTCGGCGTGGTCGCCTGCATCACGCCCTACAACTTCCCCCTCGTCAACGTGGCGGGCAAGATCGCCCCGGCCCTGGCGATGGGCAACACCGTCATCATCAAGCCCGCCCCCCAGGACCCGCTGGGCATCCTGCGCCTCGGCGAGGCGGTCACCGCGGCCGGGTTCCCGCCGGGCGTCGTCAACATCCTCACATCGGCCGGCCCCGACGTGCCGGCCACCCTCGTGTCCTCGCCGGGCGTCAAAATGGTCAGCTTCACCGGCTCCTCGCCGGTGGGTGCCGCCATCTACGCCAACGGCGCTGCCACCATGACCCGCGTGCTCATGGAGCTCGGCGGCAAGGGCGCCATGGTCCTGACCGACGACGCCGACGTCAACGCCGCCGTCCAGGCCATCGCCACCGTGTGGGGCTTCCACAGCGGCCAGATCTGCACGGCCCCCACCCGGGTGATCTGCCACCGCAGCCTCTACGACCAGCTGGTCTCCACCCTCGAGGCCGTGTCCGGGATGCTCACGGTCGGTGATCCCCGTGCCGACGACACCGTCGTCGGGCCGCTCGTCAGCGAGCGCCAGCGCGACAGCGTCGAGGCATTCGTGCAGGGTGGCGTGGACGCCGGGGCGACCCTGCTCGCCGGCGGCGAGCGTCCCGACCTGCCCGGGTACTACGTGGCGCCGACACTGCTGGCCGACTGCACCGCCGACATGCACTGCGTCCGCGAGGAGGCCTTCGGCCCGGTCGTCGTGGCCATGCCCCACGACGGCGACGACGAGGCCGTGGCGCTCGCCAACGACTCCGACTACGGCCTGTTCAGCTACGTGTACGCCGGCGACAACGCCCGGGCCCTGCGCATCGCCCGCCGGATCCAGTCCGGCAACGTGGCCCTCAACAGCATCCAGCCCCACAACGAGGCCCCGTTCGGCGGCTTCAAGATGTCGGGCATCGGCCGGGACCGCGGCGTCTGGGGCCTCGAGGCCTACAGCGAGGTCCAGGCGGTCTCCTGGCTGGCGTGAACGCCACCGGTTCCGCCGGGCCGGACCGGCGGCACGCCGCCCTCGTCGGACTGGCGGTCGCCGTCACCATCCTGAGCGGCTGGACCACCTGGCTGGAGGTGGCCGGCTCGCCGGTGTCGGGCTTCCGGATGGCCGAACTCTGGGTGGCCGT
Organism: Candidatus Neomicrothrix sp. UBA2983; assembly: GCA_002346745.1. Lineage (GTDB taxonomy): Bacteria > Actinomycetota > Acidimicrobiia > Acidimicrobiales > MedAcidi-G1 > S20-B6. Next base: position 31,516 of record DEAL01000038.1, on the reverse strand, counting down.
CGGCGACGACCTGGGCGCCGGGCCGCCCGGTTGGGTCGGCGTGGCCTGGTACCTCGTGCCACTGGCGGGTGCCGCCTCGGCGCTGGCCCTGACCTGGCCCGGCCCGCCCCGGGCTCGACCGGTCCACCAGCCGCTCGGCCTCCTCGTCCTACTCGTGGCGGTGGTCGTCGGCGTGGCCGGTTCGACGGCCGACGCCACGTCCGTGGGGTTCGGGACCTGGCTGGCGGGGGCTGCCGGTTGCGCACAGGCCGTCGCCGGTATCGTCTGGGCATGGACACGGCGCTGACCGACACCCGGCCGACCGGCACCGAGGGCACCGAGGGCGGTGCCGGCTCGAAGCGCTGGATGCTGCTGGGTGCCGTGGTCGCCGCAGCGGTCGTCGTGGCCGTGTTGCTCAGCCTGCGGTCGGCCTCCGAGGGCTCCGTCGTCGGCGCCGCCACCTCCGCCGATGCCGTGAACGGGCTCGCCGCCGCCCTGGCCGACGAGGACGTCGTGGCGGCCGCCGCCATGCTCCCGCCCTCCGAGATCGGCCATGCCATCGACCTCTACGAGCGGGTCATCGAACTGGCGCAGAAGGAGGGGGCGCTGGCCGGTGACGACCCCCTCGCCGGCATCGACCTGCAGGCCTCGGGCTTCGTCATCCGCGTCGACCAGCTCCACGAGCGGGTCCACAAGGTGTACCTCGAGGACGGCACCTTGGGCCTCACGGTCGATCCCGGGGCCATGGACGCCGAGCTGGCCGACGGCGCCGAGGCCGTCGACGAGTCGATCAGCCTCGCCGAGGTCAACCGGGGCCTGGCCGAGGCGGCCGCCGGCTACCAGCCGGGCGGGCTGTTCGACGTCCGACCACCCTCCGAGGTGTTCGTCATGGCCGTCTACGAGCGGGGCCGCTGGTTCGTGAGCCCGCTCTACACCATCTTCGAATACGTGAGGACACTCCTCGACCTGCCTCCGGTCGACTACGAGGGTTCCACGGCCGGTCTGCCGACCGGCACCGACAGCGCCTCCGGGGTGCTCACGTCGGTGGTCGACCAGGTCAACGGCATCGACTTCGATGCCGAGGTCGATGCCATGTTGGCCCAGTTGCGGACCGGGGTGCTCATCCCCTCGATCGACCCGGAGGGTCCCATCCAGGGAGTGATACCGGTCGTACCCGACGAGATGGCCGTGTTCCTCGACCACCTCCCCATGTTCGAGGGTCTCTTCGACGAGGTCAACGAGTCGGTGGCGACGATCAACGAGGAGATGGACACCGACGAGATGGCCGACATGGTCGAGGACCTCGTCGCCGAGTTGGAGCCGACACTCGACATCACGCTCGAGATCGGCACCACCGAGGAGGTGCTCGACGAAGAACGCACCAAGGTCGTGGTATCCGATGTCGTGCTGCACCTGGCCGGGGCGTTGACCCTTCCCGAGGGTGCGGGTTCAGCCTCCGCCGATGCAACCTTGACGATTCGGGGCACGTGCGCGGCGTTCGACTACCTGGCCGACCTGCAGGGCGACGGTGGATCGGAGCGTTCTGCAGGCCTGCACAACGGTTGCCTGGAGGACGCCATGCCGGGCATGGACGTCGACGGCCTGTTCGTCGTGACGCGCAGGATCGACGGCTCGTGGTACCTCAGCCCGATCGAGACCGCGGTCGAGTACATGGCCGTGGTGCTCGACGCGGCACTCGCGGGCGCCTTCGACAACGTCGGCCTCGGCGTCGGAGACGCCCTCCTCGCTCCGGTGGTGGCAGGCGAGGTCCTGAGCGCCCCCATGGAGATGATGGGCGGCGGCGACATGTCCGAGGGCGGGATGGACATGGCGATGGAACCGAACGACGGCTACTCGTCGAGCACGAGTGCCGGTGCGTTGCGCACCGAGTCCGCCATGCCCGAGATCGACCCGGCCGTGTTGGCCGGGGACTGCACGTCCGGCGACCCGTGGAGTTGCGACGTGCTCTGGGACTACTCCGAGCCGGGTTCCGACGACGAGAAGTTGGCCTCCGGCTGCGGTGACCCCGCCGACGCCGTCTCGGACGGCGCCGGATTCGCCTTCGGGTCCTGTGCGGGTGACGACGACTGGGACGATGACGACCGGGGCGGCTACGACGAGGAGTGGGGCCCTTACCAGGACTGCCTCGAGGATGCGGTGCCGCGGGACTCGTGGTCGATGGTGGCGTACACCAAGGCCATGCGCGACTGCCTGCCGCTGTTGCCCGAGGACGCTCAGGCCGAAATGCTGCGCGAACTCGAGTGGGCCGAGGCGATGCTCCCGTACGAAGAGTGCATGGAGGGCCACGTCGGCGTAGGCGACGCCGAGTTCTCCCAGAGTGCCTACACCCGGGGCATGAGAGAGTGCCTGTCGCTCGCACCCGAGGACCAGCGCGTCGAGATGGAGGAGTGGTTGGTCGAAATGGAGGCGATGCTCCCGTACGAAGAGTGCATGGACGGAGCCACCGCCTCCGAGGACGAACCGTCCCGGTCGGCGTACACCGAGGGCATGAAGTCGTGTGTCGATCTGGCTCCCGAAGACCAGAGGTCGTGGATCGAGGATCAGATCGCCTCGGCCGAGGCCTGGGTCGCCCACGAGGAGTGCGTGGACACCGAGATGGGTGGACCCGGATGGTGGAACGAGGAGTGGACCGAGGAGTTCCAGGACCGCTATGACGACGCCTATGCCTCCTGCGCCCACCTAGAACCCGAGTACGGCGAGGTCGGGGTCCTCGAGGACATCCCCATGCCCGATGATTCCGACGCCCCGACCGCCCCGGGGGACTACGGACTGTGGATCGGCGGGAGTCCCGACATGTCGTACACCGCCGACTGGGTGGATGCTGACGGTGACAGCATTGACGACAGGTGGCAGGCGGGCCCGGGACTACCTGACTGGCGCCAAACCGACCCTGCATGGGTCGAGGCGCTCGACGGTTGATCGGTCCGTCCACGCTGCCACCAACTAGGGTCGTCGATCGACCTCCCGACCTGAAGGGACCACAATGCTCGAGGTAGGAACCACCGCGCCGGCGTTCTCGGCGCCCGACCAGGACGGCAACACGCTGACCCTGGACGACCTGGCCGGGAAGTGGGTGGCGCTCTGGTGGTACCCCAAGGCCAGCACCCCCGGTTGAACGATCCAGGGAGGGGGGCTCCGTGACCGAGCCCCGGAGTTCGCAGACGCCAACGCCGTGATCGTGGGCGCCAGCTTCGACACCGTCGAGGAGCAGAAGGCCTTCGCCGACAGCGAGGGGTTCCCGTTCGCCCTGCTGTCCGACCCGGACCGGACCATGGGCGAGGCCTACGAGGCCTCCCGGCCGGCCGACGACCAGTTGGTCGCCTTCCCGTTGCGGGTCTCCTACCTGATCGCCCCCGACGGCACCATCGCCAAGGCGTACGACCTCAAGGGTTCCAAGACGCTCGGCGAGCACGCTGGCGACATCCTCGCCGACATCGCGGCACTGGCCTGACGGATGGACAGACCGCTCGAGGGCCTCACGGTCGTCGAGGGCTCCGCCTTCGTCGCCGCGCCCTCGGGCGGCATGACCCTGGCCCAGCTGGGTGCCGACGTCGTCCGCTTCGACCGCATCGGCGGCGGTATCGACCATGGGCGCTGGCCGCTCACCCCGGATGGTGCCAGCCTCTACTGGAACGGCCTCAACAAGGGCAAGCGGTCGTTCGCCGTGGACCTGGGCGACCCCGAGGGACAGGAGCTGGTGGCCGAGCTGGTCGCCCGGGCGGGGAACCTGGTCACCAACTTCCCCGCCGTGGGCTGGCTCTCCTACGAGTCGCTGCGCGCCCGCCGCGACGACCTCGTGATGGTCGCCATCACCGGCAGCCACGACGGCACCACCGCCGTCGACTACACCGTCAACTGCGCCGTCGGGTACCCGGCGGTCACCGGCCACCCCGACGACCCGAGGCCGGTCAACAACGTGGTGCCCGCCTGGGACCTGGTGTGCGGGCAGATGGCCGCCGTGGGCCTCCTGGCCGCCGAACGGAGACGCCTCCTCGAGGGCGTCGGCGACCTCGTGACCCTCGCGCTCGCCGACGTGGCCCTCGCCACGGTCGGGATGCTCGGCAACCTGGCCGAGGCCGAGGTGCTCGGCACCCAGCGGGACGCCGTCGGCAACGACCTCTACGGCGCCTACGGCAGCGACTTCCCGACGGCGGACGGCCGGCGCGCCATGGTGGTCGCCATCAGCCCCAAGCAGTGGCGGGGCCTGCAGGCGGCCACCGGCACCACGGACGAGGTCGCCGCCCTGGCCAGCGAGTTGGGCGTCGACTTCGCCGACGAGGGTGAGCGCTACCTCGCCCGCGACCGGCTGCGGCAGCTGTTCACGCCCTGGTTCGCGGGGCGGACCCTCGACGAGGTGGCCGGCGCCCTCGACGCCGAGGGTGTGTGCTGGGGTCCGTACCGGACGTTCCTCGAGATGCTCGACGAGGACCCCCGCTGCACGACGGCCAACCCGCTGTTCGCCGCGCTCGATCAACCCGGTGTGGGCCGCCACCTGGTGCCGGGATCGCCGCTGGCGTTCGCCGGGAACGACGACCGGGGTTCGGCGACGGCGCCCCGGCTCGGGGAGCACACCGAGCAGGTGCTGGCCGAGGACCTTGGACTCGGGGCCGCCGAGGTCTCCGCACTGGTCGACCGCGGCGTCGTGGCGACGGCTGGCTGACCGGCTGGAGCGTCAGGCGCCCCAGGCCACCAGGCGCCAGTCGAGGACCGGGCCGGCGTCGCCGCCGTCCCGCTCGGCCGACACCTCGGTGCGCACCGCCCGCAGGCGTCCGCCCGCCACCTCCCGCTCGTCGAGCAGCGTGTGGCGGCACGACAGCACGTCGCCCTCGTGGACCGGGCCGAGGTGGTCGCAGGACTGCCATCCCAGCACCGTGGCCGTCCCGGGCATTAGCCGCACCATGGAGGCCTGCGCAAGGCCGATGGTGTGGCCGCCGTAGACGAGCCGCCGACCGCCGTCGTTGGCACCGGCGTCCCGGTGGACGGGCGCCAGGTTCTGGCTCAGGCGAGCCAGTTCGGGGGCGCCGGTGACGGTGTCGCGCAGCAGGTCGGCCCGCGTCCCGCCGACCTCCCAGTCGCGGTCGGCGGCACCGGCCAGGGGCGAGGCGTCCCAGCCGGCGGGGACGCGTGCCGCCCAGGTATCGAGGTCGACGTCGGGGTCGGCCGCACCGAGTTCGTCGGCGTGGCCGGTCTCGCTGTCGGGGTCGCGGAAGCGAAGCATGGCGCAGCGCTCGTAGTCGACCACCGCAGCCCCGTCATCGACCCGGACCGTGCGGATGCCGAGGAGGGCGAGGCCGCGTGGCGGCCGGTCGTCCCTCCGGGTGGTCTCGCGCAGGCCACGCACCTCGACGGTGGTGTGGAGGGTCTCTCCCAGTCGCACAACCTCCTGCAGCACGACGCCGCGGTAGAAGAGGTTGGCGACCACCCGCTGGGTGGCGACGGTGCTCTGGCCGATGGAGATGTGCATGACGAGGGCCGGGTTGGCGAGCCGGCCCGGCGCCCCGGAAACCGCCGTGCCGAGCGGTGCGCTCAGGGACGTGGCCAGGGGGTCGCCGCAGAGGGCCTGGTAGGCGGCGGCGGTGCCTTCGTCGAGTGTGGCCGCCGGTGCGGGGACGAGCACCTGGCCGACGGCGAGGTCGTCGAAGTAGGGACCGGGGTCGGCGGGCGTCGGCGGCATCCGCCAGAGCATGGCATCCCGTGGCCCGGGAGCGGCGTTCCGGGACCCGTGGCGCTGGTTACTACCGGGGAGTCATCGTGGGCAGCTATGTGACACTCCTCTATCAATCGCTTTTGACGATAGATAGGTTCTCTAACAATCATCGCCAACCACTGGAGCGCGCCCGACGGCGCGCCTACGTTCACCCGGGTGGACGAGGGGGACGGCCGCAAGTCGCCTCCATCGGAGCGACGAGGAGGAGAACCGCGATGACCGATGTGGCGACCCGTATCGAGGCCGAGGATGCGCTCCCGATCCTGACACTGCTGGCGGACGAGCGCATGTCCTGGGTCGATGAGAGCGAGTGCCGTGGCCAGAGCGAACTGTTCTTCGCTCCCTTCGCAGAGCGCCCCGAGGCCCGGGTGCGCCGCGAGGCCAAGGCCAGGGACCTGTGCGAGGCCTGCCCGGTGGCGGGCCCCTGCAAGGAGTACGCCCGCCAGAACCGCGAGCTGGGCTTCTGGGGCGGCGAGTCCGAGTCTCAGCGGGCCACTGCTGGCTTCGCCCCGACCACACCGATCATCGGCCGCCGCCAGGTGGCCGCCCAGCGCGCCGCCGCCGCTCTGGCCCGCGCCATCTGAGCACACCGGACGCGGGTACTGCCCGCGCCATCTGAGCAGACCCGTCCTCCGGCGCCAGCGCCGTCCGGGCGCCTGACCCCCCGGTCAGAGCCCGAGGAACCCGCCTCCGTCCGCCACGATCGTCTGTCCGGTCACGAACCGGGCCAGGTCGCTGGCGAGGAACACCGCCACCGGCCCGATGTCCTCGACCGGGTCGCCGATCCGTCGCAGCGGCGTCCGCTCGACGAGCCGCTCCTCCAGTTCGGGATTCGCCGCGTACGCCCGGGCCATCGCCGGCGTCATCGCCACCGGGGCGATGCAGTTCACCCGGATCCCGTCGGATCCCCACTCCCGGGACAGGCTCTTGGCCAGTGCCCGCTGCGACGCCTTGACCATGGCGTAGGCGGGCAGGTTGGCGCTGCCCTCCATCCCGGCGGCCGACGTCAGGAACACCAACGAGCCGCCGGCCGCGGCCAGGTGCGGATGTGCCACCTGTGCGGTGTCGAACGAGGCCCGGACCGTCGTCGCCAGCAGTCCCCGCCAGCCGTCGCCGATGCCTTCCAAGGGCCCCGGTGCGGCACTGCCACCCACGGCGTTGTGGACCAGGCAGTCCAGGCGACCGAACTCCTCGACAGCCGCGGCGACCGCTTCCTCGAGGTCGTCCCGGCTGGTCACGTCGCAGCGGACGCACCTCGCCCGGTGGCCGGCCGCCCGAAGCGACTCGGCGGCCGGCTCGCCGTTCTCGAGGCGTCGGGCGGCCAGCACGACGGTCGCACCCTGTTCGGCCATGGCGGTGGCGATCCCGAGGCCGATCCCGGCCGCACCACCGGTGACCAGGGCGACCCGACCCTCGAGCAGTCCGGTGTCGACGGGCGTGGGGGTGTCCGGGCTCACGGCGCCATCCAGGTGCCGCCGTCGGCGACGATGGTCGAACCGGTCGTGAAGGCGGCGCCCGGCGAGGCCAGCACCTCGAGCAGGTCGGCCAACTGCCCGGCACCGCCCGGACCACCCAGTGCGGCATCGGCCAGTGCGGCACCCTCGGTGGCCGCCAGCAGGCCCAGCGCCAGCTCGGGGGCCACGGCGACCACGGCGGTGGTGATGCCGGCAGGTCCCCACTGGCGGGCGGCGCTCTTGTTCAGCGCCCGGAGCCCCTCGGCGGCGGTCGCCGTGGCGGCGAAGCCCGGCGCTCCGCCCATGGCCGACGTCGGGAGCACGTGGACCACCCGGCTCCCGTTCGCCAGGTGCGGGCGTGCCACCTGGAGTAGGTGGAGCCCGACGGCCATGGGTGCCTCGGCAGCAGCCGCCCAGTCGTCGGTGTCGAGGTCGACCAGGTCGGTGGGCGTTGGGGGTGCCGACAGGACGTGGACGAGCAGGTCGAGGCCGCCCAGGCCGGCGACGGCGGCATCGACCCTGGCGGCGGCCTCCGCCCGGTCGAGGAGGCCGGACGGCTCGACGACGGAGACGTCCGAGCCGGTCTCCGTCAGCCGGTCGGCGAGGTCGCTGGCGAGCGGGCCGTCGCCACACAGCAGCGTCTGCAGGCCCATGGACCGACCGTAGTGCCGGGCTCCCGGGGAATCGGCTACGGGAAGATGCCCCGCTGCTCGTAGACGGCCTGGAGCCGGGTGAGCGCCACCGTGTAGGCGGCGTCGCGCCGGGACTCCACATCGAACTCCTTGCGGGCCTCGACCACGGCGTCGCAGGCACCCCAGAGGATGTCGCGCAGCCGGTGGTCGACGTCGTCCAACGACCAGCGCTGGGCCGAGCGGTTCTGGACCCATTCGAAGTACGACACCACCACGCCGCCGGCGTTGACCAGGATGTCCGGCAGGGTCTCGACGCCCCGGGCGCTGAGCGCCTCCTCGGCCTCGAGGGTGGTCGGTCCATTGGCGGCCTCGACGATGACCCGGGCCTGGATGGCCGGGGCGTTGTCGAGGCGGACCTGGTTCTCGAGGGCGGCGGGCACGAGGATGTCGACGTCGGCGGCCCAGAAGTCCTCGTCCTCGATCCAGCCGGCGCCCGGGAAGCCCGCCACCGAGCCCCGCTCCCGCACCCAGTCGGTCAACTCGAAGGCGTCGATGCCGTCCTCGTCGGCGATGGCACCCGCATGGTCGGCCACGGCGACGATCCTGGCGCCGTGCACCTGGAGGATCCGGCCGGTGGCACTGCCGACGTTGCCCCAGCCCTGGATGGCGACCGTGGCACTCGAAAGGTCGAAGCCCACCTCGTCGGCCCAGTGCTGCAGGCAGAACACCACGCCCTGGCCTGTGGCCTTCTCGCGTCCGGGGCTGCCGCCGGTCTCGAGGGTCTTGCCGGTGACGATCCGCTTGACGTTCTGCCGTTCGGTGGCGCCCGTCGAGTTGGCATAGGTGTCCATCATCCACACCATCGACTGGGCGTTGGAGCCCAGGTCGGGGGCGGGAATGTCGTGGTCGGGGCCGATGTTGTTGCCCAGGGCGTGCGTGAACCGGCGCACGATGCGCTCCAGTTCCTCCCGGTCGTGGGCGTGCGGGTCGAAGGCGATGCCGCCCTTGGCGCCGCCGAACGGGATCTCGCACAGGGCCGACTTCCAGGTCATCCAGGAGGCCAGGGCCTTCACCTCGTCGAGGTCGACGGCCGGGTGGAAGCGGACGCCGCCCTTGTACGGGCCCAGCAGGTTGTTGTGCTGGATGCGGTAGCCGCGGAACACCCGGCGGCTGCCGTCGGTCATCCGGACCGGGAAGTTGACGATGATCTCGTTCTTGGGCTGCGAGATGATCGTCCGCAGGTCGTCGGGCAGCCCCACGAGGTCGGCGCCCCGCTCGAACTGGGCAACTGCGGTGGCGAAGAGTCCCTGGTCGTTGTCCGGCATGTCCACTCCCTCGTGGCCGCTCGTCGGACGGAACGCTACCCCTCGCGCCGTGTGGCGAGCCGGGGGGCCTGCGAGATGGCGAGGCCTCCGACGGCCACGCAGACCGCTCCGATCACCCACGCCGACGTGGGCGGGGCGTCCAGTTCGAAGTAGTCGCGTCCCACCTCGAGGGCCATGACCAGCACGTACGACGCCGCCATGGCCAGTGCCAGCCCCAGCTTCCACGGACGCAATGGCCGGCTGATCGACAGCAGGATCACGAGGCCCAGCCCCAGCAGCGTCATCGTGGCCGCGGTGCGGGCCTCGGCCAGCGTGGCGTCGCCGGCCCGCACCGACTCGTAGCAGGCGAACGTGGCGATCGCCGCCGCCACCCCCGCCGGCAGGGAGTAGCGCAGCACCCGGGGCAGGAAGCCGGGCCGGACCAGCGAGGTGTCGGGGGCCAGGGCGAGGAAGAAGCCCGGCACGCCGATCGAGAAGGTGCCGATCAGGGTCAGTTGCTTCGGGAGGAACGGGAACGGCGCGCCCAGCAGCCCCACCAGGGCGGTCAGCAGCACGGCATAGGTGGCCTTGGTGATGAACAGGTTGGCGACCCGCTCGATGTTGTTGATCACGCGCCGGCCCTCCGCCAGCACCCGTGGAAGCGTGCCGAAGCGGTCGTCCAGGAGCACCAGCTGGGCGACGGACCGGGTGGCCTCGCTGCCCGAGCCCATGGCGATGCCCATGTCGGCGTCCTTGAGGGCCAGCACGTCGTTGACGCCGTCACCGGTCATGGCGACCGTGTGGCCCCGCGACTGCAGGGCCTCGACCATCGCCCGCTTCTGGTGCGGCGTGACCCGGCCGAACACGGCGTGGTCGTCGAGGACGCCGGCGAGGCCGTCGGGGTCCTCGGGCAGGTCGCGGGCGTCGAAGCCGGCCTCGGCGTCGGGCACGCCGGCCCGGCGTGCAACGGCCGCCACGGTGGCGGGGTGGTCGCCGGAGATGACCTTCAGGTGGAGCCCCTGCTCGACGAAGTAGCCGAGGATCTCGGGGGCGTCGGGCTTGACCGTGTCCTCGAGGAGGACGAGCGCCACCGGTCGTCGTTCCGCCGGGAGCGACTCGGCGTCGTCGGCCGGCCCGGGACTGTGCGTGAGGGCCAGCACGCGCCGGCCTTCGGTGGCGTGCGCCGCCACACGGGTCCGGACGTCGTCGTCGTCGGGCAGGAGGATGTCGGGCGCCCCCAGGTGGTGGAGGCCGTGGCCGGCGAAGGACGCCGACGCCCATTTGCGTGCCGACGAGAAGGGCAGGGCCGACTCGACCACCCAGACCGGGTCGGCGTGGACGGCGGCGATGGCGGCCAGGGTCGGATTGGGGCTCGGGTCGGCAGCGGCCATGGCGCCGAGCGCGGCGGCCGCCTCGGCGTCGCCGTACCCGCCGAGGGGCTCGAGCCCGGCGTACGAGATCTCGCCCGTGGTGATCGTGCCCGTCTTGTCGAGGCAGAGCACGTCGACGCGGGCCAGCAACTCCACGGACGCCAGCTCCTTGGCGAGGGCCTGGCGCTGGGCCAGCGCCACCACGCCGACGATGAACGAGAGGCTGGTCAGGAGTACCAGGCCGTCGGGCACCATGGCCACGGCTGCCGCGACCGTGCCGCGCAGCGCCTCCTCCCAGAGGTCCTCCTCGGCGAGGAGGCGGGCCAGCAGCAGCAACGATGCCGGCGGAATGACCACCGTGAGCCAGCGCAGGATCACGTTGACGCCGCCGCGCAGTTCGCTGTTGGCGAGCGTGAAGCGGCGGGCCTCGTCGGCCAGCGTGGCGGCGTAGGCGTCGGCGCCGATGCGGGTGGCCCGGTAGTGGCCGGAGCCGGCGGCCACGAAGCTGCCCGACAGCACCTCGTCGCCGGACGCCTTGTCGACGGCGTCGGACTCGCCGGTCAACAGGGACTCGTCCATTGCCAGGCCCAGGCCGTCGACGACCTCACCGTCGACGACCACCTGGTCGCCGGGGGACAGCGCCAGCACGTCGTCGGCGACGACCTCCGACACGCCGACCTCCCGGACCTCGCCGTCGCGCACCACCCGCGCCTTGGGCGCCGACAGCACGGCCAGTTCGGAGAGGGTCCGGCGGGCCCGCAGTTCCTGGACCACGCCGATCACGCTGTTGGAGACGATCACGCCGGCGAACAGGGCATCCCCGGGGAAGCCCGGCACGAGGATCAGCACCAGCAGGGTTCCCATGATGGCGTTGACCGGCGTGAGGACGTTCGCCCGGAGGATCTCGCGGGTGGTCCGCACCGGGGCGTCGGGCACGTCGTTGACGCGGCCGTCGGCGACCCGCTCGGCGACCTCGGCCGCGGTCAGTCCCCTGAGGGTCGGCTCGCTCACGGGCGAAATGGTAGGGCGGGATGCGTCAGTAGTCGGTGCGCTCGAACACGTACGCGTCGTCGGCCATCGTGAGGCGGTGGCGGGGCCCCGGCTGCGAGGCGTCGGAGTCCTCGTAGCCGGCGTCCCCGGACCACATCGCCACGGCGCCGTCGCCGCTCCGGCCGATGTGGGTCTCGTAGAACTCGGGTTCCAGGTGGTCCAGGCCGGCCAGGGCCTCGGCGACGGTCGGCCATCCGGCCAGCAGGTTCAGGCTCATCCAGGTCGGCGGCGCCAGCTCGATCTCGCCGGCGTCGCGGCGGGCCATGGCGGCGGCTGGGGTCAACCAGGCGTGGTCGACGATCTCGCCGTCGTCGATCGCCACCTCGCCGTCCGGCCCGGCGGCCGCACGGGTGGCGAAGAAGAAGGTGGAGAACCGCTTGGGCGTGATGGGCGGCGGCACCCAGTGGGAGAACCAGACGAGGGCGTCGGGGTCGACGGCGATGTGCGCCTCCTCGGCGGCCTCCCGCACCGCCGCCCGGGCGGCGGTGGCCATCTCGTCGGGCTCGCCGTCGTCGTCGACGACGGCGTCCTCGGGGTCGATCCGGCCACCGGGGAAGACCCACATCCCACCGAAGGCGATCTTGGAGTTCTTGCGCAGCATCAGCACCTCGGTGCCGCCGTCGCCGTCGCGCAGGACGACCACCGTGGCAGCCGGGATGAGCTCGGCGGTGCCCTGCTCGGCATGGCGCCGCACCCAGGCGTCGTAGCGGCGCTGGTCGCGGTTCTCGGCCGGGCTCACCCGATCACCCCGGCGGCGCGGAGGTCCGCGAGCCGGTCACCGCGGCCCGTTTCGGCCACCACCTCGTCGGTGTGCTGGCCGAGTGTCGGCGCCGAGCGCTCCCGCAGCGCAGCCGGCGTGCCGTGGAAGCGCGCCGGCGGCCGGTGCTGGCGGACCCGTCCGACGACTGGGTGGTCGTGCTCCTCGAACACGGCGTTGGCCAGCACCTGCGGGTCGGCGGCGACCTCGTCGACCGCCCGCACGATGCCGAACGGCACGCCGTTGGCCTCGAGGGCCGCCTCGGCCTCGGCGACGGTGACGGAGGGCGACGCCGCCCGGACGGCCCGGTGGACCGCCATGGCCTTCTCCCGGTTCCGGGCCCGGTCCCGGATGGTCGCCAGGTCGGGATCCGAGGAGTCGACCCCGAAGGCCGCCGCCACGCCGTGGAACTCGGTGTCGTTGGGGACGGCGATGCAGGCGAAGCCGTCGGCCAGCTCGAGGGGCGTGTTGTTGGCGGCCACGCACTGCGGCCCCGAGTGGTCGCCGTCGAGGAGGATCTCGTGGTCGGCGCCGTCCACGAACAGGAAGGCGATGCAGGCGTCCAGCATCGCCAGTTCGAGGTGCTGGCCGCCCTGGCCGTTGGCCCGGGCGAGCAGTGCGGCGGTAACGGCCTGGCAGGCCGTGTAGGCGGTGATCTTGTCGGCGACCAGCTGCTTGAGGAGACGGGGTTGCACGTCGTTGATGCCGGTCTGGCTGGCGGCCAGGCCCGAGGCGGCCTGGATGGCGGTGTCGTACACCCGCCGGCCGCTGGCGGGACCCGTCGGCCCGAAGCCGGTGATGTCGGCGTACACGACATCGGGGTTCACGGCGGCCACGTCGGCGTAGGCGACGCCGAGTCGGTCGGCGACGCCGGGCCGGAAGTTCTGGACGACCACGTCGGCGCCGGCCACGAGGTCGAGGGCGATGGCGCGACCCTCGTCCTGGCGGAGGTCGAGCGCCACCGACCGCTTGCCGCGGTTGGCGACTTGGAACATCGACGAGATGCCCTCCACGGAGGTTCCCAGCCAGCGGATCAGGTCGCCGACCGGGGACTGCTCGACCTTGACGCAGTCGGCCCCCTGGTCGACGAGCATGCCGGCGCACAGCGGGCCGGTGAGGGCGACGGAGAAGTCGACGATGCGGATGCCGTCGAGGGGACCGGGCATGGTGGGAACGTAGTCGGGGAGGGGTCGGGCGGTGGGGCCGGTGGGGGGGTCGGGGCGGGCTCAGAAGGGCGCCCGGTCGAACCAGGCGGCCTCCTCCAGGAGGCGGCGGCTGCGCCAGCCGTCGGCGGTGCGGACCAGGTCGTGGTGGTACCAGCCGCCGGTGAACCAGACGTCGCCGTCGACGAGCCGCATCGGGTTGTTGAACATGGCCGTGACCGTGGCCGTGTCGCCGTCCAGCGTCACGTCGAGGTTGGCAACGAGGTGCTGGGACATCTCGAACATGGGCATGACCTGGGCGAGGTACGCCACGATGTCGTCCAGCCCGCCGGCGATGCCGCCCGCCGACGTGTAGTCGATGTGGGCGTCCTCGGTGAAGACGGTGCGGTACAGGTCCCAGTCGCGGCGGTCGACGGCGGTGGCGTACCGGGTGAGGAGGTCCCCGATGGCGATCCGGTCGGCGAGGTCGTCGGCATCCATGGTGGTCAAGCTCCCTTCGTGCGGGCGTCGAGCATGTCGGTCATGCCCTTCCGCCAGGGCACCGTGCACGGCCCGGTGAGGGCGAGGCGGCGGGTCGGGTCGCCGGCACTGCCGGGTTGGGCGCCGGGGATGTCGCCATAGGCCAGGTCGGGCTCGACTCCGAGGTGCTCGCCGAACAGGGCGCACCAGGCCTCGGCGGTCACGACCTCGTCGCCGCACCAGTTCACGATCGTGGCGGGGGTCGACGCGGCGTCGAGCAGCGGCGCCACCTGGGCGCCCAGGTCGTCCTCGTGGATCGGGCTGTAGGCGTTGGGGCCGGGCGCCCGCAGGTGGACGGTCTGGCCGGCGGCGACGGCGTCGCCGTGGTAGGCGGGGAGGCCGCCGTTGGGCCCGTAGCTGGCGTTGATCCGGGCGATCGTGGTGGGCAGCCCGAGCGCCCGGGCCATCGTCCGGGCCACGGCCTCCTGGGCGTTCTTGGACATGGAGTAGGTGGGGCTGAACGGCATCGCGGGGTCGCCCAGCGGGTCGCCTTCGGCGTACCGGTGGTTCGGGTCCCCGTTGGCCCGGTACACGGAGTTGGTGGAGGCCACGAGGAACCCCTCGGCTCGCCGGCAGTGCTGCATCAGGAGCCCGGTGGCCTCGGCGTTGGCCCGAACGGCCCGGTCGTGGTCGGGCTTCGGACCCATCCAGACGGCGAGGTGCACGACGTGGGTGAAGTCGTCGGGCAGGTCGCCGTAGTCGCCCGTCTCCAGATCGACGGTCACCGGTGTGACGCCGATCGACTCAGCCCGCTGCCGGCTGCCCTCGGCGGTGAAGCGGGCGGCGCCCCACACCTCGTTGTCGGCGGCGAGGATCCGGGCGACGGGGTGGCCGATCTGACCGGTCAGTCCGGTGACGAGCAGCTTGCGGTCGCTGAGCACGCCCGGAGGGTAGGGGCGCCGGTCCAGCGCCGAGGAGCCCGGCGCTAGATTGCGACGACCTGACGAGGCAACGGTGCCCAGACCGGCGACCAGCCACTTCCAGGAGGACAGCCATGCCGGCAATGCAGCACAAGGGAAACATCCTCGGCCGGGAACTCCCCGCCATGGACGAGTTCGAGGCCAACGCGTTCCTCGACGACTTCGCCGTGTCGGAGGATCCCGACAAGGCGATCACGGCCGGCATCTTCCGGCTCGAGGCCGGCGAGTCGATGACCTACACGTACGCGTACCACGAGATCAAGCTCGTGATCGACGGCGAACTGCACATCACCGACTGCGCCGGTGAGACCGTGGTCGGCACGAAGGGCGACCTCTTCTACTTCCCGGACGAGTGTGAGGTCACGTTCTTGACGCCCGACTTCGGCGTCGGCTACTTCGTCGGCCAGCGTGGCGAGGGCGAGGCCTGAGCCCCTCCGGTTCCCGACGACGCCGCTGTCGCTGCTAGCGATGCCGTCCATGGACCGTTCCGAGATCGCCGCACTGCACGACCTGACCGGCCGCGTCGCCATCGTCACCGGCGGCAGTCGGGGGATCGGGCTGGCGGTTGCCGAGGCGCTCGCCGCCCAGGGGGCGAACGTCGTCGTCGCCAGCCGCAAGGCCGAGGCCTGCGAGGACGCGGTGGCGGCGATCCGGGAGGCCGGCGGCGAGGCCCTGGCCGTGCCGGCCCACCTGGGCGAGCGGGAGGCCGCCGAGCGGCTGGCCGGCGCGGCAGTCGACGCCTTCGGCGGCGTCGACATCGTCGTCAACAACGCCGCCAACGCCCTGGCCGAACCGTTGGGCGGCATCACGGTCGCCGGCTTCGAGAAGTCGTTTGGCGTCAACGTGCGGGGACCGGTGCTACTGGTCCAGGCCTGCCTGCCGCACCTCGAGGCCTCCGAACACGCCGCCGTCGTCAACGTCGTCTCCGCGGGCGCCTTCCTCCCGGGTCCGGGTCGCTCCCTCTATGCCGCAGGCAAGGCGGCCCTGCTCAGCTTCACGAGGTCGATGGCGGCGGAGTTAGCCGGTCGAGGTATCCGAGTCAACGCCCTGGCCCCCGGTCCGGTCGACACGGATATGGTCCGTAACACTGGCGAGGCCAGCGCGTCGAGCATGGCGCGGGCCACCTTCATGGGCCGGCTGGCCTCCCCGGACGAGATGGTGGGCGCCGTGCTCTACCTGGCGTCGGACGCCTCGAGTTACATGACCGGCCAGTGCCTGGTCGTGGACGGGGGGCTGGTGCCCGCCCGCTGACCGGGCCGCCGGAGGCTGGCTGGGATCGTGCCCCGGATCGCCCGGTAGGGTGGTCCCCGGACCTGACACACCGTCAGAAACTCGGCGATTCCCAGGAGCAACAGTGTCCGGACACCTCGAAGGCAAGAGCATCGCCGTCACCGGCGGCGGCAACGGCATCGGCCGGGGCATCGCCCTGGCCTGCGCCGCCGAGGGCGCCAACGTGGTCGTGGCCGACTACGGCGTCTCCATGGACGGCCAGGACCCCTCCAGCGAGGTTGCAGACGCCGTCGTCGCCGAGATCCGGGCCGCCGGCGGCAACGCCGTCGCCGTGGCCGGCGACGTGTCGAAGATGGAGGTCGGCCAGCAGATCGTCGCCGCCGCCGTCGACACCTGGGGCCGCATCGACGGCGTCGCCTGCGTCGCCGGCATCGTCCGCGAGCGGATGCTTTTCAACATGTCCGAGGAGGAGTTCGACCACGTCGTCGCCGTCCACCTCAAGGGCCACTTCACCGTCTACAAGGCCGCCGCGGCCGTCATGCGCAAGCAGGAGGGCGGCGGCAGCCTCCTCGGCTTCACCTCCGGCGCCTTCGTGGCCTCCACCGCCCAGGCCAACTACTCGGCCGCCAAGGGCGGCATCGTCTCGCTGACCCGCAGCGCCGCCTTCGCCCTCCGCAGGTACGGCGTCAGCGCCAACTGCATCGCCCCGGCCGCCATGACCCGCATGTCCGAGAACGTGCCGTTCGAGATGGAGGCCGGTGCCCCCGAGGACATCGCCCCGCTGGCCGTCTACCTGCTCTCCGACGGTGCCCGCGACATCACCGCCCAGATCTACACCTGCACCGGACGGCGCATCGCCGTCTGGAACCAGCCGGCCGAGCTGCGCCACCTCTGGGCCCAGCAGGACGGGGTCTTCACGGTCGACGAGATCGCTGACAGACTGCCGGCCACGATCGGGGACGAGGAGATGCCCATGTTCGCCGACCTGGAACGGCGCATGAAGGAGATGGCCGAGAAGAAGGCCGCCGAGGAGGCCGCCGCCTCGTGACCACCGTGCCCGAGTACCCGCCGGGGCGGGCCCTCCTCGAGGGCCGGGTCGTGGTCGTCACGGCCGCCGCCGGCGCGGGCATCGGGTTCGCGGCTGCGAAGCGGTGCGTCGAGGAGGGGGCCACGGTCGTCGTGTCCGACGTCCACGAGCGGCGCCTCGGCGAGGCCGCCGACGCCCTCGGCGAGCTGGCCGGCGAGCGCCCGCTCGGCGTGCGCTGCGACGTCACCGTCGAGGACGACGTCCAGGGGCTCTTCGACGCCGCCGTCGACGCCCACGGCCGGGTCGACGTGCTCATCAACAACGCCGGCCTCGGCGGCGAGACCCCGCTGGTCGACATGGCCGACGAGGAGTGGGGGCGGGTGCTCGACGTCACCCTCACCGGCGCCATGCGCTGCACCCGGGCGGCCCTGCGCCACATGACCCCCCGCGGCAGCGGCGCCATCGTTAACAACGCCTCGGTGCTGGGCTGGCGGGCCCAGGCGGGACAGGCCCACTACGCCGCCGCCAAGGCCGGCGTCATGGCCCTCACCCGCTGTGCGGCCGTCGAGGCCGCCGACGCCGGGGTCCGGGTCAACTGCGTGGCGCCCAGCATCGCCATGCACCCGCACCTCGCCAAGACCAGCAGCGACGAACTGCTGGCCGGTCTGGTCGCCAACGAGGCCTTCGGCCGGGCGGCCGAGCCGTGGGAGGTCGCCAACGTGATGGTGTTCCTCGCCAGCGACCTCTCGTCGTACATGACGGGCGAGGTCGTCTCGGTCTCCAGCCGGCACCCCTAGCGCCCCACCAGCCCCGTCCGGGCCGGCATCCGTCGGTCAGGCCAGCCCCCAGACGGCCTCGGGGCCGGGTTCGCCCTCCACGGCGACGCGGTCGATCCGCTGCAGCGCCACGAGGTGGGCGTGGACCGACGCCCCGGCGGCGCGGTGCAGGTCCTCGTGCACGTCGGCGTAGAGGTCGGCCACGATGTCGGCGATGGTGCGCGGGCCGCCGGCTAGTGCCGCCAGCACCTGCCGCTCCCGCTCCTCCCGGTGGGCCACCAGCGCCTCGACGTAGGAGGACGGGTCGTCGATGGCCGGGCCGTGGGTGGGCCGGAAGCGGGCCTCATCACGGCCGACGAGGCGGCGCAGGTTGGCCAGGTAGTCGTTGAGGTCGCCGTCGGGGGCGGGGATCACCGAGGTCGACCAGCCCATCACGTGGTCGCCGCTGAACAGGGTGGACTCCTCGGCGAACGAGAAGCAGACGTGGTTCGAGATGTGGCCCGGCGTGTGGAGGCACTCGATCGTGAGGCCGTCGCTCTCCAGGACGTCGCCGTCGACCACAGCGTGGTCGGGCACGAACCCCAGGTCGCCGCCGCCCTCGCCGTCGTCGGACTCGGGCTCCTCGCCGGCCTCGGCGGCCCGCCGCTTGCGCTCCTCGTGCGCCCGCACGGCGGCCTCGGGGTGCGGGCCGAACCCGAAGGTGGGGGCGCCGGTGGCGGCCTGCACGGCGGCGGTGGCCGGCGAGTGGTCGGGGTGCGTGTGGGTCACCAGCAGGTGGGTGACCTCCTGGCCCTCGATGGCGGCCTTCACGGCGGCCACGTGGTCGGCGTCGTCCGGGCCGGCGTCGACGACCGCCACCCGGCCGCCCTCTGGCGGGCCGAGGATGAACGTGCCGGTGCCGTGGTACGTGAACCGCGACGGGTTGCGGGCCACGACCCGACGCACCAGCGGCGAGACCTGCTCGACCGCCCCGTACGGGGGCTCGTCCTCGGTCAGGAACCCGATCGCCACCCCGTGATCCTGCCCGACCGGAAGCCCGGGACGTGGATCAGGCGGTGCGGTGCCCGGGAGTGGGGCTCAGGTGGCGCACTCCGAGTCGCCGACCTCGGCGGAGTACGGGCCGGTCTCGTCGTAGTCGACGTAGTGGTCCGGGGACTCGTCCGGCAGCGGGAACTGGTCCAGTTCCTTGAGGTCGACGGCCACCTCCTTGGCGCCGCCGGAGCGCTCCAGCCACGCCGGGAAGTTCTCGCCGGCCTGCCGTTCGTCCACGAACCGCCGCACCACCCGAACCGCCGCCTGTGGGGCGTTCTTGGCGGGCAGGCGCAGCGCCTTCTGGCCGAACTGGATGCTCTCCTGCCCGACGTAGCCGCCCAGCAGCATCTGGTAGCCGGGGGCCGCCTGGCCGTGGGCTCGGCGCTCGGCGCCGAAGAAGCCGATGTCGGACGCATGGTGCTGGCCGCAGCTGTTGGTGCAGCCGGAGATGTTGATGCGGACGCCGCCCACCTCGGCCAGCCCCTCGGCCTCGAGGGCGTCGCCGATGGCCTTGGCCAGGCCGCGGCTCTGGGTGACCGCCAGGTTGCAGGTGTCGGCGCCCGGGCAGGCGACCACGTCGCGGACCAGCTCGGCGCCGGGCCTGGCCATGCCGGCGTCGGCCAGCCGCTGGAACAGAGCCGGCAGCTGGTCCTCGGCGAGGTCGCGCAGCACGAAATTCTGGCGGTTGGTGACCCGCACGTCGGTGTCGAACTCGCGCACGACGGCGGCCAGCGCCCGGAACTGCTCGGCGGTGACGTCGCCCAGCTCACACCAGGCGTAGGCGGAGACCGTGCCGTTGGCGGCGCCCCTCACCACGTTGACCTCGGCCCAGCGGTCGTACGGCGTCTTCGCCCCGAGCGCCACCGGTACGCCCTGGCCGACCAGGGTCGGCGTGACATCGTCGGCCACGCCCGCAGGATCGTCGCCCCACTCGGCCACGACCTCGGGCACGCCGCCCGGCCAGGTCGACGAGGCCGGCAGGAAGCGACGGATGGCGAGCACCCGGCGACGGACCTCGTCGATGCCGAGCTGGTCGACGACCCACTTCAGGCGGGCCCGCAACTTGTTGTCGCGGTTGCCGGTCTGTTCGAACACCCGCAGGACCGACTCGATCGTGGGCAGCAGGTCCTCGCGGGAGGTGAACTCCTCGAGGGCCAGCGCCGGGAACGGTGTGGTGCCGAGGCCGCCGGCGATGTAGACGCGGAAGCCCGGCTCGACGCTGCCGTCGGGATGGGTGCGGCTGGCGGCGATCACGCCCACGTCGTTGAACATGGCCTGGCCGCAGTCGGTGTCGCAGCCCGAGAAGTTGATCTTGAACTTGCGGGGGAGGCGCTGCCCCAGCGGGTTGCGGACGAAGTGCCGGTGGGTCGCCTCGGCCCAGGCGCTGATGTCGAGCACCTCGTACGGGCAGGCGCCGGCCAGGTGGCAGCCCTGCACGTTGCGGACCGTGTCGCCACAGGCCTCGCGCGTGGTGAGCCCGGCCTCGGCGAGGCGGCGCATCACGGTCGGGATCTCGGTCAGCTCCACGAAGTGGAACTGGATGTTCTGGCGGGTGGTGATGTGGCCCCAGCCGCGGCTGTGGTCGACCACCAGGTCGGCCAGCAGGTCGAGCTGGTCGGCGGTCATGGCGCCGTAGGGGACCTTGACGCGCACCATCTGGTTGGTGCCGCCCTGGCGCTGGCCGTAGATGCCGTTGTTGAGGCGGAACACCCGGAATACGTCCTCGGGGACGCGCCCGGCCAGGTAGCCGGCCAGCATCTCCTCGAACTTGGCGATGTCGGCCGCCATCTCGGGGTCGAGCCGTGCGGTCTCGAGCGGGCTGGTCAGTTGAGCCATGACGAACCTCCGTGTTCGCTGGCGGTGGACGTGACGAGGTCGCCCAGGTCGGCGTCGGTGACGTCGAGGGCGGCGACGGAGCCGATCACCAGGATCGCCGGTGCGTGGACCGGCGTGTCCGGGAGGTCGGCGAGGACGGTGCGGACGACTCGCTGGGCGGGCGTGGTGACCGACTCGACGACGGCCACCGGGGTGGTGGCGTCGAGCCCGCCGAGCAGCAGGTGCTCGGCGATGAGGGCGGCCCGGGAGGCGCCCATCAGGACGACGAGGGTGGTGCCGAGTCGGGCGGCGGCCTCCCAATCGATGCTGCGGGCGGCCGTGGGGTCCTGGTGGCCGGTGATGACGGTGACGCCGCTCGAGTGGCCGCGCATGGTGACGGGAATGCCTGCGGCGGCCGGTCCGGCCACGGCCGACGTGATGCCCGGGACGACCTCGACGTCGATGCCGGCCCGACGCAGGGCTTCGGCCTCCTCGCCGCCGCGGCCGAAAACGAACGGGTCGCCGCCCTTGAGGCGCACCACGGTGTCGTGGCGGCCGGCGGCGTCGACCAGCAGGTCGTGGATGCGGTTCTGGGCGTCGGCGGGCACGCCGGGACGCTTGCCGACGTCGACCAGGCGGGCCCACGGGGCGGCCAGGTCGAGGACCCGGGCGTCGACGAGTCGGTCGTGGACGACCACGTCGGCCTCGGCCAGCAGCCGGGCGGCCCGGAGGGTGAGCAGGTCGGGGTCGCCGGGGCCGGCGCCCACGAGGAAGACGGTCACGAGGACGCCCCTTCCAGTTTCGGCTCGAGTTCGGGCTCGAGTTCGGGGAGGCCGAGGGCACGGCGCAGCCGCAGGCGGGCACCGTCGACGTCGCCGGACCGGAGCAGGTCGAGCAGGTCGTCGTCGAGGGCGACCTCCCAGTCGGGCGTCTCGGTGGTGCCGGCCTCGGCCCGCAGGTCCTCGCGCACCTCGGCGGCGAGGGCCAGCAGGGCGGCGTGCTCGGGTCCGATGGTCGCCTCGAGGTTGCGGCGCAGCCAGGCGGCCACGGCGGGGGAGCGGCCGTTGGTCGAGACCGCCACCTGGAGGTCGTCCCGCCGGACCACGGCCGGGAGGGTGAACGAGCAGCGCTCGGGGTCGTCGGCGGCGTTGAGCCACACGCCGGCGGCCTCGGCGTCCCAGTAGACCTGCCCGTTGACGCCGACGTCGTCGGTGGCGGCCACGGCCAGGCGGTAGGAGGCCACTTCGCCCCGCCGGTAGGTGCGCTGGTGCCAGCGGATGCGGCCGTCGTCGTTGGCCTCGGCCAGTTCGGGGACGGCCTCGGGGGCGACCACGGTGACCCGGGCGCCGGCGGCTAGCAGGCCGTGGACCTTGCGGGCGGCCACGGCGCCGGCCCCGACCACGAGCGCGCTGCGGCCCACGAGGTCCAGGTTCACGGGATAGGGGTGGCTGCTCACCGGTGGATGCCGCATTCCTGCCTGGTGCTACCGGCCCAGCGGCCGCTGCGGGCGTCGTCGTCGGTCGGGCGCTGGGTGCAAGGCCAGCAACCTATGGATGCGTAGCCCTCGGCGATGAGTGGGTTTAGCACGATGTCGCGTTCGGTGGCGTAGGCCTCGGCCTCGCTGGCCGGCCAGGCGGCGAGGGGGTTCACCTTGACGAGGCCCCGGCGGTCGATCTGGACGATCGGCGTGTCGGACCGGCCGGCGTGGTCGTCGCGTCGCATGCCGGACAGCCAGGCCCGCCTCCCGGCGAGGGCACGGTCGAGGGGGGCCACCTTCCGGGCGGCGCAGCAGGCCTCGGTGGCGACCGCAAACAGGTCGGGGGCGCTCTCGTCGGGACGTTCGACCCGGAGGTGCAACTCGTAGCGGACCATCGCCCGGCGCAAGGTGTCGAGGGTCTCGGCGAAGTGGAGTCCCGTGTCGAGGAAAACCACCTCGATGTCGGGGTCGACGGCCACCGCCAGGTCGACGAGCAGGGTGTCGGAGAAGGAGGTGGTGAGGCAGAGGTCGTCACCGAAGGCCTCGACCGCCCAGCAGATGACCTCGGTGGGGTGGGCCGCCTCGAAGCGCCCGTTCAGCGCGGCGACCTCGGCCGAAGTCAGGGCGGCCGGGCGGCGCAGGAGCACGGGGGTGGCGGTGGTGTTGGCCATCGGGTGGAGGAGGGGTGGTGGAAACCTGAGTGAATCGGTCGGGATTGGAGACCAACCTACAGAGGGCGACCCGCCGAATCAACAGAAACCTGATCGGATTAGTCATATTTAGGGTTGCGGCGTGCGCTGGCACACTGTCGGGATGCGCCGCTCCATCGACGACTACCCCTTCGACGCCGCCGACTACCCACCCGACTACGAGGACGACGAGCTCACGCCGATCTCGTGGGCGGTTGCCATCAGCGACGACTACGCCGACGCCGAGCCCCGGGTCATCCTCACCGTCGAGGAGGTCGGCCGCCCCGGCCAGGGACTGGTGGCCCACCTCTCACCCGACATCGCCCGCCGCCTGCGGGGCGCCGTCCGGGACGCCCTGGCCGAGATCGGCGAGGATCCCGGCCGCTAGCCCCCCAGCGCCGCGATCTTGGCGGCCACGTACTCGAGGAAGAAGCCGGCGTAGCGCGCCTGCACCTCCGGAAGGCGCCAGTCGGCACCCGTCACCACGCCCCGGCACACGTCGGCGCCACAGCGGCACTCCAGCCGGTAGTCGTCGGTGCGGTCCATGGCGTAGTCGTGGCAGAGCTCCTCGTCGACGGCGATGTCCCGCATGGCCACGTAGATGACCTGGCCGCGGAAGCCCACGTTGGCGTCGCACGAGTGGTTGATGCGGATGGCGGTCTGGTCGACCTCCTCGGCCGTACGGGGCGAGAGGTAGAGGTCGTCATCGATCTGGAGGCTCTGGTCGCCGATCTCGGCGGTGAGGCGCCACACCTCCTCCCGGTCCACGATGTGGCCGGCCTTGACCGCCACGACCTCGCCGGCGGCGATGGGCTCGACGGCGAACACGCCCTTGCCGGCCAGGGCGCCGTCGCGGACCTCCACCTTGGGGGAGCGCCAGCAGTGGATCGGCGGCACGGGCGTGCTCAGTCGTCGGCGAGGGCGTCCAGGTAGCCCGGCCGCTCGTCGCCGCCGTGCACCTCGACCTCGGTGCCGGTGACCCAGCGGGCCAGCGGCGACGCCAGCACCAGGCACATGTCGGCCACGTCCTCCGGCTCGCCCATGCGGCCCGCCGCCAGCAGCCCGCCGATGGCCTCCCGGCGCCCGGCGTCGCCGTAGAAGGCGGCGGCCTCGTCGGTGACGATCATGCCGACCGTGACCGTGACGACCCGCACGGCGGGCCCCCACTCGTGGGCGAGGGTGCGACCCAGGTTGGCGAGGCCGGCCTTTGCAGCCCCGTAGGCGGCGCCTCCCGGGTTGGTGCGGGTGCCCGAGACCGACGAGATGTTGAGGATCACGCCGCCGTCACCCTCCGCCAGGGCGCCGTGGGCAGCCCGGCTGAACGCCAGGGCGGCGGTCAGGTTGAGGGCGATGACCTTCTCGTGGAACCCCATCGAGGCGTCGGTGTCGGCAGGTGGGGCGCCCCCGGCGTTGTTGACGAGCACGTCGAGGCGCCCGTGGGCGGCCACGGCGGCGTCGACCACCGCCTGGACCTGGTCGGCGTCGCGGACGTCGGCGGCCACGAAGGTGGCGGCCCGGGTGCCGTCGGTCGACGTGACCGGCTCGTCGGGGGCGCTGCGGGCGCAGGTGGCCACGTCGGCGCCGGCGTCGAGGAACGTGCGGCAGATGACCCGCCCCAGGCCTCGGGTGCCGCCGGTGACGAGCACGGCCCTGCCGGCGAAGTCGAGGGGGGAGTCCACGCCCGCACGCTAGCCCCGCCCCCGCCGCCGCCCGTGTGTGGGCCGGCTCGCGCAGGGTATGCGCATGGATGTGTCCTCCGATCGATCGATCCTCCGGGCGTGCGGCGGCATCGGGAGCGGAAGTCCTGACGTCGGGGTGACGAGGTTCACGTTTTCTGACGGTATGTCAGGTTTGTGGGCGGGCGGCCTCCACGCGTAGCGTCGACGCTATGCCGGACAAGCGCATGACCGAGAACGAGGTGGTCGCCGAGCTCGAGAGCGGCATGACCATCGGCATCGGCGGCTGGGGTTCCCGCCGCAAGCCCATGTCCCTCGTGCGCGCCATCGCCCGCAGCGGCCTCGACGACCTCACCATCGTCGCCTACGGCGGCCCCGACATCGGCCTGCTCTGCGCCACCGGCACCGCCCGCAAGGTCGCCTACGGCTTCGTGTCGCTCGACTCCATCCCGCTCGAGCCCCACTTCCGGGTGGCCCGCCAGAACGCCGCCGTCGAGTTCGCCGAGTTCGACGAGGGCGCCTTCTACCTGGGACTCCTCGCCGCTGCCCACCGGGTGCCCTTCTACCCGACCAGGGCCGGCCTCGGCAGCGACATGCTCACCATGAACCCCGACCTGCGCACCGTGGCCTCGCCCTACCCCGACGCCGACGGCAACCACGAGGAGCTCGTCGCCATCCCGGCCTTCGACCTCGACGTCTCGCTCCTCCACATGAACCGGGCCGATGCCGCCGGCAACGGCCAGTTCCTCGGCCCCGACCTCTACTTCGACGACCTCTTCGCCAAGGCCGCCCGGCGCACCTTTATGAGCTGCGAGAGGATCGTGCCCACCGAGGACCTCCTCGACGAGGGCACCTTCCACACCCTCAAGATCCCCCGGCTCTTCGTCGACGGCGTCGTCGAGGCGCCCCGCGGCGCCCACTTCACCGAGTGCCCGCCCGACTACGGCCGCGACGAGGCCTTCCAGCGCGAGTACGCCGCCACGGCCCGGGACCCCGAGGCCTGGGCGGCGTTCCGGGAGCGCTACGTCGACGCCCCCAGCCACGAGGCCTACCTGGCGGCCGTCGACGCACGGGAGGGGGCCGGATCGTGAGCACCGACGCCACCATCGACCCCACCATTGACGAGGTCTGCGCCGTCGCCATGGCCGAGGCCTTCCGGGGCGACGGCGAGATCCTCTGCAACCCCATCGGGACCACACCGATCATCGGCGGCCGCCTCGCCCGGGCCACCTTCGAGCCCGACATGGTCATGACCGACGCCATCTCGGTGCTGGCCTCCAACGTCCTGCCCGTCGGCGACGACGACGCCCCCCGCCTCGTCGAGGCCTGGATGCCGTACCGGGACGTCTTCGACATCGTCTGGTCCGGCCGCCGCCACGTCGTCATGGGCGCCAGCCAGATCGACGCCCACGGCAACCAGAACCTGGCCGCCATCGGCGACTGGCGACAGCCCAAGGCCCAGCTGCTCGGCCTGCGCGGCGCCCCCGGCAACCTCGTCAACCACACCACCTCCTACTGGGTGCCCAACCACTCGACCCGCTCCTTCGTGCCCAGCGTCGACGTCGTCTCCGGACCCGGCTACGACCGGGTCGCCGAACTCTCGGCATTCGTGCGCCACAACCACGAGATCCGCCGGGTGGTGTCCAACCTCGGCGTGTTCGACTTCCGCAACGACGAGCACCGCATGCAGCTGGTCTCGGTGCACCCCGGGGTCACCGTCGGCGAGGTCGTCGAGGCCACCGGCTTCGAACTGCTCGTCCCCGACGACGTCCCCGAGAGCCGGCTCCCGACCGACGAGGAACTGCACCTCATCCGCGAGGTCCTCGACCCGCGCGGCCTGCGCAAGGCCGAGTTCCGCTGAGGCGGGCCCGGTGACCGACATGCCCGACGATCCGCGCCTCCACACCCGGCTCTGCGACCTGGTCGGCGTCCGGCACCCGATCGTCCAGACCGGCATGGGCTGGGTGGCCGGACCGCGGCTCGCCACCGCCACGGCCGAGGCCGGCGGCCTCGGCATCCTCGCCTCGGCCACCATGACCTTCGACGAGATGGTCGCCGCCATCGACGAGGTCCGGGCCGGCACCGACGCCCCCTTCGGCGTCAACCTCCGCACCGACGTCGACGACATCGACCGGCGCATCGAGCACCTCATCACCGCCGAGGTGAGGGTGGCTTCCTTCGCCCAGGCACCCGGTCCGGCCACCGTCGCCCGCTGCAGGGAGGCCGGCCTCGTCGCCATCCCCACCATCGGGGCCCGCCGCCACGCCGAGAAGGTCGCCGAATGGGGCGTCGACGCCGTCATCGCCCAGGGCGCCGAGGGCGGCGGCCACACCGGTGCCGTCCCCACCGGCGTGCTCGTGCCCCAGGTGATCGACGCCGTCGACCTCCCCGTCATCGCCGCCGGCGGCATCGTCGACGGACGCGGACTGGCCGGGGCGTTGGCCTGGGGCGCCGCCGGGATCGCCATGGGCACCCGCTTCCTGCTCACGAGCGACAGCAGCGTCCCCGACAACGTCAAGGCCGAGTACCTCGCCACCCCCGCCAACGGCACCGTCGTCACGACCGCCATCGACGGTGCCCCCCAGCGGGTCGTCGCCACCGACATGGTCCGCCGCCTCGAGGCCGCCCGCCTCACCCGCTTCCCCCGGGCCGCCGCCAACGCCCTGCGCTTCCGCCGGCTCACCGGCACCCCGCTGCGGGCGCTCGTCGCCGAGGGCCTCCGCATGAAGCGTTCCCAGGACCTCACCTGGGGGCAGGTCGCCCTCGCCGCCAACGCCCCCATGCTGACCCGGGCCACCATGGTCGAGGGACGCACCGAGGTCGGCATCCTCCCCACCGGCCAGGGCGTGGGCGCCATCGACGAGTTGCCCTCCGTCGCCGAACTCGTGGAGCGCATCCTCGCCGAGGCCTCCGCCGCCCTCGACCGCCTCTGCGGAGCGGGAGACTGAGCGCCTTGGACCTGCGCTTCACCGCCGACCAGCGCGACTTCCGCGACGAAGTCCGTACCTGGCTGGCGGAGAACATCCCCGCCGAGCCCCTGCCGCCCATGGACACCCCCGAGGGATTCGAGGCCCACCGGGGGTGGGAACGGATCCTGTTCGACGCCGGATGGTCGGTCGTCAACTGGCCCGAGGCGTACGGCGGACGCGAGGTCGGACTCGTCGAGTGGCTGCTGTTCGAGGAGGAGTACTACCGCTCGGGCGCACCGGGGCGGGTCAACACCAACGGCATCACGCTGCTCGGCCCCACCCTGTTCGCCTACGGCACACCGGAGCAGCACGAGCGCTTCATGCGGCCGATGGCCGCCGGCGACGAGATCTGGGCCCAGGGCTGGTCCGAGCCCGATTCGGGAAGCGACCTGGCCTCCATTTCCACCAAGGCCGTCCGGGACGGCGAGTGGTTCGTGCTCGACGGACAGAAAACCTGGTGCTCGCGTGGCGCATGGGCCGACTGGCTGTTCTGCATCGTGCGGACCGAGCCTGACTCCCAGCGCCATCGCGGCCTCTCATACCTGCTGGTGCCCACCGACGCCGACGGCCTAGATCGCCGCCCGGTAGGACGCCTTGACGGTGAGCCGGCCTTTGCCGAGGTGTTCTTCGACGGTTGCCGGGTGCACGAGTCGAACCTGCTAGGCGCGGAGGGCGAGGGCTGGAATGTAGCCATGGCCACCACGTCCAGCGAACGGGGCCTGAACCTCCGGGCGCCGGGACGGTTTCTGGCTGCCGCCGACCGGTTGGCCGACCTCTATCGAGATCTCATTGAGGCTGGAACCGCTGATGAAGGTCTGCTGGACGAGGTGGTCCGGGCATGGACCGGTGCACAGGCCTACCGCTGGCAGACCTACCGGACGGCCGCCCACCTGTCCGGTGGAGGCGAACTTGGTGCCGCCTCGTCGCTCGGGAAGGTCTTCTGGTCCGAACTAGACGTCGAACTGCACGCCACGGCCCTCCGACTGCTAGGAGAACGGGGCGAACTGGTCGATTCGGCCCACCAAGCGGGTCAGCACGGTCAGGGCTGGATGTCGGGCTACCTATTCAGCCTCTCGGGGCCGATCTACGCCGGCACCAACGAGATCCAGCGCAACATCATCGCCGAACGACTGCTCGGCCTTCCCCGGAAGTAGCGGGAATCACCATGGACTTCACACTGGGAGGTGACCGTTTACTGTTTGCCGAGACGCTGCGCGACGTCCTCGACGACGTTTGCTCGCCGGCCGCCGTCCGGTCCTCGTGGGAGGACCCAACAGGAGCGGTCGACGGTCTGTGGGAGAGCCTGGCTGGTATCGGCGTGCTAGGCCTGACCGTTCCCGAGGCACATGGTGGTCTCGGGATGGACGAGGTCGACCAGGTGCTGTTGCTGGAGGAACTGGGTCGGGCGGCCTGCCCGGGCCCGGTGGCCGAGCACTCGGCGGTGGCGGTTCCCATGCTGCGTGACCTAGCGCCGTCGTCGGTATGTGATGATTGGCTGGGACGGGCGGCCGATGGTTCGGCGGTGCTGACCGCCGGTTCGCCGGCCGATACCTCTAGTGGCCCTCTAGTCCTAGCCGGCGACTGTGCCGACCTGGTGGTGCTAGCCCTGGACGGGGCGGTCCACGCCGTGCCGGCTGCTTCGGTCTCCGGTCGACCCGTTGAGAGCCTCGATGGTGCGCGGCGCCTGACGGAGGTCACCGTCGAGGTCTCGGACGCGACCCTGGTGTCGGATGATCCGACGGCGGTGACCGCCCTGTGGGACCGGGGGGCCTGGGCTTCGGCAGCCCAGGCCGTGGGGGTGGCCCAGCGTCTGCTGGACCTCACGGTGACCTACGTAGCCGAGCGCGAGCAGTTTGGCCGCCCGGTTGGTGTTAACCAGGCTGTCAAGCACCATTGCTCGAACGTCGCCATCGCCGTGGAGTTCGCTCGACCCATTGTGCAGGCGGCCGCCTGGTCACTGGCCAATGGTCGTGCGCCCGAGGGAACCGTCCCACCGGGAGTGACCGGCGAAGCCGGTCCATCGACCCTGGTGTCGATGGCCAAGGCCATGGCGTCCGATGCCGTGGACCTGGCCTGCCGCTCGGCGCTGCAGTGCCACGGGGCCATCGGCTATACGGTCGAGCATGACCTACAACTCTGGCTGAAGCGGGGCTGGGCGTTGTCGGCATCGTGGGGCGACGCACACCGTCACCGTCGACGGGTCGCCGTTGATCTCGGGATGGTTGCGGGGTCGGGGACCTCGGCAACATGACCGGTGGCCGGGCGGATCGGGCGGCGCTGGCCGACGAGGTGCGTTCCCTGGTGGCCGACGTGAACCGTCTGGCCCCAACCAACGATGCGGTGGCTGAGGCCCGGTCGCTGGTGGCGGCCGCTCGCCAGGCATTGGATGGACCAGAGCGACGGCGGTGGTACGAGGTACCGCTAGCGGAGATCGATGCCGAGGTCGAGGCACGGCTGCGGGCCGAGGCATTTGACCACAGCTTGTTCCGGGGGCCGGCCAATCCGCTTGCCCCTCCGTTGGTAGTGACGACCGAGGTCGACGACGATGGTTGGTACGTGGTCGGATCAGTCCGCCTCGACCGGTCACGGGAGGGTCCTCCAGAGCGTCTGCACGGCGGCTACCTGGCCGGCCTGTTCGACGACGTTCTGAGTGGGGTGCCGTCACTGGTCGAGATGGGCCCGACTGTCACGGCGCGGTTGGCCATCCGGTTCCGGGAGGCCACGCCCTTGGACGTGGCCCTTCGGTTTGAGGCCCGGGTGGTGCGCCACTCAGGGAGGCGCCTGGTGGCCCGGGCCCGTTGCCTGACAGCCGCTGCAGACGGAAGTGCCGTTACCGATGGTGCGAAGGTGACCGCGGAGGCCGAGGCGCTCTTCGTGGCCGTGCCGGCCCGGGCGCAGGAGGCCGGTTCCGGGGAGGACCGATGACCCGCCCCACTATCTGTTTCCTATGCACTGGCAACGCCGCCCGGTCGGTCATGGC
>DEAL01000038.1:0-652 GCA_002346745.1 Candidatus Neomicrothrix sp. UBA2983 | reverse complement strand
GCGCGTGCCATGTTCGCTGATCGGGCACCAGGTTGGGGTGCCGTGGGAGCCGGGACGCTGGTTCTAGAGGGGTTACCGATGAGCCAGCGGACCCGCATAGCTCTGGCCCACCATGGGTTGACCGACCCGGATCATCGCAGTCGACAGTTTGGCAGCAACCACGCTGACGTGGACCTGGTGGTGGCCATGGAGCCCTCTCACGTGGCCTGGATCCGTCGCTACTACCCCGGGATGGCGGGTCGCACGGCCTCCCTGCCCCGACTGGCCCGGGAACTCCCAGTTGGCGACGGCACCGACTTGGCCGACCGTTTGGAGGCCATGACCCTGGCCGAAGTGGAGGTCGCCGACTGGGAGGAGGTCGTTGATCCGGCATCAGGCGAGCAGGCCGACTTCGACGCCTGCGCAGCGATCCTGGACGGCCTCGTCGACACCCTGGTCGAACGACTGGGCTCCGTGGGTTGAACGCCTCGGCCCTTCTACCGTGGCGTATGCCTCCCCATCGTCGGGACGGTTTCCTGCTGGCCGCCGCCTGCTTCCTGATTGGCATCACCTTTGGCGTGTTCGCCGACTCGTCGGGCCTGGGGCTTGGCCAGGCCTCGGTACTCTCGGTCTTCACGTTCACAGGCGCGTCGCAGTTCGCCCTGGTCTCGGT
>DEAL01000001.1 GCA_002346745.1 Candidatus Neomicrothrix sp. UBA2983 | reverse complement strand
GCCATCGTGCACACCCTGTTCAACATCAGCGGCATCGCCGTCTTCTATCCCCTGGGGACCCTGCGGCGGATACCGCTGCGGTTGGCCGACGGTCTGGCCACCCTCGCCGTCGAACGCCGCGCCGCGGCCGTCGGATACACATTCGGTATGTTCGTCGTGGTGCCCCTCGTCGGCGTGCTGATCCTTCGATGACCCACCCCACGACCCAACGACCCGACACCACGCCCAGGCCCTGACCGGCCGGGCAGGCACCAGGAGGCAACGACCATGGTGATGAGCTTCTTCCGGAAGCCCGAGGAGGGCGGCCTCGAGCACATCGACGCCCAGGTGCAGCGGATGATCACGGACGCCCGCCACACCTTCGACTTGGCCATGAACGCCCTGACGGGCGGACCGGTGGCGACCGTGGGCGACGAGGTCCGGCGCACGGATCGCCAGATCAACGTCACCGAGATGGAGATCCGTCGCGAGCTGGTGGTGCACGCCTCGGTGCACGGTGGCGTCGACACCCCCGAGGTCCTGGTCTTCATGAACATGGTGAAGGACCTGGAGCGCATCGGTGACTACAACAAGAACATCTTCGACCTGGCCGACGAGGGCGTGTCGATGGCCGACGCCGACGACCTCGACCGGCTGCTGGCCTGGCGCGACGAGATCTCCTCGCGCATCGCCCTGATGGGCGAGCTGTTGACCACCCGCGACGAGGAGCGGGCCCGGGCCTACATCGCCCGCGGCGACGAATTGCGACACGAGTTCGACGACCGCATCAACGATCTCCTGCACTCGACCGAGCCGGCCCTCGTGGCCGTGCCCCGGGCGCTGCTGTTCCGCTTCCTCAAGCGGGTCACGGCCCACTCGCTCAACGTGGTCTCGGCCGTGGTCATGCCGGTGGACCGACTTGACTACTTCGACGAGGGCGAGGAGACCCGCGTCTGAAGCGGTTCTCCGAGGCGCCACCCCAGCACTGCCCCGGTCGCTGACCGGGAACCGGGCTGGAGCGTGTAGACCCTCCGCATGCGCGTCCTGGTCACCAACGACGACGGCATCGACTCGCCCGGCCTCGCGACCCTGGCGGGGATGGTGGGTGCGGCGGGCCACACCCCCGTCGTGGCCGCACCAGTCCGCGACCAGAGCGGCGTGGCGGCCGCACTCGGCCCCCTCGACGACTCGGACCGGGTCCGGGTCGAGTCGGCCTCGGTGGACGGCTTCGAGGCCCACGCCGTCCACGCCCCGACGGCATTGATCGTCATGCTGGCGATGCAGGACGCCTTCGGGGAGGCCCCCGACCTCGTGGTGTCGGGCATCAACAACGGGCCGAACACCGGTCGGTCGACGCTCCACTCCGCCACCGTGGCCGCGGTGCTGGTCTCCGGCTACCACGGCCGGTCCGGCCTGGCGGTGAGCCAGGTGGACGGCAGCCCACAGCGTTGGGCGACCGCCGCCGAGGTGGCGGCGCCGCTCCTGGACTGGCTGGCGGGTGCGTCCGGCCCCTCGGGGGTGACGCTGCTGAACCTGAACGTTCCCAATACAGGGGTGAACGAGGTACGTGGCCTGCGAAAGGCGGGCCTGGCGCCCGTCGGCGGCGTCGAGACCGTCATCACCGGCCGCGACACCGATGGCATCGACATCGACCTGGTTCCGACCCGCCGGGAACTGCCCGCAGGACTCGACTCGACCCTGCTCCGCGAGGGCTGGGCCACGGTGTCGGCGCTGGCACCCCCGACGGCGCTCGACGTCGACCTTCCGATCGGGGAGTGGTGGACGGCGCGGGGACCGCGTTGACCGTCGCCTGGCTGGGCCTCGCCGCCCTGGCCCTAGTGCTCGGCGCCTGGTGGGGCCGGCGGACGGCCCCCCCGGTTTCGGCAGCCGGATCGGTCACGGGATCGAACGACGGACTCGCTGGCGGGTACGGCGAGGCCGTCCTGGACTGCATCCCGCTGGGCGTCGTCGTGGCCGGAGTCGACGGTGCCCCCGTGTTTCGCAACGCCGCCGCCGACGCCCTCGTCGACTCGTGGGAGGACGGCGTGGTGGGCCGCCTCGTCGCCGAACGCCTCCTCGCCGCGGCCGGGGGGACCCGCTCCGCCGAGCAGGTGCGCATGCCGGGCAACCCCCTGCGGGTGGTCGAGGTGGTCGCCGAGTCGGTCTCGGCCGAAGGCGCCGCCGCCGTGGTGGTCTTCGACGACGTCACGGAACCGCACCGCCAGGAGGCGGTGCGCCGGGACTTCGTCGCCAACGTCAGCCACGAACTCAAGACGCCGATCGGGGCGTTGAGCCTGCTCGCCGAGACGCTGGCCGACGAGCGCTCGCCGGAGGTGGTCGACCGGCTGGTGGCCCGGGTCGGGACCGAGGCGCAGCGGGTGGCGGCGATCGTCGACGACCTGCTCGACCTGAGCCGCATCGAGGAGGCCCCGCCGGGCAGGCTGGAGTCGGTGGACCTGGCATCGGTCGTCGGGGAGGTGGTCGACCGGGTCGGACCGACCGCCGAACGTCGCCACATCGCCCTCGACGTGGAGGTGCCCGTCGGCGTCGGCGTGGCGGGCAGTCGGAGCCAGCTGCTGAGCCTCGTCCGCAACCTGGTGGAGAACGCCGTCAAGTACTCCGACAGCGGCACGACGGTCGCCGTGCGGGTATCGAGAGATGCCGACGACGCGGTCGTCGAGGTGGTCGACCGCGGCATCGGGATACCGGCGGCGGACCTCGACCGGGTGTTCGAACGCTTCTACCGTGTCGACCGTGCACGCACCAGGGAGACCGGCGGCAGCGGACTCGGCCTGTCCATCGTCCGCCACGTCGTGCAGGCGCACGGCGGCACCGTCCGCCTCGCCTCCACCGAGGGCGAGGGCACGACCGTGACGGTCCGCCTGCCGGCTGGAGGCGCCGCGGCATGACCGGGGCCGTCCGCGTGCTGGTGGTCGAGGACGAGGCGTCCTTCGCCGACGCCCTGACCGTGGGCCTCGAGCGGGAGGGTTTCGAGGTCGAGGTGGCGGCCGACGGCGTGGCCGCCCTGGAGGCGTTCGACCGGCGGGAGCCGGACCTGGTGCTCCTCGACCTGATGCTGCCGCGCCTCTCCGGGCTGGACGTGTGCCGCCAGATCCGGACCCGGTCTCAGGTCCCGGTGATCATGGTGACGGCCAAGGGCGCCGAGGTCGACACCGTGGTCGGCCTCGAGGTGGGTGCCGACGACTACGTCACCAAGCCCTACCGCCTGCGTGAGTTGGTCGCCCGGATGCGCGCCGTCCTTCGGCGTGCCGAGGCGCCCGATGGGCGCGACCCCGACACCGGACCGTCCGCGTCGGCCGTCGAGGTCGGCGACGTGCTGGTCGATCCGGACCGCCACGAGGTCCGGGTACGCGGCGAGGTGGTGGCGATGCCGCTGCGGGAGTTCGAACTGCTGCACCTGCTGGTGTCCAATGTCGGCCGCGTCCTCACCCGGGACACCCTGATCGACCGGGTGTGGGGCTTCGACTACGTGGGTGACACCAAGACCCTCGACGTCCACGTCAAGCGGGTCCGCACCAAGGTCGAAACCGACCCGAGGAACCCCGAGCGGCTCGTGACCGTCCGGGGCGTCGGCTACCGCTACGAGCAGTCACCCGGCTGACCGGCAGCGAACGGCGCCTCTCGTAGCCTGACCCCGTGGAGCCCACCGCCGCCGGTCCCGTACCACGCAAGGTGGTCACCCCGTTCACGCGCCTGGCGCGCACGCACGGCCTGTCCGCCATGTGCGACGCCATGGTGGCGGTGGCTCTGGCCGGCTCGATCTTCTTCTCCATCGACCCGTCGGCGGCCCGGTGGCGGGTCGCCCTGTACCTGCTCCTGACGATCGCCCCGTTCGCCGTCGTGACCCCGCTGATCGGCCCGGCCGTCGATCGGATCCGGGGCGGACGCCGGTTGATGATCCTGTTCACGGTGCTCGGCCGGGCCGGGCTGGCCTACCTGATGGCCCGCCACATCGACGGCCTCCTGCTCTTCCCGGAGGCCTTCGGGTTCCTCGTCCTGCAGAAGGGCTACTCCGTTGCCAAGAGCGCCGTCGTGCCGAGCATCGTGCGCGACCACGACGAGCTGGTCGCCGCCAACGCCAAGCTTTCCCTCCTGAGCGCCGTGAGCAGCATGGTGGGGGCGGGCATCGGGGGGCTGGCGCTGCTGGTCGGCCAGTCGTGGCCGCCACGCGTGGCGTGCGTCGGCTTCGTCGTGACGGCGCTGTTCGCACTCAGCCTCAAGCCGGTCCTCGTCGCCTCCCGGCCGGCAGCGGCCCGGGAACGGGCCGAACTGCGTCGCAGCGGCATCGTCTTCGGCTCGGTCGCGGTCGGGATCCTGCGCCTGACGGTCGGGTTCGTGACGTTCCTGCTGGCATTCGCCTTCCGGGGCGGCGAGGAGGGCGTGCCTTTCGAAGGGGTGGGTCGGGCAGGAGGTGCCGCCGTCGGCCTGGTCAGGGGCGAGAACGTCTTCGGCACGCCGGGCGCGGCGGCCTGGCACTTCGGGGCGGTCCTCGTGGGCGCCGGACTCGGGGCCCTGGTGGCGGCCCACCTGGCGCCCCGCCTGCGGCGCCGGTTTGCCGAGGAACGGATCATCGGCGGTGCCCTGTTCCTCGTGATGGCGGGCGCCTCCTTCGCCGTGTGGGCCGACGGGGCGTGGCAGGACGGCGTGTGGGCGGCCGTGGCGATGGCCTCCTCGGTGGCGGGCTGCGCCGGCGTGGCGAAACTGGCGTTCGACTCGATCGTGCAGCGGGACGCCCCCGGCGCCAACCACGGCCGCTCCTTCGCCAGGTTCGAGGGCCGCTTCCAACTGTCGTGGGCGGTCGGCGCGTTCGTGCCGACGATCCTGCCGCTACGACCCGTCGCCGGCTACGTCATCGTGGTTGTCGCCATGGGCGTGGCGATCATCCTCTACTCCGAACGGGCCAAGCGGGTGCTGCGGATCGTCACGCCGACCGAACCTGATCGGCCAGACGGGCAACTGGGCTTCTGGCCGCGTGGCCGCGAGGGCGGTCAGTAGGTCCCGGAGTCCTCGTCCGGCTTCAGGTCGATGCGGGCCAGCCACAGGCCGGGGGCGTTGACCTCGCTCGGGGTGGGCAGGTGTCGCCGGTCGACCCACAGGCGGCGCAGGCCCTCCTCGCCGGCCCGCTCGACCACGCCGTCCACGAACGCCGCCCCGCGCTCGACCTGTTCCCGGGTGAGGTTCAGGCCGAGGATGCGCTCGATGAAGCGGTCCTCGTCGTCGGCCTGGACCCGGCGGCGACGGAGGGCCTCGGTGAGCATCGGATAGTTGGTGACCAGCCGGCCGCCGATGTCGTCCATCACGTGGTCGGCGTAGCCGATGACAACGGCGACCAGGGCCTCGAGGTGGGGGAGGAGCGCCTCCTGCTCGGGTGACCGGACCGCCCCGAGCACCAACTCGGGGTTCAGGACCTGCTGGAGTTCGACTAGCGCCTCTGGCCCGGCCATGGGGTCCAGGTCGCCGAGGTGCTCCTGGAGCGCCGACGGGTCGTTGCGGAAGGCGCCGGCATGCCGGGTGAGGAGGTCCGTGAGGGCCTCGCGGACGTGGGGCACGCCGAGGACGGCGTGGTGCACGGCCTCGTGGAGGCAGACCCATAGCCGGAGGTCGTCGGCCGGCAGGCTCCATTCGCGGCCGAAGTCGGCGACGTTGGGTGCGACCACCAGCAGCGAGTCGGCATCGCGGGGGATCGGCAGGTCGTAGGTGCCGAGGCTGCGGGCGGCGAGGCGGCCGACGAGCATCCCGGAGGTGATCCCGGTGAGCAGCGGCCCCATCGAGGCGAGGATGCCCTGCATCCACCCGACGCCGAACCGCGCCGCCGGGTCCTCGCCGGCAGACGGGTCGTCGGGCAGATCCGGCAGGTCGGATAGGTCGGGCGGCTGGTTGAGTGCCTCGGCGAGGCGGCCCAACAGCGGCCGGAGGGCGTCGACGCTGCGGGAGGCCCACGCGGCACGCGTGACCGGCTCGATCGTGAGGGCCTGGCCACGGGCCACGTCGAGGCCCGTCCGGTCCGCCACCTGGAGTTCGGCGACCCGAACCAGCCGCTCCCACTCGATGCGCTCCATCGGGTCGACATTGGGTTCGCTCCGCCCACCGGTGGCGACCGACATGGCGATCTGGCGACCTGGGTCGCCGCCCTGTCCGGCTGTGCCCATCGCCCGGAACAGGTCGCCCACGAACGGCAGCCCGGCGAACGGGTTGTCGGGGTCGCCCGGTGTGCCGGCGGGTGGATCGTGGTCGCTCACGGGGGCATCGTAGGGTCGTGATCGCAGGGACGCTTCGCGGCCATCCGGCCGCACCGAGGAGAGTGGCACGAGGATGAGGGTGCTGGTCACCGGGTCCACCGGAGCCGTGGGCCGGCGGGCCTGCGCCCGCCTGGCCGAGGCCGGACACGAGGTGGTCGGCGTGGATCGCTTTTCCAGCGTGCGTCCGGCCCCGGGCGTCGACATCGTGACCGCCGACCTGGCGGTGACCGACCTGCGTCGCCTGGTCGACGACGTCGACACGGTGGTCCACCTGGCGTCGAGCCTGCGTCCGCAGCTGGCCCGCGTGGACCCCGGCCACGCCATCCCGGCGGTGGCACAGCGCCTGCTGGCCGCCCTGGAGGACAGCCCGGTGACGCACCTGGTCGTCCTCTCGACGGCGATGGTCTACGGGGCCTGGCCGGACAACCCGGTCCCGCTCACCGAGGAGGCCGAGGTCCGCCCCTGTCCGAACTTCCGGTTCGCCGTGCGCCGGACCGACCTCGAGGAACGGGCGATGGCGTGGGGTTGCGCCAACGACGATCGGGTCGTCACGATGCTGCGGCCGGCGGTGACCGTCGCCGAGGAGAAGCCCGGTGGGCTGGCTCGCCTGCTGTCGGCAGCGGTGGCGATCCGCAGCGAGGAAGGCGATCCGATGGGGCAGTTCCTTCACGCTGACGACCTCGCCGAAGCGGTCGTCGTGGCCGTGGACCAGCGCCCGCTGGGTCCCCTCAACGTGGCACCGGACGGGTGGATACCGGCGCCGCTCATGGCGGAGCTCGGCGGACAGGTTCCGCGCCTCCGGCTGCCGGCCGGGCTGGCGGGAGCGGTGGCCCGGCTGCGCTGGTCGCTGGGCCTCACCGAGGCGCCCCCCGGCATCCTGCCGTACACGGTGTACCCGTGGGTCGTGTCCAACGACCGGATTCGCAGCCTCGGTTGGGAGCCACGGCACACCAATGAGGAGGCGTATGTCGCCGGCCACGAGCCGGGGGCCCTGGACCAGCTCGACGCCCGCAGCCGCCAGCTGCTGTCGCTGGGGGCTGCCGCCGCGCTCCTGACGGGTTTCCTGGCCGGTCTGGTGTGGCTGGTTCGGCGTGTCACCGGCGCGTCGCCCGACCGGTAGCCAGGGAGCGAACCGGCGAGGCGATGGACCGGCCCGGGCGTCGGTGGCGGGCCTCGGGCGGCGTCCTACGATTGCGCCGATGCCCGACGCTCCCGCACCGATCGACGCACTTCCCCACTCGGGGGGACCCGAAGGCGACACCTGGGTCGGCCTCTCGGCAACGGGACTCCCGGTTGCCGAGGTGGAGCGGTGGGTGGTCCGGCCGGACTGCGGTGCCGTCGTCGTGTTCTGTGGAACCGCCCGCAACCACACCGGCGACCGCGGCGACGTGACCGAACTGTCCTTCGAGGCGTACGAGGAGCAGGCCGTCCCCCGGATGTCGCGCATCGTGGACGAGGCACGCCGTCGCTGGCCCGACCTGCGCCGGGTGGCGCTCTTGCACCGCACCGGACCGCTGGCCATCGGCGACGCGGCGGTGGTCGTCGCCACGTCGTCCCCGCACCGGGACGCCGCCTACGCCGCCAACCGCTTCTGCATCGACAGCCTCAAGGCGACCGTCCCGATCTGGAAGCGGGAGGCATGGGACGGTGGCGAACGCTGGGGGGTCGACGCCCAGCACCTCGTCGAGGTCGAGGAACTCGGGACGGCCGAGGCGCCAGTGGCCGGGGACCCCGCGTGAACTCGGCGCCGTTGTTCCTGGCCGGCGCCGCCGGTCTGGCCGTAGTGGGCTCGCTGCTCGTCTGGCTGGTCAGCCGGCCCCGCAAGCAGACCAGCGACCCGCACGAGTTCCGCTCCACGCTGCGCGCCATGTCCCGTGGCCACCATGGCTACCGGCCGACCAGCGGTCCCGAGTCGAGTGGCATGCGGGTGCTGCCCCCCGAGTCGCCGGATCCGACCGACGAGGGCCGCCCCGGCGGCACCGGAGGCGGCTGACATGGCCCGCGACCTGGCGATCGACCTCGGGACCGCCAACACCCTCGTCTACATGCGGGGCGAGGGCGTGGTCCTCGCCGAGCCGTCGGTCCTGGCCCTGAACCAGCGCAAGAACGAGGTGCTGGCGATGGGGCGCGAGGCCTGGCAGATGATCGGGCGGACACCGTCGCACATCGTGGCCGTGCGGCCGCTCCGCAAGGGCGCCATCACCGACTTCGAGGTCACCCAGCGCATGGTGCGGCTGCTGCTCGAGCGGGTCGGCGTGAGCCGCTTCAACAAGCCCAAGGTGCTCATCTGCGTCCCCTCGGCGATCACGGCGGTCGAGCGACGGGCGGTGACCGAGGCGGCGCGCCGCTCCGGGGCCGCCGACGCCCAGTTGATCGAGCAGCCGCTCGCGGCGGCGATCGGCGCCGACCTCCCGATCAGCGAGCCGGTCGGCAACATGGTCGTCGACATCGGCGGCGGGACGTCCGAGTCGGCACTCTTGTCGCTGGGCGGGGTCGTGGCGATCGAGGCAGTCCGCATCGGATCGTTCGACCTCGACGCCCACATCCAGGCCTATGTCCGGCGGGAGTACGGGTTGGCCATCGGCGAACGCACCGCCGAGGAGATCAAGCTCACGATCGGGTCGGCGGCACCGACACCGAACGAGATGCGGGCCGAGGTCCGCGGCCGCGAGCTCATGACCGGCCTGCCCAAGACGGTGGTACTCACGCCGCAGGAGATCCGCGGCGCCATCGACGAGCCGTTGTCGGCGATCGTGGAGTCGGTCGTGACCTGCCTGTCTCAGGCGCCCGCCGAACTGGCGCAGGACCTGCTGGTGCAGGGCATACACCTGGTGGGTGGCGGCAGCCTGCTGCGTGGGCTGGACCTGCGCCTCGCTGACGAGACCGGGGTGCCGGTCCACCATGTCGACGCCCCTCTGGAGTGCGTGGTGCTGGGGGCTGGTCAGTGCATCGAGTCGTTCGAGGCCATGCGCGTGATGTTCATGGACAACGCCCGCGGGCGGTAGCGGGGTTCAGTCGGCACCCGGGCCCTCGGCGCCCAGGTCTTCGGCTGCCTGGCGGACCTGCCAGTCCCGGTCTCCGAGGGCGCGTTCGAGGGCGGCGTCGACCTCCGACCCCTCGAACGGGGCGAGGGCGAGTACGGCACGGCGCCGGATCTGGGGCCGGTCGTCGAGGGCCGTCAGCACGGCGACGAGGCCATCGGGGTGGCCGAGGGCGCCGAGGGCCGCCACCGCCGCCTCACGGCAGAGCGGGTCGTCGTGGTTGCCGGCGATCCCGGCCAGGGCGTGCACCGAGCGGTCGGCGGCGTCGACCAGTTCCCCGGCCACCCAGCAGGCGACCTCGACGACGGTGGGGTCGGGGTCGTCGAGGAGGCCGAGGGGGAGTGTGGGGGCGAGGCCGGCGTCGATGCAGAGCTCGAGTGCTCGCCGACGGACGGCCGGGTCCCGGTCTCCGAGGGCGCCGGCCAGCGTCGGCGACTCCAGGGTGCCGAGGTGGGCGAGGGCGCCGAGGGCGGCCGCCCGGACGGCGGGCTCGGAATCTTCGAGGTGTCGTCGGGCGATCGGGGTGCCGGCGGACGGGTCGCCGGACAGTCCGGCCTCGAGCACGGTGCGTCGACGCTGGGCGGCGTCGGCCTGCGGAGGGTCGGCGTCGTGGAGGTGGCGTCCGGCCACCGCTCAGCCGATCGCCTGCTCGAGCAGGAAGCCGCCTGCGACGATCAGCACCGCCGTCAGCGAGGCCAGGGCCAGTCCCACGAGGACGACGATGGCGAGGAGCAGGGCGAGCGAGGTGCAGCGGTGCCACCAGCGGATGCGGGCCCGCCGGCCGGTGGCGACCTTCCGGGGTGGTTGGAGGCCGACGCCCAGCCGGGCGAAGACGCCCCAGCCCCGTTCGACGGCCAGTTCGGTTTCGCCGGACGGTGGCAGTGGCCGCCCGCGCACGGCGAGGAGCAGCAGGGTGACCCAGGGGAGGGGCTGCTTCCACCGGTCGGCACCGGTCCCGGCGCCTCCTCCGGTCGGCACCGTGGCAGGCTGGAGGGCGCTGGGGGTGGACCAGGGGCCGACGTGCAGCAGGGCGCCGAGCACGAG
Organism: Candidatus Neomicrothrix sp. UBA2983; assembly: GCA_002346745.1. Classification (GTDB taxonomy): domain Bacteria; phylum Actinomycetota; class Acidimicrobiia; order Acidimicrobiales; family MedAcidi-G1; genus S20-B6. The sequence continues at coordinate 26,048 of DEAL01000001.1, read as the reverse complement.
ACCCGGCGCGAGTACGGACTCAAGGATGAGCGCGAGGTCGAACGACAACGTGGACACGGCAGTCGAAACCCTACCGCCCCGCCTCGGTGAGCCCGGGGGCGCCCAACGGCGTCGACGCCGGCTGCGAGCGAGGATCTGGGTGCCGCTGCTGCTGCTCGGCGTGTTGGCGCTGGTGATGACCGTGGTGCGGCTGCCGTATGTCGCCTTCCGGCCGGGCAGCGTGAGCGCCCTCACCGACCGCATCGTGGTGACGGTGGGCGAGCGGTTCCAGCCGGCCGGCGACGTGTTCTTCACGACGGTCCGCCAGGACACCCGGGTCAACGGCTGGGAGTTCCTCGAGGCGAACATCGACGGCGACATCGTGCTCTTCGGCGAGGACGAGATCCTGGGCGACCTCAGCCCCGGCGAGAACCGGGCGTTCAACCTCGAACTCATGCAGGTCTCGAAGTCGACGGCGGTGGCGGTGGCGTTCCGGCACCTCGGCATCGACCCGTACGAGGCCACCGGCGTCGGCATGGCGGGCGTCGAGGGGCCATCCGAGGGGATCCTGACCACCGATGACGTGATCGTGGCCGTCGACGGCACGCCGGTCCGCACCGCCGACGATCTCGTGGCCGAGATCCGGGCCCGTGTCCCGGGCCAGGTGGTGCGGCTCGACGTCGTGTCGGTCGACGAGGAGGTCGACGACGACCCGCGCACGGCCGAGGTGGTGCTCGGCGCCCGGACCGACGACCCCGACACCGCCTTCCTCGGTGTGATGGTCCAGACCCGCTGGCAGGACGTCGAGGACCTGCCCGTCGACGTGCGGATCGAGACGGGCAACATCGGCGGCAACTCGGCGGGCCTGGCGCTGACGCTCGCCGTCCTCGACCTCGTCACGCCCGGCGCGTTGACCGGCGGGCTGGACGTGGCGACGACGGGCACGATCGGCTTCGAGGGCGAGGTCGGCCCCATCGGTGGCATCGCCCAGAAGACGGTCGCGGCCAGGGAGGGCGGCGTCGACCTCTTCCTCGTGCCGGCCGAGGAGTACGAGGTGGCGGCCCGCCACGCCGGCGACCTGCAGGTCGAACCGGTCGCCACGCTGGAGGAGGCGCTTGCGGTGCTGGCCGGCCTTGGTGGCAATGCCCTCGACCTGCACCTGCCTGGGGCCGGACCAGCCGTGTCGGCTGGGCGTTAGGCTGCCGCTCCATGCTCGACGAGGAGAACCCCCAGGACGCACCCCCGCCGCCCCCGCGCCCGATCCGCGGACGGCGTGCCACGAGACGCGGCCCCCGCCGATTCCGGATGCTGCTGTTCGGCGTGCTGGCCCTCGGCATCGTGGCGATGCTGTCGTTGCGCGGCGTGGCCGGCTTCTATACGGACTACCTGTGGTTCGATCAGCTCGGCTACGGCAACGTCTTCACCTCGGTGCTCGGGGCCCAGATCGTGCTCGTTGTCCTGTTCACGCTGCTGTTCTTTGTCCTCTGCTTCGCCAACCTGACCGTCGCCGACCGGCTGGCGCCCGTCGTGCGCCCACCCGGACCCGAGGAGGAGGTCCTCTCCCGTTACCACCTGGTGGTGGGTCGCCGGGCCTGGCTGGTGCGGCTGGTCATCTCGGTGCTGCTGGCACTCCTGGCCGGCTTCGGCGTCGCCGGACGTTGGCAGGAGTGGCTGCTGTTCACCAACGGCGGCGACTTCGGCATCGAGGACGCCCAGTTCGGTCGGGACGTCGGCTTCTACGTGTTCAAGTTGCCGTTCTCGAGCTTCGTCGTGGGCTGGCTGTTCGGGGCGCTCATCGTCACGCTGGTCGTCACCACGATCCTCCACTACGTCAACGGCGGCATCCGCCTGCAGGCGCCCGGTGAGCGGGTCCGACCGGCGGTCAAGGCGCACCTGTCGGTGCTGCTGGGCCTCCTCGCGCTGGTCAAGGCGGCCGACTACTGGCTGGCCCGCTTCGAGCTGACGACCTCGACGCGTGGCGCCGTCGACGGCGCCACCTACACCGACGTGAAGGCGCAGCTGCCGGCCACCAACCTGCTGATCCTGATCTCGCTGTTCGCCGTCCTGCTGCTCATCGTCAACATCCGCCGCCGGGGCTGGGTGCTGCCGACCCTGGCGGTCGGCCTCTGGGCGTTCGTGGCACTCGTGATGGGCAACATCTACCCGGCGGTCATCCAGAGCCTTCGGGTCGAGCCGGCCGAGTCCGAGAAGGAGGCCGAATACATCGCCCGCAACATCGACGCCACCCGGTCGGCGTTCGGGCTGGACGGAGTAATCGAGGTCCAGATCGAGGGGATGGACAACACGATCACCGCCGCCGACCTGCGCGAGAACCCCGGCACGGTCCGCAACATCCGCACCCTCGACCCGCTGGTCGTGCAGGGCACGTTCGACCGGTTGCAGGGCGAGCGGGAGTTCTACCGCTTCAGCCGGGAGCTCGACTCGGACCGGTACATGGTCGACGGCGAGCCGACCCAGGTGATGATCGGCGCCCGGGAGCTCGAGCCCAATGTGACCCGCTCGTGGGAGAGCCAGCACGTGGCGTTCACCCACGGCTACGGCGTGGCCCTGGCCCCGGTCAGTCGGGTTCGGGCCACCGGCGACCCCGAGTTCCTGATCGGCGACCTGCCGATCGACATCGACCCGTCGTTGGACGTGGTGCTGGACCGTCCGCAGCTCTACGTGGGTGAGGGCCTCGGCGGCTACGCCGTGGTGGGCGCCAGCCGCGACGAGGTCGACTTCACCGACGAGAACCAGGAGACCCTCGAGGTCCGGTACGCCGACATCGGTGGCGAGGGCGGCGTCGAGATGGGGTCGATGCTGCGCAAGGTCGCCTTCGCCCTGCGCTTCGGCCAACTCGAGCCGCTCATCTCGAACTTCGTGACCGACGACTCGCGGGTGATCTACGTCCGAGACATCCGGGAGCGGGTCGAGAAGTTGGCGCCCTTCCTGGAGTTCGACGCCGACCCGTACCCGGTGCTCCACGAGGGCCGGGTCGTGTACGTGATCGACGGCTACACCACGACCAGCCGCTACCCCTACGCCCAGCGGGCACCGGTCGGCGAGTTGCCGTCCGACAGCGGCCTGCGGACCCGCTTCAACTACGTGCGCAACTCCGTGAAGGCCGTGGTCGACGGCTTTGACGGCAGTGTCATCTTCTACGTGACCGACGACGCCGACCCGATCGTGGCCGCCTATGCCGATGCCTTCGACGGCCTGTTCCGGCCGATCGCGGACATGCCGGCCAACCTGGTCGAACACCTGCGCTACGCCGAGGACCTGTTCCGGGTCCAGACCGAGTTGTGGGGCGCCTACCACGTCGACGACACCGAGAACTTCTACCAGCGGGCGGCCGAGTGGGCGGTCTCACAGGACCCGGGACGCACCGGCGAGGGCGCCCTCGACCTGGTGGTGCTGAACGACCAGGGGCTGCGGATCGGGACGCGCGACATGCGCATGGCGCCCTACCGGACGATGATCGACCTGCCGGGTGGGAACGGCACCGAGTTCGTGATCCTGCGGGCGTTCGTGCCACTCGACGAGGACGACGCCCGCAAGGAGCTGGCCGCCTACATGGTGGGCCGCAGCGACGGCGAGAACTACGGGGATCTGGTGATCTACCGGCCGCCCACCTCCAACTTCGACGGTCCGGCCCTCTCCGAGGAGCGGATCCGCAACGACGAGGAGGTCGCCAGCCTCCAGACGCTGCTCAGCCAGCGCGGGTCGACGGTCCTGTTCGGCGAGCTGCTGCTGGTGCCGATCGAGAACTCGGTTCTCTACGTCCGGCCGCTCTACGTCCAGGCCGAGGGCGACAACACGGTGCCCGAGCTCGAACGGGTGATCGTGGCGGTCGGCGAGGACGTGGTGATGGCCAACTCGCTCCAGGAGGCGCTCGAGGAACTCACCAGCGACGACCTGAGCGACCTGTTCGGCACCACCTCTACGAGGTCGCCGTCGGTGGCCGAGCCGGGTGATTCCGGCGACGACGGGTCAGACGACCCGGCGACGGGCACGGTCGAGGTTCCCGTCACGGTCGCCGAGATCGTGGCCGAAATCGAACAGCTTCAGGCTCAGGCCGCCCAGGCACTGGCCCAGGATCCGGCCGACTGGCTGGAGTTCGGCCGCCTGCAGGCACGGGCCCAGGAGTTGATGGACGCCCTCATCGCCGCCACGTCCTGACTGGGCGGAATTGCCGGCGCGCCTAGTCCGCGGGCTGCCAGCCCCGGTCGCGGGGTCCTTCGGGTTTCCGCTCGCGTGCCCTCGCCGGCGAGTCGGCCGTGAGGTCCTCGAAGGCCTCGTCGCCGGCCAGTTCCGGCGTGGGGGGCAGCGACTCGCCCGACCGTCCGGCCAGTTCCGCGATCTGGCCGCGTAACTCGACGGTGACCCGGGTCAACTCGCCGGAGAGCCGGGCCAGGTGGAGCCGGAGCTCCATGACCCCCTCCTCGCCGTCGTCGCCGGCGCTTCCGCCGAGGGCGTCGAAGCGTCGCTCGAGGGTCGCCACGCGCTCGTCGAGTTCGCGCAGCCCGTTGACGAGGTCGAGCAACAGCTGGTCGGGTGTGGTGACGTCCTCTGCTCGGGACGCGGCTTCCCGACGGCGACGGGCCATGGGGCGACCGTAGCAAGTCGCGGCCTGGGCGGAGGCCGCATACCCGTACTGTGGCCTGCTCGGTACCCTGCGGGCCGTGATCGGGTCGGCTGCGGGCACATGGCGGGTGACGGTGTCCGCGCTTGCCATCCTGCTCGCCGCCGCCTGCGCCCCCGGCGACGGTCGCGAGATGCGGGGGGCGAGCCCGACCGACACGGCCGGCGTCCTGACGGACGACGGTGCCCGGAGTACGGCAGGTGCCGCCGGCCACGTGTCGCTTGCACCGGTCGAGGGGGCGCCCAAGGTCCACGCCAGCGAGATGGACGGGCAGGTCACCGACTTGGCGAACTACGACCTGAGCTACCCGCAGATCTCTGGGACGTCGTTTGACAGTGCGGTCAACGGAGCGCTGGAGGCGGTGGTGGCGGCGGCCTACACGGGGTTCCGGGCGTCGGTCCTCGAGGAGGAGGGCTCGGAGATGGGGGCCAGTTCGCTGCGGGGCACGGGCAAGGTGCTGCACGTCGACGGTCGCCTGCTGAGCGTCGTGTTCGACGTGACGACGGAGTGGGACGACGCTGCGTCGCTCCAGCAGGACGTGGCGACGCTGCTGGTCGACCTGTCGACGGGCCGCGTGCTCGAGCCGGCCGAACTGTTCGTGGCGGGCTCGCCGTGGTTGGACCAGGTGGCGGCACTGGCCCGGGCGGACCTGTCAGCCCAGTTGGGCGAGGACATGCTGTTCACGGAGGGCCTCGTGGCCGATGCCGCCAACTTCCGGCACCTGGCGGTCACGGCGTCGGGACTGGTGCTGCGCTTCGATGCCTATCAGGTGGCTCCCGGCGTTGCCGGGACGCCGTGGGTCGACCTGCCGTGGTCGGCGGTGGCCAGCCTGGTCGACCGGACGGGCCCGGCCGGGCACCTGGTCTCCTGATCGTCCCCCGAGCAACGCGTCCCGCTTGCCGATCGGGGGTCGAGCGTGTTGACTCCCGGCGTGGACCTCAGCGGGCACCGGGAGGTGTACCAGGACCGTGGGCTCGACGTCGGCGACCTCGCCGATGACCCGGTCGTGCAGTTCCAGCGGTGGTTCGCCGAGGTGGAGGCGGCGGGCTATTGGGAGCCCAACGCCGTCGTCCTCGCCACGGTCGCGGCCGACGGGTGGCCGTCGGCCCGCAATGTCCTGCTCAAGCGGGTCGACGCCTTGGGCTTCGTGTTCTTCACCAACTACACGAGCGACAAGGCCACCGAGTTGGATGCCGACGGTCGGGCCGCTCTGACGTTCAGCTGGACCGAGTTGCGCCGGCAGGTACGGGTCGCCGGCACGGCCGAGCGGATCGGCGTGGAGGAGTCGGACACCTACTGGGCCACCCGCCCTCGTGGCAGCCAGGTGGGGGCGTGGGCGTCGGACCAGAGCACCGTGGTCGACGATCGGGCGACCCTTGAGGCGTCCTATGTCGCCGAGGAGGAGCGGTGGGCCGGCCGGGACGTGGAACGCCCCGACCACTGGGGCGGCTACCGCATCCGGCCCCACCGGGTCGAGTTCTGGCAGGGCCGCCCCGATCGCATGCACGACCGGCTGCGCTACCGCCTGGTCGAGGGCTCCTGGGTCGTCGAGCGCCGGGCGCCCTGAGGCCCGACGCCAGGTGAGGAGGGACCCGTTTCCTTCTCGCCTGCTGGTGGCTAGGGGGTGCCGTTTCCCCAGTCGGCGACGCCGGTGGCGAGGCCGTCGATCAGGTCGTCGAGCTGTGGCGCCCGCGGCGTGCCGTCCCGGTCGCTCCAGTCGTGGGCGTCCACGTTCCATCGGATGCTGGGCGGCAACTCGACCTGGACCCCGCCGTGCCGGGTCCGGTTGACCGGGTTGCGTGGATGGATGCCGCGGAGTCGGCGGGGGATCTCGGCCAGGTCGTCGACGACCCGGTAGCCCCCGGGCAGCGTCCCCCGGACGTGTCCCGCCAGGTGGTGGGCGAACGGCCGGTTGGTGCCGCCCAGCAGGACGGCGAAGAAGTCGTCGTCGCGGCCGTAACCGTGGACCGACACCACGTGGTCGACTCGGTCGAGGAAGGCGGCCAGCCGGCGGGAGTCGTCAGGGTCGAAGCGGGTGGAAGACAGGTGGTGGCGAGACCCGTCCGGCTGGACGACGCCGTAGTAGGAGGCGCCGGTGCGTTCGGCCACCTCCCTGGCGACGACCTCGGTGGCCCGTTCGAGGCCGCCGCCGTGCAGGGCGCAGACGCCGATCGAGGAGCCGGGCACGAACTCCTCTTCGACGCCGGGGAGTCCGAGCAGCGTGGGCAGGTCGGGAACCCGCTGGACGGGGTTCATCGACGCCGATGGAGGGCCGGCCGGACGAGGAGTGCGATTGTCGCCACGGCGACGACGGTGAGGGCCACCTCGAGCGGTACCGCCCATCGGCCCGGATCGTCCGCCCAGCCGGCCATGCGGTCGGGCCACCCCGCCAGGAGGCGGACGATGGGCAGGACGACGAGCTCGCCCCGGTGGCCGGCACCCTCCGCGACCAGCCAGACCATCCCTGTGATGGTCCAGGCGGTCCGGCGGGCCTCCTGCGTCAGCACCGGCCTGACGCCCCAGACGACGATCGTCAGCACGGCCAGCCAGAGCGCCAGGCCGACGCGGGTGCCGCCGCTGGTCGTCACCCAGGTGGTCAGGTGCGACTGCAGGTCGGTGACGGCGTCGACCACCGGGTTGGACGGGGTGCCGGGGTTGCGTAGCAGTCGGATCTCGTAGATGCCGTAGACGGTGAGGTAGGCGCCCCCGAGGACGAGGGCGAGAGCGCCGAGGCGGTCCACGAACGGCAGCAGCCTGCGCAGGTTGCGGACGAGGCCGCCCCGGGCGAGGGTCAGGGATAGCGTCAGGGCGGCGACCACGGCCGTCATGCCGGCGGCGAAGGCGAGGTAGTTGGCGGTGCCCTCGAGGACGCCGTCCCGGCCGAAACTGCCGGCCACCTGGAGCAGGAAGATGGGTGCGGCGCAGCCGATGGATACGACGGCGTAGGAGGCGCCGAACCCGAAGACCGACCAGAGTTCGCCCGAGCCCGGGCCGCGGCGGGGCTTCGGGAGGGGCAGGCGGACCTCCCGGCCGGCGAGGAGGGCCAGCCCGTAGGCGATGAGGAGCAGCCCGAGCACCACGGTCACCCAGGGGGTGCGCCGGGCGATGGCCTCCTCGGTCACGAGGTGGCTGACCACGACGCCCAACCCGCCGAAGACGAGGACGAACGCTCCGGCCATGACGAGGCTGACCTGCAGGCCGCGAAGCACCTGCTCGGGGCGTTCCTCCCGGTCGGCGGCGTCGCCGGTGAGGAAGTAGCCGATCCAGGTGGGGAGCATGGCGAAGCCGCACGGGTTGACCGCCGTGACGATCCCCAGCGTGAAGGGCAGGGCCAGGCCGAGGTCGAACATCAGTGTCCCGTGCCCATCACCGGTGCTCGGCGGCGAGTTCGTCGAGCAGTTCGAGGTCGAGCGGTCCCTGGTGGACGTGGGCGAGGGTGCCCGCACTGTCCACGAAGGCGGTGACCGGGAGCCCGACGGCGCCGAGGGCGGCGGTGAACGCCCCCTCGGGGTCGCGGCCCAGCAGGTAGGTGATGCCGAGTTCCTCGACCCGGGCGTCGGACCGGGTCGGCGAATCGGTGATGTTCAGGCCCAGCACGCGGACCTCGTCGCCACGCTGCTGGTGGAAGGCCTGGAGGTCGGGCATCTCGGCGAGGCAGGGGGCGCACCAGGTGGCCCAGAGGTTGACGATGATCGGCCGTCCGTCCTCGGCGTGGAGTTCGGCGATGGTCGTGGTGCCGCCGTCCCCGAGTTGGAAGGGCCGGTCGAGGAGGTCGTCGGCGACCATGTCGGCGCCCGATCCGCAGGAGGCGAACGCAAGGGACGCCGTGAGGAGGAGGGCGGCGATCCGGGGCACGCCGCGACGGTAGCCGGGTGGTGCCTGATGGAGGTATGGCGTGCCCGGATTGGCGCGCAGGGCGAGACCGCGACGGTAGCCGGGTGGTGCTGTCGCCCCCGGGGCTGCGCCGCGGCGTGTGCGTCCGTGGGGGGGGGTGGTGCGCCCACGGGCCGGGGTTCGCCGGAGCGTCACCCCGGCCCGTGTTGATGGCGGCTTGGCTCCCCGTGGCGGGAGGGGTCCCGCCCGGTGCCGGCCGAGTTCAGTGGGGGTGGTGACTCAGGCCGAGCGCAGCTGTGACTGCAGGTGCACCGGGATGGGCACCACGGGGAGCTGGTCCTCGGGGCGGGGCACCTTCGGTGGCCGCCCCCGACGACGCTTGGTGGCGAGCATTCGCCCGTTGCGAAAGATCTGTCCGCCCCAGACGCCCCACGGCTCGCGGCGGGACAGCGCCCCCTCGAGGCACGGCACGAGGGCCGGGCACTCGGCACAGATGCGCTTGGCCTGGGCGATGTCGCCGAGGTCGTCGGAGAAGAAGACGTGGGTGGGGACGCCGAGGCGTTCGCACTCGGCGTCGGCTCGCCAGGTCTCTCGTTCGTACATCAGTGCCTGCATGGTTCGGCTCCTGTGGCTGGTCGGTTGGTGGCCGGTCTGGTCGGTGGATCGGGTGGTCGAGGGGTGCGGGAATCGGGGCCCAAAAACCGGAAAGGCCGCCGGATTGCTCCGGCGGCCTCGGGGGTTTTGGTGTGCGATGGCGTTTAGCCGGTCGCCTCCCGAGGCCGCTGGGTCTTGGTCCAGAACATGAACGTGGACGACGAGGCCGACGTCATGGTCGTGGTGGCCGTCATCGGATAGTTCCGGGCGTGCAGATGCGCGCCGGACACCGGCCGTGCGGCCGTGGTGCCGTGGTGGTGTCTGTGCGTCTGGTGCTGCATGGGGAAGTTGGTCCGGTGGTCGGTCGTTCTCCGGTGTTCCACGATACGGGATATCACACCGGGTGACCACCCAACACCATGGAGTGGTGGGCCGTCAAGTGAATTAGGGCGTCCGGGGCCCTCAGGCGACCAGGTAGTGGCTGCTGCCTGCCTCCTCGGTGCGTTCGGCGCCACCGGTGAGCCGGAGGTGTTCGAGGTGGGCGTAGGTCTCGCTGGCCGCCATGTAGCCCCAGGAGCGCTCCTTGAACAAGCGCTGCATGTAGGCCTCGACCGGCGCCCGTCCCAACTCGGCGCCGGCCTCGCGGATCACGTCGAGGCGCTCACCGTGGTGGCGGCAGATGTCCCCAGCCCGGCCGGTCAGGTCGGTGAAGGGGTGGCCGTGGGCGGGCAGCACCAGCGACACCGCGGCGAACTCCTCCATCCGCTCCAGCGAGTCGATGAACGTGGCCAGTGGGTCCTCGAGCTCGGAGACGCCACCGATGTGGGGGGTGATGGTCGGCAGCACGTGGTCGCCGGAGAGGAAGAGGCCGTCGGCCGGGTCGTAGAGGCAGAGGTGGTCGTGGGTGTGGCCGGGGGTGTGGACGGCCAGCCAGGTGCGGCCGCCCAGCACGACCTCGTCGGCATCGTCGACGGTTCGGTCGGGCCGGGGCACGCGAAAGGCGCGGGCGCCGAGTCCGCCCGTCGACCAGGTGCGCATCTCCTCCATCGGGGGTGGCTCCCGGACCCCGCCCCACGGCGTGGTCCGGCGCATGCCCTCCCGTAACTGTTCGAGTGCGTCCTCGGTCGAGGCGCCGTCGGCGTCCTCGAGCGGCGCCTCCCGGAGTTCGGCGAGGTCCTCGGACTCGTCGCTGCCGAAGATCGAACGGAAGTCGGCGTGGGTGAGGAGTGCGGCGCCGGACTCGTCGCGCAACTGGTGGACGCCGCCGAAATGGTCGGGATGGCTGTGGGTCACGACGACCGTGTGGACATGCTCGACCCGCGCCCCCAGTGCGTCGAGGCGCTGCACGAGTACCTGCCAGGAGTCCTCGCCGGGCAGGCCGGGGTCGACCAGGGCCAGGCCGTGCTCGTCCTCGAGGGCGTAGCAGTTGACGTGGCCGAGTCCCGGCATGGCGATGGGCAACTGGAGCCGGTAGAGGCCGGGGGCGACCTCGAGGATCTCGTCGCTGGCTCGCTCCTGCTCCTGTCGGCGGATCCGCGCAGCGGGTTCGGTCACGCCAGCGACCCTAGGTGTGGCCGTTCGCGACAGGCGAAGCGGCGCCGGTCAGGCGCCGGTGCCGGGCAGGAGGAACGCTGAGCGGTAGTGGCGGAGCTCGGCGACCGACTCCCTGATGTCGTCGAGCGCCCGGTGGCCGCTGGCCTTGGGCGGGGCCGACGCCAGGACCTCCGGGCGCCAGCGCCGTGCCAGCTCCTTGAGGGTCGACACGTCGATGGACCGGTAGTGGAGGAAGTCCTCGATCTCGGGCAGCCAGGCGTGGAGGAAGCGCCGGTCGGTGCCGATCGAGTTGCCGCAGAGCGGGACGGTGCCGGGCCGGGGGATGTGCTTCTGCAGGAACGCCAGGGTGGCGGCGCCGGCCTCCTCGAGGGTGGTGGTCGAGGCGACGATCTCGTCGAGCAGGCCGCTGGTGGTGTGCATCTCGCGTACCACGTCGCCCATGTGGGCCAGCACCTCGGGTGGCTGGTGGATGACCAGGTCGGGCCCCTCGGCGATGACCTCGAGGTCGTCGTCCGTGACGAGGGTGGCGATCTCGACGATGACATCGGTGGCTGGGTCGAGGCCGGTCATCTCGAGGTCCATCCAGGCGAGCATGGCGCCGAGCCTACGGGCGGGGGCGGGGTGCGGGAGGGAACGGGGACCCCGAGGCCCGGCCGCTAGGGTCCGGCGATGCTCGAGATCCCGCTGCGTCGCCTCGTCGACGACCTCCCGCTGCCGTCCTACGCGCGGGAGGGTGACGCTGGCGCCGACCTGGTCGCCGCCGAGGACGTCACCCTCGCACCCGGTGGTGGTCGGGCCCTGGTGCCGACCGGAGCCGCCATCGCCATTCCGGAGGGCTACGCCGGCTTCGTCCAGCCACGTAGCGGCCTGGCCCTGAGACACGGTGTCACCTGCCTCAACACGCCGGGCCTGATCGACGCCGGCTACCGGGGCGAACTCAAGGTGCTGCTGGTCAACACCGACCCGACCGTGCCGTTCGAGGTCGTGCGCGGTGAGCGGATCGCCCAGTTGGTGATCCAGCGGGTCGAGTCGTGCCGCTTCGTCGAGGTCGACGAACTGCCGGACTCGGAGCGCGGCGAGGGCGGCTTCGGGTCGACGGGGCGCTGAGTCCCGTCCGACGGTCGCGCCCGGTCAGTCGGGGGTCGGGTCGGGAGTCCGGGGGGCCGTCAGGCGCCGGGTGCTGCCGGGTCCGCTGACCACGACCTCCACGGCGGTGTCGGTGGTCCGGTAGTCGACGGTGAGGTCGCCGCTGCCCGCCAGGTCGGCGGTCGCCGCCTTGAGGTCGGTGGCGAGGTCACCCAGTTCGGCCGGGTCGATGCGGTGGATCCGGAGAAGGACACCGAGGCACACCCGGGGGAGTTCGGCGAAGGCCGGGCCGTCGGGCACCCGCAGCGTCACGGTGTCGGTGGCGGCCTCCATGCGCAGAGTGTGGCACTCCGTCGCACCGTTGGCCCAGCATGGGGGCATGGCGATCCTCGTGGACGACGCGATCTGGCCCTGGCGGGGCCGCCGGTGGGCGCACCTCGTCAGCGACGCCGCCTACGGGGAGTTGCACGCCTTCGCCTCGGACCTGGGCCTGCGGCGCATGGCGTTCCAGGGCGACCACTACGACGTGCCGGCCGAGGTGCGGGAGAAGGCGCTGGTGCTGGGCGCCGAGGCGGTGGAGGGACGCGAGCTGCTGCGACGGCTCAAGGCGTCAGGGCTGCGCCTGCCTCCCGGCCGGCGTCCCGGCTCGTGGGTGGAGCTCGGCGTCTGGCGTGACATTGCGGCAGCGGGCGAGGCCGACGTGCCGGCCGGGGTGCTGCTGGCGCTGGAAGGCGTGTCTGCGGACAGCGAGATCGATGAGGTGTCGGCGTGGCGGCGGGGCGACGAGCACGCCCTCGCCGTGTCGTCGAGTGGCCGGCTGCGGGTCGGCGAGGTGCCGATCGGGGTGGAGCACCGACTGACCGACGGTGCTCGTCTCCTCGAGCTGCTGGCCGGCTGCTAGCCGCAGGGTTCGAGCATCCCGGCCCACGGAAGCTTCCCCGACCAGAAGCGCACTACTCGTTCGCCGTCGGTCTGGAACATGACGCGGTAGTCCTTGTCGGACTCGTCCCGCGGGACGTAGGCAAGGAGGTTCCCCGTGCCGTCGGGGAGGGCGGTGGCCTGGATGCGATCGCCGAACATGTCGTGGATTCGGTCCTCGGAGTCGCCGATGCCGGCCCCGGAGCGTGTCGTGATTCCGGGCTCGTCGATGTCGACGCGTTCGATGGTGCCGCCCGCCACCCAGAAGGAGATGCCGTCGGGTGCCTCGTCGGGGGTGACGAGGTAACACTCGCCGACCGGCGAGGCCGGGGAGAACCGGCTGCCGGCAGCAAGTTGGGCGGCCCGCAGCGTCATGCCGAAGTGGACGGTGTCGAGGCCGACCGTGGTGACCGACGAGTCGCGGTCGAGGACGGGGGCGCCGATGCCGTCGACGGGCGGCAGGGTGCCGAGCGACGCCGGATCGACGGTCGTTGTGGTGGTCGTGCTGCTGGTGGAGGTCGTGGTGGAGGTCGTGGTGGAGGTCGTCGTCGTGGGCACCTCGACCTCGCTGCGGCCGCAGGTCCCGAGGAGCAGCACGATGACCACGAGGACGAGGGCGATGCCGGCGACGGCGAGTGACCGCATGGGGGCGAGCGTAGGTCAGCGATCAGGCGGTTGTCGGGCGGCCCTCGCGAACTCGGGCGCCTTCAGGTGACTTGTGGTGGACTGCGGGGGTGCGGAACCTGACGGCGGTCTTCATCGCCGTGGCCCTGACGGGCTGCGGCTCCCCGACGACGGAATCCCCTGTGCCGACGAGCACGTCGTCGACCACGACGACGACCTCCACCACGACGACGACCTCCACCACGACCACCACGACGACGTCCACCACGACCACGTCCACGACGACCACGTCGACCACGTCGACCACCACGTCCACCACCACCACGCCGCCGGGGCCGACCCCGGCCGAGTGCGTCGCACTACTGCCGCCGGCGCTACGGATCGGCCAGGTGCTCATGCCGGTCGTCGAGCAGGTGGGACTGGCGGAGGCCGCCGCCCTCGCCGAGCGCGGCCTCGTGGGCGGCGTCGTCGTCATCGGGACGCCGGACGAGGGGATCGTCGAGGCGGTTGCCGGCCTGCAGGACGCCTCGACGACCGCCTCCCTCGTCATCGCCGTCGACGAGGAGGGCGGCACCGTCCAGCGACTGGACGGGCTACTCGGGCGCCTCCCGTCCGCCCACGGTCTCACGGAGCTCGAGCCCCGCCAGGTCCAGGTCGTGGTCGCCGACCGGGCGGCCGCCATGGCCGATCTGGGCTTCACGATGAACCTCGCTCCGGTGCTCGACGTGGGCGCCGGCCCCGGCATCGGGTCGCGCTCCTTCGGCGACGAGCCCGGGGTCGTCACGACCTACGGCCGGGCCTTCGCCGAAGGCGTCCGCGAGGGCGGGCTGGTCCCGGTGGTCAAGCACTTCCCGGGCCACGGCCGGGCGGACGCCGACAGCCACGACGACCTGCCGGTCACGCCGCCCCTCGAGGAGATGGAGGCGTTCGACCTGCTGCCCTGGCGGGGGCTTCCCGACGGCGTGGCGGTCATGGTCGGCCACCTCGACGTCCCCGGGCTCACCGACGGGATGCCCGCCAGCCTCTCCCCGGCCGCCGTCGACGGCCTGCTGCGCGGCGAGCTGGGGTTCGACGGCGTCGTCGTCACCGACGACCTCGCCATGGGCGCCGTCGAGGAGGTGGCCACGATGCCGAAGGCGGCCGTGCTGGCGCTGGCCGCCGGGGCCGACCTGCTCATCACGGGCGGCGTCGACGACGTCATCCCCGTGGCGTGGGAGGTCGTGACGGCGCTCGACGACGGACGGCTCGCCACGGCACGCCTCGACGAGGCCGTCGAGCGGGTATTCGCGCTTCGCGGCGTCGATCCGTGCACGCTGGTGGGGTGAACGCCGGTGGGCTGCTGCCCTCACCCGACGAGAAGGCCCTGAACCAGCGCCTGCGCGAGGCGCACCTCGCCCACCTGGCGGCCGAGACGGACTGGGCGCCGGTCGGGATGCGGCGCCTCCCGAAGGGGTTGGTGCGCCTCCACAACCGCCTGGCCCCCCGGTTGCCGATGACGCACCCGCTGGGTTGGGCCGAGGGCACGACCCGTGCGGACGAACTGGAGCGGGAGCGGATCGCCACCCTGCCCGCCGAAGAGCAGGAGGCGGCCCGGAACCGTCACGAGCGGGCCGTGTACTTCCGGGTGCTGCGCACGCGCAAGCCCCCCGGCTGGGCGGACTGGGAGCCGGAACAGGACGGGAAGCCCGGCACCTGAGGTGTACGGGTGCCGCGTGGCAGGCCGCCTGCCACGCCCCATACTTCTGGCACCCGCAGCGGCGCAGGGAGCCACACGTGGACTTCAACCACTTCCTCTCGAGCTACTACCCGGACCCGACCTACGGCGGCGACCGCCTCTACGCCGACATGGTCGAGCAGGCCGTGGTCGCTGAGCGCCTGGGCTACCGGGGCGTCACACTGCCCGAGCACCACCTCATCAACGTGCTGCTCACGCCGTCGCCGCTGCTCATGGCGGTGAAGGTGGCGGCCATGACCGAGCGCCTCGAGCTGGTCACGTCGGTGGTGGTGCTGCCTCTGCACGACATGCGGATGCTGGCCGGCGAGGTCGTCCAGGCCGACATACTCACCGACGGCCGCCTCGTGGTGGGCGTGGGCCGCGGGGCCTTCGCCTACGAGATGGCCCGCATGGGGTCGCCGATCGAGGAGTCCCGGCGGAAGTTCGACGAGAGCCTCGACGTGCTCATCGCCCTGCTCACCGAGGAGGAGGTCGAGTGGCACGGCGAGTTCTACGACTTCGAGCCGCTGACGATCATGCCTCGGCCCATGACGAAGCCGATGCCGCCGATCATGGTGGCGGTGATGAACCCGCCGGGGATCGCCGCCTGCACGAAGCGGGGCTTCAACATCCAGACCACCCCGCTGTCGGGCGCCCCCGAGCTGTTCCGGGCCCAGATCGCCGCCCACAAGGAGGCCAAGGCCGAGATGGGTGCGGCCGGCGAACACCTGCGCGTGATGATGTCGCGGGTCATCTACTGCGCCGAGGACGCCGCCCATGCCCGGCAGATGCTCGAGCGGGCCCACGACTACTACGGCCGGTTCGACAACGTGTTCACCGGTCCGGGCCTCGTCAGCAACGGCTGCATCGACCCGCTGCCGTGCGCCAAGTCGCTCGAGGAGCTCGACGAGGCGCTCATCATCTGCCCGCCCGCCGAGATGGTCGACCGGCTGGCCGAGTACCACGAGGCCGGCATCGACGAGGTGATCCTGTCGTCCAACATGGGCCAGCCCCAGGGCGAGCACCTCGAGGCCATGGAGCGCTTCGCCGACGAGGTGATGCCGCACTTCTCGCCCAGCACGCTCGCCACCGACTGACCCCCGTTCCCCGACCCCCGTTCCCCGAACCCAGGAGCCCCACCATGCCCACCATCCGCGTCGAGATGTTTCCCGGTCGCACCCACGCCCAGAAGGCCGCCCTGGTCGAGGCCCTGACCGACGGCTTCGTGTCGACGGCCGGCGGCAACCGCGAGGCCCTGCAGGTCGTCCTCACCGAGGTCGAGCAGGAGAACTGGGCGGTCGGCGGCACGTTGGTCAGCGACCGGTAGGGGCGCCGGCCGTGCCCGCCGTCGACGTCGCCCACACGGTCACCGGGGAGGGGCCGCCCCTCTACCTGGTGCACGGCATCGGGTCCCGGAAGTCCACCTGGGACGCCCTGCTGCCGGTCCTGTCGGAGCACTTCACCTGCGTGGCCTACGACCTGCGCGGCCACGGCGAGTCGCCGGTGCCGCCGGTGCCGTACTCGCTGGACGAGCTGGTCGCCGACCTCGAGGCGCTGCGGGAGCGGCTGGGCCACGAGCGGATCCACGTCTTGGGCCACTCGCTGGGTGGTCAGGTCGGCCCGGCCTACGCCCGGGCGCACCCCGACCGGACGGCGTCGGTGGTGCTGCTCTCGACGGCGGCGGGCCGCACCGAGGACGACAGCGCCAAGGTGAAGGGCGTCGTGGCGGCGATGCGGGAGCGGGGCGTCGCCGACGTGCTGACGACGTTGGTCGAGCGCTGGTACACGGACGAGTTCATCGCGGCCCGGCCGGACGCCATCGAGCACCGGATCGAGCAGGTGCTCGGCACGCCCGAGGACGTGTTCCTCGCCGTGTTCGACGTGTACGCCGGCACCGAGATGCTGGCCTGGCTGCCGCAGGTGGACTGCCCGTGCCTGGTGCTGACCGGTGAGTTCGACGGCGGCTGCAACCCGCGGCTCAACGCCGTGATCGCCGATGCCCTGCCCGACTCGGAGCTGGTGGTCCTCCCGGACCTGAAGCACTCGGTCCTCGTGGAGGGGCCGGACGCCGTGCTGTCGCCGGTGCTGGACTTCCTGCTCCGGCACCGGGACGGGTGACGGTTCCTAGGCTGTTGCGATGAGGGTGGACGTGCAGGAACCCCGTGTCGAGTGGCCGACGGTCGCCGTCGCCCTCGGCGTGTACGGCGGCTTCCTGGCGGTTGTGCTGCTGCACGGGTTGCTGCCGCGGCCCGTCACCGTCGCCCTGCTGGCGGTCGTGATCGCCTGGCACGGGTCGCTCCAGCACGAGGTGCTGCACGGCCACCCGTTCCGCAGCCGGACCGCCAACGAGGTGCTCGGGTCGACCCCGGTCAGCCTGCGCCTGTCGTTCCGGGTGTACCGCCGTTCGCACCTGCGCCACCACGCCTGCACGGACCTGACCGACATGCAGGCCGATCCGGAGAGCTTCTACGTCACGGCCGCCACCTGGAGGCGGGTCGGTCCGCTCGGGCGGGCGTTCCTTTGGGCCCACCACACGCTCCTCGGTCGGATGCTGCTGGGTCCGCTGGTGGAGAACGGTTCGATGGCGCGCCGCGATGTCCGCGAGGTCCGCGACGGCGACGGTCGGTTGCTGCGCTGGTGGTTGGGCCACCTGGTGGCGGCGGTCGTGCTGGCGTGGCTGGTGGTCGTCGTGGCCGGCCTGCCGTGGTGGGTGTATCTGCTGGGCGTCTACGCCGGCAACGGCCTGAGCCTGGTGCGGTCGTACCTTGAGCACCGGTTCGTGGACGGCGAGGCCACCCGGTCGGCGGTGGTGCGGGCGTCGTGGCCGTGGCGGCTGCTGTTCCTCGAGAACACGCTGCACGACACGCACCACGCCCAGCCGGGGGTGCCGTGGTACCGGCTGGAGGCGCTGGCCGCCGAGGTCGGGTCGGACGAGCGGGCCGCCGCAGGTGCGGGGCTGCACGCCGGCTACGGGTCGGTGTTCGCGCGGCACCTGCTGCGCCCGTTCGACCACCCGGTGCACCCGCGGGAGCGGGCCGCCGCCGGACTGGCCTGAGCGGGTCGTGGGTCGCCCGGGTCTCGAACCCGGCACCTGAGGATTAAAAGTCCCCTGCTCTACCCGATGAGCTAGCGACCCGAGGGCACGGTAGCGGGGGCAGGTGGCCCCCGGGGGTGCCCGACGGTGCCCGGGGTGGGAGACTCTCCTCAGCGACGATGAAGGAGCGCCGATGGAGTACGAGCACCTGCGGTGTGAATGCGACGGCGAGCAGGTCACGATCACGCTGGACCGGCCCGAGCGGCGCAACTGCCTGTCGACCGAGGTCCTCCGGGAACTCGACCACGCCCTGCGCTCCACGGGCGGGCAGGACGACGTCGCCGGAATCGTGCTGGCCGCCACCGGCCCCGTGTTCTCCGCCGGCCACGACCTGGCCGAGATGGCCCGCATGGACGAGGACGAACTGCGGGTGCTGTTCGAGACCTGCACCTCGGCCATGACGGCGCTGTCCGACGTGCCCCAGGTCGTCGTGGCCCAGGTCCAGGGGCTCGCCACCGCCGCGGGCGCCCAACTGGCGGCCAGCTGCGACCTCATCGTGGCCAGCGAGGACGCCGGGTTCTCCACTCCGGGCGGTAAGGGCGGCCTGTTCTGCCACACTCCGATGGTTGCCGTGGCCCGCCAGGTCGGCCGCAAGCGGGCCGTCGAACTGGCCTTCACCGGCGGCGAGATCGACGCCACCACCGCCCTCGACTGGGGACTCGTCAACCGTGTCGTCCCCGCCGCCGAACTCGAGGCGGCCACCCGGGCGTTCCTCGGCTACGCCACCCGCGGCAGTCGCCACGCCAAGGGCCTCGGCAAGCGGACCCTCTACGCCCAACTGGACCTGCCCGTCGGCGACGCCTACGAGCTGGCCGTCGACGTCATGGCCCGGGCGGCGGCCAAGGGCGACGGCGCCGAGTGGCCCCGGGCGTTCGTCGAGAAGCGGCCACCGGAGTGGACCCACACGGAATAGGGCCGGCGTTACGGTCGGCGGCGCCTCAGAGGGCGTAGTCGGCGACGGTACAGCCCACGGCGAAGATCGGAATCGGCTCGTAGAAGCGCAGCGTGCCCGGCGCCCCGGCGGCGGCGGCGCTGGCCACGAGGAACGTCCGGATCTCGAAGCCGCCCTGGCCGGCGTCGGCATACACCTGCAGGTCGTCGTAGCCGAGCAGGCCTCCCGGTGGTTGCGGCACCAGCGGCCGAGGAAGTCCCGGCCCCGGGCCTCGTCGACCTTCCCCGAGTCGGGGGTGGCCGGCCGGTGCCGCCTAGCCCAGGGCGTCGCGCTGGTCGATGAGGCGCTGAAGCGGGTCCAGGTCGTAGGGATCGCCGGTCATCACCACCAGGTGGTCGACGCCCAGGTCGACGTAGCGGCCGACGTCCTCGACGTCGCCCTGGAAGATGCACACCGTGCGCTCGATCTCGGCCGGGTCGCGGCTGACCTTCGCACACCAGTCGTCGAGGATCGCCGACAGTTCGGCCACGTTCTCGGGCGGGCCGAAGCAGTTCCAGGCGTCAGCGTGCTCGGCGACAAGCCGCAGGGTCACCTTGCGTCCCGACCCGCCGATCAGCAGCGGCATCGGGCCGACCGCCGGCGGGTTCAGCGCCGCCAGGCGGGACCTCATGCGGGGCAGGTCGGCCTCGAGCTGGCGCAGCCGGCTGCCGACCGTGCCGAACTCGTAGCCGTACTCGTCGTAGTCCCGCTCGAACCAGCCGGCGCCGACCCCCAGGTACATCCGCCCGCCGGACAGGTGGTCGAGGGTGCGGGCCATGTCGGCCAGCAGCTCCGGGTTCCGGTAGGAGTTGCCGGTCACCATCGTGCCGAGCCGGGCATGCTCGGTGTCGGCCGCCATCGCCGACAGCAGCGTCCAGCCCTCGAAGTGGGTGGCGTCGGGGTCGCCGAACAGCGGGAAGAAGTGGTCCCAGATCCAGATCGAGTCGGCGCCCATGGCGTCGGCCCGTCGCCAGGCGTCGCGCAGCGCCTCGACGGAGGTGCCCTGGGGCTGCAACTGGCAGCCCACCGAGAGTCCGGACGGATGGTTCGAATGTCGTGCTATCCGGCCATCCTCGCCCAGCCGGTCCCACCCTGTCGAACCGAATGGGGGCGGGGGTCGGGGAGCAGGCGCCGGGGTTCCCCGGTTTCCCGCTCAGGCGTCGGTGATGCCGGCCGTGATGGCCTCGACCAGCTCGTCGGCCACGCTGTCCGTGCCGTGGGCATCGGCGGCGTGCGATCCGGTGGGCGCCAAGGCGAGGGGCCCTGGTTCCGGACCCGGATCCGGGCGAAGGGGAGTGGCTACGGTGCGGGCCGGAGGACCCCCGCATGCCCGACCCACTCCGCCGCCTGTCCGCCGACGCGCCCGTCGCCGCCATGCTCGAGGCGTACGAGGCCGACGGCGCCCTCGTCGTGGAGGGCATGGTGCCCGGAGGAATCGTCGCCGACCTGTGCGCTGCTGCCACCACCTACGCGGAGGGGGTCGAACCCGGCGTCGCCGACCAGGGCATGGGCGAGGATGGGAAGTTCTTTGTCGGCGCCAACACGATCCGCTTCTCGAGCCTCGGCCGGATCACCCCCGCCTACTTCGACCTGCTCGACAACGAGGTCTACGCGGCGCTGGCCGACGCGGTTCTGCTGCCGAATTGCGGCTCGTACTGGGTGAACACCGCCCAGGTCATGTTCATCGGCCCCGGCGAGCAGGCCCAGGTCCTGCACCGCGACGCCGACAACTGGTTCCAGCACGTGGCGCCGACCTGGCCGGACTGCCCCGAGGTGACGATCAGCGCCATGATCGGCCTGGAGGAGGTCACCGAGGAACTGGGCGCCACCCGGGCGGTGCCGGGAAGCCACCGGTGGCCCGAACTGAACGTGTACGAGTATGACCTTGAGACGGTTCCGGCCGAACTGGCGCCCGGCGACGCCTTCGTGTACTCGGGCAAGGTGCTCCACGGCGGGGGAGAGAACCGTGCGGCCGACCGGTGGCGCCGGGCGATGCACCTCAGCTTCGTCGTGGGCTGGCTCACCCCCGAGGAGGCCAATCCGCTCGACTACGGCCCCGGCGACCTCGACGGCCGTTCACCAAGGGTGCAACGCCTGCTCGGCCACCGTTCGTACAACCCGCGGCCCCACCTCGGCGGCGGACTCTGGCTGCGCCACGTACGCCCCATCGAGGACCAGGCATGACGGGTTTCCGGTAGGCCGGCTCAGCCGTCGCCCACCTCGGTGACCACGGCCGCGTCGACGACTGAGGCAGCGGCGTCCGAATGCCATCGGGTGGTCGCCCTGTGCCTAGATTGCGCGCGTGTAGCGCCGGAGCCCCGCCGACCGCCTCTCCGCCATCGTCGAGCAGGGCCTCTGCATCGGCTGCGGCATCTGCCAGGCCGTCGCCGGTCCCGACGCCGTCCGGGTCGTCAAGACCACCACCGGTTGGGAGCAGCCCGTCGTCGTCGGCGACCTCGACCACGCCACCGTGGACCGCATCCACGACACCTGCCCCGGCACCCGCATCGAGGGCCTGCCCGAGCGCCTCGTCGATCCAGATGCGCACCTCGACCCCGTGTGGGGGACCTGACACCGGATGGTGCGGGCCTGGGCCGCCGACCCGTTCGTCCGCCACGAGGGCTCCACCGGCGGCGTGCTGACGGCGCTGGCCGGCTACCTGCTGGACGCCGGCCGCGTCGACTTCGTGCTCCACGTCCGGGCCTCGACCACCACGCCCACCTTCGGCGAGCGCCACCTCAGCTTCAGCCAGGCCGACGTCATGGAGGGGGCCGGCTCCCGGTACGGGCCGACCGCCGCCCTGCTCGACGTCGACGAGGTGCTCGACCGCGGCCGGCCGTTCGCCTTCGTCGGCAAGCCCTGCGACATCTCGGCACTGCGCAACCACGCCCGTCACGACCCGCGGGTCGACGAACTTGTCCGCTACTGGCTCACCCCGGTGTGCGGCGGCTTCATGCCGCCGCCGTCGATGGACGCATTCCTGCGCCGCATCGACGTCGAGCCAGGGTCGGTCACCGGCTTCCGGTACCGGGGGCAGGGATGCCCCGGCCCGACCCGCGTCGAGGTGGGCGATGATGTGCGCGAACTGCACTACCTGGACCTCTGGGGTGACGACGAGAGCATGTGGAAGTTGCCCTGGCGCTGCAAGGTCTGCCCGGACGGCATCGGCGAGGCCGCCGACATCGCCGCTGCCGACTCGTGGCCCGGCGGCTCGCCCACCCGCGGGGAGAGCGAAGACGATCCCGGCACCAACACCGTCGTGGTCCGGACTGCAGCGGGCCTCGAACTGCTCGAGGCCGCCGTACGGGACGGCGCCCTCACCGTCGAGTGCGACATCGGCCCCGCGGAGATGAACGAGTACCAGCCGCACCAGGTCAAGAAGAAGCAGGCCGTGTGGGCCCGCCACCAGAGTATTGCCGATGAGGGACGCATCGTGCCCGCAACCGCCCGGCTTCGGCTCGAGGAACTGGCCGCCACCATCCCCGACGAGGTCAACGAGGCACAGCGGCAGGGCGCCCGCGACCGCATCGCACAGGGCAAGGCCACGGAACCCCGGCCCGACCCCGACGAACGGCCATGACCGGCCTCGTCGAACACTACGCCGCCGACGGCTACTTCTTCCCGTTGGACGTTCTGGACCCGGAGCAGGCGCGGACCCTCGGGGAGGAACTGCTGGCCATCCGTAATGACCCCCGCTTCGTGGGCCTCGGCAACAACGATCAGTTCAACCATCCGCAACTGTTGAGTCGTGCCGCCGCCGATCTGGTTCGCCACCCGGTGCTGTTGGAGGTCGCCGAGTCGCTCCTGGGGCCCGACCTGCTGGTCTGGGGAGCGACCCTTTTCGCCAAGCCGCCGCACAGCGGCAACTACGTGAGTTGGCACCAGGACCTGCACTACTGGGGGTTCGACTGTGACGACGAGGTGTCGGCCTGGGTGGCGCTCGGCCCGGTCACCGAGGCAAGCGGCTGCATGCGCTTCGCGCGCGGGTCACACGTCGTGGGTGGCATCGAGTACAACGACACCTTCGCCCCCGGCAACTCTCTTACCCGGGGTCAGGAGGCCATGTTCGAGGTGAACGAGGACGACGTGGTGCTGGTCGAGTTGGCGTCCGGCCAGGCCTCGTTCCACCACGGCCGCCTCCTGCACGGGTCCGGACCCAACGGTACCGACGACTGGCGGCTGGGCCTGGCGATCCAGTACATCGGTGCCCATGTCCGACAGGTCGCCACCGAGCTGGACTACGCCATGCCGGTCCGAGGCGTGGACCGGTTCCACAACTTCGCCCACGTCTCGGCCCCTGACGTCGACCTCTCGCCGGAGTCACTGGCCTGGCATCGCCGGGTCATGCTGGCCCAGAACGACGCCATCTACGAGAGCACCGAGGACGTCGACGGCGCCGTTCGCTGACCGAGCTCCGTCGCACGGGCCGACCAGTCGTGTCCGTCCCGGCGCTTGTCGAGCTGTTTGTCGAGGTGTCTGGCGTGGCGGGCTTCGACCTTGGCTTCGACCTCGGTCCGTCAGGTGCGGAGGCGTCTGCCGATGTTCTGGACCTGGCCGTCGTCGGCGCCGAGCAGGGCGTCGTTGTAGTGGCGCTCCCCCCGGTGGTGGCCCGCGGTGGCCGGCCCGAAGCCCAGCAGCACCGAGATCCGGTGCGGCCCCTCGGCCGAGGTCGGCGGCAGCGACACGTGCATAGTGTCCGAGAAGTGGAGCGTGGCGTCGCCGGCGGCCACCGGCACCGACACGCCCTCGGGGGCCTCGACGTCGGTCCCGTCGACGAACGGGAACGAGCCGTGGTGCGAGCCGGGCAGGAAGCGCAGCTCGCCCGCCTCTGGAATGCCCGTCGTGAGGCAGATCGTCAGCACGGCCGACGGGCAGTTGAGGGCGTGGCCGCCCATGCCGCAGTCGCGGTGCCATGGCAGGTCGCCGAGGCCCTCAGCCATGTCGGGGCGCTTCCAGAGGACGGTCACCCGGTCGGACTCGCCCTCGCGTGCCTTCACGGCCAGCGGGGTGTCGGAGAGCGCCACGATCCGGTGGATGCGGGGGTCGTCGTGCAGCGCCGCCATGCGTGGGCGGGTGTCGGCGCGCAGCACCCTGGTCACGACCTCGTCGCCGTCGGCGGTGCGGCCCCACCACGACTGCTGGTCGCCGGGCACGGCCTCGTCGCGGAGCACGGCCGCATCCTCGAGGAAGCCGGCCACCTCGTCGGGTCCGAAGGCGTCCCGGACGTGGACCCAGCCGGCGGTCCGGAGGAAGTGGCGGGCGGCGACCGCCCCGCTGGCGAGGTCGTCGAGCCCGAAGGAAGCCGTCAGGTCGAGTGGTGCATCGTCGAGGTCGCGGAGGTCGACGGAGTCGGGGTCGTGGATGGGGCGGCCGTGGAACAGGGCCCGCAGCCCCGGCTCCCAGCGCATGAACCGCATCGGGTTGCCCCGGATCACCTCGAGCCGGTCGCCGTAGAGCATGGCCGGCGCCGTGTCGAGGTCGGAGACGAGGCCCAGCCACGACTCGAGGTCGGTGCCGACGACGCTGTCCGCTGCATCGTCACCCTCGACCAGGTCGACGGTGCCGTCGCGGGGAACGAACGTCCAGGCGCCGGCCGGGGTGCGCAGGCCGAGGCTGCCGAGTGACTCGACGTCGACCCAGGCCAGCGATCCGTTGCCGGCTTCGATGCGTGCCGGCAGGTCGACGGTGTGGAACCTTCGGAACGACTCGGCGTCGGCGGCGAGCACGGCTTCGGCGATCGGCGGCGACCGGGTCAGCCGGTGGTGTCGACCGGGTCGGAGATGGCCACGAAGTTGTCGATCTCGTGGTCCCACCGCGTGAGCATGAGGGCGTCGCGGGCGTCGTACTTGCCGGGTCCCAGCGAGGCGTAGGCGCTGCCCGGCAGTTCGACGTCGACCAGCGCCTCGACGGCGGCGGCGAACGACTCGTTGGTCAGGTCCGGGCCTGCGGCGGTGGCGATCTGCTCGAACAGGGCGAGGATCGGGCATCCGTTGCTGAGCGCCGCCCAGTGGTTGGTCTCGTCGTCGACGAGTTCGTCGGGCGGCTTCACCTCGGTGCCCGCCACGGTGTCGGCGATGGTGAGGCAGTCGCCCCAGGAGGGGTCGTCCCTGGTCTGGAAGTCCTTGTTGGTGAGCACCAGGGCGCCGCCCTCGATACCCGGCGGCGGCTCCTGTGACCACGAGTTGATCGAGTCGCCGTTGTGGACCAGCAGGTTGAACTCGTCGCCGAGGCCGAGGACGTACTCGTACGTGTAGACACCCTCGCCGACCATCACGAAGCTGGCGACGCCCTCGGTGCGGGCCCGCTCCATGACGACGTCGAGGTAGGCGGCGGTGGCGGTCTCATCGCCGGTCGTCTCGTTGACGGCCACGATCGGCACCTCCTCACCGGCGGCCTCGAGCACGTCCCGCATCTCGTCGAGGATCGGCTGGTAGCCGGGGTTGGTGCCGAAGAGCAGGTACGGGCCGAGGTCGTCGAGCCAACCGGTCTTCTGCAGCAGCCGGATGAAGGCCACGCCGCGACGGTCGAGGCTCATGGTGTGCGTGACCCACGGGGCTCGGGCACGTCCGAGGGCCTCGGCGGTCGGGCTGCCACCGATGAGGATCGTCTCGTGGATGTCGGTGAAGCATTCGTTGACCACCTCGCCACCGGGACCGGCGAAGCCGTTGAGGACGGCGAAGACCTTCTCGTCCTCGACCATCTCGACACAGGCTGCCTCGGCGGTGACGGGGCCGACCGGGATGAAGTTGCGGGTGACCATCTCGACCTGTCGGCCCAGGATCCCGCCGCGGGCGTTGAGGTCGGCGACTAGCGCCTCGAAGAACGGCTGGTAGTTGGCGTAGGTGAGGGTCAGGCCGAAGTCCCGGTTGAGGCCCTCGAAGTCGATGGCGGTAAGGCCGACCTTGATGGTGTCGGCGGTGACGCCCCGGAACGAGTCCGTCAGCACGATCGTCGTCGTGGTCGTGGTGGTGGTCTCGGGCGCCTGGGTGGTGGTGGTTTCGGGCGCCTGGGTGGTGGTGGTTTCGGGCGCCTGGGTGGTGGTGGTCTCGGGCGCCTGGGTGGTGGTGGTCTCGGGCGC
>DEAL01000028.1 GCA_002346745.1 Candidatus Neomicrothrix sp. UBA2983 | reverse complement strand
CCTGCTTCTGGCCCCTGCCGTTGCGGTTCCGGCCACCACGGTCTTGTCCGCCGCGGCGGTTCCGGTCGCGGTCACGCCGGTCGGCCTTGGGACGGGGCTGACGGGGCCGGACCCTGGCCCGAAGCCGGGCCTCCGTCTTGCGCAGTCCCAGCATCGACCGGGACGCCTCGGCGAGAACCTCGTACTCGAGTTCGTCCTCGGCGACGCCGAGCCGGTCCAGGGCGCGCTCCTTGGCCTCGTCGACCGTCGTTCCGGTGGTCTCGATCCACTCCACGGTTACTTCCTCTTCTTCCTGTTCTTGTTCTGCGCGCCACGCTGGCGGGCCGTGCCCGGCGGGGTCGTCCGACCGCCGCCGCGCCTGGCCGCCGGTGGACGGCCGTCGGATGCCTCCGGCTCCTCCCCGCCACGCCGGCGACGCCGACCGGTCGAGGAGTCACGTCCGGATCGCCGGTTCGCCCGCCGATCCGCCTTGGCGTCCCGTTGGGGCGCAGCCTTCTTGTCGTCCTTCTCGCCCTCCGCCTCGGGTTCGGACGCTCTGGCCAAACCCTTCTTTCGGGCCTTCCCGGTGTCGGCGTCGTTCGGCGTCGAGCGGCTTCCCGCGGTCGTCCGCCGGCTCCGGGCATCGTCCGAACCGCCCGACGTCGAACCACCACCCTGGTTCCCGCCCTTGGCGGCAGGGGTGTTCCCGGACTTGCCGCCCGCCTTCTTGTTGGGCTTGGGCTCGTCCTCCGCCGCCGTCGGGATGACCACCGCCGGCTGTTCCTGTCCCGGCCCGTAGAGCGCACGCGTGATGTAGGCCTGCTGGCCGGTGCGATACAGGTTGGAGACCACGAAGTAGGTGACCAGTGCCGCATCCAGGCCGAAGGAGATCACCGGCAGGAAGAACGGCATGATCTTCATGATCATCTCCTGCTGCGGGTTCGCCGATGCGGTCTTGTTGCGGCCCCGGATCTGCTTGTTCATCACCCACGAGGTGACGAAGACGACGATGATCAGGAGCAGGTAGGGGAGCGACGCAACAAGGCCGTCCCCCAGGGCCCGGCTGAGCGACCTCGAGAGGTCGAAGCCCCACGACACCATCTCGGTCTTGCGCGAGAGGTCCTGGAAGAGGAGCGAGTCCTCCGGCAGGTAGTCGGGGAAGAAGGGCCGCTTGACGTCGGGCACGGCCACGAACGCCTCGCCCGAAGACAGCCGGCCGGCCGCCCAGCCGGCCACCTCGCCCACGTCGGACTGACGTCGCGTCAGGCCCCGCAACACGTTGTAGAGGACGATGAAGATGGGTGCCTGAGCGAACAGCGGCATGCAGCTGCCCATGGGGTTGATGTTGTTGGCCTGGTAGAAGGCCATCATCTCCTTGTTCATCCGGTCCCGGTCGCTCTTGTACCGGTTCTGGATCTTCTTCATCTCCGGCTGCAGGTGCTGCATCTTGATCATCGACCGCGTCCCCTTGAGGGTCAACGGCGTGACCAGCACCATCACCACCATCGTGAGCAGCACGATGGCCATCCCGTAGGACGGCCACAGCTCGTAGAACCAGGCGAGCACCTTGGCGATCAGGTCGAACATCAGCCTCGGTCCTCGTCCGTTGCGGTGGTCGCCTGCGGGCCGGCGGGCACCGGATCCCAGCCGGTGCGGCCCCAGGGGTGGCAGCGACAGAGTCGTCGCACGGTCAACCAGCCGCCGCGGCGGGCCCCATGGCGCTCCAGGGCGTCAAGGGCGTAGTTCGAGCAGGTGGGGACGAACCGACACGGTGTCGGACGCCCGTCCGTCAGGCGCTGGTAGAGGTGCACGAGGCCGAGCAGGGGCCGGGCAAAGAGCGAGGTGGGCACGGTGCGGGGCGGGGCCGAGGTCGTCGTGCCCATGTCAGGCACCGTCCCCGAGGTCGTCGACGACGGTCTCCAGGGCGGCCTCGAGGTCCCGGTACGTGGCCGCGGCCGCACGGGGTTCGGCTCGCACGAGATAGTCGCCGGCCGGCAGGCGTCCGGCGGCGTCGAGGGCGGTCATGGCCGCGCGGAGTCGGCGACGGAGGCGGTTGCGGACGACCCCATTGCCGACCGGGCGACCAATCCCGTACGCCACGCGCACGCCCGGATCGTGGACGCCGCCCGGCGAGGCGAGGTAGCGGACGCGCAGTGGTCCGCGGCGCACCGTTCGGCCATCGTGCCGAAGGGCATCGAAATCGCTCCGGAGCGAGAGTCGCCGGATCAAGCCGAGAGGCGGGTCCGGCCCTTCTGGCGGCGGGCCTTGATGATGGCCCGCCCTGCCCGTGTGCGCATGCGGTGGCGGAAGCCGTGCTTGCGGGCACGCCTCCGATTGTTCGGCTGGTAGGTGCGCTTCATCGCTGTGCTCCTGCTGCCAGGCCCGGCCTCGGAAGGGGTGGGAGCTCCGGTCCTGTGGTCGATTCGGGTGGCGGCCAACTCGGTGGTGTGGCCGCTGCGGGACTCGCTCCGGGCGAGGACCACACACGCCACACGGGGGCGCGTGGCGACCAGGAGAGGCTACGGCGGCCCGGGGGGTCGCGCCAACCACGAGCGGCGCGACGTGTCGCCGACAGGGCACTTGTCCGGCGGGTTATCCACAAGTCCGCCTCGAGCCGTCGCAGGCGTCGGAGCGGCACGCGGGCGGTGGCGAAAACGCGATCGTCGCGGGCGGCCGCGCGGCAAAACGACGACCCACCTGCACCTTTCCCGCGCGCGATTGGCCCTTGTGCGCGCGGTCATCCACAGTGCTACGTTGCCCCGCCCACCAACCGGGTGACGTGGGCTCCTCCGTGGCCGTTCCGTCCATGCCACCCGGTTTCCACAATGGATTCCACACCTGTGGATAACGACGATCGGAGCAGCAAGGTGACGGATACGACACGGGTGTGGAACGCCAACGACCTCTGGGAGCAGTGCGCCGACGCGATCCGATCGCTGGTCTCGGATGTCGTCTACCAGATGACGTTCAGCGCCGTGGAGGTGATCGGGATCGAGGACGACGAGTTCGTCCTGAGCGTCCCCAGTGCGGTGACCAAGGGTCGGATGGAGGACAAGTACGGCGAGGTCCTGCGCGAGGTGTTCGCCGAGGCCACCGACGAACAGCTCTGTCCCCGCGTCGAGGTCCGCCAGGCCGCCGAGCCGGAGGACGACCTGCTCCAGCAACCGCCGATCGACCCCCTTGTGGTTATTCCGCCCGACGAGGCGCCCGACATCCCGGTTGTGGTTGCCACGATCGACGAGGGACGCCTCCCCCTCGACGAGGTCGGCACCCTCCCCAACGCCGGCGATCTGCTGGGAGACCCGGCCGACGATGCCATGCCGGTCCCCCTGACGTTCGACGACTTCGTCATCGGCACCTCGAACCGCTTCGCCCATGCCGCCGCCCTGGCCGTGGCCGGCGAGCCCGGAAAGCACTACAACCCGCTGTTCATCTACGGGTCGTCCGGCCTCGGCAAGACCCACCTCCTGCGGGCCGTCGCCTCCTACGTGCTCGACCACTACCCGAGGAAGCGGGTCCGGTACGTCTCGAGCGAGGAGTTCATGAACCGTTTCGTCGAGGCGATTCGGAACAAGTCACTTCCCGAATTCAAGCAGCGCTACCGGGAGATCGACGTGCTCCTCGTCGACGACGTGCAGTTCCTCGCCGGCAAGGAGGGCCTCCAAGAGGAGTTCTTCCACACCTTCAAGTCGGTCCACGAGGCCGGCGGCCAGATCCTGCTCTCCAGCGACCGGCCGCCCGACGAGATCCCCACCCTCGAGGATCGGCTGCGCAGCCGCTTCAAGATGGGCCTCACCACCGACGTGCAACCACCCGACGTCGAGACCCGCCTCGCCATCCTCCACAAGAAGGCCGAGAAGGCCCCCACCCCCGAACTGGTTGGCGACGGGGTCCTGGCGTTCATCGCAGAGAACATCACGGACAACATCCGTGAACTCGAGGGTGCGCTGACCCGCATCATCGCCTTCGCCAGCCTCAACCAGATGGTGGTCACCGTCGACGACGCCCGAACCGTTCTCAGCGACCTGATCACCTCGAACCAGCCGCGCCCGATCACCCCGGAGGTCATCCTGCGGCACACCTCGGAGTTGTACGGGTTCACCA
This sequence comes from Candidatus Neomicrothrix sp. UBA2983, assembly GCA_002346745.1. GTDB lineage: Bacteria > Actinomycetota > Acidimicrobiia > Acidimicrobiales > MedAcidi-G1 > S20-B6. Next base: position 15,470 of record DEAL01000028.1, on the reverse strand, counting down.
TCATGGACCTGATCGGCCCAAGTCGGCGGCGCCCTCTCGTCACGGCCCGCCAAATCGCCATGTACGTGTTCCGCGACCTCACCGACCTGAGCTTCCCCGCAATCGGCCGGGAGTTCGGGGACCGCGACCACACCACGGTCATCCACGCGGTCGACAAGATCCAGGCGCTCATGGGCGAACGCCAGGAGATCTACGACCAGGTGACATCCCTCACCGCCGCCATCAAGACCGGCGACTGAAGTTGGGGACGGGACCAGGAGGACCTGTGGACGCATCGACCATCCTCCACAGTCGGGTCGTGCCGGCCGCCAGACACTGTGGACGCGCGTGGACGACCGGTGGACGATGAATCACCGCTCGACCTGCGGAAATGCTGTTCCATCCACAATCCACACGCCTACTCTCGCTATTACCCGATGAGACCCCGGCCGAGCCGAAGGGGAGTGTCCTGTGAAATTCCGCTGTGAGCGAGACGTCCTGGACCGGGCGCTGTCGACCGCCAGCCGTGCAGCGGCCACCCGTGGTACCTCACACCAGGTGTTCAGTGGCATCCACCTGCACCTCGCCGGTGATGCGCTGTCGGTGACAGGCAGCGACGGCGACCTCACGGTCCGCGTCGTCGCTGAGGTCGGCGGCCAGGAGGACGGCGTCGCCGTCATGCCGGCCAAGCTGGCGGCCGACATCGCCCGTGCACTCGACAGCGGCCAGGTCGAGGTGGAGATCGGGGACGACGGCGCCAGCATCGGCTCCGGACGCTCGAACTTCAGCCTTCGGACGCTGGCATCCGAGGAGTTCCCGCGGTTCGAGCCGCCGGCCGGCGACGAGGTCACCCTCTCGGCGGCCGGCGTCGCTGCGGCACTCGACCAGGTCGTGTCCGCGGCGAGCGGCGACGACAGCCGCCCCATCCTCACCGGTGTCCTCCTCGCCGCCGAGGACGACGGACTGCGCTTCGTGGCCACCGACTCCTACCGGCTCGCCATGCGCGACCTGCCCGGGACCAGCGTCCTGGGCCGTGACCAGACGGTCCTGGTGCCGTCGCGGGCCCTCGATGTCGTCGGCCGGCTCCTCGGCGATGCCAACGACCTGGTGGTCTGCCTCGGCGAGCGCGAGGCGATCTTCACGGTTGGTGACGTGCAGATCGTCACCCGGCTCATCGAAGGGGAGTACCCGAACTACCGCGGATTGATTCCCGACGACCACCCCAACTCCCTGATCGTGGCCCGGGACGACATCCTCGACGCGCTGCGTCGCGTCCGGCTACTGGCGACGGACAACACGCCGGTGCGCTTGGCCATGGGAGCAGACGGCCTCGAACTCATCGCCATCACCCAGGACATCGGCCAGGCCCAGGAGACCGTCGATGCCACCTACGAGGGCGAGGACCTAACCGTGGCCTTCAACCCGACGTACCTCATCCAGGGCCTCGAGGTGTGTCCCGACGAGGAGCTCCGCCTCGAGACCTGTGACGCACTCAAGCCGGCGGTAATCCGCGGGACCGAGGACGAGGACTTCCTCTACCTGCTGATGCCTGTCCGCGTCTCGTAGTCCGGCGCGGCCGTCCGATGCCGATTCGGCGGCTGGCGCTCACCGACTTTCGGAACCTGGCATCCGTCGACCTGTCGTTCGGCGACGGGCGGACCGCTGTCATCGGCGACAATGGCCAGGGCAAGACCAACCTGGTCGAGGCCGTGGCCTGGTTGGCCACCGGCGCCTCGTTCCGCGGGGTCCCAACCGAGGCCCTGGTCCGGACCGGTGCCGATCGGGCCATCCTCAGGGCCGAGGTCGAACAGGCCGGCCGTACAACCCTCCTCGAGGTGGAACTGGCGACATCGGGGCGGCGCCGGATGCAGGTCAACCGCAACCGGGTGACACGCACCCGCGACCTGCTGGGCCACCTGGTTGCCACGGTGTTCGGGCCTGACGACCTGACCATGGTGAAGGGAGCCCCGGCGGAGCGGCGACGGTACCTCGACGACCTGCTGGTGGCTGCCCACCCGATCAACCACGGTTTGCTCGCCGACCTCGACCGGATCCTGCGACAGCGCAACGCCCTGCTGCGCCAGTCCGGAGGCCGGGCCACCCCGGAGGTGCTGTCGACCCTCGACGTATGGGACGACAAGCTCACCGGCGTCGGCGACGCCCTTGGTGTGGCCCGCCGGGACCTGGTGGTCTCCCTCGGCCCCGAGGTGGTCGCCGTGCTGGCCTCCCTGGGCGGGGCCGACCGGCCCGGCCTGCTGCGTTACGAGCCCGAATGGTTGGCCGTCGGCCTCGGACCGGCCCTGGTCGCCGCGAGGCAGGACGACCTGCGGCGCGGCGTCACCACCGTCGGTCCACACCGCGACGACCTCGTGGTCGAGTTGGACGGCATGCCGTCGCGCACGCACGCCTCCCAGGGCGAACAGCGGTCACTGGCCCTGGCCCTGCGGCTGGGTGGACACCGCCACCTGGCGAACCACCTGGGCCACGAGCCCGTGATCGTGCTGGACGACGTCTTCTCGGAACTCGACGCCGGTCGGGCGGCCCGCCTGGTCGACCTCCTTCCAGCGGCCCAGGTCCTCGTGACCGCCGCTGGCGACCTCCCGCCGGGGGTTGGTGCCGATCGGGTGCTGCGTATCGCCGACGGCCTGGTCGTCGAGGACTCGGCGACGTGACCGGGCCACGGGACGCAACGGGCCCGGTGCCGTTGCGCCGGTCGCTCGAACGGCTGTTGTCGGGCATGGGCTCGCCTGAGATCGACGCCACCGCGTCGATCCTCGAGTCATGGCCGGAGATCATCGGACCGGAGCTGGCCAGCCGGATCGTGGCGGTCGCCGTCCGCGGTCCCGAGTTGATCGTGCGGGTCGAGGACCCCGCCTGGGCCAGCCAGCTGCGATGGCTCGAACGGCAACTGCTGGACCGCATCGAGGCCCTCGTGGGACCCGGGCGCATCACCGCCGTGACCGCCAAGGTGGCCCCGCAGACGGGTGGATGAACCTGTCCGGGCGGACGGTCCGGGAGGGGTTGTTCCGGTGGTGGAATGACGGCCTATCCGGGGTGCGGCTGGTAGACTGGTTGCGTCGTGAACATGACCTCTGACCTGCGGTTTTGCACCGCCAACCGCACTGAGGCGACGGGAAATCCTCCCTCGAGCAGAACCGTCTTGGAGACCCGGGTGGGAACCGTCGGATGACCAGCGCAGAGACCTCCTACAGCGCCGCCGACATCACCGTCCTGGAAGGCCTCGAGGCCGTCCGGAAGCGGCCCGGCATGTACATCGGCTCCACCGGTCCGACGGGCCTGCACCACCTCGTGTGGGAGGTCGTCGACAACAGCGTCGACGAGGCGATGGCCGGACACTGCCGCAGCATCTCGGTCCGACTCCTGGAGGACGGCGGGTGCGAGGTCAGCGACGACGGCCGCGGCATCCCCGTCGACCGCCACCCCCAGTACGAGGACCTCACCGCCGCTGAGGTGGTGCTCACCGTCCTCCACGCCGGCGGCAAGTTCGGCGGGGAGGGCTACAAGATCTCCGGCGGCCTCCACGGCGTGGGCGTCTCCGTCGTCAATGCCTTGTCCGCCCGAGTCGAGGTCGAGATCGACCGTGAGGGCCGCCGCCACTACATGGAGTTCTCCGGCGGCGGCCACCTCGTGACCCGCCTCAAGGAGGTGGGGCCGTCGCCCGACGGTCGTACCGGCACCACCGTCCGTTTCTGGCCCGACCCGGCCATCTTCGACGAGACCACGTTCCGCCTCCAGACCTTGGTCGAGCGCTTCCAGATGATGGCATTCCTCAACCGGGGACTCGAGATCACGGTCCACGACGAGCGGGGCGACGAGCAGACCGAGCAGTCGTTCTGCTACGAGGGCGGCATCCGCGATTTCGTGGCGCACGTCAACGCCAGCAAGGAGTCCCTGTTCGCTGTCGTCGGCTACTACGAACAGGCCGAGGAGGAACAGGAGGTCGAGGTCGCCTTCCAGTGGAACACCGGCTTCAACACCGACGGCCTCCACTCCTTCGCCAACGGCATCAACACCATCGAAGGCGGCATGCACGAGGAGGGCTTCCGTAGCGCCCTCACCGGGGTGGTCAACCGGTACGTCGCGAGCAAGGGACTGTTCAGGAACGGCGACGACAAGCTCCAGAACGAGGACATACGCGAGGGGCTCACCGCCATCATCAGCGTCCGGTTGGCGGAACCCCAGTTCGAGGGGCAGACCAAGTCAAAACTGGGCAACGTCTCGATTCGCTCGCTCGTGCAGCGGGCGACCAACGACCACCTGGGCCGGTGGCTCGAGGAGCATCCGTCCGAGGCGAAGCGCATCGCCCAGAAGGCCGTCAACGCCCAGCGGGCACGAATCGCCGCCCAGGAGGCCCGGCGGTCGGCCCGACGCAAGTCGGCGCTCGACGGCGCCGGCATGCCCGACAAACTCAAGGACTGCGCCTCGCGCGAGCCCCGCGAGTGCGAGTTGTTCATCGTCGAGGGTGACTCGGCCGGCGGCTCGGCCGTCCAGGCCCGTGATCCCCGCACCATGGCGATCCTTCCGATCCGCGGCAAGATCCTCAACGTTGAGCGGGCGCGCCCCGAGAGGATGCTCGACAACAACGAGATACAGACGCTGATCCAGGCCATCGGCGTCGGCTACGGCGACGACTTCGACGTGGACCGAATCCGGTACCACAAGGTGATCCTGCTTTGCGACGCTGACGTCGACGGCAGCCACATCCGCACGCTGCTGTTGACGTTCTTCTACCGGAACATGAAGGCCCTGGTCGTGGGTGGCCACGTCTACATCGCCCAGCCGCCCCTCTACTCCACGATCGTGGGCCGCGAGAAGGTCTACCTGAAGGACGACCACGCCAAGGACGCCTTCCTCGCCGACAATCCGAACCACAAGCGCGAGTTCCAACGCCTGAAGGGCCTCGGCGAGATGGACTTCGGGGAACTCCGCGAGACCACCATGAACCCGGCCACCCGCAGCCTCCTACAGGTGTCCGTCGAGGAGTCGGCCATCGCCGACGAGGTGTTCTCCACGCTCATGGGCGACGACGTGGAGAGTCGGAAGCGGTTCATCCAGATAAACGCCCAGGACGTCCGGTTCCTCGACATCTGAACCGCCTCCGCCGCCTGACCCCAGCCACGCACGCATGAGCGACACCACCGACACGCCAGCCCAGGAACTGCCCTCCGGCTCGATCGAACCGATCGAGATCCAGGAGGAGATGGAGCAGTCGTTCCTCGACTACGCCATGTCGGTCATCGTGGCCCGGGCCCTGCCCGACGCCCGTGACGGCCTCAAGCCGGTGCACCGCCGGATCCTCTGGGGGATGTACGACCTCGGGGCCCGACCCGACCGGCCCACCATGAAGTGCGCCCGGGTGACGGGCGAGGTGATGGGCAAGTACCACCCGCACGGCGACCAGGCCATCTACGACGCGCTGGTCCGGATGGCCCAGGACTTCAGCCTGCGTCACCCACTGGTGCACCCGAAGGGCAACTTCGGCTACTCGCCGGACGACGCCCCGGCGGCGCCCCGCTACACGGAGTGCCGGTTGGATCCGATCGCCCTCGCCCTCCTCGACGGCATCGACGAGGAAACCGTCGACTTCGTCGACAACTACTCGGGCGAGTTCGCCGAGCCCGAACTGCTGCCGGCCCGGTTTCCGAACCTGCTCGTGAACGGCAGCCAGGGCATCGCGGTCGGCATGGCCACCAACATCCCCACCCACAACCTGGGCGAGGTCATCGACGCCACCGTCCACCTGGTCGACCACCCGGACGCCACCCCTGACGACCTCATGGCACACCTCCCGGGCCCCGACTTTCCGACGGGGGCCCTGATCCTCGGCCGGGCGGGCATCGCCGACGCCTACCGCACCGGGCGAGGCACGGTCCGGTTGCGGGCCCGCACCGACATCGAGGAGGGCCCGAGGTCCAGCCGGATCATCGTGTCGGAACTGCCCTACCAGGCCAGCCCGAACCAGATCATGGGCAAGATCCGCGACCTCGTCGACGGCCGCGAACTGGAGGGCATCGCCGACGTCAATGACGAGTCCTCGCAGGGCGCCACCCGGATCGTCATCACCCTCAAGCGGGACGCCGCGGCACTGGTGATCCTCAACAACCTCTTCAAGCGGACGCCGCTCCAGACCACGTTCTCGGTGAACGCCGTGGCGCTGGTCGATGGCGTGCCGCGGACCCTGAACCTGCGCGAGCTGCTGGACGCCTACGTCACCCACCAGATCGAGGTCATCCGCCGCCGATCCGAGCACCGGCTCGAGCGGGCCCGGACCGAGGCACACATCACCGAGGGGCTCCTGACGGCACTCGGCGACATCGACGCCATCATCGCCCTCATCCGCGGCTCCGCCGACCGGGCTGCCGCCCGCGAGGGGCTGATGACCGGCCCGTACGAGTTCTCCGAGGTCCAGGCCAACCACATCCTCGACATGCAACTGGTCCGCCTCACCCGGCTGGGCCGGGCGAACCTCGAGGAACGCCTGGCCGAACTGGTCGTCGAGATCGCCGAACTCGAGGCGATCCTCTCCGACGAGGGACGCCTGCGCGAGGTGCTCAAGGAGGAACTGATCGAGATCCGCTCGACGTACGCCACGCCGCGTCGGTCCGAGTTCGTCCACGATCCGGGCGATCTCGACATCGAGGACCTCATCGACGATGAGGAGTTGGTGTTCACGATGAGCGCCGCCGGCTATGTCAAGACCACCGCGGTGGCGGAGTTCCGCACCCAGGGTCGCGGTGGACGCGGCGTGGCGGGGGCCCGGCTCCGCGATGAGGACTACGTCGCCCACCTGATCCATACCACGGCGCACTCGTTCCTGCTGTTGTTCTCCAACCGGGGCCGCGTCTACCGGCTCAAGGCCCACGAGGTCCCGATGGCCAGCCGCACAGCACGGGGCATCGCCGCCGTGAACCTGCTGCCGCTGAAGCCGGACGAACGCATCCAGGCGGTCATCGACACCCGCGACTACGAGACCAACCGGTTCCTCTTCTTCGCCACGCGCAACGGCCGCGTCAAGAAGACCAAGTTCACGGCCTACGACTCGTCGCTGCGGACCGGGCTGATCGCCATCCGCCTCAAGGACGGCGACGAGGTCGTCGAGGTGGTGCCCACCAACGGCGACGACGACCTGCTGCTGGTCTCGCGCACCGGCCAGACCCTGCGGATCGCCGAGAGCGCCGTGCGGGCGATGGGCCGGGACGCCGCCGGCGTCAAGGGCATGCGATTCCGGGACGACGACGAGCTGGTCTCGTGTGCCGTGGCTCGTCCCGAGTGCACCATCCTGCACGTCAGCGCCGAGGGGTTCGGCAAGCGGACCGCCCTCGACGAATTCGCCACCAAGGGCCGGGACGGCTTCGGGGTGCGCGGCATCCGCACCACCGACGATCGGGGGTCGGTCGCGGGCGCCGTGGTCGTCTCCGAGGACGACCACGTGTTCATCGTGAGCACCGGTGGCGTCATCATCCGCATGCCGGTCACCGAGATCTCGGTCCAGGGCCGCGACGCCACCGGCGTGCGCGTCATGACCCCCGACGCGGGCCACCAGGTGGCGGCCATCTCCAGGGTGCCCGTCGACGCCGACGCCGACGACTGACGGGCCCCACGCACCACTTCCCCCACCAGAACCGGCGTCGGCACGACCGGCACGACCGGCGGGAGGTGGGCCATGGGACGGCCAATCCGGGGCGACCGGGGACAGGTGCTGCCCTTCGCGGCGGTGCTGCTGGTGCTGGCCGCCGGTCTGGCGGTTCTGGCCACCGAACTGGGCCGGATTGCCGTCGATCGGGCACAGGCCCGCACGGCGGCTGACGCCGCCGCTCTGGCTGCCGTCGCCAGTCCCGATCGGGCCCGACCCGAGGCCTTCCGGCTGGCGGCCGCCAACGGGGCACGGTTCGTGTCGTTCGAGCATGGCGGGGGACGGGTTGTCGTGGAGGTGAGGGTGGGGCGGGCGCAAGCGACTGCGGTCGCGCGCCTGGCCGTGGTGGCCGGCAGCGACCGGGGCGACCGGTTCGGCGGAACCGCACCGCCCTAGACTTGCGCCCGTGACCGATCGTCCCGAGGCGGCACCCGACCGCCCCACCGTGCCCGAGGATCCGTCGCTGGCCGAATCCACGGAGCCGATCCCACGGTCATCGGCGAGTATCGCGCCCGGCGCGGCACCCGTGGAGGCCGAGCCGCCGGCTGCCGGGCCGGCGACCACCGGGGTCCGGCTCGAGCGGCTCTTCGAGGGCACCACGGACGACGAGCCCATGGTGGCGCACACGGCGCCCGCCCCCACCGCACCCGCACCGGAGGCCGAGACGCCCCGGCGGGGTCCGTCGGCAGCCCGGTTCTCGCCGTTGGGCCGGGGCCGGACCATGTCCGAACGCACCCCCCGCGAGCCCCGTCGCGGCTACCGCGTCCGTCGGGTCCGTCGGCTGCTCCGCCACGTCGAACCCTGGTCGGTGCTCAAGATCGGCCTGGTGTTCTACCTCTGCGTCTGGGGCATGACCGTCATCGCCTCCCAGGCCCTGTGGCGGACGGCGGAGACCGCCGGGATCATCGAGAAGGTCGAGCGATTCATCGAGGAGTTGTTCGCCCTCGAGACGTTCGCCTTCGACACCGACAAGATCTTCCGGCTCTACGTGCTGGCCGGACTCGTGCTGGTCATCGGCGGCACCGCCCTGACCGTGGTCCTCGTGGTGCTCTTCAACCTGATCAGCGACCTCATGGGGGGCATCCGCTTCACCATGATCGAGGAGGAGACCGCCGTCCGGCGGCGACGCGTCCGGATGGGCGAGGACGTGGTCCCCGCCGGGAAGGTGGGTCGGCGGCGACGGTCGTCCGGCGACGAGCCGACGGACTCGGGTGGGTAGGCGCCGAACCCCGGTCCCGCTACCGTTCCCGCACCGCGGGGCTATAGCTCAGTCGGTTAGAGCGCACCCCTGATAAGGGTGAGGTCGCTGGTTCGATTCCAGCTAGCCCCACACTCCCGCCGCCTCCCACCCGCACGGGTCCCTAGTATCCGGATCGTGCGACGAGCAGTGGAGGCCGGCACGACGGCAGGCCGGAACGCATCATGTGGATGATCAGACGTGCCCTGGCGGCGCTCTCGGTGGCGGCGGCCGCCTCGGCGGCGCTGCGGGCGGCCGGCGGTGCCTCCCTGCCCCGCCAGTCGGGTGGCTGGCGACCCCTGACCGGACCGGACCTGACGTGAAACGGACACACCGTCGAGGGGGTTCCACGCAGTGAGCCGGGTCGCCATCCTCGGCACCGGCGCCGTCGGCGCACGCGTCGCCCGCCACCTGCTGGCCGTGGGTGGCCGCTCGTCCTTCGGCGCCGTCGACCGTGTGGTCCTGCGCGATACCGATCCGGAGCGACTGCTCGGCGCACGTGCAGTGCTTGAGAGCGCAGCCGATCGGGTAGAGGTCCAGCACGCCCCGTTTCCGGGGGATCTCGATGTCGACCTCGTGGTGGTCGCCTCGCCGCGGGGAACCCAGGCGCCGGCCTTGGAGGCCGCTCTCGAGGCGGGACGCCCGGTGGTCCTCTGCGGTGACGGCCTCGCCGAGACCGTGGCCATCGTGCGGCTGGCCGGGGAGGCCGCGGCGGCACGCCTGCCGGTCGTCCTGGGCGCCGGCTTCGCTCCCGGCCTGTCGTGCGTGCTGGCCGCCCACGCCGGGTCGTGGTTCGACGAGGTCGAGGAGATCCATGTGGCCAAGGCGGGTGCTGGTGGTCCGGCCTGCGCCGTGGTCCACCACCGGGCGCTGAGCCGGCTGTCTTACGACTGGCGGGGCGACCAGTGGGTTCGACGGCCGGGAGGATCCGGTCGTGAACTCTGCTGGTTTCCCGAACCGGTCGGTCCCCACGACTGCTTTCGGGCGGCGCTGCCCGACCCGGTCTTGCTCCACCACGCCTTCCCCGGGGTCGAGCGCATCACCGCCCGCATGGCGGCGACGCGGCGCGACCGGCTGACCGCGCCGTTGCCGATGCTGAGTCCACCGCCGGTGGAAGGCGGCGTGGGGGCGGTGCGGGTCGAGGTGCGCGGCCGGCGGGGCGATGCCCAGGACGTCCGGGTGCTGGGGGCCGCGGCGCGGCCGGCGGTGGCGGCGGCCGCCGTGGCCGCCACGGCAGCCGAGTGGGTGATGGCCGACCGGGTGCGGGTGCACGGCATGGCGAGCCTGGCGGAGATGGTCGAACCGGTGGCGTTCCTCGAGAACATGGCGGACCGGGGTGTCGTGGCCGAGGTCTTCGAGGGGGAGCATGCGGTCGTCTGAACGAAAATCGACGGTGGCCCTGGTGCTCCTGGCCCTGGTGGTCGGCGCCTGCGGGGGCGGCTCGTCGCCCGCCGATCCGGCACTGTTGGAGGGCGTGGAGCACCTGACGATCACGTCCCGTGAGCACACCGCCGCCGACGTCGACTACCCGACGGTGCCGCCGGCGGGTGGCGACCACCTGGTCATCTGGCAGAACTGCGGCATCTACACCGTGCCGGTGCTGGACGAGGCGGCGGTTCACAGCCTCGAGCACGGCGCCGTCTGGGTTACCTACCGGCCGGACGTCGGCGTCGATCACATCGTGGAGCTCACGGAACTGCTGGACGGCACCTCACGGGTCCTGGTGTCGCCGCATCCCGAGCAGTCGACGCCGGTGGTGGTGACCGCCTGGGGGGTCCGGCTCGAGCTGGACGGCCCTGAAGGTGATCGGATCAACGCCTTCGTGGACGCCTACCGGGATGCGAAGACGGCACCGGAGCCGGGCGTGGCGTGTGACCGGGGGATCGGCGAACCGCCGGCCGACCCGTACGCCGGCCTGGAGCGCTAGGGGCCGTCATGTGGCGAGGAGATCGACCAGTTCGGCGTGGAGCGTCGGGTTGGCGGCCATGGCGTTGCCGCCGTCGGCGGTCACCGTCCCGGTGAAGTCGCTGAACACGCCGCCCGCCTCGGGGAGGATCGTGAGGAAGGGCGCCACGTCCCAGCGGCTCACGATGGGGTCGACCATGGCGTCCGCCCGCCCGGTGGCGACGAGGACGTAGCCGTAGGCGTCCCCCCAGGTGCGGATGACGGTGCCCTGCTGGATGAACGGCTGGAGTCGGTCCGCGGAGAGCCAGTAGTCGACGCCGCTGGTCACGAGGCAGGCGCCGGCGATCCCGGCGTGGTCGGACACGCCGGTGGGGCGGTCGTCGACGAAGCAGCCCCTTCCCCGGCCGGCCCAGACGCACTCGTCGAGGCCGGGGATGTTGACCACGCCGATCGCCGGCCCGTACTCGTCCTCGAGGGACACGAGGTTCCCGTAGAGCGGTACGCCGTGGACGAACGACTGGGTGCCGTCGATGGGGTCGAGCACCCAGGTGCGGCCGGACGTCCCGACGGTGTCGGATTCCTCCTCGCCGACGACCGAATCGTCGGGGAAGGCGGCGGCGATGCGCTCGCGCAGGAGCCGCTCGGCGGACCGGTCGGCGATCGTGACGGGCGTGCCGTCGTCCTTGCCCTCGACGACGAGGCCGTCCTTTCGGAACCACCCGAGCGTGAGCTCGCCGGCCTCGCGGGCGATGTCGACGGCGAAGCGCAGCAGGTCCTCCTCGACGGGCGGAACGAGGGGGACGGCGCTCATCCGGGCGAGCCTACGGGACGTCCTCCGGGGCTGAACACCAGGCGTGGCCGCGGGCGCGCCGGGCGTGTTCGGGCGTACGCTGGAGCGGCCCGAGGGCGCAGGGTGTGTCCGGGGTGCGGGACGGTTTGTCGTGACGAGGACGAGGCAGTTGGGCGCGCTGGTCGCCGGCGTCGGGCTGTTCCTCGCGGTGTTCGTGGGCTTGGCGGCGTCGCCGGCCTCCGCGGGTGCGGTCGGCAGTGGCTACGACGAGGTCGACGTGCCCGACCTGCTGTGGGCCGCCGACCACCTCGACCTCGCTGGGCCTGCCGAATTGCAGCGCACCGGGGTCGCCGTCATCAACTTCATCCTGAACCTCACGGGTCGCACCGACGCCGAGTGCGATCTCGGTTACGGCGCCCTGATTGACCCCTACGGCAGCCGTCGCTACGAGTCCGTCTGGGCCGGCGAGGAGCTGGCCATGCTGGACTGGGTCGCCGACCACTACTGCATCAGCCGGGAGCAGGCCCAGGTCTTCGGTGCCGCCTTGCTGAGCTTCTTCGCCGGCCTCGACGCCGGCAGCCGGGGCATCGAGGTCGTGCGGCCCGACCTCCCCGTGGCGACCGAGGTCGCCCCGGTGGCCGTCAGCGGTACCGGCACCCAGACCGTCACACTGACGACCGGACTCCCCGCCGACTACCAGGTCGTCGCCCTCACGCACGCCGGCACCGGGTCCTTCCGGGTAGCGGGGCTCGACGTGGCCGGCAACGAACTCGAGGTGCTCGTCGCCCGCGACGGGACCTTCCACGGACGGGTCGTCGCCGAAGGGCCGGAGTCGATCGCCACCCTCGCCGTGACGGCCGATGGGGACTGGACGGCGACGTTCCTCCCGGTGACGGCGGCGACGCCCTTCGGAACCGGACGCACCGCCGGCGGCATGCAGGACGACGTGTTGTTGTTGCCGACGGCCGTTTCAGCCGACGCCGGCCTCGTCACCGCCCGCTACGACGGTGGCGCCAACTTCATCGTCTGGGAGTTCGGACCGGACGGCCGGCCGAACGCCCTCCCCATCAACCAGATCGGTGCCTGGAGCGGGCAGGCGGACCTGTCCGACGGAACGCGATTCCTGGAGGTGGCGGCCACCGGCGAGTGGGTGATGGCTGAGGGCGCCAGCCTGCCGCCGCGGCGGGTCGGCGTGCCCGGTGTGACCCGTGGCGACGGTCGCCTCGACGTCGCCTGGGCGGCGCCGGCGGACGGCGGTTCGCCACTGACCAGCTTCGATGTGTGGATCAAGGTGGCGGCCGCCGATGACCTGATCCAGAACTGGACGAAGGTCGAGGCGGCGGCCGGGGCCACGACCCACACGCTCACCGAACTCGTCAACGGCACCACCTACCACGTGGTCGTCCGGGCCCGGAACGCCGCTGGCGCGGGCCCGTGGTCGGAGGCCGTCGCCATGGCCCCCCTCTCGGCGTCCGCGCCCGACGCCGTCGGATCCCTGGCCGCATCGGCAGGCGACCGCCAGGCCCAGCTGTCGTGGGTGGCACCGGCTTCGGGGAGCGACGGCGTCACCTACCGGGTCACCTGGTACGACGAGGACCTCGCCGGCTCAGAACCCTCGGCCGCGACCCAGTCCCGGCCCGACTCCACCCGTGCCGAGCGGCGGGAGCGGTCCAACGACCAGCGAAGCGTCCAGGTGGCCCCACCCCTTCGCCGCCTGCCGATGATCGTCGGTGGCGACACGGTGTCGATCGCCGACCATCCGCACACGGTCGCCGTTCTCGTTGCGAGCGTCTCCAGCGGCTTCAACGCCCAGTACTGCGGTGGGACGCTCGTGACCCCCCGCTGGGTCGTGACCGCCGCCCACTGCGTCGACGACAAGGCCGCCGCCGAGATCGACGTCGCCGTCGGCATCACCAACCTGGATGCCGTTACCGCCGCGGACCGCCACGCCGTCGCCTCCATCCACATCCATCCTGACTACGACAGCGAACTGGTCCTCCACGACCTCGCCTTGCTGTACCTGGCTGCGCCGGTGACGGCCGCCGACGCCGACCCGATCCCGTGGCAGTCGGCCGCTACTGCGCCCGTGTCGGGGACGCCCATCTCGGTGGCCGGTTGGGGATCCACCGATGCCGCCGGTGAGGTCTTCGGCGCGGAGCTCCGGAGCTCGGCGGGGAGCGTGCTGGCGGGTCCGGGCGAGGACGTGTGCGGCAACTGGCAGGAGTTCCAGTCCGCCCACGAACTGTGCGTCGGCGGCGAGGCCGGTGTGGGCGCCTGCCTGGGCGACAGCGGCGGCCCGGTGGTGGCGGAGCTGGGCACGACGCGGCTCGTCGGGGTCGTGTCCTACGGCCTGACCGGCAACTGCGCCGACACGCTGTTCCCCAACGTGGCGACGCGGGTCAGCGGCCACGCCGACTGGATCGAGGACCTCGTCGGAACGCCGTGGCGCGAGGTCGCGGGCCTGACCGACCTGGCCCACACCGTGACGGGCCTGGTCAATGGCCGCACCTACACGTTCCGGGTCTCGGCCACCAATGCCTACGGGGTCACCTCCGGGTCGACCGTGGTGAGCGTGACGCCGGTCGGCCCGCCCGAGCAGCCCGCCGTCCCGACCGGTGTCGGTGGCTTCGGCAGCGCCACCTTGACTTGGACGGCGCCGTTCGCCGCCGACGGCCATTCGATCACCGACTACGTCATCGAGTACTCCGTCGACGACGGCGGCACCTGGGTCGTGCTGGACGACGGCGTCTCGACGGACACGACCGTGACGCTGCACGGCTTCGACAACGGCCGGACCATGGGCTACCGGGTGGCGGCTGTCAACGACCTCGGCACCGGCACGCCGTCCGAGCCGGTGTACGTGCTGATTGGCACGCCGGACGCCCCGACCGATGTGGCCGTCGCTTCGGTCGGCGACGGCCAGGCGTCGCTGGCCTGGACGGCTCCGGCGGCCGATGGAGGTTCGGCCATCACCGACTACGCCGTCGACCTCTCGACCGACGGCGGCGTCACGTGGGTCCGGGTCGACGACGGTGTCGCCGCGACGACGGGGGCGACGGTCACCGGCCTCGCCAACGGCACCACGGCCACCTTCCGGGTGGCGACGGTGACGGCGGTCGGGACCAGTCCGTGGTCGACGACGACCAGCGGCGTGCCGGGTCGCCCGTCGGCGGTCACCGACCTGGTCGCCACTTCGGGCAACGCCGAGGCGACGCTGGCATGGACCGCGACGGTGGCGGACGGCGGTTCGCCGGTCACCGACCACCTGGTCGAGCACTCGTCGGACGCCGGCGACACCTGGACGCGGTTCGAGGACGGGGTCGATGCCGCCACGGGAGCCACCGTGACCGGCCTCGTCAACGGCACCGCCTACCGGTTGCGGGTCGCGGTGGTGACCGCGCTCGGCACCAGCGAGTGGGCCGAGGTCGAGGTCATGCCGGCGACCGTCCCGGATGCGCCGGCCAGCCTGTCGATCATGGCGGGCGAGGGCCGCCTGACCCTGTCGTGGCAGACGCCGTCGAACGGCGGGTCGGCGATCACGATCGTCCACGTGGAGCTCACCGGCGACGGCGGTACGACGTGGCGGTCCTTCGAGGCTGGTGCGGGTACGACCTCGGCGACGATTACCGGCCTCGTGAGCGGCCAGGAGTACGGCATGCGGGTACGCGTCGCCAACGCGGTCGGAACCGGTGAAGCGTCGGCGGCCCTCAGTGCCGTCGTGACCTAGGACCGGGCGCCGGCAGGGATCGGGTCCGACCGTCAACTGACCCTGCCCCACTCGACGTCGCAGCCCCACCCGTGGAGGAAACGAATTGGCCGCAAAGCGAACTGCTGCCCTGGTAGTGCCCTTGCTGCTCTCCGCGTGCGGTGGCAGCCCGGAAACGACTGCGGCCCCCACCACGACT
>DEAL01000010.1:31204-46980 GCA_002346745.1 Candidatus Neomicrothrix sp. UBA2983 | reverse complement strand
GCGATCCGTTGAGGGTTTCGGATGAGTCGGATACGGACATCCTGGAGTTGCACCTGTTCCGGAGCACTGGGGCGTATACGACGACGCGTGCGTTGAGTTGGCCGCCTCTGGACCAGACCTATGCCCTCAACGACGGTGGGATCCTGGAAGGGACCTGGGAGACCGTTCCGAGCGCGTTGATTGAGTCGGTCGAGTGGTCGGAAGACGGGAGTTCGGCGACGTTCGTGGTCCATGCCGATGCCAAGTTCGGTGACGGCACGCCGATTACCGCCCACGACTTCGTGTACACCTTCAAGAGGGCGATCGATTCGCCGGGCAGTTACATCCCACTGCTGTTGCCGTTCGTGGACATCGACTCCTCAGACCTGATCGAGGCGGTCGACGACCAGACCTTCACGGTCAGCGCCAACCGTCCAACGGCGTTGCTCGAGCGGTTCCTGACCTTCCAGGTGTTCGCTCCGATCGATAAGGATCTGGCGGAGGCAAACGCCACTGAGGAGGACCCGTGGGCCTTCGACTATTTCGTCGACCACAACAACTCGTCGGGTCCGTACGTGTTGACCGACTGGGATCGTGCCACCGGTGAGTTGACCCTGGACGTGAACCCCTACTTCCTCGGTGAGGTCAACAACTGCGGTGTGATCGTCAAGAACGTCCCCGATGCGGAACAACGCGTCCAGTTGCTCCAGAACGGAGAACTCGATGTGATCATGGGTGTTCCTCCACGGCTGATGTCAACGCTCGAGGAGGATCCGAACATCACCGTGTATCGGGCGCCCTCTTCGAGGATCAACTATCTGTACATGAACCGGGCATTCGAGCCGCTCGACAACAAGCTGGTTCGCCAAGCCATCTCCTGGGCTGTCCCCTATGACGCCCTTCTGGAGAACATCATGTACGGCTATGCGCAACCGGCCGGAACCCTGGTCACCTCACCGATGGAGACCTACCAAGGCGACGCCGCCGGCGTGTACAGCTTCGATCTGGACAAGGCCCAGGAGCTCTTTGATGCATCGGGCGTCGAGCCCTTCTCGATCGAGTTGGGCGTCCAGCAGTCCCAGACCCAGATGCAGCAGGCGGCAGTCCTGATCCAGGACAACCTCCGCCAGATCGGCATCGACCTGGAGATCAACGTCCTTCCCGACGGCGAGTACCAGGACCTCCGCAACAACCGTGGAATGCCGATGGCTTTCCACCAGTGGTACTCATGGGGCGATGATCCCTTCTACCAGATGACGTTCCTCGGGGGCTGTGGCTCGTTCGTGAACTTCGCCGACGGTTGCAACGAGCGCCTCGACGAGGTCATGGCCGAAGGCAAGTTCGAGACCGATCCCGCCCGACGTGCGGAACTCTCACTAGAAGCCCAGCAGATCATGGTCGACGAGGCTTCCCGCGTGTACCTCTGGTCGGCCGACTGGGTGATCGCGACACAATCCGACGTAACCGGAGTCAAGAAGGACTTCAGCTCAGTCCCCCGCCTCGAAGCACTCGGTGCGGCTGAGTGATAGCCCGAGGAGCCCGGGAATAGCCTGAGATCGGCCGGTGGGGAAGCAATGGCTTCCCCACCGGCCGACTCAGACACTTACAACCGACGCTCCGACCTCGCTTCGACTCCACATGGCCTACGCCGACTGGATTTTCTCAGAGCACCCCTGTTGACCTGACAGGAGTAATCCAACCTTGCGGAACTACCTCCTGAGGCGAATCGCAACCTCCCTGCTGACCATTCTCGGCATCGCCGTCGTCGTCTTTTTCATCGTCAGGGTGCTCCCCGGCGATGCGGCGGCCGTAAGAGCCGGCCCCTACGCCAATCAGGAGTTGATCGACCGCATCGCCGACAAATACGGCCTCAACGATCCCCTTCACATCCAGTTCTTCGACTACATCGGCGGCGTTGCCCAAGGGGACCTGGGGATCTCGATCCGCACCAACCAAGGCGTGACGGAAGAACTCTTGGACAGGCTTCCCGCCTCGCTGGAGTTGGCCGTCTACTCCGTTCTGCTCGCTACCGCGGTGGGGGTGAGCCTTGGCATATTGGCCGCCCACAGACAGCACACCTGGACAGATCGATTGGCACGCGTCTTTGCAGTTGTCGGTTCCGCAATGGCCCTTTTTTGGCTAGGGCTCCTGGTTACCTTCTTCTTCGCCTTCAGGTGGGGATGGTTCCCGGGTCCTGTGGACCGTCTTGCCGTCGGAAGCGAGGACCCTAGAACGTTCACTGGCTTCTACACGATCGACGGCATCCTTTCTGGCCGACTTGACATCACACTCGAGGCATTCCACTACCTCGCGCTCCCCGTGTTTACCCTCGCCTTCGTACTCGCAGCACCCATACTCAAGATGGTCCGATCCGCGATGATCGAGACCCTGGAGAGCGACTTTGTCCGCACCGCCAATGCAATCGGCGTGCCACAACGTCAGATCCTCTTCGTCGATGGATTTAGGAACGCCCTGATACCGGTCACGACGACGATTGGCATCGTCTTCGGCTTCATGCTCGGTGGCAACATCCTCGTCGAGTTCATCTTCTCCTGGCCCGGCATTGGCCGTTACGCGTTCGATGCGATTACGACACGCGATCTCGAAGCCCTCCAAGGGTTCGTTGTCTTCGTGGGAATCATGTACGTGTTTCTGAACATGGCGATTGACATCGCATACGCGGTCATTGATCCCCGTATCCGACTGGGCAAGGGCCTCGTAAAGTGACCAGGCCTCGAGAGGCCCCATTGGGCGACGACGACGCCCGCCGGTTCGACGTTCAACGCGTCTACGTCCCCGAGGAACAGACCCGACTGGGTCGCTGGCTTGCCTACATGAGGGACAACCCCCTCTTCACGATAGGAGTCATGCTCCTCAGCATCTTCCTAGGACTAGCGGTCATCGGCCCCTACTTCGTCGGGGACCCACTTCGCACCGATATCGCGGCCATGTACTCCCCCCCATCGACCGAGCACTGGTTCGGCACCGACGAATACGGAAGAGACATCTTCGCCAGATCGGTCCATGCCGCACGCCTCGACCTCTCGATAGGGATCGTGATCGCGCTCGTCGCCATGATCATCGGTTCCGCGGTGGGAGTCGTGTCGGGCTACTTCGGTGGCCGGGTCGATGAGATGGTCATGCGCCTCACCGACATCCTGCTGGCGTTTCCGGGCTTCGTCCTGGCGCTCATAATCGTCGCAGCCCTCGACGAATCGATCCTGAACGTCGTGATCGCAGTCGCTGCGGCCTACGTTCCGTACTTCATCCGGCTCACCCGGGCGCAGGCACTGGTCGAACGGGAAAAGGAATATGCGGACGCGGCCCGGCTCGCCGGCAACGGTCCCTTCCGAACCGCCTTTCGCCACGTCATGCCGAACTCGTTGCGACCCGCGCTCGTATCCGCCACCCTCGTGACCGGATGGGCGGTTCTCACGGTCGCCGGTCTGGCCTTCCTGAGCGTGGGGATCCAACCGCCGAGGGCCGAATGGGGCGTGATGGTCGGCGAAGGTGCTGGTGACATCATCACCGGCGAGTGGTGGACCTCCCTATTCCCGGGCGGGATGATCGTCCTCGCCGTCATGGCATTCCATTTCATAGGCGACGACCTGACCGGAACGAACACGTGAGCCTCTTCGAGGCCACCGGACTCACTGTCGGGGTCTCCGGCAGCCCGTATCCCATCCTGCGCGACGTGGACTTCTCCGTCGAACCCGGCGAAATCCTCGCATTGGTGGGTGAGTCCGGTTCCGGCAAGACCATGGCCGCCCTGGCCGTCATGGGACTCCTACCGCACGGGGTCACCAAGACCGCAGGTGAAGTGCGGATCGACGGCAGAAACTTGGCACGCCCCGACGGCTCGATCGACCGGCAAGTCGGCCAGATCTCGATGATCTTCCAACAACCAGTGGGGGCGCTGAATCCCACTATGAGGGTGGGAAATCAGGTGGCACGAGCGATCCAGATCAACCAAGAACTGGATCGCTCGGCAGCACTGGAGGCGGCCATCGAGATGATCGGTTACGTCGGGATCCCGGGACCCGAACGGGTCGCGAAGAGTTACCCGCACCAACTCTCCGGGGGAATGTGCCAGCGGATCATGATCGCCATGGCCGTCAGTTGCCGACCCCGACTGCTGATTGCCGACGAGCCAACCACGGCACTCGACGTGACCGTTCAGGCCCAGATCTTCGAGTTGATCAAGTCGCTCGTGGCGGAGATCGGCTGCGGAGTGGTCTTCATCACCCACGACCTGGGGGCAGTCGTCGAGATGGCGGACCGCGTCGCCGTGATGTACGGCGGACAGGTAATGGAAGAACTCCACGCGGATCGCCTACTGGACGGGTCGAAGCACCCTTACACCCGATACCTCCTCGAGTCCATTGTCCGTGAGGTCGACCACCGGGTGGAGGACATCGGCGTCGACTTCACACTCAGGGGATGCCGCTTCAGCCACCGGTGTCTGCTGGCCCATAGCCGCTGCAACGACTTTCCAACACTCGAATGGATTGCACACGACCATCGGTTGTCGTGCTTCGCCCACCCCTTGGACCGGTCATGAGCCTCCTCGAAGTCAGGGAGTTGCACAAGTCCTTCGGCCGCGGCGCCGACGAGATCCCTGCCGTGCGCGGCGTTGACCTGGAATTGGCACCTGGCGAAACACTTGGACTGGTGGGCGAGTCGGGATGCGGGAAGACCACGCTGGGCCGCATGATCGTGGGGCTGAGTGCTCCCACATCGGGCCAGATTCTCTTCGGTGGAGAGGATGTCGCGGGACGCCTCCACGAGCCCCGCTACCGGTCACGGGTGCAGATGGTCTTCCAGCATCCACAGTCATCCCTCAATCCGCGATTTCGGGTCTCCACCACTCTGTCAGAACCGGCTCGGCTCCTCGCATCCGAGAGTGCCGGGGCTTCGAGCTCCGAGTCCATCCGAGAGACTCTCCGCCTCGTGGGACTCGGCGAGGAGTACCTCTCGAGGAGGTCAGGCCAACTGTCGGGGGGCCAACAACAGCGCGTAGCCATCGCCCGAGCGCTCATGAGCGCTCCGGACCTAATCGTGCTGGACGAACCCACCTCGAGCCTCGACCAGTCGATTCGAAGTCGAATCATCTCCCTGCTGAAAGACATCCAGAAGAGCAACTCGGTCTCCTACCTGTTCATCAGCCACGACCTGAGCACGGTTCGCAGGATCGCACACCGGGTGGCGGTCATGTATCTGGGGCGCATCGTCGAGATCTCGGAGACCAATCAACTCTTCGACGACCCGAAGCACCCATACACGAAGGCGCTCTTGTCGGCAGTCCCGACCCTCGACCCGAAGAAGGACACCGAGCGGATCATCCTGGAAGGCGAGACCCCCAACCCCACACAACTACCTACCGGATGCTCCTTCCAAGACCGATGCTCGCTGGTACACGAGGCCTGCCGGACGCAGTCCCCCTCACTGGCCAATCTGGGGTCCTCCCGCCAGGTCGAGTGCTTCGCCGTTCAATGAGCGTCCGTGATGGCCTCCACCTCGGCGGGATCAATGTAGGCCTTGACCGCCGTGATGAGTCCGTCCTCTAACTCGAAGACCTCAGTGAATCGGATCCTGTATTCCCCGCCGTTGGCTGGAGAGCCGCGACTCTCGAACTCCGCCACCACGGTGCTCCCCCCAGCCACCACCACCTCGGCGCGCATCTGTTCGTCGGGCAGCGCCGCGAAGAGTTCGCGAATGTGGGCGATGACCTCGTCTCGACCTTCGCAGAGGTCGGTGAGGGGGCTCCAGTAGCTCGCTTCCGGGTGGTAGAGCGACTCCAGGCGACCGATGTCCTTAGCGTTGTAGCCCTCAACCACACTGGCAACCAGCGCATGCCCTTCTCGGTTCACCATCGGAAACAACCCCCAGAGAGAAGATAGGGAGACGATTATGCCACGACCTTCAATAGGCCTGGTGATGGGAAGTGCCATTGCCCCTGAGCAACTCGTCGGTGGTGCCCGATCCGCCGAAGCCCTCGGTTTCGACGAAGTCTGGCTCGCCGAGGACTACTTCTTCACGGGCGGCATCGCAGGCGCCACGATGGTCCTTGATGCCACCAGGGACATCCGCGTGGCGACGGGAATCGTCTCCGCCGTGGTCCGGCATCCGGCCCTCCTCGCCATGGAGATCTCGACGATCTCCCGAGTCCATCCCGGGAGATTCACTGCCGGAATCGGCCTAGGAGTACCTGCGTGGATCCGCCAGATGGGCCTCCATCCGAGGTCGTCACTGACAGCCATGAAAGAGTGCGTGGAGTCCGTGAAGGCCCTGTTGGCAGGTGAGACGTTGAGTCAGGAAGGCAGCACTTTCACCTTCGACCAGGTCAGCCTCACATACCCCGAAGACCATCCCACCCCCATTCACATGGGCGTGAGTGGACCCAACATGCTCCAACTCTCCGGACAGATCGCCGACGGTACGGTGCTCTCCGTGGCAGCAAGCCACGACTACGTTCGCTGGGCAAGGGAGCAGATCGAGGAGGGGGCCCGAGGATCCGCGGGAGTTGGGCACCACCACGTAACCGTCTTCGCTCTCTACTGCGTTGACCACGATCCGCAGGCCGCCAGGGACGCAGTTCGTGCGCCGCTCGGCTTCTACAAGTCTCACGGAACGAACGCTCTGACCGACGTCTACGGCAACTCCGCCGAGATCGAGGACCTACTCGCTGAACACGGGGCAGCCTCCTTCGCCGAGTATATGCCCGACCAATGGATCGAGGATCTGACGATTGCGGGTACGCCTGACGAGTGCATCGAGAAGATCCTCGGATTCGGCGAAGCTGGCGCCGACACTGTCGCCCTATTTCCCCTGCCAACGGAACGACTCGACGACCTCATCTCCCTGACGGGCAGTGAGGTTCTGCCGGCCCTCCGCCGATAGGACCTGCAGGGTTCGGGGATCGAGCCGACGCCCCGTGTCACCTGCCCACTTCACGTGGGGAGCCCCGCAGCATCGACGCCACCTCTTCCGGGCCGGCGACCAGGTGGTCGCCCTGGATGCCCAACTTCAACACCGCCATGGCGACTGCCGTCCGCAGGTGCCCAGGGACGTCCCCCCTCACCATCCCCAGCACAAGGCCGGCTGCAAAAGCGTCTCCACTACCGATCCGGTCCACAACCTCGGCCTCGTAGCCTGGTTCTCTTAGCACCTCGTCTCCTTCTATGAGGACTGCGCCGTCCGGCCCCAGGGTCACCGCCACGCGTCGGGAGGAGAAGGCGTCTCTCGCCTGTCGGACGAGTTCTTCCGGGTCGCCGCTGAAGCCAAAGACGTCTCCTGCGTCCTCCTTCGTCAAGATCACCAGATCGGCGCCATAACAGAGTTCCAGAAGTGCTGGTCTCGCTTCCGCCACCTCCCACAGGAGTGATCTGTAGTTGACGTCCACGCAGACGGCAGTGCCGGCTGCCCTAGCTCGCGCCACGAATTCCAGTGACAACTGCCGCAGGGAATCCGACAGGGCGGGCGTGATCCCGCTGAGGTGCACTGCCTTCGCAGATTCCACCATCGACCAGGGTATGTCCGAGGGGTCCAGCCGGGTAACAGCCGAGTCCCTGCGGTCGTAGACCACCTGAGTGGGACGCGGGAAGGATCCCGGTTCCACGAAGTACAGACCCATGCGCTCCTCCGGGACGACTTGCACGTGTTGGACGTCCACTCCATTGGACCCAAGGCAGTTCCTCACTCGGTGGCCGAGAGCATTGTCGGGGACGGCGGATATCCACGCCGCCGAGCAGCCCATCCGAGCAAGGGCAACCGCCACGTTGGACTCAGCACCACCCACGGACACGGAGACATCAGAGAGTTCGGTGAGTCGAGTGCCGCGTGGGACCGAAAAGCGCAGGAGTGCTTCACCCATGGTGACGACCTCGACACTCATGCCAGAACCTCGAGCAGGCCCCTCAGGGCTTCGGAGATAGCCCTGTCGTCTCCACGAGTCATCGACTGCCGGGAGAAGATCTGGCCTCCGACGATCAGTCCTATGGCGCCCGCTTCCATGTAGTCCGCTGCATTCGTCGCATCGACGCCTCCGCTGGGCAGCAACGGGATCCCATGGAGCGGCGCCCGGAGGGCGCCGAGGTATGCAGGGCCTCCCAGCTGCTCGGCCGGGAACACTTTCACTGCTAGGGCGCCCAGGTCCATCGCACGCTCGATCTCCGTTGCCGTCGATGCTCCCGGAACGAAAGGAACGTCCAAGCGTTCAGCTTCCCCGAGAACGCCGGCGTGCGTTGCGGGCGACAGGAGGTACTGCGCACCCGCACTGACAGCCGCTCCCACCTGTTCCACCCGCCGTACGGTTCCGGCACCCAAAATCGCTTCGGGCAGAGCGTCCGCCAGGAGTTCGATCTGGTGGAGCGCATCCTTTCCATCCAACGTCACCTCGATCACCCGGACTCCCTGCTCGAGTGTGGTCTCGGCAACCCTCTGTACGTGCTGGATCGGGCAGTGTCGCAACACGGCAACCACGGGCACTTCTGCCAGCACCTGCAGAAGGTGCGCTCCGTCCGAACTAACTTCCGTCACAACCGGCCTCCCGGCTCGAATTGTCCACTACCTTCCTGATTCCGCCAGGGGTACCGGTGCGTCATTCACTGCAGCGCCATCTTTCGCACAATCGATTCTGACTTTCGGCCTCCGAGGGCCTTGGAGCCTCTGACCCACGGACCAGCCATTCACTGGTAGAGGTCGGTGGAGAGATACTTCAGGCCGCTGTCGCAAGCCAAAGCAGCCACCGTGCAGTCGTTCGACGAACCGCCCAGCACTTCCAGAGCAGCCGCAACATTAGCGCCGGTCGAGAATCCTGCGAAGACGCCTTCCAGGCGCGCGAGCATCCGGGTCGTCTCCATTACCTCGTCGTCCTCGACCGTCAGGTATCCCTCAACCAGCGACCGGTCCAAAAGCGGCAGTTCCCTGACCGAGTATCCGCCACCTTGGATCCGATGATTCGGATCGGTCACGGTGGCGCCCGACAACGCCGCCGCATTTGCGGGCTCAACCACGTAGCCCCTGACAGCTGCACCGAGTTCCCGGAACGCACGCATCACTCCGGTGAAAGAGCCGCCGGAACCGACAAAGTCGACGAATGCGTCGATGTCTCCGCCACTCTGGAACCAGAATTCCGGCCCAGTACAACGCTGGTGCGCCCGGATGCTGCCGGCAAGTGTGAACTGATCCGCCCGAAATCCGCCAACCTCGTCCACTACTTCCTGCGTCCTGGCCTCAACGAGAGCCAGATCGCTTCCCGACACCTGGCCCGGCGTACCTCCCGGTGCCTGGTCCACCAACTCCACCGTCGCCCCCAGCGCCGCCATCATTCGCGCCCTCTCCACGCTGTTGCCGCTCGACATCACAGCGACGAAGGGGTGGCCGAGTGCACCACAGACGATAGCCAGCCCAGCTCCCGTGTTGCCGCTCGTGAGCTCGACCACGGTCTGATTCGGCGAAAGTGCTCCGCTCCGCTTCGCCTCACGCACGATTTCGAGGGCCACCCGGTCCTTCTTACTAAATCCCGGGTTATACATCTCCAACTTCAACAAGATCCGACCCCGCAGCCCCCAATGGGACACCAGTCGATCCAACTGGAGGACTGGAGTACTGCCGATGAGGTCAACGACCGAATTGACGGCGACCCGGCCTGGTTGGTCAGCCTCTCGGTCCATGGGGCAAAGCCTATTTGAAACGTAAACAAAGGGCCGGCAGCTCCTGCTACGGGGTCCGGCGCTAGGCGCTGAGGCATCACGCTGGCCGGCCCGAACGATCGGTGCGGCGGCGAAACCTCCGCCTAGAACGCGTCGCCGACCTTGACAATCAAAGGGCCGGTCCGCATTCGGACCGGCCCGGTGGTACCCCGTACGGGATTCGAACCCGTGTTACCAGGTTGAGAACCTGGCGTCCTGGGCCTCTAGACGAACGGGGCCAGATGACGCCCCCGCGAGCGACCCGGAGATCGTGCCCGTGGGAGGCATCAGTGTAGCGACGGCCCGGCAGGCCGCCTCTCGTCCGCGGTGGCCGCGGATGGCTCGGGGGGAAGGACTCGAACCCTCAATGACTGGACCAGAACCAGCTGTGTTGCCAATTACACCACCCCCGAAGGTGGGCCCCGGAGGGCGGCGTCAGCGTAACGGGTCGGCCCAAGCCTCGGGCGGGCGACCGGGGGGTGATGAGGTGGGGCGTGCGCCACCCCGACGATGTGGGTGGGGCGTCCCTCAGAGTCGGGCGCGGGCCCGGGCGATGCGGCGCAGGACCTCGTCGCGCTCCATGCACTCGGCCATGGCCTCGAACAGCGGCGGGCCGACCGTCCGACCGGTGACGGCCACCCGGACGGGTGCCTGCGCCTTGCCCAGCCGCAGGTCCAGCGCCTCGCCCACCTCGGCGACGGCGTCCTTGACGGCCTCGGACTCCCATGGGCACCCGGCCAGGGCGGCCGCCGCCCCGTCCAGCACCTCGGCCGCCGAGGGGCCGTCGACCATGACCTTCTGCCACGACTCCGGGTCGTCCGCCGGCTCCTCGAGGAAGAGGAAGTCGACGAACCGGACGACGTCGGCCAGCGTGCGCAACTTCTCCTGGACCAGGTCGACCATGCGGTCGAAGACGCCGGCGTCGAACGCCTCGGGCGCCCACGGCGCCTCGTCCAGCCACGGCTGCACGCGCTCCACGAACGTGGCCTTGTCGAGGCCCCGGAGATGGCTGGCGTTGACGTGCTCGAGCTTCCGGAGGTCGAAGAAGGCGGCCGCCTTGTTGACGTCCTCGATGCGGAACAGCTCGACGATCTCCTCGAGCGGTCGGACCTCGATGTCGTCGGGCGGCCCCCAGCCCAGCAGGGCGAGGTAGTTGACCATCGCCTCCGGCAGATAGCCCCGCTCCCGGAAGTCGGCCATGGCCACGTCGTCCCGTCGCTTGGACAGCTTCTGGCGGGACGCGTTGACGAGCAGCGGCAGGTGGGCGTAGGTGGGCCGTGGGGCACCGATGGCGTCCAGCAGGAGCAGCACCTTGGGCACGCCCGAGAGCAGGTCCTCGCCCCGAATGGCGTGGGTGATCCCCATGTCGGCGTCGTCGACGGCGTTGGCGAGCAGGAACATCGGTGTGCCGTTGGAGCGCCAGACCACGAAGTCCTCGAGGTCCGCGGTGTCGAAGGAGACGTTGCCGCGGACGACGTCGTCGAAGGCGACCGTCCGGTCGTCCGGCATCCGGAAGCGCACGGCGAGGCCGTCGACCAGCGAGGTGCCCGCCACCTCGGCGTTGTCGGCGTCGCAGAGGTAGGCCAGGCCCCGGTCCAGCAGGTCCTCGACGACCTCCCGGTGGCGGTCCCGGCGCTCGGACTGGAAGTGGGGACCCTCGTCCCAGTCGAGGCCCAGCCACTCGAGTTCGTCAAGCAGCGCCCGGGTGAGCTCGGGCCGGTTGCGCTCGGCGTCGGTGTCCTCGATGCGCAGCACGTAGGTGCCGCGGGTGGCGCGGGCGTGCAGCCAGTTGAACAGCGCCGTGCGGGCGCTGCCGACGTGGAGGTAGCCCGTCGGCGAGGGGGCGAAGCGGACGCGGTCAGTCACGCGACGCAGGGTAGCCGTGCGCCCCGGGACGACCCCGTGGTGGCGGAGCGCCTCAGCCGGCGACGGCGTGGCGCAGCATGCCGGCCATCGCGGCCACGAGGGCGTCGTGGTCGACGCCCCAGCGCTCGAGGCCGGGTCGGTGGTTGGCGACGTGCGCCAGCATGGCGACCACGATGCCGGCGGTCGCCTTCGGGTCGTAGCCGCTGTCGTGGGTGGCGGCGAGGTCGCGCAGCGCCTCGGTGGCGCCGTTGAGCAGCCAGGTCCGCAGGTCGCGGAATCGGAAGTCGCCCTCCATGGAGGCCAGGTCCAGCACCTTGAGGATCGCCCGGTGGTCGGTCCAGAAGGTCAGGAAGCCCTCCACGACCTCGTGGGCGGCTCCGGCGGGGTCGCCCGACCAGTCGCGTCCGGCGACGAGGGCCTCGAGTTCCTCGTGCCAGGCTTCGGTCAGGGCCGCCGCCAGGACGAGGACCGCCGCCTCGGCGTCGGGGAAGTACTGGTAGAAGGTGGCGGGCGAGGTGCCGGCGGCCCGGGCGATGTCGATGACCTTCAGGTCCCGGTAGCCGACCGTCTCCAACTGCTCGGCGGTGGCGTCGAGGAGCCGCTGGCGGGTGGCGAGGCCCCGGCGGCCCGGCATCCGGCCGTCGGCCGCTCGCTCGTCCAACTCTGCGGCCAGTTCCTGGCTCGGGCCCGACTCGACGGGGATCTCGATGTCGTCGCTCACGGGTCCACTGTACGCCTGACGCTCCGTCAGATGAGAAGGTCGGCCGAGTCGACTCCGAGACCCGGTCCGGCCGCCTCCACCGGGCGTGCCCGAGGTGCCGCGGCAACAACGCCGACCGGGCCCGTCGGGACCGACGCACCATGGGCCAGCCAGGAGGCCACGCCCGCCAGCGGCAGGTCCAGCAGGGCCCCCCGTCCGTCCCGGAGGGCGGCGAGGACGGCCGCTGCCGCCACCAGTCCCGTTGCCGGATCGGCGACGGCGTCGGCGACGAACCCCACCGGTTCGTCCAACACCAGGCCCCCGGACACGGCGGCGTCGTCGCCGAAGGCCACCCCGTTCGAGCGCGGACCCGTCCGGCCGTAGCCGGTGATCGACGCCCAGACCGCGCCACGGTCGACCTCCCGCTCGGCGCAGATGCCGAGTTGGACCAGGGCCCGGGGCCGGCTCCCCTCCAGGACCACGTCGGCCCCGGCCACAAGCCGGCCCAGCGTCTCCCGACCGGATGCCGTGCCGAGGTCGACGGCGACCGAGGCCTTGCCCCCGTTGAGGAGGTCGAAGAATCGAGCCGGTCCCCGTCGTGCCCCGTCGGGCCGACCGGTCGACTCGACCTTCACCACCCGGCACCCCGCACGCCGGAGGAGGTCCCCGCAGAGCGGTGCCGCCCAAAGGGAACCCAGTTCGACCACGATCGGCGAACCACGCCGTTCCACTGCTGCGCCCTCGGCCAGCAGCCCGAACGGCCCGGAGGGTGCGGTCCCCGGCACCCCGAGGGGCACGCCGAGGAGGTCAGCCCGCTCGGCCAGCCAGGTTCCGGTCCGGCCCGCCAGCAGCCGGCGGACCGCCTGGTGGTCGTCGGCGTCCACCGTGGCCTCCAACAGGGCCGGCAGGGCCCCGCGGTCCTCCGGCCGCGCCGGGTTGAGGCAGACGGGTCCGTCGGCGGCCTCCAGCAGGCGGGCCAGGCCACCCACCGACGTCGCCCCTGCCCGGCCGAGGCCGGCGATCGCCGCCCGCTCCCCCACCAGCGCCGGGCCGTCGACCCCGGGACCGCCCAGACGTGCCAGTGCACCGGCGGCCCCAGCCAGCCCCGTGGCCACCGGCCAGGGCACCTGGCGAGGCGGGCCGCCGAACGGCCCGGTCAGGGCCATCCCGCCGGAGGCCGCCCAGGCCGCGCCGTCATCGACGGGCTCCGCCACCGCAGCCACGAGCTCCTCCCGGAGCGCCGACGTCTCGTCCATGCGCCGTCGATCGTACGGATCACCCCGGACCGGAGTGGCGCCCGGGGTCCTCCATGACCGATCATACGGTCCCACCATCGTCATCGAGGAGTGCCCACATGGCCGAACTCTCCGCCGGCAGCCGCTGGGCCAGCCAGGTCTGCGCCACCGAGGTCATCGTCGTGAAGGCACCCCCCGGCGACACCGCCCTCGAGTGTGGGGGTAGTCCGATGCTCCCACCCGGCGACGCCGAATCAGTCGGCACGCCCGACGCCTCGGCCGCCGAGGGCACCCAGTTGGGCAAGCGCTACGTCGACGCCGACGAGACCCTCGAGCTGCTCTGCACCAAGCCCGGCGACGGCTCCCTCGGCGTGGGCGGCACCCCCCTTGTCCTCAAGGAGGCCAAGCCGCTACCCGCCTCCGACTGACCCTCCGGCAACCCACCGAGCCGACAGTCTGGGGCGACCGTGAACCTCATGCTCCTGCTGGAGATGGCCGCCGGCGGCCACGGCGACCGGGTGGCCGTCGGTACCGCCGACGGCGGCATCACCTTCGCTGAGCTCTTCCAGCGTGCCGGCGCCACCGCTGCCCACCTCCGGGAGTCCGGTTCCGGGCACCTCGCCCTCGCCGACGTCTCCTCCGAGGCGCTGCCGGCGCTGCTGTTCGGTGCCTCGTGGGCCGGCGTCCCCTTCGTGCCG
The DNA here is from genome assembly GCA_002346745.1 of Candidatus Neomicrothrix sp. UBA2983. Lineage (GTDB taxonomy): Bacteria > Actinomycetota > Acidimicrobiia > Acidimicrobiales > MedAcidi-G1 > S20-B6. Next base: position 32,810 of record DEAL01000010.1, on the reverse strand, counting down.
CTCAACTACCGGCTGGGCGACGGCGAGCTGCGCACCCTGGTGAGTCGGGTGTCCCCCGCCCTGGCGGTGGTCGATCCCGACGCCCCCGGGCGCCTCGACGGCATCGACGGGGTTGCGGCAGTCGGACGCCACGACCTTCTGGCAGACCTGGCCGACCGGGAGCCGGCCGCCGAGGGTTGGAGCTTCGACGGCGAGGACGAGGCGGTGCTGCTGTTCACCAGCGGCACCACCGGCGAGCCCAAGGCGGCGGTGCTGCGGCAGCGACACCTCGTGTCCTACGTCCTGGGATCGGTCGAGTTCGGCGCCGCCGGCGAGGACGAGGCGGCGCTCGTCAGCGTGCCGCCGTACCACGTGGCGGGCATCGCCGCGGTCCTCTCCAACGTCTATGCCGGACGCCGGGTCCTCCAGCTCCCGACCTTCACGGCGGCGGACTGGGTCGGCCTGGTCCGCCGCGAGGGGGTCACCAGCGCCATGGTCGTCCCCACGATGCTGGCCCGGATCGTCGAGCACCTCGAGGCCGAGGGTGACGGCTCGCCGGGCCTGCCGTCGCTGCGCTCGCTCTCCTACGGCGGCGGCCGGATGCCCCAGCCGGTCGTCGAGCGGGCACTCGCGCTGCTGCCCGACACCCGGTTCGTGAATGCGTACGGCCTGACCGAGACCAGTTCCACCGTGGCCCTGCTCGGTCCCGACGAGCACCGGGAGGCCGTCGCCAGCGACGACCCCGTCGTCCGCAGCCGGCTCGGCTCCGCGGGCCGTCCGCTGCCCGGCATCGAGGTCTCGATCCGGGACGACGCCGGCAACGAGGTCCCCACGGGCGGGTCCGGCGACATCTGGGTGCGAGGCGAGCAGGTGGCCGGCGAGTACCGGGACCAGGGGTCCCGACTCACGCCCGACGGCTGGTTCCCCACCAACGACGGCGGCCGGCTGGATGACGAGGGGTACCTGTACGTGACGGGCCGCATCGACGACGTGATCGTGAAGGGCGGCCAGAACATCTCGCCAGGCGAGATCGAGGAGGTCCTGTACACCCATCCGGCCGTCGCCGACGTGGCCGCCGTCGGACTCCCCGACCACGACTGGGGCGAACGCATCGCCGTGGCCGTCGTCCTGCGGCCCGGTGAGACGGCGCCGGCCGACGAACTGTGCGCCCTCGTCACGGAGCGGCTGCGGTCCAACCGCACCCCCGACCGCGTCGAGTTCGTGGACGAGCTCCCCTACAACGACACCGGCAAACTGCTGCGGCGCATGGTCCGGGAACGCCTCGCCCACCTGGGCGATGGCTGACCCCCGGCCCTCCCGGCCAGCCCTCCCGGCCAGCCCTCCCGCCAGAATGTGTCGATGACCCCCGTGGTGTGGTCGGCCGCCGAGGCCGCCGAGCGCCTCGACCGCCCGACCGCCGACCTCGACGCCGGCGTGCTCCGTGGCGTGCCGGCGATCGTGGTCGAGGACGCCCACCTGCTGGCCGAGGACGCAGTGGCGCCCTTGGCGCTCCTGCCGGTCGCAACCATCGGCGTGGCGGTCCACGGCTCGGCGCCGGGCTTCGACGCCCTGGCCGACGACCTCGACGGGGCCGTGCGACTGGCCGACGCGGCCCGCCGCCACCCAG
>DEAL01000010.1:30104-30906 GCA_002346745.1 Candidatus Neomicrothrix sp. UBA2983 | reverse complement strand
CCCGCCGCCACCCAGGGGCCGCCACGACGCTGGCACAGCTGCTCCGGGCCTCCGAGGGCCAGTCCACCGAGGCGGGCCTCCTGTTGGAGTCGACCGCCTACGCCACCCTCCAGGCCGGACCCGAGCACGCCGCCTGGCTGGCGGGCCGGGGTCGACGGGTGCGTCCCGAGGAGGCGGAGCCGCCCGTCCTCGTGGCCGACGAGGGCGACCGGTTCCGCCTCACCCTCAACCGGCCCCGCCTCCACAACATGCTGTCGGCGGCCATGCGGAACGCCCTCGTCGAGTCGCTGCGTGGCCTGGCCGCCGGCGACGACCGGCCGATCCTTCTCGACGGGGCCGGCCCCTCGTTCTGCGCCGGCGGCGACCCCGCCGAGTTCGGCAGCGTGGCCGATCCGGCGTCGGCACACCTGGTGCGCACCTCCGCCAACGCCGCCCCGTGGATGGACCGCCTAGCCGAGCGGCTGACGGTGCGCGTCCACGGGGCCGCCGTCGGCGCGGGCGTCGAACTGGCCGCCTTCGCCGCACGGGTCGAGGCGACACCGGACGCCACATTCCGCTTGCCGGAGGTGGCGATGGGGTTGGTGCCCGGAGCCGGGGGGACCGTCAGCGTGCCCCGACGGATCGGCCGCCAGCGCACGTTGGCCTGGTGCCTCGATGGCGAGGCGATCGACGCAGCGACGGCGCTCGACTGGGGGCTCGTCGACGCGGTGGGTTGAGCCCCGGGCCGGCCCGGGCCTACAACCGCTCGAGGATCGTGACGTTGGCCTGCCCGCCGCCCTCGCACATGGTCTGGAGGCCGTAG
>DEAL01000010.1:0-29732 GCA_002346745.1 Candidatus Neomicrothrix sp. UBA2983 | reverse complement strand
CCCAGCGGGTGGCCGAGGGCGATGGCGCCGCCGTTGACGTTGACCTTCTCGTGGGGCACGTCGTGCTCGCGCATCCAGGCCAGGGGCACGCTGGCGAAGGCCTCGTTGCACTCGAACAGGTCGAAGTCGTCGATCGCCATGCCCGTCTTCTGGAGGGCGTGGGCGGTGGCCGGAATGGGGCCGGTCAGCATGTAGATGGGGTCGTCGCCACGGACGCTGGCGTGGTGGATGCGGGCCCGGGGGGTGAGCCCGTGCTCCTGGACGGCCCGCTCCGAGGCGATCAGCAGGGCGGCGGCGCCGTCGCTGATCTGGCTGGCCACGGCGGCGGTGAGCCGGCCACCCTCGACCAGTGGCGACAGGGAGGCCATCTTCTCGAGGGACGTCTCGCGCCGGGGACCCTCGTCGTGCTCGACGCCCGCCAGCGGTGCCACCTCGGCGTCGAAGCGGCCCTCGTCGATGGCCCGGATCGCCCGCTGGTGGCTCTCGTAGGCGAACGACTCCATCTCCTCGCGGGTGATGTCCCACTTCTCGGCGATCATCTCGGCACCGCGGAACTGCGACACCTCCTGGGTGCCGTAGCGGTCGACCCAGCCGGCCGAGCCGGTGAACGGGTCCTCGTGGCCGTAGGGGGCGGCGGCCTCGAGGGCGAGGCCGATCGGAATCATGCTCATGTTCTGGACGCCGCCGGCGACGACGAGGTCCTGGACGCCGGCCCACACGCCCATGGCGGCGAAGCTGACGGCCTGCTGGCCGGAGCCGCACTGGCGGTCGATGGTGGTGCCGGGGATGACCTCGGGGAGGCCGGCGACCAGCCACGCCGTGCGGGCGATGTCGCCGGCCTGGGGTCCGAGGGCGTCGACGCAGCCGAACACCACGTCTTCGACGGCCATCGGGTCGACGTCGGTGCGGTCCAGCAGGGCCGTGATGGCGTGGGCGCCGAGGTCGGCGGGGTGGACCTGGGACAGGCCACCGCCGCGCCTCCCGGTCGGGGTGCGGACGGCATCGACGATGTAGGCCTCGGCCACGGTTGCTCCTCGGATCGCTTCCCGTCAACGATACGCGGCGCTGCCCGCTGCCGCCGCCACCGGAGGGCCCACGGCAGGTGTGACAGGTGCTGCAGGCGCCGTGAGGACGCTGAGGACGGCGAGGGCGGTGCCGCTACCGGGGCTCGCGGGGCAGGCCCAGGACGCGTTCGCCCAGCACGTTGCGCTGCACCTGGTTGGTGCCGGCGTAGATGGTGTGGGACCGGCTGTAGAGGAACGTGCGCTGGAGGCCGTCCAGCTCGTAGCCCAGGTCGAGGGGGTCCTCGGGCGGTACCGTGGCGTCGACGCCGACCATGCCACTGGCGCCGCGAATCCGCATGCCCAGCTCGCCGAGGCGGCGGTGCCAGGAGGCCCAGAAGAGCTTGCCGATCGACATCTCGGGTCCCGGTGCCCCACCGGCCTCCAGGACGCTCAGCATCCGGAGGTTGTTCCAGCGCATGATCTCGAGTTCTGCGTGTGCCTGCATCAGGTCCTGGCGCAACACCGGGTCGTCGACCACGCCGGTGGCGCGGGCCAGGTCCACGAGTGCGTCGAGCTCCTGGCGGAAGCCGGTCTGCTGGCCGAGCGTCGAGGCGCCCCGTTCGAAGCCGAGGGTGCCCATGGCGACCTGCCAGCCGTTGCCCTCGCCGCCGACGACCAGGTCGGCGTCGGTGGCGGCGTCGTCGAAGAACACCTCGTTGAACTCGGAGCCACCGGTGATCTGCACGATGGGCCGGATCTCGACGCCGGGCTGGCCCATCGGCACCAGCAGGTACGAGAGGCCGTGGTGGCGCTCGGTGTCGGGGTCGGTGCGGGCCACGACGAACGCCCACTGGGCGTACTGGGCCAGCGAAGTCCACACCTTCTGGCCGGACACCAGCCAGCGTTCGCCGTCGCGGCGGGCCCTGGTGGTCACGTTGGCGAGGTCGGAGCCGGCATTGGGCTCCGAGTAGCCCTGGCACCAGAACTCGTCTCCGGCGAGGATCGGCGGCACGAACCGCTGCTGCTGCTCGTCGCTGCCGAAGGCCACGAGGGTGGGGCCCAGCAGCGTCATGCCGATGTTGGGGATGCGGCCGGGCGCCCGGGCCTCCACGTAGGCCTGGTGGAACAGCACCTGCTCGAAGAGGGTGGCGGCCCGGCCGCCCAGGTCTGTCGGGAAGTCGAGGCCCAGCCAGCCGCCAGAGGCGAGCTCCCGCTCCCAGGCGATCAGGTCTTCGGGGTCGATGTCCTCGCGACCGGCGCCGCCGCGCCCCCGCAGGTGGGCGAAGTCGCCGGCCAGGTGCTCCTCGAGCCAGGTCCGGGCCTCGTCGGCAAAGGCCAGTTCGGCTGCACTGAAGGCGAGGTCCACGTCGTCGAACGTACCGCTCAGGAGGTGGAGCCCAACAGGCGAGCAAGCGCCGAGCAGAGTCCCTCGAGGCGGGAGGCCGTCTGGACGTAGGCCTCCCGGTTCTCTCCCCACGGGTCGGGCACCTCGTCGGAGACCCGCCCGGTGGTCATGTGACCTCCGCGGGCCCCGTGCAGCCGGTCCGCCCAGGCGCGCAGTCCCTCGTCCGTCGCCGGTGGGTCGACCTGGCCGCCCAGCCGGACCGCCTCGCCGAGGAGGAACGTCCGGCCCCGGGCCGACGGGTCGAGCAGGCCCACGGCCGTTTCGTGCTCCCGGGTCATGGCGAGGACCAGGTCGGCGCCGACGAGGGCGTCGGCGTCGAGGCGCGTGCTTCGGTGGCCGGTCAGGTCGATGCCGCGCTCGGCCATCACGTCGATGCCGTGCCCGGTGGCGGGACTGGTGCCGGTGGCGTGCGTACCGGCCGAGGCCACCTCGAGGTCGACACCGGCGGCGGACAGGTGGTGCCGCAGGAGCGCCTCGCCCATGGGCGAGCGGCAGATGTTGCCGGTGCAGACGACGAGGATCACCGCCGGGGACGCTAACGGCCGGATCTCCCGGCCCGACGGGACCGGCGGGTCGCCGTCGACATAGCGTCGGCGTCCAGGACGACCGGGGAGAGCGAGGCACTGATGTCGGGGCCGATGGAAGGCGTGCGGGTGGTGGAGTTGGGCGTGTGGGTGGCCGGCCCAGCCACCGGTGGGATCCTCGCCGACTGGGGCGCCGACGTGGTCAAGATCGAGCCGCCGTCGGGCGATCCGGCCCGCCTGTTCCGGAAGATGCTGGGCGGCGACCTGCCGACCAACCCCGTCTTCGAGTTGGACAATCGGTCAAAGCGCAGCATCGCCCTCGACCTCGGCAGCGACGACGGCCTGGGCGTGGCGCTGGACCTCCTCGCCGGCGCGGACGTGTTCGTCACCAACCTGCGGGTGGGTGCCCTCGATCGGCTGGGCCTCGACGCCGAGGCGGTCTGTGAGCGGTTCCCCCGCCTCGTCTACTGCCACCTCACCGGCTACGGCCGGGAGGGCGACGACGCCGACCGGGCCGCCTACGACGTGGCGGCCTTCTGGTCCCGTTCCGGGATCGCCCACCTGCTGACCGAGCCGGGCGGCAACCCGCCGTTCCAGCGTGGCGGCATGGGCGACCACTCGACGGGCATGTCGGGGGCCGCCGCCGTGGCAGCCGCCCTGTTCGCCCGGGAGCGCTCCGGCGAGGGGCAGCTGGTGTCGTCGTCGCTGCTGCGCCAGGGCGTCTACACGATCGGCTTCGACGTCAACACGCTGCTGATGTGGGGCACGGTGCCCCGCCTGGGCAACCGCAGCGACATCGGCAACCCGTGCATCAACAACTACGCCGCTGGCTGCGGCCGGCGCTTCTGGGTAGTGGGCCTGGAGGGCGACCGGCACTGGCCGCCCATGGCCCGGGTCGTCGGTCACCCGGAGTGGACCGAGGACGAGCGCTTCGCCACGGTCCGGGACCGGGCGATCAACGCCGCCGACCTCATCGCCCTGCTCGACGAGGCTTTCGCCTCCCGGCCGATGGCCGAGTGGGAGGAGCGCTTCGCCGAGGAGCCGGAGTTCTTCTGGGCGCCGATCAACGAACTGGACGACCTGCTGGTCGACCCGGCGTTCCACGCCTCCGGGGCGCTGGTCGACGTGCCCGACGGCGCCTCGGGCACCCTCATGGTGGCGACGCCGGTCGACTTCGCCGGCACCCCGTGGGCGCCCCGCTCCACCGCCCCCGAGGTCGGCGAGCACTCCCGTGAGGTGCTGGCCGAGCTGGGCCGCAGCGACGCCGAGGTCGACGCCCTGCTCGCCTCGGGCGCCGTCGTCCAGGAGGCCTCGGGCTAGCCGAGGCCCTCCCTGAGGGCGGCGGCGATCGCGTCACGCGCCTCGCCGGCGGCGGGGACCACGTCGGCGAAGCCGACGAAGCCGTGGATGAGCGTCGGGAAGTCGTCGTGTGCCACGGGCACCCCGGCGGCGGCCAGCGCCTCGGCGTAGGCGGCGCCCTCGTCCTGCAGCGGGTCGTGGCCGGCGGTCGACACGTGGGCCGGCGGCAGGCCGGAGAGGTCGGCGGCCCGGATCGGGGCGGCGAGGGCGTCGTCCAGCGGCGGGGGGTCGCCCGCGTAGTGGCCGATGAACCAGTCCATGGCGGCCCGGGTGAGGAGGGGCCCGTCGGCGTTGGCGGCCATGGACGGCCAGCGGTCCGGCTCGAGGTCGGTGACCGGGTAGACCAGCGTCTGGAAGGCGATGGTCGGGCCGCCCCGGTCGCGGGCAGCGAGGCACACCGCAGCGGCCAGGTTCCCGCCGGCGCTGTCGCCGGCCACGGCGAGCCGGCCCGGGTCGACGCCGAGGTCGTCGGCGTGCGCCGCCACCCAGCAGGTGACGGCGAAGCAGTCGTCGAGTGCCGCCGGATAGGGGTGCTCCGGGGCGAGGCGGTAGCCGACCGAGGCGACGACGGCGCCGGTGCGGTTGGCGAGCGCCCGGCAGGAGCCGTCGTGGGTGGCGATCGAGCCGAGCACCCAGCCGCCGCCATGGAAGTACACGACGACCGGGGCAGGCTCGGTGGTGCCGTCCGGCCGGTAGACCCGAACGGGGACGTTGCCCGCCGGGCCGGGAACCTCGAGGTCCTCGACGGACGCCACGTCCTCGCCGGGAGTCGGCTCCCGCGACTCGAAGGCGGCGCGCACCTCGTGGGCGGGGATGGCGGTCAGGTCGTCGAAGAGCACCGGGAAGGCGTCCAGGACCGCGGCCATCACGGGGTCGATCGCCATCGGGGGTGCCTCGTCGCGAGCCGGGGGCGGGCGCTCAGGCGCCCTCGGCGGCCAGCCGGTCGGACTCGTACTGGTACTGGGGATCCGGTGTGCGCTCGCTGCGGGTGTCGCCCTCGGCGGACACCACCCCGTTGTTGAGGCCGCTGCTGGCGGTGTGCTTCCAGGACTCGTCGTCGGACCAGCGCACGCCGGTGTCGACGATCGTGCCCGGCGCCTCGATGGACTCGAAGGCGTCGAACGCCCTTCGCAGCAGGTCGCGCTGGAAGGCCGGCTCGTGGGGCCGGCCGGCCGTGTAGCCCAGCGGCAGGTCCACGAAGGCCGCCCGGGGCGGGTTGGCGGCGGCGGTGATGCTGTGCGCCGCCGTGAGGCAGAGGGTGGGGACGCCGGCGGCCTCCAGCGCCCGTGCGACCAGACCCACGGTCTGGTGGCAGACCGGTCAGACCGGGACGAGCAGGGCCAGATCCACGTCCATGGCGCCGACCGCCTCGAGGATCCGGGGCGTCAGCTCCTCCTCGGCGCGGCGCACCGAGTAGATCCCGCCCATGAAGGCCACGGCCTCCGGGGCGAGGCCGCCGAGGAAGCCCTCGTCGACGAGTTCACGCAGCCGGTCGACGGGGAAGACGATATTGGGGTCCTCCCGGGCGGGGAGCAGGTCATAGGCGAAGTGGGTGACCCGCACGTCCGAGGCCGGCTGGGCGGTGTCGACCATGCGGATGCCGGTGTCGTCCTGCCAGTGGAAGGCCACTTGGCCCTCCTGGTAGGCGCCACCGGACCCGAGCAGCGCCACGGTCGATTCCTCGACCGGTTTGGCCAGCGGCGTCCATGCCGGCGGCTCGGGCCACTCGGCCCATCGGTAGGGCTCGTAGCCGAGGGCGTCGTACTGCTCGCGGGTGCGGGCGATGTAGTCGACCGGGTGGAGGCTCACGACGCCCATCGTCGCGCGTCGTGTCCCTCGTGGCGAGGTCCGGACGGCCCGGACAACACGAGCCTTCACACTGAGAGTAAATACTCGTAGACTCACGGCGTGTCCACCACCCGGAACCTGCGCGTCGAGGACCTGGCGGCCGCCGCCGGCCTCAGCGTCGACACCGTCCGCTACTACCAGCGGCTCGGCCTACTGGCCCCACCCCGACGGGTCGGTCGCCACGCCGAGTACGACGACCACCACCTGGACCGGCTGGCCGAGATCCGGCGCCTCGCCGCCGGTGGCTTCACGCTCGCCCAGATCCGCGACCTCGGGTCGACGCCCTCCCGGGACCTGCGCCGGCTGGCCGACGGGTCCCGCACCCTCGACCGCACGGAGGTCGCCGAGCGGGCCGGCGTGCCCGAGGGACTCGTCGCCCTCCTCGTCGACAACGGCCTCCTCCAGCCGCTGACCCGCGACGACGAGCCCCGCTTCGACGAGGGTGCCGTGGCGATGGTCCGGGCCGGCCTGGCCATCAGCAACGCCGGCATCCCCCTCGACGAACTGGTCCACCTCGCCACGGACCACGCCGCCGGCGTCGACGCCGTGGTCCGTCGGGCCGTCGACCTGTTCGAGGTCCACGTCAAGGACCGGGCCGACGGCGACGACGACCTGACCGAGGTGCTGCACGCCCTCCTGCCCGCCGTGGTCCGCCTGGTCGCCCAGCACTTCCACCACACCCTCGTCGCCCGGGCCCGCGAGCGCCTCGGCGACGGCGACCGGCATGCCCTCGCCGAGGCCCTCGCCACCGCCGACGACCTCGAGGTCCGCTGCGAATGGCCCTGAGCCCCGACCCCCTTCCGGACGACCGACCGCTGGCGGCGACCACCGTCGAACTCGGCGCGTCCAGCCCCGCCGCCGACCCACTGGCCTGGCTGGCGGTCGCCACCGACGGCGCCTGGTTCTGGGAGGTTCCCGAGGACGGCACGGCCTGGGCCGGCCTCGGAACCGCCGCGACCGTCGAGACCGCGGGCCCGCGCCGCATCGCCGACGGCGCCGACGGCGCCCGTCGCATGCTCGAGGACCTCGAGGTCGACGCCCCACCCGACGCCCCCCTCCCCCGCCTCGCCGCCGGCTTCGCCTTCGACGACCATGAGCCCGACGAGCACTGGTCGGCCCTCGGCAGCGGCCGCGTGGTGCTCCCGGCCGTGCAGGTGCTGCGGCGGGACGGACGAACCTGGCTCACGACCGTCGGCGTCCACCCCGGGCCCGGACCCTCCTCCCCCGCTCCCGCCGCCCTCGACCCGGTGGCCGTCGAGCCCGCCGACTGGACGCGTCCCGAGGAACGCGAGCACTACCGGGGACTCATCCGGCTGGCCCTCGCCGCGATCGAGCGCGGCGACCTGGCCAAGGCGGTCCCCTGCCGCTCGATCCAGGTCGACCGTCGCCCCGACCTGCCGCACCTCCTGGCCACGCTGCGGGCGCAGTACCCGGGCTGCGCCACCTTCTGCGTGCCCGGCCGGCACGCCACCTTCGCCGGCGCAACCCCGGAGCGCCTCGCCGCCGTGTGCGGCGGCCGCCTCCACACCGCCGCCCTGGCCGGGTCGGCGCCGCGCCACGCCGACCACGCCATCGACGGGGCACTCGGCCAGGGACTCCTCACCAGCCCCAAGGAGCGCACCGAGCACGCCGTGGTCGTCGATGCCGTCACCGAGGCACTCGCCCGGGCCGGCATCGACGCCCGCCACCCCACTGAGCCCGAACTGCTGCGACTCCACGGCATCCAGCACCTCCACACCCCGATCGACGCCGACCTGCCGGACGGCTGCGGACTGCTGGACCTCGTCGCCTCCCTGCACCCCACCCCCGCCGTCTCGGGCCACCCGCCCAACCCGGCCACCGACCTGCGGGCACGCCACGAGGGCATGGAACGGGGCTGGTTCGCCGGGCCGGTCGGGTGGCTGGACGCCGCCGGCGACGGCGAGTTCCGCGTGGCCCTGCGCTCAGCACTGCTCGAACCCTCCGGCACCCGCCTCTACGCCGGCGCCGGCGTCGTCGCCGGCAGCGACCCCGAACGGGAACTGCTCGAGACCGACGTCAAGCTGCGGGCCATGCTCGGCCCCGTGCTGGCCGCCTCGGAGGGATCGTGAACCCGACGCCCGCCAACCCGGTCGCCGTACAGGCGACGCTGCGGGCCTTCTTCGCCCAACTGGTCGCCGGGGGCGTCGCCCACGTGGCGGTCTCGCCGGGCTCGCGGTCGACGCCACTGACGGTCGCCGCCGACCGCACGGTCGGGCTGGACGTGTCGATCCACCTCGACGAGCGGGCGGGCGGCTTCTTCGCCCTCGGCCTGGCCCGGGCCACGCGGCGCCCGGTGGCGCTGGTGTGCACCTCGGGCACGGCGGCCGCCAACTACCTCCCCGCCGTGGTCGAGGCCTTCCACTCGGGCGTGCCACTGCTCGTCCTCACCGCCGACCGGCCACCCGAGTTCCAGGGCCGTGGCGCCCCTCAGACCATCGACCAGCAGCACCTGTACGGCTCGCACGTGCGCCGCTACGTGGAGGCGTCCGTTCCCGGCGAGGAACCACCGGAGGCCGCGGCCGCGCTGGCCGTGTCGCTGCTCGCCTCGGCGACCGGCCCGGCGCCCGGGCCGGTGCACGTGAACTGGCCGCTGCGCGAGCCCCTCGAGCCCCCGGACGACGATCCGCCGCCGGCCGACCTGCTGGCCAGCCCGACGCCCGCCGGCTGGTCGCCACCACCCCCACTGCCCGACACGGACCGCGGCCTGCTCGTCGCCGGCGCCATGGACCTCGGCGAAGACGGGGTCGCCGCCCTCGCCGATCTGTCGGCCCACACCGGCTGGCCGTTGCTAGCCGACCCGGCCTCGGGGCTGCGGTGCGGTCCGCACGTGGCGGACGCCCCCGTCCTGGCCTGCGGCGAGCACCTGCTGCGCACCTCCTGGTCGGACGGCCATGTCCCCGACGTGGTCGTGCAGCTGGGCGCCATGCCCACCTCCAAGCAGTACCGGCTGTGGCTGGAGCGCACCCGGCCCGCCACGGTCGTCGCCGTGGACCACCTGGGGCGGCATCCGGACGCCGCCCTCGCCGTCACCGACCGGGTCGACCACGAGCCCGGCGCCTGGGCGGCCGCCGTCGACGCACCGTCGAACGGCACCACCGGCTGGAACCGGTCGTGGACGGAGGCCGGGCAGGCGGCCGCCGCAGCCGTCGCCACCTTCAACAACGCGGCACCCTTCGACGAGCCGGCCGTGGTGGCCGCCCTCGACGCCCTCGACGGGCCGCTCGACCTGGTGGTCGCCAACTCGATGCCGATCCGGGACCTGGACGCCTTCCTCCCCGCCTCGACGAGGTCGCGCCGCATCCTCGCCAACCGGGGGGCCAACGGGATCGACGGCCAGGCGTCGACCGCCCTGGGCGTGGCGGTCGGATCGCCGGACCCGACCGTGCTCCTGACCGGCGACCTGGCCCTGCTCCACGACCTGTCCGGGTTCACGGCGGCCGGAAGGCTGGGCGCCGACCTCACCGCCGTCCTGTTGGACAACGACGGCGGCGGCATCTTCTCGTTCCTCTCGATCGCCGAGTCGGGGACCGTCGACCACCACCGCCTGTTCCACACCCCCCACGGCCTCGACCTCGCCCACGTCGCCCCGCTGTGCGGCGCGTCCTACCACCGGACCGGCGACCGGACGGCCCTCGACGCTGCGCTGGCCGCCACCGTCGGCCGGCCGGGCCTCCACCTCGTCCACGTTCCCGTCGACGCCGTCACCAACAGGTCGCTGCACCGGGGCGCCGCGGAGGCCGTCGCCACCGCGCTCGAGGCGGGCGGACCACGGTGACCTCCCGCCTGCACGTCGAGGTCGAGGGCAACGGCCCGGCACTGCTGCTGCTCCACGGCTTCACCGGTTCGACGAGCACGATGTGGTCGCTCGGCCGCACCCTCACCGACCGGCGCACCGTGCTGGCCGTGGACCTGCCCGGCCACGGCCGCACCGGCCTCCTCGAACCCCCGGACCACCGGTTCGAGTCCACGCTCGACGCCCTCGTGCGTGTGCTCGACCAGCGGGACCTCGGACAGGTCGACGTGTGCGGGTACTCGATGGGCGGCCGCCTCGCCCTGGGCCTGGCCATCCGCCACCCCGAGCGGGTCCGGTCGACCGTGCTCATCGGCAGCACCGCCGGCATCGCCTCCGACGCCGAGCGGGCGGCACGCCGCCGCGCCGACGCCGACCTGGCCGCCGAGCTCCTCGAGCGGGGCCTCGAGTGGTTCGTCGACCACTGGATGGACCTGCCGCTCTTCGCCTCCCAGCAGCGGCTCGGCGCCCGCACGCTGGCCGAGGCCCGGGAGCAGCGCCTCGCCAACGACCCCGACGGGCTGGCCGCCAGCCTGCTGGGGTCCGGCACGGGTTCCCAGCCGTCGTTCTGGGGGGAGCTCGACGCCGTCCTCGGCCCGGTGCTCCTGGTCGTCGGCGAGGAGGACGCCCGCTACCGGCGCCTAGCCTTCCGGCTGGCGTCGGGCCTGGTCGACGCGGAGATTCAGGTGATCGCCGAGGCGGGCCATGCCGCCCACGTCGAGAACCTGCCGGCCGTCGAGGAGGCCGTGGTGTCCTTCCTCGACGATGTGGACAGGAGCGCCACGTGAGCCTTCCGGGGGTCACGGGCGCCCGCCTGCTCCGACGCACCCTTCGGCTCCACCGTCCCGTGGTGACCGCCCACGGTCCGGTCGGCGACCGCGAGGTCCTGCTGCTGGGCCTCTCCGACGCCGACGGCAATACCGGCTGGGGCGAGGCCGCCCCGCTGCCGGGCTTCACCCCCGAGACCCTCGACGAGGCGGGCGAGGCGATCCTGGCCTGGTTGGACGATGGGGACCGAGCCGACCCGCCGGCCACCCCCACTGCCCGTGCCGCTGTCGACGGGGCACTCCTGCACCTGGCCGCCCGGGCCGCCGGCATGCCGCTGCACCGACACCTGAACCCCGACAGCCCCTCCTCGATGGCCGTGTCGGCTCTCGTGGGCGGCGATACTGCCGAAGAACTGGCCGTCGCCGGCCGTGCGGCCGTGGACGCCGGCCACCGGGCCGTCAAGGCCAAGGTGGGCGTCCTCGACATCGGGACGGACGTTGCCAGGGTCGTCGCCCTGAGCGATGCCGTGGGGGACGGGGTGGCGATCCGGCTCGACGCCAACGGCGCCTGGTCGACCGACGAGGCCCCCGGGCACCTCGAACGGTTGGCGCACCTGGGGGTCGAGTTCGTGGAGGAGCCGGTGGCCGGGGTCGAGGCCCTGGCCGCCTTGCGGGCCGCCTCCCCCATTCCGGTCGCCGCCGACGAGTCGGCCACCACGCCCGAGGGGTTCGAGGCGGTCGTCAGCGCCGGCGCCGCCGACCTAGTCGTGCTCAAGCCCTCGGCAGTCGGCGGGATCGCGGTGGCGGCCGACCTGGCGGGCCGCGCACGGAACGGGGGTCTGGGCGTGGTCGTCACGTCCCTGCTGGAGGGCGCCGTCGGCATCTCCCACGCCGCCCACCTGGCGTCGGCCATCGGTGCCCTCGACCCGGTCCCCGGCCTCGCCACCGGCGCCCTCGTCGCCACCGACGTGGCCCAACCACCCCGCCTGGCGGCGGGACGGCTCCACCTCGGCCTCGGGGACGGCCTGCCCGACGGCTAGTCCAGCGCCCGGCCGATGGCGTCGGTCATGCGCTCGGTGGGGGTGACCTCGCCGAAGGCCGCCTCCGACTCGCGGGCCGCGGCGGCGTAGACGCCCTTGGACATCAGCGACCTCTCGTACTTGCGGCGGCGCCAGTAGACCTCGGCCCGCACCCGGTGGGCACCCTCGTGGTCGGGCGACGCCGCCACGGCCAGTTCCACCAGGTGGCAGGCCAGGCGCAGGTCGCCGGCCTCGGCCAGTTCGAGCGCCCGGTCGGTGAGCACCTCGACCGAGCCGGCCAGGGACGCCAGTTCGGCGGCCAGCACGGCGTCGGGCGAGGGCTTGAGCCGCGCCGGGTTGCCGTCCCACCAGCCGCCGAACTGCCGGTACACGTTGCGGACCACGAACTCGGGCTCGTCGTACTGGGGCGCCAGCCAGGGCCGTTCGGCCAGGTGGTCGGGCACCCGGACCGTGTGGATGATCTCGTCGAGGGTGGCGCCCTCGTTCATCATCGCCAGCGTGGCGTCGGCCAGGGACTCGAGGGCCTCGGCGATGTCGCCCAGCACGACCTCGACCCGCTCCCGTCCGACGATCGGCAGGCCGTGCGCCGGGTAGACCTTCTCGGCGCCGGTGGCGAGGATCTCCCGCATGGCCGCCGCCCACTCGATCGGGTAGCGCTGCACCTTCTGGGGATTGCCGGCGTTGGGGAACACCCAGAGCACGAAGTCACCCGTGTAGGCGGCCCGGTCCTCGGGGTCCCAGACCCAGGTGTGGTCGTCGGTCTCGCCGCGGGCGTGGTGCAGTTCGAGGCGGCGCCCGCCGACCTCGACCTCGAGGCGGTCCCGGTAGGTGAGGTCGGGTTCGACGACGTCGGTCGGGAGGAAGTCCCGCCAGCCCTGTCCGAGGCCCGGTGCGGCCCGAACGCCGCCGAACTGGCGGCGGTTGATGGCCTGGTTCCAGCCGCTGGTCAGCCGGTAGCGCTCGAACCGGGCCGGCACGGCCTCGTGGGCGACGAACCGGGGGCGGTCGTGGCCGCGGTCGGCGGCGTCGGCGACGAACGCCCCGCTGCCACCCACGTGATCGAGGTGGCCGTGGGTGTAGACGAGCGTGTGCACGGGGTCGGTGGACCAGGCTCGCAGGGCGGCGACCAGGTCCTGGGACATCTGGGCGCCGCTGGCGTCGACGCAGACGAGTCCCTCGTCGGTGCGGAGGGCCCAGCAGTGCGAGAACGACTCGACCACGGCCAGGTGGTCGTCGACCTCGCTGAGCTCCTGGGTGACCCGGTTGTGGGGCGGCTCGGCGACGCCGGTGTCGATGACCCGCTGGCCGAGTTCGACGGGATGGGGTGTGCTCACGGGGACTCCCGGATCTGGTGGAGGCGGACGTCCGGACGGTAGGCGCCGGGGCGCCTCATGCCAGCGCCGACCGGATCAACGCCTCGGCCCGGTCGAGGTCCTCGAACAGGAAGAAGTGCCCGCCATCGATCACCTGGAGTTCTACGCCCAGGACCTCGGCCTGGGTGGCGAACCAGTCGGCCGGCAGGTCGGTGTCGATCCCGTGGAGCACGGTGGTCCGGCATCGCAGGTCGGCCAGCCGCTCGTACGAGTGGACGGGGCCGTTGGGACGCTCGGTTCCGAAGATGCCGGCCTCGGTCTGCGGGTCGCAGGCCAGCTCGACCTGCCCGTCATCCCGGTCGACGAAGCCCCACCGGACGTAGGCGGACAGCACCTCCGGATCGAGCACGTCGAGCGGCGGGCGGCCGCCGTACGAGGCCTCGACGGTCGCCCGGTCGGCCCAGACGCTGCGGCGGCGGCGGGCGCCGATCGCCAGCGGGTGCTCGCCGTCGACGAAGTCGAAGTACCGGTCCTCCCTGGCCTCGGGGCTGGCGGCGATGGCCTCGGCCAGCACCAGGCTGCCGACCCGGTCCCCGGCGTCGGCGGCCACCACGATCCCCACGCCGCCGCCCAGTGAGACGCCGAGCAGGTCGAAGCGGTCGACACCGAGGTGGTCGAGCACGGCGAGGACGTCGCGGGCCATGGCGTCGTTGCCGAGCAGCGCCGGATCGGTGACGAGCTGGCTGGCACCGTGGCCGCGCAGGTCGATGCCCAGCACCCGGTGGGCGTCCCGCAGGCGAAGCGCCAGCGGGTGGTACATGCCGGCACAGAAGCCGTTGGGGTGCAGCAGCACCAGCGGGTCGCCGTCGCCTCCCCAGTCCAGCCAGACGATGCCGAGGCCCTCGCTCTCGATGCTCCCTGTTCCGGGCTCCAGCGCCCTCAGCACCCGCCCACGCTCCTACCCTCATACACGTGCCGCAGTCTGGTCGCCGTGACCCCGCACCCGCGAGCCGGGTGGGAGGCGTTCTCCTGCTCCTGCTCCTGCTCGCCGCGGCCGCCTGCGGGGGCGGCGGCGACGGCGGGCCTCGACCGGTCGAGCACCTCGTTGCGACGGTCCTCGCCGAACACCCGCACGACCCCACGGCCTTCACCCAGGGCCTCGAGATCGTCGACGGCGTGCTGTGGGAGAGCACCGGCCTGCGGGGCGAATCGACGCTGCGGGCGGTCGACCGCACCAGCGGCCGCCTCCTCGGCTCGGTGGCGCTCGAACCCGACCTGTTCGGCGAAGGGCTCACCGCGCTGGGAGACGGGCGCCTTCTCCAGCTCACCTGGACCGCCGGACGCGCCCTGGTCTGGGAGGCCGGGACCCTGCTGGTCGTGGACGAGTGGGACTACGACGGCCAGGGCTGGGGGGCCTGCCGCCTCGACGACTCGACGGTCGTGGTCTCGGACGGCTCGACCCGCCTGACGCTGCGGGGCACGGACGACTTCGCCGTGGCCTCGGTGGTCGAGGTCCACCTCGACGGCGAGCCGCTGGACGACCTCAACGAGTTGGAGTGCGTGGACGGCACGGTCTGGGCCAACGTCTGGCACACCGACCTGGTCGTCGGCATCGATCCGGCCACGGGCCAGGTGACGACGGTGGTCGACGCCTCGGGGCTCCCCGTCGACCGGCGCGGCCTCGGCAACGAGGACGTGCTCAACGGCATCGCCCACGATCCGGCGACCGACCGGTTCCTCCTGACCGGCAAGCGCTGGCCAGTGCTCTTCGAGGTCGAGTTCGTAGCGGAGGATGACGCCGGGGACTGAGCGCCGTCAGCCGAAGTGGCCCGGGAACCGTTGGGGTGCGCCGTCAGCCGAAGTGGCGCTCGACCTCGGCGTCGCTCCAGAAGCCCGGGAGCGGCCGGTCCGGTGACCCGGTGGCGTAGTCGGCGAGGCGCTCCCGCCCGTCCTCGTCGAACATCTCGATCGCATCGAAGAGGCCGCGGCCGCCTATGGCCCGCAGTGCACGGTCGCCGTCGCTGCCCGCCCGGGGCAGGTGCGAGGTCAGGACCAGGAGCCGGGCGTCCTCGTCGGCAGCGGCCAGGACGTGGGCGCGGCCGAGGGTGCGCCAGAGCACGTCGTTGCGGCGCATCCCGGGCCGGGAGGTCGTGAAGGTGCCGGCCACGTCCACGTACCAGGGGCGTCCCTCGGCGGCGTCGGTGACGAGGAACGGGAACGAGACGCCGAGCCCCCGCAGGCCGGCGCCCGCCTTCACGACCTCGAAGCCGGCTTCTCCGAGCAGGGCTTCGGCGATGTCGGCGGCCTTCTTGCCGGCCTCGGCGGCCCGGTCGAGGACGGCCTCCTGCTCGGACTGCTCGTCGAACAGCGACTCCTGGCGGCCCGTCGCGGCATGATCGGCCCGACGCCACGAGGTGCCGAGCCCGTGGGCCTGGCGCTTGCGCTCCTCGGCGACCCGCTGGCCGGCCAGGGCCACGAACTCGGGGTCGAGGTCGTAGCCGACACCGCGGCGCCCCGAGCGGGCGGCGGCGACCAGCGTGCTGCCCGAGCCCATGAACGGGTCCAGCACGACGTCGTCGCGGTAGGTGTAGAGGTCGATGAGGCGCCGGGGCAGCTCGACCGGGAACGGCGCCGGATGGCCGACCCGGGTGGCCTGTTCGGCGTCGATGCGCCACACGTCGAGCGTGGCCTCCATGAACTCGTCGGTGGTGATGGTGCTCTCGTGCGGGAGCCCCTCGGCGGCGCGGCGGGCGACGGGCCGGGCCCGGTCGAAGCGGCCCTTGCTGGCGATGACGACGCGTTCGGTCAGGTCCCGGAGCACCGGGTTGGCGGCCCGGCGGAACGAGCCCCAGGCGACCGAGCCGGTCGCCCCGTCGGCCTTCTGCCAGATGACCTCGCCGCGCAGCAGCAGGCCCAGGTCGTCCTGGAGGATCCGGGTGACGTCGGCGGCGAGGCTGCGCCACGGCTTGCGACCCAGGTTGGCGACGTTGACGGCGATGCGTCCACCGGGCTCGAGGACCCGGGCACACTCGGCGAAGACGTCCCGGAGCAGGTCGAGGTACTCGAGGTAGGAGGCGGGAACGGCGTCGTTGGCGAGGTCCAGTTCGTACTCTTTGCCGACGAAGTACGGGGGTGACGTCACGACGAGGGCCACCGAGTCGTCGGGCAGGTGGCGCATGTCGCGGCTGTCGCCCAGCAGGCAGCCGTCGCCGATGCCGGCCTCGTCGGGGTCGAGGGGGACGACGGTGTCGTCGTCGGAGAGGTGGGGCGGGGTGAAGCGGGCGTAGAAGGCAGAGGCGTCGTGGTTCTCCCGCCGTCCGACCCCGAAGGCCGTCGTGGCGGTGCCGTTCCCGTTGGCGGCGTCCTCGTCCCCCCGCATGGGCAAGAGGGTACGCGCGGTTCGCTCGCTCTGCACGGTCGTATGACCACTTTCTGCGCGAATCGGATCGACCCGGCTGCTGTCACAGTCCCCCGACAGGCTGTGCGCACCGGCTTCCCCCGACCATGCATCACACCGGAGCCATGCTCCGAAGGGACGCCACCATGACGCCACCGGCCCCCGGCACCGAACGCCTGGTCCGAGGACTCCTCGACCTGGCCGACCCTCGACGGCCCTGCCTCTACGGCGTCAGCCGTCGTCGACGCCTGGCCCGACGCCCCGTCGACACCGTCGACCAGCTAATCGGCTGGACCGCCCCCTCCTGCTGGACGGCAGCCGCCCTGGCCGCCCCCGCCACCGCCCCCGCCCCCGCCACCGCCCCCGCCACCGCCATCGGGCCCGACGGCGCCGAGGACATCGGCCTGGTCCACGTCGTGACGAGGAACGGCCAGGGCATCACGGGCCGGCGGTCCGCCGGGCACGTCGACGTCCTCACCGACGGCACCGGACCGCTCGACGACCTCTGCCACCGCATCATCGGCCTCGGCACGCCACCGCCCGACACCCCGGCCCGGAGGTTCCTCGATGCGCTCTGGCTGGACCGGGTGCTCGCCGAGGCGCTCGGGCGTCCCCGCGGCGCCGCCGGCCCCTGCCCCGACACGGTGCTCGAACTGCGCCCCAAGGCTCAGGGCTGGCCCGAGCTCCGTCAGTCCTGTGCCGTTGGCCGGCTCGCCATCCCCGGCGTCGAACCGGCCGACGCGGCCTGGTTCGACGACGGCTCGTTCGCCCGCTGGGTGGTCCGCTCGACCCCCGACCCGTGCGAGGCCCTGGCCGACCTGGCGCACCTGCACCGCCGCTCCAGCTGGGAGGCGCTCAGGTCCGGACTGGAGCGGGGCACATGACCCACCGGCGCCTCACCGGCCGGAGAACGCCTCGGCCAGGTGGCGGCGGGCCTCGACGCCGGTGGTCACCCAGTCGTAGATCGAGCCGCCCACCGCCCCGGTCTCGTCCAGCGCCGTCAGGAAGCCGTCGAGGTCCCCGACGGCGGCCAGCGGCTCGCCCGGGTCGGGCAGGTCGGTGCCGTCCGCCGCTCCGATGCCGCCCACTGCGTGCACCACCGCCGAGCCGTCCCCGAGCAACTCGCGCAGGATCCGGACGTTGCGGGCCGTGTAGGTGCGGGGGTCGGCGTGCTCGTCGGTGCGGAACGACCAGTACGACATCGGCAGCCACACGTCGTAGGTCGAGCGGATCTCCGCCCAGGGGAAGCCGGGCCAGAAGTCGGGGTTGATCTCCTCGGTCACCACCGGCGGCATCACGATCCCCCCGAGGACGTCCGTTCCGACGGTGGTACGCAACCGCTCGCCCAGCTCCACCAGTCGCCGGCTCCGCTCCTCGTGCTCGAGCCCGTCGTCCTTCCACTCGATGTCCACGGCCAGGCCGTCGAACCGGTGCCCCAGCACCTCGAAGGCCGAGAGCGCCACCAGCCGGTCGAGGTCCTCGTCGCCGTCCTCCCACATCGGGAGGTACCAGGCCACGACGGCCACGTCGGCGGCGTGGGCCGCCAGCAGGTACTCGGCCAGCAGCCAGGGGTCGGCGGTCGGGAACCGTGCGCCTTCGCTGGCCCGCGCCCCCTGGAGGTACAGGGTCCGCACGCCCTCGGCGGCCATCCCGGCCACCGCCGACGGGTACACGGTGGGCGCTCCCGGGGCGTGTGCCGGGTCGGCGTCGAACGAGTCGACCCAGGCGCCGAGACCCCGGTACGGGTCGAGGGTGCGCTGGTGGGGGCGCGCCCTGCCACCCGGCGCCTCCACCACCAGCGACGGCGAGACAGTGTCGAGCGGCGTGGCCGACACCTGCGGCACCACGTACCGGTCGGGACCGGCGGTCAGGAAGGCTCCGAACACGAGCGCGAGGAACACCAGCAGCAGTGCCGCGATCCCGGCGATGCCCCGACGATCCACGCCCAGACCGTACCGAGGCCGCCACACCCGGAGCGGTCGCCCCCAGTTCGCCCCCAGTTCATCCCGGCTCTCCCCGTGCCCCCACCCCGCCCGAGCCCGCCGGTAGCGTCGGCACGGTGACCGAGGACGAGCAGCGGCCCGAGGGGCAGGAACCGGGGCCGGCGTCGCTGCCGCGGCGACGCGTGCTCGTCGGCCTCGGCCTGGGCGCCGCCAGCTTCGGCCTGCTACGCCGCCTTCCGACGGGTCGGCGACCCGACCGTACCGGGGTCGCCGCCCCGTCCACGGCCACGACCGCGACGACCACGTCGACCACCGCCGCGCCGCGTCCCACCGTCGACGTGCCGCCGGCCCTGGACGACTCGCTGGCCGTCGCCGACGACGGCCACGTCCACGACGTGGTCCTCGCCGGCGGACGGGTCATCGACCCCGGCTCCCACTTCGACGCCGTCGCCCACGTCGGCATCGACGGCGACACCATCACCCGGATCAGCCTCGAGCCGCTCACGGGCACGACGACGGTCGACACACGGGGACTCGTGGTGGCACCCGGCTTCATCGACGTCCTCAGCTACCCCGTCAACGGGCACGGCGAGTGGTTCAAGGTGGCCGACGGGGTCACCACCAACCTGTGCCTCCACGGCATCGACGACACGATGGCCGACTTCCTCCGCGAGGCCTCCCGGCTGGACCCACCCGTCAACTACGGCGGCGCCACCGACCAGTACGAGCACCGCAAGAAGATGGGCGTCAACCTGGACTGGGCCACCGAGGCCCAGATCCAGGAACTGGCCGCCCGTGCCACCGCCGACGTGGCGGCTGGCGCCCTCGGCATCCACGAGCAGCCCGAGTACACGCTGGGCCTCGCCTTCGAGGAGTTGTTGGCCCACGGTGAGGTGGCCGCCCGGTATGACGTGCCGCTCTGCCTCCACCTGCGCCATTCGCGACCCGACCCGCCCTCCCTCCAGGCCGAGGGTGTCGATGAGGCCATCCGGGTGGCCCGGGAGACCGGGTGCCGCATCCACATCGAGCACCTCAACTCGACAGGTGGTACGGGGCGCATGGCCGACGCCATCGCCCAGGTCGACGCCGCCCGAGCCGAGGGCCTGTCGATCACCGCCTGCGTCTACCCGTACACCTTCTGGGCCACCTACGCCGGCAGTGCCCGGTTCGACGACTTCCAGGACAAGTACGGCATCGGCCACGGCGACCTGCAGGTGGCCAACACCCCCGACCGGGTCACGGCCGCCGAGTGGCCGTCGATCCGTGAACACAACCTGCTGACGGCGGCGTTCGCCATGTCCGAGGAGGACGTGACCGGGGCACTGGCCGCCCCCTGGGTGATGATCGGCTCCGACGCCATCCTCACCGAGAGCGGCAACAACCACCCCCGCTCGACCGGCTGCTTCAGTCGGCTGCTGGGCGTGTACGTGCGCGAGCGGGGCGTGCTCACCCTCGAGGACGCCCTGGCCAGGATGACGATCCTCCCGGCGCGCCTGCTCGAGGGGGTCAGCTCCGCCATGGCCCGCCGGGGACGCATCCAGGCGGGCGCCCTCGCCGACGTCACCGTCTTTGACCCGGACACGATCATCGACCGCTCCTCCATCGCCGACACGGGCGTGGCCTCCGCCGGCGTGGAGCACGTCCTCGTCGGCGGGCGTTTCGTGCGCCGCAACGGCATCAACGACCGCTCCGAGCGGCCAGGCCTCCCGATCCTGCGGGATGCAGAGTGAGCAGCCGCCGCCACGCGATCCTGCGGGGGTCGACATGACCGCCACCCGCCCGACGAACCTCGGGAGGATTCCGTGAGCCGACGGGTGGTGGCACACGGCGAACGGCAGGCCGCCTGGCGACTGACCCAGGTCCTCCTATTGGGGGCGTTCGCCCTCGGCGCCCATGGCGCCTGGGACCTGTTCGCCTCGGAAGACGAGACGAGTGGCGCCACGACCACCACGACCGCTCCCGTCGACGACGGCGAACCGGACGGCGGGTCGTCGACCACGCCTTCGACCACCTCGACGCCCGCGACCACCACCCTGGAGCCGGCCCGCTCGTTCACGCTGGTGGCCACCGGCGACCTGCTGATCCACGAGTTCGTCGCCGACCGTGCCGCCGACTACGGCGGGGACGGCACGTGGGACTTCGGACCAATGTTCCGGCGGGTCCGCCCGATCCTCGCCGGCGCCGACGTGGCCCTCTGCCACCTCGAGACCCCGCTGTCGTCCGACAACTCGGACCTTGCCTACTACCCGGGTTTCCGGGTTCCCTTCGAGTTGGCGGACGCCATCGCCGAGGCCGGGTACGACGGCTGTTCGCTGGCCTCCAACCACTCGCTCGACGCCGGTCGGGCCGGCGTGCGCAGCACCCTGGACCACCTGCGCCGGGCCGGCGTCGCCACGACGGGCATGGCCGACGTGGCCGACGACGACGTCCCGGCCACCTACGAGGCCGACGGCATCGTCATCGCCCACCTCTCCTACACCGACCTCCTCAACGGCGGCTCGCTGCCCACCGATCCCGACTGGCTGGCGTCACACCTCGACCCCGTCGAGGTGCTGGCCGACGCCGCCGCCGCCCGGGCGGCCGGTGCCGAGTTCGTGGTCGTCAGCGTCCACTGGGGCGACGAGTACCGGACGGCCCCGACGACCCGACAGGAGGACCTGACCACCGTCCTACTCGACTCGCCCGACGTCGACCTGCTGGTCGGCCACCACGCACACGTACCCCAGCCGGTCGTCGAGCGGGACGGCGAGTACGCGGCCGTCGGCCTCGGCAACTTCCTCTCCAACCAGCCGGGGGACGAGCGCCGCCTCTGCAGCGAGTGCCCGGCCGCCACCCAGGACGGCCTGATCGCCTGGTTCGCCGTCGCCGACCTCCCAGACGGGACGGTCGGCGTGGTCGACGCCGGATACGTCCCGACGTGGGTCCACCGCTCGTCCACCTACGAGATCGTCCCGATCGGCATCGACGAACCCGAGGGCGTCGACCCGGCCACGCTGGCCGAATCGGCACGCCGCACCGCGGAGGTGGTCGAGCCCACGTTGCGGCGCCTCACCCTCGACGACTTCGGGTAGGCGTCGGACGCTCCACCACGGGACTGCCCGTCCGCGGGACCTCGGGACCGCGGGCGGGTAGCCTGTGGGGGTCCGATGACGACCCCGTCCCCGCCCCGAGGCCGGTCCGGGCTCTGGAAGGAGACACCCCATGTCCACGGCATCCCGCGTCCACAACTTCTGTGCAGGCCCCTGCACCCTGCCCGTCTCGATCCTCGAGGAGACTCGGGACGAGTTGCTCGACTTCGACGGCATCGGCATGTCGTTGCTCGAGGACAGCCACCGGGCCCCGGCCTACGACGCCGTCCACATGGCCGCCCTGGCCGACTTCCGCACCCTGGCCGGCGTGCCCGACGACTACGCCGTGCTGTTCCTCCAAGGTGGCGCCACGATGCAGTTCTGCCAGATCCCGATGAACCTGCTGGCCGACGGCGAGACCGCCTCGTACCTCAACACGGGCGCCTGGGGCAAGAAGGCCCTGGCCGATGCCCGCAAGGTGGCCGACGTCCACGAGGCCTGGAGCGGCGCCGACGAAGGCTTCGCCCGCATGCCGTCGGACGACGAGTTCGACATCGCCGAGGACTCCCGCTACCTGCACATCACCACCAATGAGACCATCGGCGGCATCCGACTCCCCGGGTACCCCACGGTCGACCTTCCGATGGTCGCCGACATGAGTTCCGACTTCCTGTCACGTCCCATCGACTGGGACCGCTTCGACCTGGTGTACGGCGGCGTCCAGAAGAACCTGGGCCCGTCCGGCATGGCCGTCGTGATCGTCCGGCGGGACCTGCTCGGCCGGTCGGGCCGCGACCTCCCGTCGGCGCTCGACTACGCCGTCCAGGACGCCAACGACTCCCTCGCCAACACCCCGCCGATGTTCCCCATCTGGGTGATGGGCAAGGTCCTCCGGTGGATGATCGACGCCGGCGGCCTCGGCGAGTTCGAGCGCCGCGCCGCCGAGCGTGCCGGCCTGCTGTACGCCACCATCGACGACAGCGACGGCTGGTACCGCTCGCCGGTCGACGAGGCCTCCCGCTCGCACATGAACATCGTGTTCCGCCTTCCCGACGAGGACCTCGAGAAGCGCTTCGTCGCCGAGGCTGCCGACGCCCGCATGGTGAACCTGAAGGGCCACCGCAGCGTCGGTGGCATCCGGGCCAGCACCTACAACGCACTGCCCCTCGAGTCGGTCGAGGCCCTGGTGGGATTCATGGCCGACTTCCGCGCCGCCAACGCCTAGGCCGCCGGCGCATCCACCAGGGGGCTCCTCAGGGCCCGTCCAGCACGGTCACGGTCCCGGCCGTCCCGTCGACCTCGACGGACGCGCCGTCGGGTATCGACGTCGTCGCGCCGGTCACGCTGACCACACACGGCAGGCCGAGTTCGCGCGCCACGATCACGGCGTGGCTCATCTGCCCGCCCACGTCGACGACGACGGCCTCGACGGGGACGAACAGGGGCGTCCAGCTGGGGTCGGTGATCGGGGCCACGAGGACGTCACCCGGCCCGAGGTCGCCCGGCTGTGCCGGGTCGGTGACCACCCGGGCCCGGCCCCGTGCCACCCCCGTCGCCCCGGGGATCCCCGGGAGCACCGTGCCGGCGGAGGCCGCGTCGAACACCGACCCGCTGCGTCGTTCCCAGGTCCCGACCGGCGGCAGGTCTCCCGCGAACACGAAGGGCGGCACCAGCGCCGACAGTTCCTCACGGGTGCGCCGACGGGAGGCCACGACGCCAGCGAACGCCGCGGGATCCCGCCGGTAGTCGTCGAGCTCCTCGTACAGGACGTACCACAAGTCGTCGCGGGCGCCACCCGAGCGGCCGGCCAGGCGCTGCCCAAGTTCCCGCAGGGCCAGCCGGCAGCCGTGGATCAGTTCGACGAGCAGCGTCTTGTCGGCCTCCCGTGCCCGGCTGTACGACTCGGCACAGCGCAGGCACCGTTCGAACCAACGTCGGTGCGGGCCGCCCAGCCCGCCACGGACCTCGGCCAGCAGTGCGTCACGCTCCTCGGCGAGGCGCGCCGAACGCTCTCCGGGCGACTGCCCGGGGTCGGCCACGCGCATCCGGTCGATCAGGGCCAGCGGCAGGGCATGGTCGGTCCCCCAGACGTCGCAGGCGACTTCCCACTCGTTGGGACCACGCGCTCCGTGCCGCCCGAGGAAGGCCTCGAAGGCGTCGAGAAAGCCAGCCGCCGACGGCTCGGTCCGGAGGCGTTCCTCGAGTCCCTCGAGGCCGGCGTCGAAGCAGGCTGCTACCTCCGGCGAGCCTGCCACCTGCCGGCCCAGGTCCCAGAGGTCGAATGACGGCGTGGCTGATGCCACGTCGCCGATCCCGGTCAACAGCCGCAGGGCCAGGTCGCCGTCACCCAGTCGTTGTTCGCAGGCCCGTCGCAGCAGCGCCAGCCCGATCCCCGCCCCGCCGGACACCAGGAGGTGGTTGCCGAAGAGCCGACCGAGCATCGGGAAGGCCCCCTCGACCAGTGCCACCAGTTCGTCGTCGGTGGCCGTGCCGAGGTCGGGCAGTTCCGCCAGCCAGGCATGGACCTCGACCCGGTCCCGCTCCACCTGGTCGAGACCACGGCCACCGAGGATCGAGAACCCGTAGCGGACCCCCCGCAGGGTCGCCAGCAGGTTGCGGTCGTCGCTCCGTGACTCGTGTGGCGGAGCGATGCCCTCCGCCCCCAGGTAGGTGGCGTCGGTCTCTGACAGCGTCGCCCCCGGGGTGCGCAGCGCCACCACCCGGGTCACCGACAGGTTGAGGTACGTGTAGCCACCGAAGACGCCCATGTGGACGTCGGCGTCCTCATCGCACTCGGCGGCGGTCATCACGCCCGTGGCCAGCATGGCGTCCCGTGCCGGATCGCCGCCCAGTGCCGCCGACAGCGAGGCGCTGAACGGGAACACCACCTGCGGGTAGACCTCGCCGGAGTTGCCCCGGGTGTAGACGGGGAAGCGCCGGCTGGGTGTCCCGTGGACGTAGGGGCCCAACCCGAAGTCGACCAGTTCAACGGCGGGACGCCGGATGGACGTGGACATCCGTCGGACCGTAGTGCCGTCCGGGGCCGCCACTAGGGTTCCGTGGCCATGGGAACGGCACGATTGGGGGATCGCGGCCGATTGGCTCGCCTCGACTGGCTGGCCGGGCCGCTGCTGATTCTCGCGGTCCAGCAGGTGCTCTTCGGCGTCCCGGTGGGCGTGGTCCTCAACGGGGCGGTACTGGGTCTGATCACCGCCCTGGTGGCCCTGGGCATGTTCCTGGTGTACCGCGCCAATCGGGTCCTCAACTTCGCCCAGGGGGAACTGGGCCTCATTCCCGGGGTGCTGGCGGTGCTGCTGATCACCGAGAGCGGACTGCCGTGGCTGCTGGCCCTGGCCGTCGGCCTGATCGCCTCGTTCCTGCTGGGCGGCGCCTCGGAGTTCCTGGTCATCCGGCGCTTCTTCCGGGCGCCCCGCCTGGTCCTCACGGTGGCGACCCTCGGCCTGGCCCAGACCCTCGGCTTCCTGGCACTCTGGATGCCACGCTGGTGGGACGCCAGAGTGGCCTCGCAGCGCACCGACGTACCGCTCGACGTGGTATGGGACGTCGGGCCGATCCGCCTCAGCGCCGACCACCTGCTGGTGCTGGTGGCGGCCCCGCTGGTCCTGGCGCTGGTTGGCCTCCTGCTCCACCGCACCGACCTGGGCATCGCGATCCGGGCATCCGCCGAGCGACCCGACCGGGCCAGTTCGCTGGGGGTCCCCGTCAAGGCCGTCCAGACGCTGGTCTGGGGCATTGCCGGCATGCTGGCCTTCCTCGCCCTTTTCCTTCGTGCCGGGGTGATGGGTCTGCCGGTCCGCGGCGCCCTGGGGTTCGGACTCCTCCTGCGGGCGCTGGCGGCACTGGTGATCGGCCGACTCCAGCACCTCCCCACGGTGGTGTGCGCCTCGGTGGCATTGGGGATCCTCCACCAGGGGGTGGACTGGAACCAGTCCAGTTCGCTCGTCGGCGACGCCGTGATGGCGACGGTGATCCTCGTGGCCCTATTGGTCCGCCGGCTGCGCCCCGAGCGCGGCGAACTGGAGCTGGGGGCATTCCGGGCAGTGGGAGAGGTTCGCCGGCTACCCGACGCGCTGAGCAGGTTGCCGGAGGTCAGGATCGGGCGTGTTCTGGCGCTGGCGGGGATAGCTGCCCTGTGCCTCGTCCTCCCCCACCATCTGGGCACGGAGAACGTACTGCGGCTCTCGTTCCTCTACCTGTCGTCGATGATGCTGGTCTCGTTGGTGGTCCTCACCGGATGGGCGGGCCAGGTGTCCCTGGGCCAGGCGGCTTTCGGCGCCGTCGGTGCTGCCGCCGCGGCGTACGCCACCCAGTCCTGGGGTGCCGACCTGCTGCTGGCGGTGGTCTTCGCCGGCACCTGTGGGATCGCAGCGGCGATGGTCGTGGGACTGCCGGCCCTGCGGTTGAGGGGCATGCACCTCGCCGTCACAACACTGGCCTTCGCGGTGGCGGTCACCGCCTACCTGCTGAACCCCCGCTTCTTCGACTGGCTACCCACGGGCCGGATCGAACGCCTGCCGATTCTGGGGCGCATCGACTGGACGAGTTCCTTCGCCATGTACCACGTCAGCCTGGTGGCCATGGCGGTCACGTTCCTGCTGGTGGCGGGGGTCCGCCGCAGCCGGACCGGGAGGGTGCTGATCGCCCTGCGGGAGAACGAGGCGAGCGTCCAGGCCTTCGGCGTCAGCGTGACCCGGGCGAAGTTGACCGCCTTCGGGATCTCCGGGTTCGTCGCGGCGGCGTCGGGAGCGCTGACGGTGCACCACCAGCAGGCCTTCGTGGTGGACGGCAACGGCGCCCGAACCAGCATCAGCCTGTTCGTCTCCGGTGTCGCGGGCGGCCTGGGGTCGCTGCTCGGGGCAGTGCTGGGCGCACTCTGGTACTGGGGCTCGGCCTGGTGGCTGGAGGGCTCCTGGCGGCTGCTGGCCACGGGAACCGGCGTGCTCCTGGTGCTCCTGGTCCTGCCCGGAGGCCTGGCGGGAGGCTGCTACCAGTTGCGCGACGCCGCGCTGTCCCGTCTGGCTTCCCGCCGGGGCTTCGTGGTGCCGGGCTTCACCGAAGACCGCCTCGAACCGGGCGAGGTCGACCGGGCCAGCGACCGAGAGCGCCCGGCATGACCGTCGCCGGCGTGATCTCGCGCCTCCGGGCAGATGCCGGTGCCGTGGCGGCCTCGCTCCGCCATCCGCTGGCGTCCCTGCGGTCCGTCCCCGGCGACGGACCGCTCTATCCGCTGTTTATCCTGTTCGGCCTCAACGCGGTGGATGAATTGGACCGCACCGCCTTCGGCATCCTCGCCCCGGAGATCCGGGACCACTTCGGCCTGGGGTTCCAGGGCCTCCTGACGGTGGTGGCGGCCGTGTACGCGGCAGCGTTGGCACTCCAGGTCCCCATCGCCGGGCTGGCCGACCGCCTGCCACGGGTCCGTATCGCCCTGGTGGGTGCGGTGGCGTGGTCGCTGTTCTCGTTCGGGACGGGTCTCGCCACCAGCGTGGTGTTCCTGGCCTTCATGCGCTCCGGGTCGGCCATCGGCAAGGCGGTCAATGACCCGACGCACAACTCGCTGCTGGCCGACTGGTTCGCCCCCGGGGACCGGGCCCGTGTGTTTGCCTTCCACCGGTCGGCCAACGTGGCTGGCGCCACGCTGGGCCCCCTGTTCGCGGGCCTGCTGGCCTATCGCTTCGACTGGCGCGCCCCGTTCTTCGTGTTCGCCCTGCCGACGCTGCTGTTGGTGGTTGCGGCCTTACGACTGCGCGAGCCGGTTCGTGGCGCCCAGGAGCGCCGGGCCATCGGGGCCGACGAGGCGGCGATCGACCTCGAGGAGGCTCCGCCCTCCTACGCCGAGGGTTGGCGGATGTGCTGGAAGATCGCCACGCTGCGCAGGATCTTCGCGGCCATGCCGTTCCTGGCGGTGTCGTTCCTGGGCTTCGGCACGCTGGCGGCGCTGTTCTACGAGCAGGAGTTCGGTCTCGACGAGCGGGCCAGAGGCGTGGCCGCCGCCGTCATGGCTCCCATGGCACTGATCGGCCTGGTCGCCGGCGCCCGACTGTCGGGGCGGCTCTTCCAGCGCGATCCCGGACTCATCCTGAGGCTGGTGGCCGTCACCTCGGTCATCATCGCCGCACTGGCGGCCCTCCTTGCGGTGTCCCCGGTCCTGGGGGCGGCGTTCGTGATCGTGGCGGCGATCGAGGTCTGCGGGGCCATCGTGGTACCGGGGATCCTGACCTCCCTTTCGCTGGCCATCCCGGCGCGGGCGCGCGCCATGGGCTTCTCGATCGGAAGCCTGTGGGTGCTGCCCGGCCTGGTGGTGCTGCCGCTGGTGGGCTGGGTGGCCGACAACTGGGGCATCCGGCCCGGGATGCTCTGCATGGTGCCCGTGGGTCTGGTGGGTGGCTGGATCATCGCCTCGGCCGGCCCCCTCGTGGCGGGTGACATTGAGGACGTGTGGCGGGCGTCGGCGGCCCGCTCAGAGGTCCTGTTGGCGCGCCGACGCGGCGAGCGGCCACTACTGCTGTGCCGGGGGCTGGACGTGGGCTACGACGGGGTCCAGGTGCTCTTCGACGTGGACCTCGAGGTGGCCGAGGGCCAGATCGTGGCGCTGCTGGGCACCAACGGCGCCGGCAAGTCCACCCTGCTGCGGGCCATCTCGGGGCTGACCGAGGCCGACAACGGCGCCGTGATCCTGGAGGGTCGGGACATCACCCACGCTCCTCCCAACGAGATCGCCACCCATGGTGTGGCCCAGTTGCCGGGCGGGATCGGCGTGTTCCCGTCGCTGACCGTCCGCGAGAACCTGCGGACGGCAGCGTGGCTGGACCGTGGCGACGCCGCCGAGGGATTGGAGGAGGTCCTGGCTCGCTTTCCGCAGGTGGCGGCGCGCCTCGATGACCGCGCCGGCGACCTGTCCGGCGGACAGCAGCAGATGCTCGGCCTGGCCATGGCCTTCCTGGACAGGCCGAGCCTGCTCATGATCGACGAGTTGACGCTCGGCCTGGCGCCCGTCGTGGTCGAGGAGCTGCTTCCGCTGGTACGGGAGGTCGCCGATCGGGGTGTGGCCGTGATCCTGGTGGAGCAGTCGGTGAACGTGGCGCTGACGGTGGCCGAGACCGCCTACTTCATGGAGAAGGGCGAGATCCGCTTCCACGGTCCCACGGCGGCGCTGCTGGAACGCCCCGATGTGCTGCGTTCGGTCTTCCTCGAGGGGGCAGCCGCTGGCATGTCCGGAATCGATCGGCAGGCCGTCGCGCTCGGATCCGGTACTCCCGCCGATGGGAACCCGGATGCGTCGGAGGTGCTCCTGGAGGTGCGGGGCCTCTCCCGCTCGTTCGGCGGGATCCGTGCCGTGGACGGCGTGGACCTGGATGTGTACCGGAATGAGGCCGTCGGGCTTATCGGGCCCAACGGCGCCGGCAAGACGACCCTGTTCGACCTGATCGGTGGCCTGACCGACGCCGACGGCGGGACGATCCTGCTGGAAGGTGTCCCGATCCACGGGATGGTCGCCTCGGCCAGGGCCCGGCGCGGCCTGGGTCGGTCCTTCCAGGATTCCCGGCTGTTCCCTGCCCTCACGGTGGAGGAGACACTGGCGGTCTCCCTCGAACGGTGGGTTGCGGCACGCGACCCGGTGTCGGCGGCGCTGCGCCTGCCGCACGCCCTGCGCAGCGAACGCCGGGTCGCCGCCCGGGTGGACGAACTGGTCGACCTGATGGGCCTCGGCCCGTTCCGATCCAAGTTCGTGCAGGAGCTCTCGACCGGTACCCGTCGGATCGTGGACCTCGCCGCCGTGGTGGCGCACCGGCCATCGGTCGTCCTGCTCGACGAGCCGTCCAGCGGGATCGCCCAGCGCGAGGCTGAGCAGTTGG
This sequence comes from Candidatus Neomicrothrix sp. UBA2983, assembly GCA_002346745.1. Taxonomy (GTDB): domain Bacteria; phylum Actinomycetota; class Acidimicrobiia; order Acidimicrobiales; family MedAcidi-G1; genus S20-B6. The sequence continues at coordinate 376 of DEAL01000010.1, read as the reverse complement.
TGCAGGTGCTGGCGGGCATCCGCGCCGAGTTGGGCTGTTCGCTGGTCGTCGTAGAGCACGACATGTCACTACTGCGCTCGGTGGTCGAGCGAGTCGTGGCGCTGGACCAGGGGGCCGTGGTGGCTCAGGGTGATCCCGCCTATGTCCTCGCCCATCCCGCTGTCGTAGCCTCCTATCTGGGTACCGACCGGGTGGCCACCGCCCGGTCGGGACCGACTGGCGACTGAACCAGGTCGCCACGAACGATTCGGGGGGAGCTCCGATGGGTGCACGGTCGAGGCGAAGCATGGGGATGGGGTTGCTCCTGGCCGCAGCACTGCTGGCGGCGGGCTGCGGCGGGGACGACGAAGCCGCGCCCACCACCACCGAAGCGCCC
>DEAL01000002.1:48433-49209 GCA_002346745.1 Candidatus Neomicrothrix sp. UBA2983 | reverse complement strand
CGCATCACCACTCCAAGACGGAGCGTCGGGCGCGGGTGCCGCCGTCGTAGCGGGTGCCGCCGTCGTAGCGGGTGCCGCCGTCGTCGTCACCGACTGTTTCGCCGGCGCTGTCTCATCGTCGCTTCCGCAACTAGCAGCAATCATGACCACGGCCATCAGGCCTGCGATCACCTTAATCATGAACGCCAAACGACCTTTCGTCGCCCGACTGGCCGTTTCATAATTCTGCATCTGGAATATCCCCTCTATGCCTGAGCTCCAAGCACCGTCATGTGCAACAGAGCGACAAATTTCTCTCTTACTTCGAGCGCAACTCATCGTGGGCCCCGGAGCCTGATGAATGCGCGGGAACAGAAGAACTGGTCACGCGTCCCGAGCGGAACCGCAATCAACATGCCCTCCTATCCGCAAATACGCCAAACAGCGGCTTGGCACCGCCTGAAGTTATCGGATGCCGGATGACTCGTCAATGAAAAGATCGTTCATCCGCGAAACCAAAGTTGTCTCTATGTCGGGAGCAACCAACCTGTTCGGCACGATCCGGCGCGGGCCTGAGTGACGTTGGTTGAGATAGCCCGAGTTGGGCATAGATCCAAGATCTCAAACTTTCAGCAAACCACCGTCGGCACTGAGTGCCTGACCAGTGATGTAACTCGCTTCATCCGATGCGAGCAGGATCACGGCATTCGCGACATCGCTGGGGAGTTGGATCCTGCCCAACGGAACAGTCGAAACAGCCTCGTCTCGTGCCGTTCCCGCAGGTTGGCCTGAATCGG
>DEAL01000002.1:0-48060 GCA_002346745.1 Candidatus Neomicrothrix sp. UBA2983 | reverse complement strand
CAGTTGACAAGGATCCCTGAAGGTGCGAGCTCGTCTGCGAATGCCCGAGTCAGACCGACCGCTGCATGCTTGCTCGCGGCATAGATCCCCAGAGGGACCTTTCCTGGCGACGTGCGCCCCGCACCTGAGGCGTTGACGATGATCCTCCCTCTTCCCTGTTGCCTCATGTGTCTTGCCGCAACTTGGGTGCAGAGGAACACTCCTTTGGCATTGACTGCCATCTGGGCGTCCCAGGCGTCATCGTTGGCTTCCATCAACGGTTCCACGATGGCCACCCCTGCGTTATTGACCAGTACGTCCACAGAGCCGAATTCGGCCAGTGCGACATCAAACATCTCCTCGACCTGGTTTCGGTGGGTCACATCGCACCCGACCCCGATCGCCTTTCCCTCTAGACCGATGAGTTCCCGTGCTGACGACTCAGCACCGGCACGGTCACGGTCAGCGAGAACAACACTCGAACCCTCGGTCACGAATCGGCGAGCAATCTCCTCACCTATGCCTCGCGCGGCACCAGTCACAACGACGACTCTGCCCATCAACTCAGGGAATCTGGCCAATGCGGTCCTCCAATCCAAGTGCCTATTGATACGTATTGTTGGCGTCGCAGTTCCTGAGGGCAATGGCCCCGAGCTTTGATTAGGCGACCCTGTGCAATGGCTCGAGTCCGGCGGCGACACGATCACAGTTCTCGGCAGCAAGGGCAGCTCGTCGCCTCGCTGTGCCATCGGTGCTTCCAGAGACGTGAGGCAGGAGCGCGACGTTAGGTAGATCCAAGAAGGGCGAATTCGTCGGAAGTGGCTCCTCGCCGAACACGTCGAGGCCAGCTCCGGCGAGATGCCCGGATTGGAGGAACTCCAGAAGCGCTTCCTCGTCGACGAGTTCGCCACGGGCAACGTTGATCACGCATGCCCCCGGCTTGAGAAGAGCGAGCCGGCGCCCGTCGATGATGTGATGGGTTTCATCGTTCAGCGGAAGGTGTACCGAGAGATAGTCGAGTCGCGGGAGCATGTCATCAAGCCCATCCGGTCCGACGAAGTTGACGACCCCGAAATGCTCGGCATCTTCTGGACTCAAGGGCACCACGTCGACGGCTTCGATCTCCATGTTGAACGCTTTGGCTCGAGAGGCCAGTTCACGTCCACTCGAACCGAATCCCACGATTCCGAGACGCTGGCCGCCCAGTTCCGTCCCAGATGGCTGGTGCAATACCCCCTCACGGAGCAGAGCGTGAGACTCCTGGTAGTGGCGAGCAAGCATCAGGATGAACATCAGTGCACATTCACCCAATGGAATAGCACTAAGAGGGCCTGGACAGTGCGCTACCGGCATTCCGTTCTCCCTCCAGTAGTCGAGATCGAAATGGTCCAGTCCCATGCCCAGAACTTGCCAAAGCCTTGCTGAAGTAGCGGCGTGCAGCATCTCCCTGGTTCCGACCGAACCCCCTAGGTCGATGACCACGTCGATACCGGTGAACTGGCTTGCCACATCGGACTCATGATCGAACACGGTGATCTCATGGTTCTTCGTGACAGCTTTGACGACCTCGTCGCCGAACATCGCCGGCACACCAGGCAATGGCAGGTAGAGGACTCTTAAACGCTCGTTATCGGACACTCACCAACTCCTTGAATCTCAAATCACTTTCGAAGGATGCTGAGAGTTTCGACAGCACCTTGCCGAATCGCTACCTCGTCACCAAGTGCAAGTAACAAGGGATCCCCCGTGTCCCTGCAGGCGATGGCATGGTCCATGCTGTAGCAACCAGTACCCATGGCCGTACCGTTGGTCTGACAAGCCTCGCGCACACGAGATTCGGCCTCTGCATACTTCTGACTGGAAAAGTCGCCAAAGACGCCCAGGTCGATAGACAAATCCATCGGTCCGATCAGGACCGCGTCCAAGCCCTCTACGGCAGTGATCTGATCGATGTTCTGAATTGCGGTTTCGGTTTCGATCATCGCGATACAGATCATCGAGTCATTTGCCTCCTCGTAATACGCATCTGCGTCGAAGCCGTAGTTGCCGGCTCTACGAGGTCCGTAGCCGCGAATCCCTTCGGGTGGGTAACGACATGCGGCGACCAGTCGTTTGGCTTCCTCCTCGGTGTTGATGAAGGGGCAAGCCACGCCAGGAGAACCCAGATCCAGGTAGAGCCTGATCAGTTCGACGTCAAGCCGCAGCGCCCTTGCCAAAACGACGGTGTCTGTGTGTTGGCCTGCCTGCAACATCGACTTCATCACCTGCGGCGTCGCAGCGCCATGCTCCGCATCTATCAGGACATAGTCATAGCCAGCCCGGCCAAAGATCTCCACCACGGCTGAGTCTTCCAAAGAAAGCTGGGCACCAACGGTCAGCTGTGCTGAACGGAGCCGATCCTTCATGGCCCTTGCCTTCTTCAGTTCGGTCAGCAATTTCTCTCCCCTTCGGCCCGAATCCAAATCCTTGGTCCACCAGTGAAGCAGTAGGCCACTTGTGAGGAATCATGCCCCCTTTGACTGGCGGCACGCAAGGTGCGGCCAATTTATCTCTTAGACGCAAATCCCTTCTGCCCCCTCCTGCATCCCTCTTCTACGACCTTGTTCGTCGATCAGGGATGTGCAGCAAGTCGCCATGCATGGAATCGAAGACCCGACGGGTAGGTTTCGTCCGCGTGTCCCCGGCCTCCACCCGGCCGGGACCCGCGGGTGTAGTTCAATGGCAGAACCTCAGCTTCCCAAGCTGATGACGCGAGTTCGATTCTCGTCACCCGCTCTCAGCCGGCGGGAAACCCGCGCTCACGGTCCTCCGCCAACTCGTCCGACAGGGTCCGGTCCCACTGGGGCATCCCGGCGGCGTGGGCGCTCTTGGCCAGCACGTGCGACCCGACCGGCGTCGCCACGAAGGCGAACACCATCGTCAGTAGCGCCTTGACCACCGCCCCCGAGGTGCCGATGTGTACCGCCGCCGCCACCAGCAGGCCCATCAGGCCCAAGGTCGTGCACTTCGACGAGGCATGAAGGCGGTGGTAGGCGTCGGGCAGACGCACGATGCCGAGCACCCCGACCAACATGAAGGCCAGCCCGGCCACCAGGAACACCACCGTCACGGTGTCGCGCACGTCCATCACGGACCCGCCTGTTCGTCCGGCGGCTCGTCATCCGCGGCCACCGCAACCAGGTACTGGGCGAACGCCACCGTCGAGGCGAACCCGACGATCGCCACCAGCAGGGCCACGTCCAGCGACACCCCCCGCCGCTGGTCGACGGCCAGCAGCACCACGACGCCGACCACCAGGAAGGCGAACACATCCGCAGCAATGGCCCGGTCGGCGAGGTGCGGGCCCCGGACCATGCGGTACAGCAGCAGCCCCATTCCGACTGCCAGGGCCGCGACCCCGACGTCGACCACGGCCGACACGGCCTCGAAGGCCAGCACCACACCCGTCACGAGAACACCTCCCGGCGGAGCCGTTCGTCCAACTTCCGCAGGTCCATCACCGCTGCCTCCCGGTCGGCGGCATACATGCAGTGCACGTAGAGCAGCCCCCCGTCGCCGGTCACGTCCACGACGAGGGTGCCGGGCGTCAGGGTGATGCAGTTGGCCAGAACCGTCGTCTGCACCACCGTGAGGTGTCCCACCGGGTAGCGCAGGATCCGCGGCGTCTGACCGAGGCCCGGCGTCACGATCTCCCAGGCGATCTGCAGGTTGGCTCGCACGAGGATGCCCAGGAACCACGCCCCGAAGCGGACCAGCCGCACGAGGCGCACCAGGTAGCCGGCAGAACGCGTGGTCAGGTCGTACGCGGTGATCGCCACCGCGCCGACGGCCAGTCCGGCGAGGAACCCCAGCCACGACCGGCTGTCGGTCCACAACAGCGCGATGCCCGCCAGGCCCACGTTGAGCACGACCCGCCGGCTCATCCGCCGCCTCCCGCTCCCCCGGCAGCGAACAATGCCCGGGGGTTGACCGCCTCGATGTACGCCGTCGGGTCCGTCAGCTGCTCGCCCGCCTGCAGGGCGATGTCGTAGATCGGCTCCGCCGCCAGCCCGACGAACACCGCCGCCGCCACCAGGAGCCCGATCCCGGTGTAGGCGCCGCGCATGGAGCCCACGGCGAGCACGTCGGTCGTCCGCTCCCCTGCGGGGGCCGGCGCCGACCAGAAGCCCTTCGACCACACCTTCAGCATCGACACCAGGGTCAGCAGGCCGGTCACCAGCGCCACCAGCGACAGCCACCACCGGTCGTTCCAGCCCTCCCGGACGAGGATCAGCTTCCCGAAGAAGCCACTCAGCGGTGGCAGGCCCACGAGGCTCATCGCCGCCACGAAGAACGCCACGCCGAGGAACCGGTCCCGCCGGTACAGGCCGCCCAGCCGACCCAGGTCGTCGGTCCCGGTGTGGCGCTCCATCACCCCGCAGCACAGGAACAGCGAGCTCTTCACGATCATGTGCTGGACCATGTAGTAGAGGGCGCCGGCCAGTCCGGCGGTCGTCATCAACGACAGGCCGAACACCATGTAGCCGACCTGGCTGATGACGTGCACAGCGAGGATGCGGCGCACCCGGTCCTGCGAGACCGCCCCCAGCACGCCGAGCAGCATGGTGGCCGCCGCCGACATCAGCAGCAGTGGCGTCACGACGTCGCGTGCGTCGCCGGCGGCGAACACCAGCGGGTAGGTGCGGGCCACGGCGTACACCCCGACCTTGGTGAGCAGGCCGCTGAACAGCGCCGCCACCGGAATCGGACAGGTGTGGTAGGTGTCGGGCAGCCAGAACCAGAGCGGGAAGAACGCCCCCTTGGCGCCGAACACGAACAGCAGGAGGACCGACACGCCGACGAAGCCCGGCGGCAGGCCCTCTCCCGACACCACCCGGGCGTCCACGATGGCGGCCAGGTCGGCCAGGTTCAGCGTCCCGAACATCCCGTAGACCAGTCCCGCCGACACCACGAACACGGTCGAGGCGATCAGGTTGAGGAGCAGGTACTTGTACGCCTGCCCCAGTTGTCGGCGCGAGTGGCCCAGCACCAGCAGGCCATACGACGCCATCAGCATGAGCTCGAAGCCCACGAAGAGGTTGAACAGGTCGCCGGTCAGGAAACACTGGTTGACGCCGACCAGCAGCAACTGCACCAGCGGGTGGAAGTAGCGACGCTCCGTCTCGGGGTCGAGCACCGAGAAGGCGTGGACGTAGCAGCCGATCGCCACCACCAGGCCGGCACACAGCAGCAGCCCCGAAAGGCTGTCGAACACGATCGTGATCCCGAACGGGGCCGGCCAGCCACCCATCTGCGACACCAGCACGTCACCGTCCCGGACGTCGAGCAGCCAGCCGAGGGACAGGGCCAGCATCGAGCCGAGGCTCACCAGACCGAGGACCCGCTGGCGGTGACGGTGCCGGACCACCGCCACCGAGGCGATCGCCGTCGCCAGCGGGATGGCGACCAGCAGGCCGAGCAGGTCCGTGCTCACCGCCGTCGCCCCGGTTCCCCGTCGAGCACCGGACCGTCCGACGGCGGGTCCTCCAGCGCTAACTCGTCCACGTTCAGCGTCGACGTCCGTCGGGCGGTGAGGATCAGCAACGTCAGGAGGAAGCCCATGACCGCGAAGTTGATGACGATCGCGGTGAGGATCAGCGCCTGCGGCAACGGGTCGACGAGGTCACCGCCGCCGAGAATCGGCGGCTGGCGCAGCAGCCCACCCGGCAGCACCGGCGACCCGCTCATGGCGACGATGGCCAGGTTGGCGCCGTGCCCCAGCAGGAACACACCCATGGCGATGGACTTCAGCTCGCGGGACGTCACCAGGTAGACGCTGACGGTGACGATCACCGCCACGCACACGGCGAGGACGGTCGTCACCGGTCCCACTCCCGGTCCGGGTGGAAGGGCCGGCTCACTGGTCCAGTTCCTCCCCGATACGGGCGATCATGCCGACCGCCACGCCCACCACGACCAGCAGCACCCCGACGTCGAAGGCCGTGGCCGACACCAGGTGCAGGCCCTCGCCGCCCACGTGGAGCGTCGTCGAGCCCGACCGCAGCAACGACTCTCCCACCAGCAGCGGCACCGTCGCCACGCCGACCGCCAGGCCCAGCCCGGCGACCACGATCCACCGGGGATGCACCGGCAGCAGCCGGTGGAAGGCCCGCTGGCCGAACGCCATCCGATGGGTGGACAGGCCGATCGCCATCACCAGCCCGGCGATGAAGCCGCCGCCGGGGGCGTTGTGACCCCGGAATGCCGCGTACACGGCCACGAGCACCGTGAGCGGCAGCACCAGCCGCACGACGGTGCGCAGGATGACCGAGTCTATCCTCGCCGCCGGCCTCACGACCCCGCCCCCTCGCCCAGCGGCACCGGCTGGGGGTCCGACTCGTCCGCGTCCTCGTCCTCGCGCTGGCGGCCCCGACCCGGCAGCATCGACCACACGCCGAGTGCGGCGGTCGCCAGCACCGTGATCTCGCCCAGCGTGTCGAAGCCCCGGAAGTCCACGAGGATCACGTTGACGACGTTGTGGCCCTCACCGCCCCGGCCGTCGGTCAGCTCGGAGCCGTGGTCGCTGTGCGCCTCGAAGAAGGCGCCAAGCGTCTCCTCGTGGCCTCCACCCGGTTCACGCCGCTGGTCCGCGGCAGAGCCCGCCAGCAGGGTCATCCATCCGACGGTGACGCCGACCAGCACCGCCAGCGCCAGTCGCGGGCCGGGGTTGACGCGCGGTCGGCGGTCGGGCCGGGGCAACAGCCGCAGCACCAGCAGGAACAGGATCACCGAGATGATCTCGAACATGAGCTGCGTGAGCGCCAGGTCGGGCGCCTGGTACACGAGGTAGAGGCCGACCACGGCGAAGCCACTGGCCCCCAGGACGAGCACCCGCACGACCCGCTCGGTGACCACCGGCAGCACGATCGCCGAGGCGCACACCAGCGCACCGAGCAGCAGGCCCGTCACCGACTCGAACGGGGCGAGTCCGTCCGGGACCTCCAGCAGCGACGGGTCGATCCATGCCGCCCACACGAAGCTGCCGAGGAGCATCACGAACATGATCACCAGGTAGTGCTGCAGGTGGCCGGTCTGGAGCGTGTGGAACGCCCGGTGGCCGCCGCGAAGGACCGCCCGGTACGCACCCGGGTAGAGCCGGTCGTGGACGTCGACGACCTCGTCCCGCCAGCGACCGGACAGGCCGAGGCCGATCCCTCCGGCGATCGCCACCAGCGACATCAGGAGGGCGGTGCCCGGGTGCAGGAACGGCTCCCAGACCCATGGCAGTCCGTCGGCGAACACCCCGGTTCCCGCGTGGGACTCGAGCGGCCGGAACGCCGCGTTCCAGAGCGTCGGGACCAGGCCCCCCACGAACTGGAGGAGCACCAGGCCGGCAGCCGGCAACCACAGCGCCACCGTCCACCTGTCCGGGGCGCGTACCGGCACCGCTGGGGGGTCGCCGGCCCGGATCCCCGACCGTCGCCCCAGCGCGTTCGCCGCTATGCGCACGGCGACGGCCACGTTGCAGGCCGCGGTCGCCACCGCCATCAGGCCGACGACGACCAGCAGCGGCCGCCCGTCGGCTGCGTGGACGACGGCGTCGAAGAACAGCTCCTTGGCGACGAAGTTGACGGTCCCCGGGCCACCGGCCAGGGCGTAGGCGGCGGCCAGCAGCACGACGGCCAGCACCCGTGCGCCGGACTCGCGGCGACGCCAGAGCCCGTACAGTTCGGGCAGCCGGCGCACCCCGAGCAGGACGGCGAGCGCCCCGGCCACGAGGAACAGCGGCGCCTTGTAGAGGGCGTGGCTGGCAATTTGGCCGAGGTCCCATCCGATGGCCGCATGGCCGTGGTCGTCGACCGCCCCACCGAGCCCGTACATGCAGGTCAAGAGGCCCAGCTGGCTCACGGTCGTGTAGGCGAACAGCCGCTTCAGGTCATGCTGACGCAGCGCCAGGGCGGCGCCCAGCAGCATCGTCACGGCGCCGACGGCCACGACCAGCGGCAACCAGAGCGCCAGTGCGCCGGCAACCGGCAGCACCCGGCCCAGCAGGAAGACGCCGGCCTTCACCATCGTGGCCGAGTGCAGGTATGCCGATACCGGGGTCGGGGCGGCCATCGCCCCCGGCAGCCAGTCGTGGAACGGCCACTGCGCGCTCTTGGCGGCGGCGCCCACGACCACCAGCACGACCGCGGCGGTCACCCTGCCGTTCGACGCCTCCACGCCCGAAGCGGCAAGTTCGCTCCACCGCCACGCACCGGTGGCGTCGCCCAGCAGCAGCACGCCACCCAGCAGCGACAGGCCTCCCATCCCCGTCGTCACGAATGCCTGCAGGGCCCGCTGCACCGCCGCCCCGTCCTCCCGGTTCCAGCCGATCAGGAAGAACGAGCTGATCGAGGTGGCCTCCCAGAACACGACGGTGAGCAGCAGGTGGTCGGCGAGGACCACGCCGAGCATGGCGGTCGTGAAGAACCCGAGCAGCGGGAGGAAGCGGGCCAGTGAGGAGGCGTCGTCGCCGAAGTGGGCCCGGGCGTACAGGACGACGAGGACGCCGACGCCGGCGACCAGAAGCGCGAAGAAGGCGCCGAGCCCGTCGGCGAGGAAGCCGAGGTCCAGGTGCAGGCTCGGGATCCACGAGACCGCCTCCGTGCCGGTCGAGTTCGACGCCACACCGTGGCGATCCAGGTGGAGGCCCAGGAAGAGCACGGACATCCCCGGGCCGGCGGTGGCCAACAGCACCCGGAGCGCAGTACGGCGCCGCGGCAGCAGGAGCGTGGCGAGGCCCGCCACCACGGGCGCGCCGATGGCAACGAGGAGAAATGCGGGGTCGGCCGGAGCCATAGCGCCAGTGTGGTCGCTGGCCCGTGAAGGCCCCGACATTTCGAACGACGCGACAGGTCAGCTTGCGGACGGCGGCTCCGGCAGCCCGGGTGTCCGGTAGCCGTCCTCCCGCCAGAGGATCGGAAAGTGCGCCTCGGGCATGGCGTCGTCGTCGGGAGCGGCGTACCGGGAGTACACGGGACCATTGCCCTCTCCGAAGCCGGGTCGGTGGTAGCGGGTCTCGCTGGTGGCGCAGTGCAGGACCAGTGCCCGCCGGTGGGCATCGCCGGTGTTCGGACCGGAGCCGTGCCAGGTCCACCCGTGGTGGAACGAGCCGCCGCCGGCCGGCACCTCGACGGGGGCCAGGTCCAGGTCGACTCCATGGGCGGTGGACGCCTCGACCAGGGGGGCCCGGTGGTCGGCGGGGGCGTGGAACTCGACGTCCGGGTCGTCGCCGATCGGCCACCGATGGGAGCCGCGGGCGAACTCGACGGTGCCGCCGGCGGACGAGGTGTCGTCGAGGGCGATCCAGCAGGTGGCCATCTCCCGGGGGCGGTACCACGGCAGGTAGCCGTTGTCCCGGTGGAAGCCGAGCGACCGGGCTCCCACCGGCTTCCAGAGCAGGTTGTCCTGGACGATCCTCGCCCCCGACCAGCCGGCCAGCCGCGCCAGCGCCTCGCCCAGGTCGGCCCGCAGCACGATCGATGCAATCAGCGGGTCGGCCCGCCAGCCGTTGCAGACCTGGCGGGTCAGAGTCGGGTCGTCGCCCTCCTGCCAGTTGACCTCGTCGGGAGCGACGCCGGTCGCGAACTCACCGCGGAAGACCCGGTCGAACGCCTCGTGCAGCAGGTCGAGCAGGCCCGGGTCGAGCAGGCCCTCAACCAGCACGAACCCGTCGGCGTCGAAGTCCGCCTGCTGGTCGTCGGTGAGGGTGAACGGGGCGGTGCCCATCGGCGCATCATGCCCGCTCACCGGCTCCCGGGCGCCGCCCGGACCACCACTAGGGTGCCGGCGTGATCCCGGGGCCGGGCGAGACCCTCACCTCCGATGACTGGCACGCCGCCGGCGAGCCATTCCGGATCCTCGACGTCGGTCCGATGGAGGGGGCAACAGTGCTGGACCGGCGTTCCTGGGCGCAGGCCAACCTCGACGACCTGCGCCGGTTCCTCGTGAGCGAACCACGGGGCCACAGCGACATGTACGGCGGCTTCGTCGTCCCGCCCGACGATGCCGGTGGTGACCTGGGGGTCGTGTTCTGGCACAAGGACGGCTTCAGCACCGCCTGCGGGCACGGCACGATCGCCCTCGTGGCCTGGGCGGTCGACACCGGCCTCGTCGACGTGCCTGACGACGCCGAGCGGGTCGATGTGGTGGTCGACGTGCCGTCGGGACGCCTGCCCACCACCGCCACGCTGATCGACGGTCGGCCCACGGCGGTGCGGTTCATGAACGTGCCGTCCTTCGTGTCGGCCATTGGCCTCGAGGTCGACACCAACCACGGCACCCTCGACGTGGACGTGGCGTTCGGCGGCGCCTTCTATGCCTCGGTGGCCGTCGACGACCTCGACGTGGACGCCACCGCCGCCCACGTCGACGACCTGATCGCGCTCGGCCGACAGGTCAAGGCGGCCCTCGCCGGCCACTCGTCGATCGAGCACCCCGACGACGACCGGCTCTCGGGCTGCTACGGCACGATCCTCCACGAGACCCCCGGCGACGACCCGCGGTGCCAGCGCAACGTCACGGTCTTCGCCGACGGCCAGGTCGACCGGTCACCCTGTGGCTCGGGCACCTCGGCCCGGCTGGCACTGCTCCACCACCACGGCCAACTCGACGTGGGCGACGGCCTCCACCACCTGGGCCTGGCCGGCGGCACGTTCCTGGGACGCATCGAGTCGGTCGACGGCGACCGGGTCACCACCAGCGTCGAGGGGTCGGCCCACCGCCACGCCACGTCCACGTTCGTCCTCGATCCCGACGATCCCGTCGGACTCGGGTTCCTGCTGCGATGACCGCCCTACCGCACTTCGACGCCGAGGCCATCGTGGCCGCCGTCCCGATGGCCGACGCCGTCGAGGTCCTGCGTGCCGCCTTTCGCGACCTCGGGGACCTGCACCCCCGCCGGCAGGTGTCCCTGGGCCCGGCCGACGACCTGCTGATGATGCCGGCGGTCGCCCCGACCGGGATCGGCGTCAAGATCGTGACGGTCGTGTCGGACAACCCCTCCCGCGGGCTGCCGTTGATCCACGGCCACTACCTGTTCTGTGATCGTGAGACCGGCGTACCCCTGGCGACACTCGACGGGTCAGCGCTCACGGCCCTGCGCACGCCGGCGGCGTCGGCCTTGGCGACCGACGTGCTGGCCCGACCCGACGTGCGCACCCTCGGGATCTTCGGGACCGGCGTCCAGGCCGCCGGCCACGTCGAGGCGATCCTGGCCGTGCGGCCCGACATCGAGTCGGTCGTCGTGTGTGGCCGCACCCCGGAACAGGGCGAGGCGTTCGCCGCCTCGGTCGACGCCGGAGGCCGGCCTGTCAACGCCGCTCCAGCCGGCGCGGCCGCCGCCTGCGACGTGGTGTGCGGGTGCACGTCGTCGACCCAGCCGGTCGTCGCCAGCGACGCCGTGCGGCCCGGCACCCACGTGAACCTGGTGGGCTCCTACTCGACGGCCCGCCGGGAGGTCGACGACGACCTGGTGGCCGCCGCCTCGGTGTTCGTGGACGAGCGGGCGGCGGCCGCCGAGGAGGCGGGCGAGCTGATCCACGCCGCGGCCGGCACCTGGTCGTTCGACCGGATCGCCGGCGACCTGGCCGAACTGGCCACCGGGCAGGTCGGCCGCACGTCGGGCGACGAGGTCACCCTCTTCAAGTCCGTGGGCCTAGCCGTCGAGGACGTCGTGGTCGCCGCCGCGGTGGTGGCCGCCGGCTGACTGCCCTCAGATCGTCCGCTCGCTGCCGCCGTCGATCGGGACCTGGGCGGCGGTGGTGGCGCCGAAACGGTCGGAGCAGAGCTCGGCCACGGTCGTCGCCACGTGGGCGGCGCCGACCTCCATGCCGAGCAGGTTCCGGCGCCTGTACTCCTCGGGGGTCATCCCGTAGGCGGCGGACCGCTGGGCGACCAGTTCGTCGGTCCACAGCGCCGTGTCGAACACGTTGTCGGGATGCACGACGTTGACGCGCACGCCGTGCTCGGCCCACTCGAGGGCCGCCACCCTTGCCAGCTGCGTCAGGGCCGCCTTCGACGTCGAGTAGGCGGCGGCCCCCTTGCCGGGGGCGGTGGCGTTGCGGGAGGCGATGACCGCCACCCGACCCCCGACCGGTGACCGGAACAGCAGCGGGGCGGCATCCCGGAACAGGGCCGCAACCGAGTCGACGTTGACCGACAGCGTGAGCCGCCAGGCGTCGAGGTCGAGACCGTCGACCGGCGAGCTGCCCGGGAACACCCCGGCGCCCACCACGAGGACGTCGAGGCCGCCGAAGCGCTCGACGCCCGCCCGGAGGGCGTCCGCCTGGGCGGCGTGGTCGGACACGTCGGCGGTCACCCCCAGCCAGGCCGGCCCGGCGAAGGCGTCGGCCACCGCCGGAAACAGGTCGACGCCCACCACGGCGGCGCCGCGATCCAGAAGCTCGGCGGCACACGCCCGGCCGATACCCGACGCCGCCCCGGTGACCACGGCGACCTGGCCGGCCAGCTCCCGCGGCGCCCCCGCCCGCCGCAACTTGGCCTGCTCGAGGTCCCAGTACTCGCAGTCGAACAGGTGGCCCTCCTCGAGCGCCACGTAGCCGCCACGTCCGTCCTCGAGGCGCTCCAGCACCGGGATGGTCTGGCGGTAGATGTCGGCGGCGATGTCGGCGTCCTTGGGCGTGGCGCCGACGGTGAGCATCCCGTACCCGGGGTCGAGCACCACCCGGGGCGCCGGGTCCAGCATCGCGAGGTCGTCGTCGCTGCGCGACCCGTTGCGGGCGAAGTACTCGCCGTAGGCGGCGACGAACCCGTCGACGTCGCGGCCGACCATCGGCGTGCGCTTGGTGCGGATCACGTGGTCGGGGGTGAGCGGTCCCCGCCCAGCCAGGTCGGCCAGGTCGGGGCGGGCCACGAACCGCCCGATCGAGTCGTCGTGGTGGCGGGACACCACCATCGGCCGGCCCGCCGCCGCCGACAGCGACCGGCGCAGGTCGGCCAGTTCGGTGAGCACGACCTCGGCCGCCTCGGACGGCGCCGGCGGCTCGTGGGGGGCCACCCGGTCGAGAAACGCCTCGGCCCGGGAGATCAGGTCGACGTGGCGGGCGTACGCCTCCCGCGTCGTGTCGCCGAAGGTGAACAGGCCGTGATGGCGCAGCACCATGCCGACCGTGCCCTCGTGGGCCTGCTCGTCCCAGCAGGCCTGCACCGCCTTGGCCAGGTCGAAGCCCGGCATCACGTAGGGCACCACCACGACGTCGTCGCCGTACACCTCAGCCAGCGTGTCCTCGGCGTCGGCCACGTTGGTGAGCCCGAGGATCACGTCGGCGTGGCTGTGCTGCACCGCCCGGTGAGGAAGGTAGGCGTGGAGCAGCGTCTCGACCGACGGCTGCGGGGCGTCGTGGCGCAGCCGGGCCGCCGCGAGCTCGCCCATCATGTCGGCGTCGCTGAGGGCGTCCAGCGCCAGCAGGTCGTGGAGCCGGTCGATGGGCAGCGGCGTGAAGCCCGGGACCTCGATCGAGGCCAGGTCCCACCCCGACCCCTTCACGTACAGCGCCTCGACGCTGCGTTCCGTGATGTCCGCCCAGTCGGCCTTGACCGACGTGTTGCCGCCGCCGTGCAGCACCAGCGAGCGGTCGCCGCCAAGCAGCCGCGACCCGTAGACGCAGCAGTGCAGGGCGTCGTCCGACCCGCAGTCCGCCTCGTCCCAGAGGTTCCGCATGCCCGGGAACGTAGCCGGGGACTAGATGCCCATGTCGTGGTGGGGCGGCACCTCGAAGCGGCCGATGGCGTCGGCCCGCCGGTGGAGCAGGTCGACGGTGTGCTCGAGGTCGCGGGCGATCACGTAGCGTCGCTCGACCACGCAGTCCACGACGAACTCGCCCAGCTCGTCGAGGTCGGCGACCTTCACGTCCCGGCCGGCCTTCTCCAGCAGCTCCTTCATCTGCCTGAAGGTCATGGAGGCCCGGCCGGTGCCGCCGCGCACCCGCTCGAGGTGCTCGGGCCGGTTGCGTTGCGAGGTGAACAGGCCCGTGTCCATGAGCCCGCCCGACGGGTAGAAGACCGACGCCCCGATCCCGTCGGCCTCGGCCGCCAGTTGGTGCTGGAGGGCCTCGGTGAGGCACGACACCGCCGCCTTGCTGGAGGCGTACACGGACGCCATCGGCACCGGGGCGAAGCCGCCGTCGCCCGACGACGTGTTGACCACGTGGCCGGGCTGGCCCGACTCGATCATGCGGGGCACGAAGGAGATGACGCCGTGGGCGGTGCCGAACACGTTGACGCCGAAGCACCACTTCCAGTCGTTGGGCTCGTTGGCCCATGCCTTGCCGCCGCCGCCGGAACCGACCCCGGCGTTGTTGAACAGCAGGTTGCAGCGGCCGTGGGTGGCGAAGACGTGCTCGGCCAGCGCCTCGACCGAGTGCTCGTCACTGACGTCGGTGCGGAATCCTGACACGGTGCCTTCGCCGAACTCAGCGGCCAGCTCGGCCACGGCGGCGTCCAGCACGGGCTCCTCGATGTCGGCGATGACGACCGTGGCGCCGCGTCCGAGCAGCGCCCGCACGATGCCCTTCCCGATGCCGTTGGCGCCACCCGTGACGACCGCGACCGCGCCTTCGACCTCCAGCGGCGCCAGGGCGCCGTTCGACGCCGCGCTCACGCGGCGTTCGCCTGGGTCTGGTTCTGCGGCGCCATCCCGGGGCAGCCCTTGGCCCGGTCGGGGATCTCGCTGTAGTCGATCGGCGTGGCGACCTCGGCCCTGGTCGGGCAGAACCGCTCGGCCAGCGGCAGCAGTGCCTCGAGGTCGAACCGGTAGAGCCGGGCCACGTTGGCGGTCAGCACCTTGACGACCTCGTCCACCGGACGGTCGGCGAACGTGAGGCGCAGGTGCTCGCGGGTGTGCGGGTGCGAGCCCTCGATGTGCGGGTAGTCGGAGCCCCACATGACGTTGTCGATGCCGATCTCGGCGGCCAGGTGCACCTCGGTCGGACGCAGGAAGCTGGCGCCGATGTGGCACTGGCGCTGCCAGTACTCGCTGGGCGTGAGCGACATGCCGGCGACCGCCATGCCGCCGAACACCGACTCGGAGCCGTACTTCGAGTGCTTCATCCGGTCGTAGAACGAGTCGAGGCGGGCCAGTTCGTCGGGCACCCAGGCCGTGCCGGTCTCGGTGTTGACGAACTGCAGGTCGGGATGGCGCTCGAACACACCGGAGAACATGAGGTGCCACAGCGCCCGGTGGCTCCACCAGGTGACCTCCAGCATGAACATCGCCAGGGACGCCGGGAAGTGGTTGCCGAAGTCGGGGGTGGCACCGCCCGAGTGGTGGTTGACAGGCATCCCGTTGGCGGCGGCCGCCGCCCAGATGGGCTCGTAGCTCCTGGCGTAGAGGGGCTCGAACGGCGAGCCGGGGGGTGCGCCGGGCAGGAGGATCCCGCCGCGGAAGTCGTTCTCGGCGGCCCACTCGATCTCGGCGACCGACCCCTCGACGTCGCCAAGGAAGATCTGGGCGATGCCAGCCCGGCGCTCCGGCGCCTCGGAGATGAAGTCACGCAGCCAGCGGTTGTGCGCCCGCAGGCCCGCCCACCGATGCTCGATGTCGGCCGAGTAGCCGGGTGCCTCGAACGAGGTGGCGGCCAGCGGGGCGAACGGCGGCTGGGTGTTGGGGAACAGGACGGTGGCGACGACGCCGTCCTCCTCCTGCTCGCGGAGTCGGCGCTCGCTCGAGAAGTTGCGGTCGGCGTCGAGGACCGGGTCGCCGTCCACGCCGACGTTTCGTGGCGAGCGGTCGCTGTCCTTGAACGCCGACTCGATGCGGGCGTGCTCGGCCTCGACCTCGCCCACCCAGCGGTCGAAGTCGTTGTGGTACTTCGCCTCCAGGTAGGACCGGTAGCCGCGCAGGTCGGCGCCGCAGTGGCTGTCGGCCGAGATGACGATGTGGTGGTCGGTCTCGGGGACCGTGACCGGGTCGAACATGTCGGTCCTCCTCAGTACTGCATCGTGCAGTTGTACTCGGCCAGCCACCAGCGGGCCGTGCGCGTGGCGTCGGCGGGCGTGCGCAGGTCCGGGTCCTGGCCGAGCGAGGACGGGGTCGGTCCGATGCCGGCGGCCACGTCGGTGAGCCCGTCGAGGTCGAGGCCGTAGCAGTCGACGGCGTTGAGGCCCAGCAGCATCCGGGTGTCCTCGATGGAGGCGTCGGCGAAGTCCGACTTGAGGCGCGTCATGGTGTTGGGCCAGGAGCCTTCCGGATGCGGGTAGTCGGTGCCCCACATGAGGGCGTCGATGCCGTTCACGTGGCGGCGCCGGATCTCCTCCTTGGACATGGTGGAGGCGCCGATGAAGACGTTCTCGCCGAAGTACTCGGACGGCAGACGGGACAGGAGGCCCTTCATCCGGGACCCCATCTTCTTGATCTTCCAGCTGGCGCCGAAGTTGACATCGGTCTTCCAGAGCAGGTCGCCGATCCAGTAGGAGCCGCACTCGACGACGCAGTACCGGAGTCCCGGGAACTGGTCGAACTTGCCGGAGAAGAGCAACTGCCAGAGAGCCCGGTGGGTCCAGAACGGGACCTCGCTGACGTACATGGCGACGTTCTCGCCGTAGGCGTCGAAGTCGGCCTCGCCGGAGTGGGTGTGGACGACCAGTCCGGTCTCGGCGCAGGCCGCCCACACGCGATCGTAGTGGTCGCTGCCGTAGGCAGGGAAGCCGTGCCACATGGTCGGGATCATGATCCCGTGGATGCCGGGCCTGCCCGCCAGCGCCTCGATTTCGCGGACGGCCGCGTCGACGTCGTGGGTGATGGGCACGAGGGCCACGCCGGCGCGCCGTACCGGGTTGGTCGCGCAGAACTCCTCCAGCCAGCGGTTGTGGGCCCGGGCGCCGCCGAAGGCCTGGCGGGAATCGGTGATCTGGCCGGCGGCGAGGCCGGCGCCGAAGGGGGGCGACTCTTGGCCGGTGACGGCGTCGCCGTCGGCGAAGATGATCTCGCCGGCCACACCGTCGGCGTCGAGCACGCGGTCGCGGACGTCGGGGTCGTAGGCGCCGAGCAGCCCGTCGGCGTTCTCGCCCTCCCACTCCTCGATGTACTCGGCGTTCAGTTCCTCCTGGACGCGCCGGTGCTCATGGCGTTCAGCCACGTAGGCGTCGAACTCCTCGTGGAGGGACGACTCGAGATAGGGCCGGTACTCCTCACACTGCAAGCCGGCGTGGGTGTCGGAGGAGACGACGATGTACGGCTCGGAGCCGGTGCTCACCGGTGTCCGTGGGCGGATGGTCATGAGGGCTCCTTGCAAGCGAACGTTCTTGAACACTGTCACATAAACGCGAGCTACCATGCAAGTCGTGGCCACCCCGTCGACCAACCGGACCTCCGCACGCCCGGCCGCCGGCCGGCACGCCGGCCTCTGCGCCGACGACGTGGTGGAAGCCGCACTGCGCCTGGTCGACGAGGGCGGTCCCGAGGCGCTGACGATGCGACGTCTGGCCGGAACACTCGGCGTCGCCACCACCACGATCTACTGGCACGTCGGCAGCCGCGACGACGTGGTCGAGGCGGCCATCCGGCGCCACGGCGAACGCCAGGCGGAGCATGCCGTCCACGGCGACACCACCCGCGACCGCGTCATGTCGATCGCCCGTCACCTGTTCGACGAGGCCCGCGCCCACCGCGGAATCGCCCAACTGGCCGAGTTGCACGGCGAGACCTCGGTGCTCCACAAGCAACTCGAGGTCGCCATGGCCCGCGAACTCACCGCCGCCGGGGTCGTCGGCGAGGACGCCCGTGACGCCCTGCGGGCCATCCTCATCTGCGTCGGCGGCTTCCTCGTCGTGGCCCTGCGGGACGACCGGGGCGCAATCCCCCCGGACCGCACGCGCACGGCCGTGTGGGCACAGGTCGAGGACCCCGACGTCGATCCGTCCACACGCGACGCCCTCACCACCCAGGTCGACCTGTCCGACCTCTTCGAACGCACCGTCCGCGCCGTCGTCGAGGAGTACATGCCGGAGGACTGAGCGCAACCCCTACCCTCACCGCATGGCTGACCCCATCGCCCCCATCGACGTCGTCGGCACCGCCGACCCCGAGGCCAAGGCCGCCCTCCAGACGCACCGGCTCCGCGACCTCGTCGCCCGCCTGGCCGGCAGCGGCAACCCGTTCTGGAGGGAAAAGCTGGCCGGCGTCGACCCCAGTGGCGTCGACTCGCTTGACGCCCTGCCCGAGCTGCCGTTCACCGTCAAGCAGGACCTGCGCGACACCTACCCAACCGGGATGCTGATCCAGCCGCTCGACGACACCATCCGGCTCCATGCCAGTTCCGGCACCAGCGGCAAGCCGACCATCGTGTACTACTCCCGCGAGGACATCGCCATCTGGGCAGAGGTCAACGCCCGGGCCCTCGCCCTGGCCGGTGTCCGCCCCGACGACACCCTCCACAACGGCTACGGCTACGGCCTGTTCACCGGCGGCCTCGGCCTGCACTACGGCGGCGAACGGCTGGGCTGCACCGTCGTCCCCGTGTCCGGAGGCAACACCGCCCTCCAGCTCCAGCTGCTCGAGGACCTCGGCTCCCGGGTCATGTCCGCCACGCCGTCGTTCGCCCTCCTCATGGCCGAACGGGCCGCCGAGCTGGGCGTCCTCGACCGGATCCGGGCCGAGATCGGCATCCTCGGGGCGGAACCCTGGTCGGAGGGCATGCGAGAACGCATCCAGGAGGCATGGGGCGGCCGCCTCACCGCCCTCGACATCTACGGACTCTCCGAGATCATCGGCCCCGGCGTCGCCATGGAGGCTGCCGACGACCTGGGCGTCCTCAACGTGTTCGACGACCACTTCCTCCCCGAGATCGTCGACCCCGAGACCGGGGCGCTGCTGCCGGACGGCGAATGGGGCGAACTGGTCCTCACCACGCTCACCAAGACCGCCCAGCCGGTGCTGCGCTACCGCACCCGCGACATCACTCGCATCGTCCCCGACGGCGGCGTCGATGGCCGGCACTGGACGCGCATCGCCCGGCTGAACGGCCGGGCCGACGACATGCTCATCATCCGGGGCGTCAACGTGTACCCGAAGGAGATCGAGTCAGCCCTCTTCGACGACCCCGACGTCGGCCGGAACTACGCCATCGTCGTCGACAGGCGGGGCTCGATGGCCGAACTGCGCGTACGCGCCGAACTGGGTCCCGACGCTGCCGATGCCGCCTCGACGACCGAACGGGTGTCGCGTGCGATCGCCGACCGGATCCGCATCCGCGCCACCGTCGAGATGGTCGCCGCCGGCTCGATGCCCCGCACCGAGGCCGGCAAGGTCAAGCGGGTCTTCGAGCAGGTCGACGACACCGACCCGCTGGCCGGCTAGCCCGCGGCCTCCACCTCCGCCTCGATCGAGGCGCGGAGGGTGGACACTTCGCCATCACGACGCTCGTCGGACCACCCCGCCTCGGCGGCCATGAGGTCGGCCACTGCTGATGCGGCGGCCAGCGTCGCGGTCCGGTCCTCCAGGCGGGCACGGGTGCGGCGCGAGAGCACGTCGTCGAGCGTCGTCGCCATCTCATGCCTGACGGCGTGGACCGCCTCGGCCCGGAGGTAGGCCAGCCCGGGAACGAGTGGCTCTCCGAGCGTGGGATCCTCCTCGACCAGTGCCCTGACCCGCTCCGCCTCGTCGCCGTAGCGGCCGTCGAGGTGCGGGTCGCCGGTCCCCCCACCGCCGGCGCCCCGGAGCCGAAGTCGCCTGGTTCGGCACCGTCGGAACCGGCCGCGCAGCTTCAACACGGCGTCGACGGTGTCCTGGGCCATGCGCCGATAGGTGGTCAGCTTGCCGCCGGTCACCGTCACGACGCCCGACGGGTCCGAGAGGACCACGTGGTGACGTGAGAGGTCGGCGGTCCGGGCGGCGTCACCCGTGGCGACGAGGGGACGCAGCCCGGCCCAGGCGCCGGTGACGTCGCCGGCCGAGAGTTCGGCGTCCGTTAGCGCGTTCACCGCCCCGAGCAGGTAGGTGATGTCGTCGGCCGTGCAGGTGGGGTCGTCCAGCGGGCCGTCGAAGTCGGTATCGGTCGTGCCGATGTAGGTGTGCCCGTCCGGCCAGGGCAGGACGAAGATGCTGCGCCGGTCGCCGCGCACCGGGAGCACGAAGGCCGCCTCGACCGGCAGTCGCTCGAAGGGCACCGACAGGTGCACGCCCTTGGCGGGCCGGATGTCGAAGGCGTCCGCCACGCCGGTGATCCCCTGCACGCCCTCGGCCCACACGCCACAGGCGTTGACGACGGCGTCGCAGGCCACCTCGATGGTGCGGCCGTCGGCCTCGACGGTGGCCCCGACGACCCGGCCGTCGTGCCGTGCCACCCCCGTGATGGCGGTGTAGGTGGCGACTGCGGCGCCGTGGTCGATGGCGGCGGTGCGGGCCAGGGCCAGGGTCAGGCGGGCGTCGTCGGCCCAGGCGTCCCAGTAGCGATAGCCCGAGGCGACCGCGCCGGACCGTAGGCCGGGGAACAGGCCGTGAACGGCGTCGGCGTCGAGGCGGCGGTGCCAGCCCAGGCGGGCTCCGCCGGTCAGGTCGTACTGCCAGAGGGCCAGGCCCAACGCCCTGGCGATGCGCCGGTCGACCAGGCCACCCTTCGTCAGGATGGGCAGGACGAACGGCAGCCCGCTGACGAGGTGGGGGGCGTTTCTCAGCAGCCGCTGCCGCTCGAGCAGTGCCTGGTAGACCAATCCGATCTCGCCCTGCTGGAGGTACCGCAGGCCGCCGTGCACGAGCTTGGACGACTTGGAGGAGGTCCCCGACGCCAGGTCGCCCTTGTCGACCAGCGCCACCGAGAGGCCGCGGCTGGCAGCATCGAGGGCCACGCCCGCACCGGTGATCCCGCCGCCGACGACCAGCAGGTCGAAACGGTCGTCGGCCAGGCGTACGAGGGAGCGGGCGCGGGAGAATGCGGTCCGGGACGGATCAGGCATGACCGTCCGAGGGTAGGTCGGCCCCGCGCGAAACCATCCACCGATCGGTTTCCTGACACAGCGTCAGATTCTGACCGCGGGTAGGGTTGCCCGCCGTGGCTGACTCTCCGCGGGACGACCGCACGACCCCGACCGCCGACGCGTCCGGTGCCTCCGGTGCCTCCGGTGCCTCCACGCTCGCCGCCACCGTCCTCGAGGAGGAGGCACGGCGCGAGGCCCATCAGGCCGCCAGCGAGGTGATCTTCGCTGACGAACTGCTGCCCGGCGTCAAGTCCGAGGGCATCAGCATCCGCAAGGGCCTCCAGATGGGCGGCGGCGCCACGACCTTCGTGATCCTGCTGCTCCTCGCCTCCCTCGACGAACTCCAGACGGCCGCCATCACCGTCCTGGCCCCTGACATGCGCGACACCTTCGGTGTCAGCGATGGTGCCATCACCTTCATCGCCGCCTCCTCCAGTGCCTTTGTCGTGTTCGGCGCCATCCCGATGGGCTGGGCGGCTGACCGCATGAGGCGGGTGCCGATCAT
Organism: Candidatus Neomicrothrix sp. UBA2983; assembly: GCA_002346745.1. Taxonomy (GTDB): domain Bacteria; phylum Actinomycetota; class Acidimicrobiia; order Acidimicrobiales; family MedAcidi-G1; genus S20-B6. Next base: position 26,624 of record DEAL01000002.1, on the reverse strand, counting down.
CGGCTGGTCCAGCGTCTTCTTCACCGCCATGGTGTTCCTGTCCGGCCTGGCCACCAACGCCTTCGCCTTCTTCTGGGCCCGCTTCGGCGTCGGCATCGCCAAGGCCAACACCATCCCGGTCCACTCGTCGATCATGGCGGACTCGTACCCCATCGGCATCCGCGGCCGGCTCGGGGCCATCATGAACGGCTCGGCCCGCCTGGTGGCAGTGCTCAGTCCCGTGATCGTCGGCGGCATCGCCGTCGCCGCCAACGGACCCGGCGAGGTCGACGGCTGGCGCTGGGCCTACTACATCCTGGGCATCCCCGTCGCGGTCATCGCCATCGCCGCCTTCTTCATGAAGGAACCGCCCCGCGGCCAGTGGGAGAAGGTCGACGTGCTCGGCGAGTCGTTCGTCGAGGAGGACCCGCTGCCGGTGTCGCTGGACGCCGCCTTCTCACGGCTCATGCAGATCCGCACCGTCAAGACCGTCGTCGTCGGCTTCAGCGCACTCGGATTCGGCCTCTTCACGGTCCCCGTCCTCGAGAGCCTCTACCTCGAGGAGCGTTGGAACCTGGATCCGCTCGACCGCGGCGTCACCGTCACCATCGGCGGCATCTTCGCCGTGTTCGGCCTCCTCTACGTGGGTCCCAAGTTCGACCGACTCTGGCGGGAGGACCCCACACGCTCGCTCAAGATGGTCGGCATCTGCATCGGCCTCGGCACCCTCTTCAAGCCCATCCAGTACGCCGTGCCGAACGTCCCACTGTTCATCGCCTTCGGCGTCCCCCAGACGGTGCTCTTCATCGCCGCCTTCGCCATGGTCGGCCCGCTGATGCAGTCCATCGTCCCCTACCGACTGCGTGGCAGCGGCACCGCCCTCATCACCCTCTACATCTTCTTCATCGGCGCCGCCGGCGGCGGACTCATCTCCCTGCTCTTCACCGACGCCTGGGGACCGCGGGTCACGGCCCTGGTGCTGTCTGTGCCCACGTCGATGCTGGGCGGCTGGATCCTGTACCGCGGTTCCCGCCTCGTGCGCCACGACCTGTCCCTCAACGTCCAGGAACTGCTCGACGAGCAGGACGAACAGCGTCGTCTGAAGGAAACCGGCGAGGTTCCGGCCCTCCAGGTCAACAACCTCGACTTCCACTACGGCCCGGTGCAGGTCCTGTTCGACGTGGGCTTCGAGCTCAAGCAGGGCGAGACCCTCGCACTTCTCGGCACCAACGGCGCCGGCAAGTCGACGTTGCTGCGCGTCGTCAGCGGCCTCGGCACGCCTCGCCGCGGCGTCGTCCGACTGGGCGGTCGCACGATCACCTACACGTCGCCACAGCTGCGGGCCGCACTCGGCATCCACCAGCTCCCCGGCGGCAAGGGCGTGTTCCCCGACATGACCGTCCACCAGAACCTCACCATGGGCGCCTACGTACACCGCCGCGACAAGGCCGATGTGGCCGCACGCATCGACCGGGTGCTCGACCTGTTCCCCGACCTGGCCGGCCGCCAGGGTCAGCGGGCCAGCTCCATGTCCGGCGGCCAGCAGCAGATGCTCGCTCTGGCCAGGGTCCTCCTCCACGACCCCGAGATCCTGCTCATCGACGAGCTGTCGCTGGGCCTCGCCCCCACCGTGGTCCAGGACCTCCTCCAGGTCATCGAACGCCTCCAGGAGCAGGGCCAGACCATCATCATCGTCGAGCAGTCGCTGAACGTCGCCCTCTCCGTCGCCGACCGGGCCATCTTCCTCGAGAAGGGCCAGGTCCGGTTCGAGGGTCCCGCCCAGGAACTGCTCGAACGCGACGACCTCGCCCGCGCCGTCTTCCTCGGCAAGGAAGGCGGCTGAGGTGGGCGTCGTCGGGCAGCCGGCGGTCCTCGCCGTCTGGACGACCCGCCAGCTCTGGTTCGACGGCCTCGTCAACGGGATGGTGTTCGGGCTGGTCGCCCTCGGCATCGTCCTCGTCTACCGGTCCACCCGGGTCATCAACCTGGCCGTCGGCAACATGGGCCTGCCGGCCTCCGGCCTCCTGGCCCTGCTCGTCTTCAACTACGGCTGGCCCTTCTGGGTCAGCCTGTCCGTGGCCCTGCTGGTCGGAACGATCCTGGGTGCGGTCATCGAACGGGCGGTCGTCCGCCGGCTGTTCAACTCCCCCCGGGTCATCGTGCTGGTCGCCACGATCGGCATCGCCCAGCTCATGCAGGCCGTCATGCTCGCCTACCCCGACCTCGACACCCAGCGGGGCGCGCGCTACCCGACCGCCATCTCCAGCATCTGGGAGGACGTCGCCGGCCTGCGCATCACCGGCGCCAAGCTCACAATCCTCATCGCCGTACCCCTCATCGCCTTCACCCTGGCCTGGTTCCTCAACCGGACCGTCTTCGGCCAGACCGTGCAGGCCTCGGCCGGCAACCCCGACCTGGCCCGCCTGTCCGGCATCGACCCGAAGATGGTGTCGCTGTTCGTGTGGACGGTGGCGGGCGCCCTGTCGAGCATCTCGCTGATCCTGCTCTCGGGCAACCGGGGCGGCATCACGGGCCTCGCCAACCTCGGCCCCAACACGATGGTCCGCGCCCTCGCTGCCGCGGTCATCGGCGGCATGGTCTCGTTCCCCCGTGCACTCATCGCCGGCATCGCCATCGGCATCGTCCAGGCCCACGTCCAGTTCGTCTTCCTCGACCAGATGGGCCTCATCGACCTGCTGCTGTTCATCCTGGTCGTCGTGGCGGTGGCGTTCCAGAGTCGCTCGGGCAACGAGGAGGAGTCGTCCTTCTCGTTCGCTCCCCGACAGCGACCCATCCCCGAACGACTGCGCGAGATCTGGTGGGTGCGACACCTCTCGCACCTGGCGCTCGGCGCCCTGGGCCTCATCGCCCTGGCGCTGCCCTTCCTCGTCCCCCTCCCGTCCCGACACCTCCTCTACTCCAGCATCCTGGCCTTCGCCGTCTGCGCCCTCTCGCTCACGATCGTCACCGGCTGGGCCGGCCAGCTCTCACTCAGCCAGATGGCCTTCGCCGGCATCGGCGCGCTCGCTGCGGCGGGCTTCAACAAGGGGCTGCAACTGGGCGTCGGCTTCGGCGACAAGTGGGAGTTGTTCACCATCTCCGTCCCCAAGGTGCCCTACCTGGTCTCGATGCTGCTGGCCGGTGCCGTGGCTGCCGTCACCGCCGCCGTCATCGGACTGGGCGCACTCCGCGTCAAGGGACTCTTGCTGGCCGTCTCCACGTTCGCCTTCGCCCTGGCCGCCCAGCAGTACATCTACCGGCGCCCGGTTCTCAGCGACGGCAAGCGCAGCGTCCCGTACCGCCGAGGGAGCCTCGGCCCCATCGACCTGACGTCGCAGCGCTCCTACTACTTCTTCTGCCTGGCGATGCTCGCACTCGTGCTGTTCGTCGTCGCCCGCCTCCGCCGCAGCGGCATCGGACGGTCGATCATCGCCGTCCGCGAGAACGAGAACACCGCCGCCGCCTACACCGTGTCGCCGACACGGACCAAACTCCTGGCGTTCTCGCTGGCCGGCGGCATCGCCGGTCTCGGCGGCGCCCTGCTGGGCGGCCTGGTGCAGACCATCAACTACGCCGACCGCTTCTTCCAGATCGGCGACTCGCTGCGCATGGTCTCGATCGTCGTCATCGGCGGCCTCGGCAGCGTGCTGGGCCCGGTCCTCGGGGCGCTCTGGGTGATCGGCCTCCCCGCCTTCTGGCCCGGGAACGACCTCGTGCCGCTGTTCACCTCCAGCATCGGCCTGCTGATCCTGCTCCTGTACTTCCCCGGCGGCCTCGTGCAGATCGCCTACTCGGTGCGCGACGCCCTGCTGGCCTGGGCGGAGGCCCGGCTACCCGAGGCCCCCTCGAAGACCCTCACCACCCCGCCCGCAGTGGCCGTCGGCGGCAGCCACCGCGACGAGGCCCCCGGCGAAGGGGCAGCCATCGCCGTGCGCGACGTCTCCGTCGCCTTCGGTGGCCTCCGGGCCGTCGACGGCGCCAACCTCGAGGTCGGCTACGGCGAGGTGGTCGGCCTCATCGGGACCAACGGCGCCGGCAAGTCGACGTTGATGAACGCGATCGGCGGCTTCGTGCCGTCGGAGGGAACCGTCGAGATCCTCGGCCGCGAGGTCAACGGCCTCACCGCCTCGCAACGGGCCCGCACCGGCCTCGGCCGCACCTTCCAGGCCGCCCGCCTGTTCCCCGAGTTGACCGTCCGCGAGACCGTCAAGGTCGCACTCGAGGCCCGGGGACGCACCGGCTTCCTGTCGACCGCGCTGGTCCTTCCGGCGTCGGGCCGCAACGAACGGGCCAAGCACGCCCAGGCCGGTGACCTCATCGACTTCCTCGGACTTGGCCGCTACGCCGACGTCTTCGTCGCCGAACTCTCGACCGGCACCAGGCGCATCGTCGAACTGGCGGGCCTCCTCGCCCTCGACGCCCGGATCCTCTGCCTCGACGAGCCCACCGCCGGCATCGCCCAGCGCGAGACCGAGGCCTTCGGCCCACTACTCAAGGCCATCCAGGGCGAACTCGGCGCCACCATGGTCGTGATCGAGCACGACATGCCGATGATCATGGCCCTCTCCGACCGGGTCTACTGCCTCGAGGCCGGCCAGGTCATCGCCGAGGGAACCCCCGACGTGGTCCGGCACGACCCCAAAGTCGTGGCCAGCTACCTCGGCACCGACGAGCGGGCCATCCAGCGCAGCGACAACTGATACGGCCGGTGGCCGGAGCAGTCGCCGACCGCCAGCCCCTCTATTCGTCGCCGTCGCCGCCCGAACGCCGTTCGAGCAGGTCGTCGCGGACCTCGGTGGCCCCTGCGTCGGCGGCATCGCGCTGGACCACGTTGTTGACCCACACCGTGCGCTGCGGGAACGGGATCTCGATGCCGTGTTCGTCGAAGGCCTTCTTGAGCCTGGCCCGGATGATCCGGCCTGTGGCCCACTGCTCGCCCGGCTCGGTCTTGACCGCCAGCCGGATGGAGATGGCGTCGGCGCCGAAGTTCTGGACGCCCCAGATCTCGGGCTCCTCGAGCACCGTCGCCGACTCGAGGCCCTCCTGCCAGATCTCATCGGCGACCTGCTTGATGACGCTGGCCGCCAGGTCGATGTCGGTGTCGTAGGCCACGTCCACGTCGAGCACCGTGCGCGCCCAGAGCTGCGACGAGTTGCCGACCCGACGGACGTCCCCGTTGGGAACCACCCAGACGGTGCCGTTGACGTCGCGCATCACCGTCGTCCGCAGCGTCACCCGCTCGACCGTGCCGGCGGCGCTGCCCACGTCGACGTAGTCGCCGACCCCGTACTGGTCCTCGATGATGATGAAGATGCCGGCGATGAAGTCGGCGACCAGCGACTGGGCGCCGAAGCCGATGGCCAGGCCCACGATGCCGGCGCCGGCGATGAACGGACCCAGATCGAGCCCGAGCTCGCCCAGCATGGCCAGCACGGCCATGGCGTAGATGGCGAAGGTGGCGATGCTGCGCAGCACGGCCCCGAGGGTCACCGCCCGTTGCTTGGAGCGCTCGGCCTGCTCCTGGATTCGCTGCAGCTTGCTGCGGGCACGACGACCCATACGGGCCATCAGGTCGTCGGACTCGGCCTCGGTGGTCTCCTGTGAGCGGGTCTCGACGATGCGGGTGACCAGCCGGTCGATGGCGCGGCCGACGAACCGGTTCAGCAGCCAGGCGCCGAGCAGGATGACCACGACCTTGAGCGGTCGCTCGACCAGCCAGCCGACGACTTCGGCGGCGGCCTCGTTGTCGGTGGTGTCGTACACCCACTCGCAGATGAAGCCGGGCTCAAGGCCGCAGGCCTCGGTCAGGGTTCGGGGCAGGCTTGTCATCATGTCGGTACCTCCGGCGCGGCACGGTAGCGGACCCGCGTCCGGTCCCGACCGTTCATGCAGGACCCCGGATGGGACAAGGTCGCTGCGGGGTCAGCTGCCGGCCAGGGTTGCCAGCGCCCAGATCGCCACCATCAGGCCCAGCGCCGCGTACAACAGGCTGCGGACCAGGGGCGGGCGGGCTGCGTCCGGGCCGCCCGCCGGAGGGCGCACCAGCGCCAGCACGTTGCCGACGGCCATGGCACCACCGAGCGCCAGCAGCAGCCAGCCCAGCAGGTCCTCGCCGAGGAACACCGGCCCGTCGGCCTCAGGTGGCCGTCGCCCGGTGGAGCGGACGCTGCGTGTCGGGCCCGGTCATCAGTCGTCCGCCGCTCAGGCGACTCGGGCCATGTTGGCGAAGCGTGTGAGGTGTGGCAGGAACGCCAGTCGGGTGACGCCCGTGGGTCCGTTGCGGTGCTTGGCGATGATCACCTCGGCAGTGCCGATGTCGGGCGACTCCGGGTTGTAGACCTCGTCCCGGTAGATGAAGGCCACCACATCGGCGTCCTGCTCGATCGAGCCCGACTCACGGAGGTCGGCCAGCATCGGCCGCTTGTCCTGGCGCACCTCGAGCGCCCGGGAAAGCTGTGACAGGCCGATCACCGGCGTTTCCAGCTCGCGGGCGAGGATCTTGAGTCCACGGCTGATCTCGGAGACCTCCACCTGGCGACTCTCGGCGCTCAACCGGCCGGTCATGAGTTGGAGGTAGTCGACGATCACGACCCCCAACTGGCCGACACGGCTCTTGAGGCGACGGGCCTTGGCCCGGATCTCCATCACGGTGGTGTTCGGGTTGTCGTCGATCCACAGCGGCGCCTCGCCCAACCTCCCGACGGCGTGGTTGATGCGGGCCCAGTCCTCCTCGTTGAGGTTGCCGTTTCGCACCTTCTTGGAGTCGACGCGTGCGTCGGAACACAGGATCCGCTGGCTGAGCTCAAGCTGGCTCATCTCCAGCGAGAACAGCAGCACCGGCAGGTTCTGCGTCATCGACACCGAGGTGGCGATGTTGAGGGCGAACGAGGTCTTGCCCATGGCGGGACGGGCGCCGACGATCACGAGGTTGCTGGGCTGGAGGCCCGAGAGCAGGTGGTCGAAGTCGTCGAAGCCGGTCGGGATGCCGGTGATGTCCTCGCCGCTCTCGTAGCGGCGCTCGATGGCGTCGAGGTTGACGTCGAGCAGGTCGCGCATCTTGGCCGTGGTGTCGGCCACGCGTCCCTGGCCGACCTGGAAGACGAGGTTCTCCGCCTCGTCGACGGCCTTGACAACGTCGTCGGGCCGGCCATAGCCGATCTCGGCGATCTCGTTGGCGGCGCCGATCAGGCTCCGGAGGGTGGCGTGCTCCTGGATGATGCGGGCGTACTTGGCGGCGCTGGAGGTGGCCGGCGTGGAGGCCTGGAGTTCGAGCAGCAGGCCGGGGCCACCGAGCTGGTCCAGCACACCGGCCCGGGCCAGCGCCTCGGCGACGGTGACCGGGTCGGCCGGCTCGCCCATGGAGTAGAGCGTGCAGATGGCATCGAACACGTGGGCGTGCGACGGCTTGTAGAAGTGGTCGGCCTCGACGATCTCGAGCGCATCGGCGATGGCGTCGCGCGACAGCAGCATGGCGCCCAGCAGCGATGCCTCGGCATCAACGTTGTGTGGAGGAACCCGCCCCACGGCGGACGACCGGGGCCGGCCGGACGAGGACCGGTCGTCGGCACCCCACCGGTCGGATCCGTCGTCGACAGGTGGCGGCTCGGGGAGCGGTGCGTCGTCGACGGGTGGCGGCTCGGCGGGTAGGTCATCGCCGGTGGGAGGGAGTTCGTCACTCACCGGCCCGACGTCCCCCGAGTACTGGCCCGGTCGCTTCCTGCACCCATCGGACTCCCTGTCCCCTGCCACTGTCGGAGCGGCCCACGGGATGGTCCGACCCGTGATCCTGGCCACCGGACGCCGTTCGGCGCCCCGGCCATACTGCCGGATCGGCCCTGTGCGTCACCAGTGGACAGGCCGTGGAAATCACCCCGAATTCGCGCCCGGACGCGGGGAAAACGCTGGGGACGGAACTGTGGACGACCGTCGGTTGCTGTGGAGCACCGGCGGTCATCGGCTCAGTCCTCGGCCGTGACCTCGAGGCTCACCGGCACTGCCACTTCGGGGTGGAGGTGCACCGTGAACTCGTGGAGGCCGACGTCCTTGGCGACCTCGCCCTCGACCTGCTGGCGGTCGACGTTGACGCCGATCTGGTCGGCAAGGGCGGCGGCCACCTCGGCGCTGCCGACGGAGCCGTAGAGCCGGCCCTCTTCGGACGCCTTGGCGCTGGCGGTCAGCACGGCCCCCGCCAGCTGGGTGGCGGCCGCCTCGGCGTCGGCCCGGTCCTCGGCGGCCTGCAGGGCGCGCTTGCGCTGCATGACCTCGGCCTGGTCCGCGATGCCAGCGGTGGCCGCCACAGCCAGGCCCTTGGGCACGAGGTAGTTACGGGCGTAGCCGCGGGCGACGTTGACGATGTCGCCGGTACGGCCGAGGCCCTCGACGTCGGTGCGCAGGAGGACCTTCACGACAGTTCCTCGCTCTCGTCGCCACCCACGGCGATCGGCTCATCGCCGGCAGGGGACTCCTCGGCGGCCTCGAAGGTCACGTCCTCGGGGAGCATGGCCTCGTCGACGCTCTCCATGGCGTCCTCGGCGATGGCGTCCTCGGCGCCGGAGCCGGGCGGCGGCATGGACGGACGCGACGGCGGGCCGTCGGAGTGTCCACCGCGCTCGTCGGCACGGCGCTCGCGGCGCTGCGTGGTGACCCGGTTGGTGAAAGGGATCAACGCCATCTCTCGGGCGTTCTTGACCGCCTTGGCGACCTCGCGCTGCTGGCGGGCGTCGTTGCTGTTGACGCGACGGCCACGGATCTTCGCCCGGTCCGAGACGAACTTGTTGAGCAGCTCGGTGTCCTTGTAGTCGACGTACTCGACCTTGGCGATGGTCAGGGCGCTGACCTTGCGGCGCCCGCGGCGATTGTCGCGGGGCTTGGTGCGACGGGGGGGACGTCGTGCCATCAGAAGGGCTCCTCATCGGTCGGGAAGTTGCCGCTACCCGAGGGACGGTCGCCGCCCTGGCCGCCGGAGAAACCGCCGCCATCGCCGCCACCGCGGAACTCGTTACGGGTCACCTCGGCGGTCGCCCACTGCAGGCTGGGTCCGACCTCCTCGGCGACGATCTCGACCTTGGAGCGGCGCTCGCCCTCCTGGTTCTCCCAGGAGCGCTGCTCGAGGCGGCCGGTCACGATGACACGTGCACCCTTGGTCAGCGACTCGGCCACGTTCTCGGCCAGGCTGCGCCAGCAGGTGACATCGAAGAAGGAGGCGACGTCCTCGCCGTTCTGGTCCTTGCGGTTCCACGCCAGGCCGAAGTTGGCCACGGCGGCCCCACCCGGCGTAAAGCGCAGTTCGGGGTCGCGGGTGATGTTGCCCACGACCGTGACGGTGTTGTTGAAAGCCATGTCGGTGCTCCTGGTACTCAGACGGCCTCGGCCGTCGGCTCACCGCCGCCCACGAGGCCGCGGCGAACGGCCTCGGCGTCGGGCAGGCGGAGGATCTTGTGGCGGACCACCTCGCTGCGGTCCGCGAGCCGGAGGATCCGGTCGGTGGTGTCGAGGTTGGTGGCCTCGGTGACCACCTCGAGGACGACGTAGACGCCCTCCCACTTGTTGTTGATCCGGTAGGCGAAGCGGCGACGGCCCCACGGCTCGGAATCGAGCGTGGTAGCCACACGGCCGCCCTCGGCCTCGATGGCGGCGGTGACCTTCGAGAGGCTGACCGCAACGGCCGCCTCCTCGAGGTCGCCGTCGAAGATGATCATCAGTTCGTAGGCCCGCATGGCAGGCACTCACCTCCTCTGGTCCCGGGGGCACGGATGCTGTCCCGGGGCCCCTCGTCCGGGGCAGGGGGAACGGGTTGTCAGGCTCCGGGGGAGCGTGGTGAGGCTATCGGCGCCGGTCCGGCACGCGTGCTGGCCGTGCCTCGTGTCCCGTCTGGTCGCCATGTCCCACAGTGTGCACGGGGGGTGTGACAGTCGGCCTTCCCCTTGGGAGGCGAACGGGCCCCTTGGGAGGCGAACGGGGACGAGGCGCTCAGGCGGCGCCGTAGAGGCCGAGTGCGTCGGCCTTCTCGTCGTCCATGGCGTAGCTCTCGTCGGCGTTCGGGAAGGCCCCGGAACGCACGTCGGCAGCGAACCGCTCGAGCGCCTCGACGCCCGCCGTGTGCAGGTCGGCATAGCGGCGGACGAACTTGGGCAGGATCTGGTGCTCGATCCCGAGCACGTCGTGGAAGACCAGCACCTGACCGTCGCAGTCCGGCCCGGCGCCGATGCCGATGGTCGGCACGTCGACGGTCTCCGAGACCCTCGCGGCCACCCGGTCCGGTACCCCCTCGAGCACGATCGAGAAGCAGCCGGTGTGGGCCAGAGCCTTGGCGGCGTCGACCAGGTCGAGGGCCGCCTGGACGTCTCGTCCCTGGACCTTGAAGCCGCCCATGGCGTGCATCGACTGCGGGGTCAGGCCGAGGTGGCCCATAACGGGGATCTCGGCGGCGATCAGGGCCTCGATCATCGGCAGGCGGCGACGACCACCCTCGAGCTTGACGGCCTGGGCGCCAGCGCGGATGAGCGTGGCGGCGTTGCGGACGGTCTCCTCGACGGACACGTGGTAGCTCATCCACGGCATGTCGGCGACGACGAGGGCGTTCGGTCGGGTCCGGGCCACGGCGGCGGTGTGGTGGGCGATGTCGTCCACGGTCACCTGCAGGGTGTCGTCGTAGCCGAGCACCACCATCGCCACCGAGTCGCCAACCAGGATCAGGTCGGCACCGGCCTGGTCGACCATGCGGGCACCCGGAGCGTCGTACGCCGTAAGCATCACGAGCGGGTGGTCGTCACCGGACGCCCCGTCCGTCGACCGGCAGATCGTCTTGCGTGCCCGAACGGCGGGCACCGTCATCTTCTGAGCCATGACTGGCCTCCTTCCCCGTCCAGCGCACTCCGGCTGCCGGCGGTACGGCACAACCTAACAGAGCGACCCGCTCGAGGCCCATGATCGACTGCTGTGACATCCGACGCCCCCGGACAGGAGGTCGGCGGTGGGTGGGGCGAAGCGGAGGGGCGGCTCAGCCGCGGCCGACGACGGACACGCGCACCAGGTGGTTCCAGGCGCAGTCGGCACAGACCTCGACCGTGTAGGCCGAATAGTGGCCGGACCTGGCGTCGTAGCGGGCCAGTTCGCCCGGGACCGAGAGGCACCGGCCATGGGCGGGCAGCCGCGGCCCGAACACGTAGACGACGTGGACCAGCTCGCGCTCCTCGCAGATCGGACACACTTCGCCGGTGCGCTCTCCGCAGTGGTGGGCGTTGCGCTGCAACATCGCCTGGGCGTCGCACACCAGGTGTCGAGCCAGGGAACCGTTCCGGTAGGCCCTCAGGGTGTTCTGGCGGGCTAGCCGGTAGTCGACGTCGGCCGGACGCGGATCCGGCACCAGTCCCCTGGTCGCCGGTCCGATGGCCATGGAGCACTGTACGCCACGGTCGACAGGTCGTTCGGCGCACAGGGCCGGAACCGGGCGACCGAGCGGCTCAACGGCTCTCCCACCACTCGACCAGGCGGCGACGGACCTCGGCTTCGTCGAAATGGCCCTCCCGAAGGCGCAGGTCCCCCAGCCAGGCGACGGCGACGCCCACGTCGGGGCCGGGCTCGAGGCCCAGCAGGTCGATCACCTCGGCGCCGCCCAATGCCGGACCCAGTTCGTCGAGTTCGCCAGCGGCCCGGAGTTCGTTGAGGCGGACCTTGAGCGCCTCGGTCGGGAACCCGCCGGCGGCGGCCAGCGGCAGTGCCGCCGCCAGGTGGCCTCCGGACGCCGCGGCCAGGCGGCGGACCTCCTCGTCGGACCAGTCGGCCGTCGCCCCCTGACCGATGCCGGTCGCTGCAGCCACGAGCCCGGACACGGCCACAGCCTCGGCGCCCGACAGCCGGAGGGCCCGCAGGCGGTCGCCGAGCACCGGCTCGGTCAGTCCGAGGAGCAGCGCCGCCAAACGCACCTCGGGCACCGGGTCGACGAATGCCGTTCGCCTCAGCACCCCGGAGCGCTCGTCTCCGGGGAGCGCCGCCACCTCGGGGAGGAGCAGCGGGAGCAGGCCCGCCTCGTCGAGGAACGCCAGGCCCGCCGTCGGGTCCGGAAGGGCCAGCAGCCGCCAGAGTTCGACGCGGATGCGCTCGGCGGAGACGATGTCGAGCCGTTCGGCGACCGTGCGGGCGGCATCGACCAGGCCCGGCGCCGGCGTGAGGGCGTAGGCGGTGAGGAAGCGGGCGGCCCGCAGCGTCCGGAGGGGGTCGTCCGAGAAAGACTCCTCGGGAGCGAGGGGCGTGCGCAGCACACGGGCCTCGAGGTCGGCCCGCCCGCCCAGCGGGTCGTGCAGCGTGCCGTCGGCGGCGTCGACCGCCATGGCGTTCACGGTGAAGTCCCGACGGACCAGGTCGTCCTCGAGCCGCGTCGAGAACGAGACGACCGGCTTGCGCGAGTCGGACACGTAGGCCTCGGCCCGGTGCGTCGTGATCTCGAGGGTGGTGCCGCCCAGGCGGGCGCCGATGGTGCCGAACTTCTCGCCCTGCAGCCAGACGGCGTCGGCGATCCCGTCGATCAGGGAGCGGATGCGGTCGGGCGGGGCGTCGGTGGTGAGGTCAAGGTCGGGGTGCTCGTCGTGGCGGCCCAACAGCACGTCGCGCACCACGCCGCCGACCAGATAGAGCCGCAGGCCCGCCGCTGCGAAGCGCTCGTTGAGCGGGGCGACGATGGCGCAGAACGACGCGAACGCCGGGTCGGGCGGCACGGCACTCACGGCGCCACGCCGTGCCGGCACGCGGCGTCGTCGACCACGTCCCGGCCGGGCCCTTCGCCGCTGGACGCCTCGGGGCGGTGGTCAACGCCGATGGCGGCCGCCACCGCAGCGCCCGAGGCGTCACGCAGGGCTGCCAGGTCGTAGCCGCCCTCGAGGAAGAGGACGCTGCGGCACGCCGGCACCAGGCCCACCAGCCGGCGGGTCAGGTCGGCGTAGTCGGCGGCGGTCAGGCCCAGCTGGGTCAGCGGATCGGCGCGGTGGGCGTCGAATCCGGCCGAAACCAGCAGCCAGTCGGGGGCGAAGCGCTCCACGACCGGCACGATCACTGCGTCGAGGGCGTACCGGTACGTGTCCCCGGCTGCGCCCGGCGGCAGGGCCAGGTTAACGGTCGTACCGGCGCCGTCTCCCTCGCCGACCTCGTCGGGTGCGCCGGTGCCCGGATAGAGCGGCCACTGGTGGCACGACACGAAGAGCACCCGCCCGTCAGACCAGAAGGCGTCCTGGGTGCCGTTGCCGTGATGGGCGTCGATGTCGACGACGGCCACCCGCTGACCGGCGTCGGCGAGGGTTGCGGCGGCGACCGCCACATTGTTGAGCAGACAGAAGCCCATCGCCCGGGACGGCGTGGCGTGGTGTCCGGGCGGGCGGACCGCGCAGAAGGCCGTGTCGGCCTCGCCGGCGCGCAGGGCGTCGATGGCAGTCAGTCCGGCGCCGGCAGCAAGCCGGGCGGCCGTCCACGACCCGGCGCTCATGCGGGTGTCGGGATCGACCCGGCCCCCACCCTCTTCGTCGAGGGCGCTCAGGGCGTCCAGGTGGTCGGTGGGGTGGCAGCGCAGCAGGTCGGCGTCGGCGGCGGGCTCAGGTGGGCGTCGAACCACGGCATCGCCCAGGCCGGCCGCGTCGAGGCCCGACCACACCGCCTCCAGCCGAGCCGGCCGCTCGGGATGGGACTCGCCCGGCCGGTGGTCGAGGAAGCGCTCGTCGGTCACCACGAGGACGCTCACCACGGCGAGCGTACCCGTCGCCGTCCCACCGGCCGGGACCGCCGACTGCAGGTCGCGCGGGCCTCCGGCGACCGGCAGCGCGGCGCCGCGGGGCCGTAGTGTGGGCCGCATCGCCCTCCCCCTGCTGTCGTCCGTCGCCCGGCCCCTGCGATCCTCGTCGCGGCTGTTCACCGCCTCGTCCGGGGTCCGCTTCCGTTTCGGTCCCCACCGTCGCGACCACGCCGATGCCCAACTCGTCCCCCTCGGCGGCGGCCTTCTCGATCCCGACGCCGTTCGGGAAGCGGTCCGCCACGTCCGCTCACACGGCCACGACGCCATCGTCACGTCGGCGCTGACACCCGCCGAGCAGCGGCCGTTCCTCGAGGCGGGGTTCCGGCTCGAGGAGGACCTCGACCTGCTGGTCCTCGACCTGCTGGACCTCGGCGTTGGCGCCGGTCCCGCCGGCTCCGCCGCCCAGTCGGTCCGGTCGAGGCGGATGCGCCGTGGCGACGTCGACGCGGTGCTCGCCGTCGATGCGGCGTCCTTCCCCGAATTCTGGCGGTTCGACCGACTGGCCCTCGACGGGGCGCGTCGGGCGACACCGTCCCGCCGCTGCCGGGTGGTCGCGGACCGTCGTTCGAAGCGTGTCGTCGCCTACGCCGTCACCGGTCGGGCCGGCGACCAGGGATTCGTCCAGCGACTGGCCGTCGATCCCTCCCGTCAGGGCAACGCCCTCGGGCGCACCCTGCTCGACGACGCCCTCCGCTGGCTGGCACGGCGCGGCGCCACCACGGCCCTTGTCAACACGCAACCGGGCAACGAGGCGGCCCTCGCCCTGTACCGGTCGGTTGGCTTCACCGACCGTCCGGGCGGACTCGCCGTGCTCCGCCTCGACCCTTCGTCATGAGCGCACCCACCCGCCGACGTGCCGGCAGCCGGCGGGGAGGCGTCGTCCGCCGGGGATTCGCGGCGACCGGCGTCGTCGTCGCCCTCGGCCTGGGGCCCACACCCGCAGGCGCCGACACCGAGGCCGGCGGCAGCCTCGTCCTGGTCGGTCAGACGCGGTGGGTGGGCGACGACGACCTACTCGACCTCGACCTCCGGGTCACCGGCGCGGTCGAGGACGCACACCTGGTGATGCGACTCCACGGGGCCATCGGCCCCGACCACATCCTCGGCGCAGTTGCCGACACCACCGGGGACGCCGAGGTGGCCCGCTCGGAGGCTGCCATCGACCTGGCCGAACACCTCGGCGCCAGCGGCATCGCCTCCATCGGCCTCGACACCGGCACGGACGGCGACCTGCCGATGCGCCCGGGATCGGCACACCACCTCTCGGTCCTCCTCACCTCGACGGACGGCACGGTGCTCGACCGGGTCGACACCGCCATCATCCGCCTCCCCGACGGCGACCCGTCCCTGCCGCTCCTCACGTCGCTGGTGCTCGAGGTGACGGGGCCGCCGCCGCTCCAGCCCGATGGCTCCTCGACCCCAGATGCCGACACCCTGCACGGCCTGCGTTCGGTGGTCGACGCCCTCGCCCGCCACCCGCAGGTGGCCGCCGACCTCCGTCTCCCCCCGGCCACGATCGTCGGCCTCGTCCACTCAGGCGACCCCACCCACCCGGCCCTGGTCGACGACCTGGCCAGCGTCCTCGGCGGCGGGGTGCGCCTGGCCTCGGGACCGTACGTGACCGCAGACCCGGAGGCCTGGCGTCAGGCTGGGCGCCTCGACGTCTACCGGGACCTCGTCGACCACGGCGACCTGGCGCTCGCCGACCACCTGGGCACGACTCCCGACCGTGCCATCGCCCGACTGCCCGCCACCGGCACCGCCGAGACGCTGGACGCCCTGAGCCTTCAGGGCAGCCAGCGATTCCTCGTCGATGCCGACCACCTCGACCCGCGTCCCGACCACCTCGACGACTTGACCCAGCCGGTCCGGCTCCGGGGTGACGCCGGCTCGCCGTTCACGGCCCTGGTCGTCGACCCCACGCTTGAGCAGCACCTGCTCGCGGCCGACGGCCCGGTGGCCGCCACCCAGCACCTACTCGCCGACCTTGCGATCCGGGCCTGGGCCGAACCACGGGTTCCGCGGCTCACCGTGCTGGCCTTCGACGACCCGCGCGTCCTCGACGTCGACCTGCTCGACGTCCTGCTGGGAGCACTCGAGGTGGCGCCCTTCCTCGATATGGCGCCACTCCCCACCGCCTTCGCCTCCACCGCCACCCTCGACGATGCGGCCGTCGACGAGGCCGGCCTGTGGCCGGAAGCGGTTGGCTCGGTCGCCACCAAGGCCCGGGACCGGAGCCTCGTCGAGGTCACCATCGACGCCTACGAGGCCATGGTCGGCGACAACCGGCCCGAGGTCGCCCACCTCCAGGACCTGCTCGAGGCGACCGTGGCCACCGAGGTCAGCGTCGAGGCCGGCGAGGCCTACCTTCGAGCCGTCTACGACGGCGTCCTCGACGTCCTCGACGCCTTCGCTGCCCCCGACGACCAGAACGTCCGGATGACGTCCCGCCGGGCGACGGTCCCCTACACCGTCGAGAACCGACTCGCCGTCCCCGTGCAGGTTCGGCTCCACCTCGAATCCGACGGACGACTCGACTTTCCCGAGGGCGACACCCTCGATGTGGTCCTACAGCCGGGCGACAACCGGATCCCGATCCCCGTCGGGGCCAAGACGTCGGGCGACGCCCGACTCCAGGTCACCGTGCGCTCACCGGACGCCGCGGAGTTGCTGCAACTCCAGTCCTCGTTGCTGCTGGTCCGGAGCACCCAGCTCTCCGGCGTCGGCGTGTTCCTCCTGGCCGGTGGCCTGATCGTCCTCGGCCTCTGGTGGTTCCGATCGGCCAGGAACGGCCGGGACGTGTCCGGGAGCGGCGAAGGCGCCGACCCCGGCGACCACCCTGATTCGGGCGACGACTACGACGACTACAGTGCGCCCGAACCCCGGGAGGAGCCATGACCGTCAGGATCGTCACCGACAGCGCCTGCGACCTCACCGACGACGAGGTCCGGTCGTTCGGCATCGACGTGGTGCCCCTGAGCATCCGCTTCGGGGACGAGGAGCTCATCGACCGCGAACAGCTCACGGTCACCGACTTCTACGCCCGGATGGCCTCCAGCGAACACCTGCCCCAGACCGCCGCGCCCTCCCCCGGCCAGTTCGAGCAGGCCTTCACCGGGGCACTGGCCGACGGGGCGGACCAGGTGGTGTGCATCAACCTGTCGCGAAAGGTGTCGGCCACAATCGAGGCCGCCGAGGCGGGTGCCCGCTCGGTCGACGGCGACGTACGCGTGCTCGACAGCGTGTCGGTCACGTGCGGGCTGGGCACCATCGTGTTGGCCGCCGCCCGGGCCGCCGCCGACGGCGCCGACGCCGACGCCATCACCGCGCTCGTGGCCGACCTGTCGGCCCGAACCCGCGTCTACGCCGTGCTGGACACCCTCGAGAACCTCAAGAAGGGCGGCCGGATCGGCAACGCCCAGGCCCTGCTGGGCAGCATGCTCTCGATCAAGCCGCTGATCGACTTCAGCTCCGGCGAGGTCGAGGAGGCCGGCCGGCAGCGCACCCGCCGCAAGGCCCTGACCTGGCTCAGCGACAAGGTCGCCGAGCACGCCGACGAGATCGAACACCTGGCGGTCGCCCACGCCATGGCCGGTGACATCGACGAGTTCGTGGCCCAGCTGGCCGCCGCCACGGGCCGCGACGACATCCGCGTCGACATGATCGGCCCGGTCGTCGCCAGCCACGGCGGACCCGGCGTCATCGGCGTCGGCCTCGTGCTGGCGAACTGACCCTCCGGTCCCGCTGGACGGGGCCATGCACCACCGCCGGAGGCGCCGTCGGTACCGTCGATGGCGATGGCACTCCACCAGGCCCGCGGTGGCGCGCCCGGCGCCGTGGTCGCCGGGCGGTACCGGCTGGACGAACTCCTCGGCGAGACCGCCCGGGCGGAGGTGTGGGCTGGCCACGACGCCGTCCTCGAGCGGGCGGTCACCGTCAAGCTAGTTCACGTCGGTGAGCCGCCGGTGGCCGCCGCCCGCCTGCACCTGCCGGGCATCGCCGCCGTCTTCGACGTGACCTCCCACGACGGCCTGGCCGTGGTCGTGACCGAGCGAGTCGATGCCACACCACTCGACCGGCTCCTCGACCGCCAGCCCGACCTCACGCCGGATGACGTCGTCGCCCTCGTGGACGCCGTCGCCCGGGTACTCGACGCCGCCCACCGGGCCGGCGTGCCCCACGGTGCCCTCCGTCCCTCCAACATCCTCGTCCGAAAGGACGGCGCCATCCTCCTGACCGACCTGCGCGGCACCGGTGACTCCGGCCGCGGGCCGTTCGACCCACGTGGCGACCTCGACGCCGTCGCCCTGCTTCTGGCCGAACTGCTGGCGCACTGCAACCGGGAGGAGGTGCCGGCACACCTCGGCCGGCTGACCGATCGTGCGCTCACCGCGCCCGATGCCGACCGGCCGTCGAGCATGCTCGACCTGCGCATGGCCCTCCTGCCCGACGACGAGGAGGCGGAGGTCGGCGACGATCCGGTTCAGGTCGCCAGACGGCGCCTCTCCCGGGCGGTGCTCGGCCTCCTGCTCCTCGCCGTGCTGGGCGCCGCGGTCGTGGCGACCATGGCACTGCTGGGCGCCGGGTGGGCTCTCCTCGGCTGGAACTAGTTTCCGGCCATCGTGGCACCACCGCCCACCGGGCCCTCCGACGACGACCTGGTCGACGCCGCACGCAGCGGCGACCGCCAGGCCCTCGACGGCCTGCTGCGGCGCCACCACGACCGCATCTGGGGGATCTGCCGGCGGCTGGCCGGCAACGACGCCGACGCCGCCGATGCCACCCAGGAGGCGCTACTCGCCGTCGCCACCCGCCTCGACCGCTTCGACGGCCGCTCGGCGTTCACCACCTGGCTGTACCGGGTCGCCACGAACGCCTGCCTCGACGAACTGCGCCGCCGCGGACGACGGCCGGTCCCCGTCGAGGAGGTCCTCCCCACGGGAACGGAGGGCGGTGCCGACGCTGGACTCGCCGACCGGCTCGAAGTCGATGCCGCCCTGGCCGACCTGCCCGAGGAGTTCCGGGTGCCAGTGGTCCTGCGGGACCTCTGCGACCTCGACTACGCCGCCATCGCCGAGGTCCTCGACCTTCCCCCCGGCACCGTGCGCTCCCGCATCGCCCGTGGACGCGCCGCCCTGGCCAACCGGCTCGGGAACCACGGACCCTCCGACGAACGTCTGAACCAGTGACAATGACACCCGACGACCCCCGCCCACCCGAGGAACCCGTGGCACCGGACGCCCTCGACACGCTGGCCTCGGCCATCGTCGACGGCGAGGCGCCCCTCCCCGACGACGCCGACGCCGTGCTGCTCGAGCGCGTGGCGGCCTTCCGGGCCATCCGGAACGCCATCGCCGCACCGGTGCCGCCACCGTCCGACGCGTTGCGCGAGGCGGCGATCTCGTCGGCACTGGCAGCCTCGGCAACCAGCACCGACGTTCACTCGCTGGCCACCCGCCGACGCCGGGTCCCGGCACTGCCAGTGGCCGCCGTGGCCGCCGCCCTGGCCCTGTTCGTCGGAGTGGCCATCCTGAGCCTCGGCGACGACGCACGGGACGCCGACCTGGCGGGCGCTCCGTCGGCGACCCGGGCCGTAGAGACGACGTCGGCCGTGGCGTCGCAGGCGACCGAGGCGCCTGCCACCGAGATGTCGGGGGCGACCACGACCGCTGCGCCCACCCCCACCATCGTCCCGTCCACCACCATCGCCGCCATGGCGCCAGCCGATGCCGGCGAGGAGTTCAGAGCCACCGAGGCGCTCGACGCCGGCGAGTCGACGGCCCTCGCCACCGAGGCGCTCGACCAAGGTCTGGAGGCGGAACGTGGTTTCGTCGAAGCGGGGTCCGCACCGTCCACCGGAAGCGTCTCCTCCGACGCCGTTCAGGAAGCGGATGGCGGCTTCTCGTACGCCGAAGCCGAACCGCCGGTGACCACGATCCCGGAGGGCGCCGCCACCTCGGGAATGGCGGATTCCTCCGACGACAGGCCGGTGGCCGGCGACGAGGACATCTTCGCCCTCCTGTTCCCGTACGCGTCCGAGTCCGCCGACGCCATCCGTTCGGGACGCGCCGATGCCTGGTCCGTCCCCGTTCCCGAGGACGCCCCCTGTCCGGATTCCGTCGATGCGGCGCTCGACGGCGAGGAACGACTCGACGTGGTCCTCCTCCGGGACTCCCGGGGGGACCAGCTCCACGAGGCCGTGCTCATCGTGGGCCCGGACACCTGGGCGATTGTCCTCACGGACACGTGCGCCATGCGGCGGTACCCGGATCCCAACCGGGAGTGACTCCCCGATCGCGCCATCGACGCCCCTTGTAGGATCACCCGCCATGGCCGATGCGGATTCCCCCTCCAACGACGACCGCGACCTGGCCGCCCGCGCCACCGATCGCATCGTCGAGGCCGTCGACGCCGTGCGGGCCCACACCACCGAGCCGCTGCTCAGGGCCACGCGGGCAATCGTGTTCGGCACCTTCCTCGCCGTCGCCGGGCTGGCTGTTCTCGTCCTGCTCGGCATCGGCGCCTTCCGCCTCCTCGACAACGTGCTGCCGGGCGAGTCCTGGGCGGCACACCTCGTGCTCGGCGGCGCCTGCGTGCTCGGCGGCGCCCTCCTGTGGACACGCCGCAAGTCCCACACCGACTGACCAGCCCCACCCACGTCCTCGTCCCTTCTCCCCCGGTCGCCAGGAGCCCCCATGCCCCCCACCCACCACGAAGTCGTCATCATCGGCTCCGGCCCCGCCGGACTCACCGCCGCCATCTACACGGCCCGCGCCGACCTGGCGCCGCTGGTCCTCGAGGGCGAGCCGTCATCCGACTCGGACCAGCCCGGCGGCCAGCTGATGCTCACGACCGACGTCGAGAACTTCCCCGGCTTCCCCGAGGGCGTGATGGGTCCGACGCTCATGACCGACATGCGCGCTCAGGCCGTCCGCTTCGGCGCCAAGGTCGAGACCGTCAAGGCCAGCCGCGTCGATCTGGCGTCCACCCCGATCGGCATCTGGATCGGCGACCCCGACGCCGCCGAAGCCACCCACACGGCCGACGCCGTCATCATCTCGACCGGCGCCCGGTCGGTCATGCTCGGCCTCGAGGCCGAGGAGCGGCTCATCGGCCACGGACTCTCCACCTGCGCCACTTGCGACGGCTTCTTCTTCCGCGACCAGGAGATCGCCGTCGTCGGCGGCGGCGATTCCTCCCTCGAGGAGGCCACGTTCCTCACCAAGTTCGCCAGCAAGGTCACGATCGTCCACCGACGCGACGAGTTGCGGGCATCGAAGATCATGCAGAACCGGGCCTTCGAGAACCCAAAGATCGAGTTCGCCTGGAACAGCGTCGTCGACGACGTCCTCGGTGAGGAGGCCGTCACCGGCGTCCGGCTGCGCGACACGGTGACCGGCGACCTGCGGGACCTGCCCGTCACCGGCCTCTTCATCGCCATCGGCCACCGGCCCAACACCGACCTGTTCACTGGCCAGTTGGCCATGGACGACAACGGCTACCTGCTCACGCACCCCGACCGGTCCACCACCGACATCCCCGGCGTTTTCGCCTGCGGTGACGTACAGGACCACACCTACCGACAGGCCATCACCGCCGCCGCCTCGGGGTGCATGGCCGCCATCGACGCCGAGCGCTGGCTCCAGAGCCGCCACGACTGAACCCGCCGGCGGACCACGTGCCCGACGACCGGCCGCCGCCGCACCGCGGCGCCCTCCACCAGCGGGTAGAAAGGGTTACAGGTGTCCCGTTCCCGGGACCCGAACCACCGACCGCCACCGACACCGACACCAAGCGAGGCACGAGATGTCCGGCGCCATCAGCAACCTGTCCGAGACCACGTTCGACGAGGAGATCGGCTCCGCCGCCGAGCCGGTGCTGGTCGACTTCTGGGCCGAGTGGTGCGGCCCCTGCAAGATGGTCGCCCCAATCCTCGAGGAAATCGCCGACGAGCAGGCCGGTGCGCTGCGCATCGCCAAGGTCAACGTGGACGAGGCTCCCGAACTGGCCCGCCGCTACCAGGTCATGAGCATCCCCACCATGATCCTGTTCCGGGACGGCGAACCCGCCACCCAGATCGTCGGTGCCAAGGGCAAGGCCCAGTTGCTCGAGGAACTCACGCCCCACCTCTAGGCCGAGCCGCACTGCCCGCCCGTTCGCCCCGGCCGATGGTCGACGCGGACCCCACGCCCGCCGGGCAGTCGCTCGCCATCGGCGCCACCGGCGCCGGCGTCCGGGACCTGCACCGGCGCCTCGAGGACGCCGGCCATCCGGTCGTCGATGACGAGCTGGCCGACGGCCGATTCGGACCAGACACGGCCGCCAAGGTCGCCCGGTTCCAGGCGGAGCGGGGCCTGCACGAGCACGGCGACGTCGATGACCACACGCTGGCCTCCCTCGTCGAGGCCGGCCATCGCCTCGGCGACCGCCACCTGTACCTGCACGCGCCGATGCTCCGTGGCGACGACGTCGCCGACCTCCAACTCCGTCTCGGGGGCCTCGGCTTCGACGCCGGTCGGATCGACGGCATCTTCGGACCCGACACCGCCCGTGCCCTGCGCGACTTCCAACGGAACGCCGGGTTGGTACTGGACGGCATCGCCGGACCCGACACGTTCCGTGCCCTGCGGCACCTGGCCGGTCGAGCCGCCGGCACGACGCCCGTGGCCCAGGTGCGTGAGCTCGACCAGCTGCGTCGGAGCCGACCCGAACTCGACGAGCGGCGCATCGCCCTTGGGCACTTCGGCAACTGCGGGGCCCTGACTGCTGCCGTCTCCCGAGGGCTCCGCAACCGTGGCGCCAACGTGGTCGCCCTCGACCACCCCGACGACACCACCCAGGCGAGCACGGCCAACCGCTTCGAGGCCGAGGTCTACCTCGGCGTGCGCATCGAAGCGGTGGCTGCCCCGGAGGTCGCCTACTTCGCCACCGAGGGATTCCACAGCGAGGGTGGCCTCCGACTCGCCCAGCGTTGTGCCCCGGCGGTGCACGAGGTCCTGGCCGCCGACCTCGGTGATGCCGACGTTCCGGTCCGCGGAATGCGCCTGCCGATCCTGCGCAGGACGCGTATGCCGGCTGTGCTCTGCACCATGGCACCGCCGTCGTCGGTCGTGACCGCAACCGCCGAACTGGCCGAGGCCCTCGTTGGAGCGGTTGCCGACTGGGTGGCAAACCCGGCCGACTCCCCCACCGACTGAGCGTCGCCGCAATTCCCGCCGGGGGTTCCGGTCAGGCCCCGTCCTGCTCCTCGCCCGACCCGTCGGCATCGCCGGTCGGCGTCGACACCGCCTTCGCCTCCTGGCGGGCCTGCCGACGTTGCCGTCGCCGGAATCCCCGGGTCGTGTTGGCCCGCAGGAGTTCCACCTCGGGACGGAGGGCGGCGTTCTCCTCACGGGCCTCCCCCAGGTCCCGCCGCAGGTCGTCCCGCTCGGCGCGGGCCTCGTCTCGGGCGGTCGTCGCCTGATGGAGCTCGGTGGTCGTCCCCCGAAGCTCGGCCTCCTGGCGGTGGGCCTCGGCGGTCCGCTCCTCGAGGTCGCTTTCCAGGCGCCGGATGCGCGCCTCACGGACGGTCACGTCCTCGAGCGCCCGCTCGCGGCCCGCCTCGGCGATCCGCAGATCGGCCTCGAGGCCGATAGCCCGCTCCCGACCAGCGATCTCCTCGGCGCGGGCCCGGTCCCGCTCGTCGCGGAATTGCTCGTGGTCCGCCTCGAGGAGGCGGACGCGCTCCTCGTGGCGTGCCGCTTCGGCCACCAGGCGTCCTGCATCGTCACGCTGCGCGTCGAGCGCAGCCGCCAGACGCTCGAGTTCGGCCTCCCGGACGGCGTCCGCCTCGGCCCGCCCATGCAGGTCCCCCACCACCTGGTCCCTGGTGGCCTCGACCTCGGCGAAGGCCACCTCGAGTGCGGTCAGGCAACGGCGAGCCTCGTCACGCTCGTCCTCGAGTGCCCGGACCCGTTCCTGGTGGACCGCCTCCTTGGGAACGGCGGCGGGCGGGCGTACCGGCAGCGGAGGTGGGAGGGATTGCTGAGGAGCGGCCTCGGCGGCGGGCTCCGGGACCCGTTCCCGGTAGGTACGGAGGTCGTCGGCCGTCGGGGCCTCATAGCCCAGGGACTCACAGACCGCCGCCACGCCGTCCAGGCGGAACACGGGCCTCGGGCAGGTGGGTCCGGGCGCCTCTCGGACCGGGCCGAAGCTGCCCTTGTCCCGCAGGGTGTAGAGGCGGGTCCGCTTGAGCGGTGTGAGGGCCAGGATCTCGTCGAGGTAGAGCTCGTCCTGGCCGGCTGGCCCGCGTCGCGGCAAGTCGGTGCTGGTGTCGGAGACCTCGGGCGCCATACCGGCGACGGTAGCCGGGAACGGCACGTCGGGGGCGGACACTTCGAAGGATTCGGAGAGTTCAGAATGTTCGAATCCTCCGAAGGGTCCGGACGGGCCTCCCGACCCAGACCGTGGTGGTCAGATTCCACTCGCCATGGGGCCTGACCGTCCCCGGCTCCAGCTTCGCCACTGGCCGAACACCGGTCTTGACGGACACGGCGAATCCTTCGAAGTCATCCGGACGGTCCCATCTGGGTACGAGCGGTCTTCTCCCTCTGGGCCACGGTGCGAACGCTCCACCGGTCGAGCGCCGCGAACCCTTGTGAACACGGGCCAAGCGGGGTGCCCTCCCCACCGAGGCGGCCACCTGGCACCGGATACTTCCAGACAACTCCAAGCGTCCGAAGGCCTCCGGCCGTATCCAGGCATTCCACCCTCGACCGTCCCCATCCAGGGCCACCACCGACCGGCCGCAGGAAAACGGGGGACCGGTCGCCGCCAAGCGATGTACAACTATCGCTCCCCAAGCATGCAGAACGGACTACCCTGCGCCGACCACCAGAAAGCCCGGTCCACCCCCGGATGACGCCTCGCCCTCCGGGGCGGATCCTCCCGGATTCTTCGGACCATCCGAATCGTCCAGAGCACCAGCCCGCCACCACTCACCGAGGAGCCCATGGCCGAGTACGTGTCCCTGAAGGAGGCCTCCCGACGCTTCGGCTACGAGGTGTCCACCATCCGCCGCTGGCTCAAGGAGGAGCGGGTGGAGGGCCTCAAGGGCCCGACCGACAACTCGCCCTGGAAGGTCTCGGTCGACTCCCTCGAGCGGCTGCTCCGGGAGGGCGCCAGCGCTGGTCGCTCGTCGACCCGGCCAGCCACCGGCGGCGGGGGAACGCTCCCTGACCTTCTCCGGTCCTGGTCGGACACCCTCGACGCCCGCCTGACCGCACGCGAACCCCGTTCCCTGAGCGATTTCCAGCGCCGCGAGGCGCGAACCGCCCTAGCCGAACTGGAGGGCTGGTTGCGGGACCTCGTCGACGAGCTGGACGCCGACTGAGCCTGCCGGCCCATCGGCATCCGGGCCATGAGGCAGCGCCGACCGTCCGGGACCATCCGGAAGCATCCGAAGTCGTCCGGGGTCGTCCGGAGCCGTCCGGCGGCCCTCAGAACAGCGGCGAGCGGTCGATCGCACGCCACGAGCGCGGAAACCCCGCCGGTCGGTCGCCCACCGCCCGCAGGACCCGGAAGCGGGCCCCCTCGTGGGCCCAGCCGCCGCCGTCGACGAGTCCCAGGTCGGCCAGCGGACCAGCCGGCCAGCGGGTCCCATCGCCGTCGGGCGGCTCGCTGACCACGAGCCGGCCGCCGGGAACGAGCAGCGGCGCCCCGCATTCCGCGGTGGCGCCCGGAGGGGCGAAACCCCGAGCCGAGACCAGGACGGCGCTGCCACGGAGTTCACCGCGCGCGACGTCCACAGCCTCTGCGTTCAGGACCGTCACCCGGTCAGACAGGTCCAATGATCGGGCCGCCCACTCGAGGAACCGACACCGCCGGGCGCCCCGGTCGACGAGGTACCAGCGACAGTCGGTCCGGGCCGCCAGGACGAGGCCGGGCAGGCCGCCACCGGTTCCCAGGTCGATCGCCACCTCGTCGGTGGCGGGTGGGGGAGTACCGACGAGGAATCCGTCGCTGTGGACCAGACCCTCCGCCGCAGCGCCGACCGTCAGAAACCCCTCGTCGACCGCAGCGTCGAGTACCCGCCCGACGCCATCCATGTCGGTGCTCAGCCGCTGACGGGGCGGATCACCACCCGGACGTGCTCAGTCGCTGACGGGCCGGATCACCACCCGGCGGTCACGGTCGGAGCCCTCGGACTCGGTGTCGACGCCGTCGATGTCCGCCACGGTGTCGTGGATGACCTTGCGGTCGGCAGAGCCCATCGGCTCGAGCGCCCGCTTGCGGCCGTCGGCCAGGACGGCCTCGGCCTGGTTCCGGGCAAACTCCTCGAGGAAGGTGCGGCGCCGCTCCCGGTAGCCACCCACGTCGACGATCAGCGTGCCGACGGCGTCACCGTCGGACTGGCGCTGCACGATGGTGCGGGCGATCTCGGTGATGGCCCGCACGGTCTCGCCACGATGGCCGATGGCGAGGCCCAGGTTGAGCCCCTGTGCCTCGACCGAGAGGCGATCGTCCTCGATCGAGCTCACCACGCGTGCGTCCAGGCCCATCTCGTCGAGCAGGCCCGAGACGAACCCCTCGACGATGTCCGACTGGGTCTCCAGGTCCATCTGATCTCCCTTGGTGGAGGCGTTCGCCGGCGGGGTGTCCCCGTCGTCGGCCCCGTTGTCGGTGGGGGACTCTAGGCGCGTCCCGGATCCACCGGAACCGCCACGTCCCCGGCCCCGCCGCCGATTGCGCGACGAGCCGCTGGCCGAGGCGGCCTGATCGGACTGCTCGACGTCGGTCTGACGCCCCTCGACGGCCTGGTCGGCACCGCTACCACGGTCCGTGCCCGAATCACCGCTGGAGCGGTTGCCGTTGCCCGAGCCGCCACCCT
>DEAL01000015.1:53943-92359 GCA_002346745.1 Candidatus Neomicrothrix sp. UBA2983 | reverse complement strand
CGACGGCGCCGAAGGCCCCGAGTGGTCTTGGTGACGGGTCGTTGGGTGTTGTTGTGGTGGAGCCTGGTGAGGCGATCCAGATTCGTTCGTTGAACGCGATCTCGGGTGATGTGGCGTTCCTGGGTATTCCCAATGAGAACGGTATTCGTATGGCGGTCGAGGACTATGGCCAGATCCACGGGCATGACGTGGATGTGGGCATGGGGATGGATGACCTGTGTTCGGCTGATGGTGGTCAGGCTGCGGCGCAGACGATCGTGGCTGACCAGGATGTGGTCGGTGTGATCGGGACGTCGTGTTCGGGTGCGGCGACGGCGGCTTCGCCGTTGATTTCCGAGGCGGGGATGGTGATGATCTCTGGTTCGAACACGTCGCCGGCGTTGACGTCGGATCTGGCGGGGACGGCTGGTCCGAACTATCACGCGGGTTATTTCCGTACGGCGCACAATGACCTGTACCAGGGTCAGGCTGCGGCGAACTTCGCGCTCGAGGTGTTGGGTATGTCGTCGGCGGCGGCGATCCATGATGGTGATCCGTACACGGAGGGTCTGGCGCGTGCGTTCGCGGATGCGTTCGAGGCCGGTGGCGGCACGCTGACGGGGTTCACGGCGGTCAACAAGGGTGACACGGACATGGTGCCGGTGCTCACCGAGGTGGCTGCTGGTGGTCCGGAGCTGTTGTTCTTCCCGATTTTCCAGCCGGAGGGTGATTTCATCATCCAGCAGTCGGCGACGGTTGCCGGGTTGGAGAACACGGTGATGATGGCGGCTGATGGGTTGTTGAACTCGAACTATCTGGCGTTGGCCGAGACCGAGGGCATGTTCTTCTCGGGTCCCGACGTGCGTTACGGCGAGAACTTCAACCAGTCGACGGGTGAGTCGGCGGCTGATGTGTTGGCCGACTACGAGGCTGAGTTCGGTGAGGCGCCGGCGGCGCCGTTCTGGGCGCATTCGTATGACGCTGCGGTGTTGTTGATGGATGCCATCGTGGCGGCGTCGACCGATGATGCGGGGACGTTGACGATCGATCGTGCCGGGGTGCGTGAGTACCTCCACGGGGTCAGCAACTACTCGGGTCTGATCGGCACGATGTCGTGTGACGCCTACGGCGATTGCTCGTCGGCGAAGATCACGGTGATCCAGAACATCGACTCGACCGACTATGCGGCGTCGACGGCCAACGTGGTCTACGAGTACGCCCCCCTCGCTGGCGGCAAGGCCGCGGGTGAGGTCACCGCTCCCGAGGGTGCGTGCATCGGTCTGGTGACCGATGTGGGCGAGGTGGACGACAAGTCGTTCAACCAGGCGGCGTGGACCGGTGTGGAGACCGCTGGTGCGCAGTTCGGTGCCGACGTGGACTACGTCGAGACGCAGGCGGCGAAGGACTACGCCACCAACATCGGCCTGTTCGCCGACTCGGGCTGTGACATCATCGTCACGGTCGGGTTCGCGCTGGGTGAGGCCACGGCGGTTGCTGCGGCCGAGTACCCGGACGTGGACTTCATCGGTGTGGACCAGTTCCAGGGCGAGCCGGTCGACGGTGTCGCCGGGCTGATCTTCCCCGAGGACCAGTCGGGCTTCCTGGCTGGTGCGTTGGCGGCGTCGTTGTCGACGTCGGGGACGATCGCTGCGGTGTTGGGCACCGACATCATCCCGCCGGTGGTGGCGTTCGGCGAGGGCTACCTCAACGGCGCCAGGTGGGTGAACCCCGACATCGAGGTGATCAAGACGTACCACCCGGGTGGTCTGGACGTGGCGTTCACGGATCCCGAGTGGGGTGCGACCACGGCCCGTCAGGCCCTCGACCAGGGTGCGGACGTCGTGTTCGGTGCCGGTGGCAAGACCGGCAACGGGGCGATCATCGAGGTGGCCGGCGAGCCCGGTGCGTTCTGCATCGGTGTCGACGTCGACCAGTGGGGTTCGGTGCCCGAGGCCCAGCCGTGTCTCGTGTCGTCGGCGATGAAGTCGATCGCCGAGGGTGTTGTGCACCTCATCGGCGAGTCGCTGCGTGGCAACATGCCGTCCGGCAACTACGTGGGTAGCGCCGACCTGGCACCGTTCCACGCCCACGCCGACTCGGTGCCCGACTCGGTCAAGGACATGCTCGTCCAACTCAAGGCCGACCTCGAAGCCGGCGTCGTACCCACCTGCGTGTGGGTCACCGACGCACCCGGCTGCGAGGTCGAAGAGGAGCTCACCGCTTCCTGGCGGGGGATCACCGCGGACTCGATCCACGTGGGCGTCACGATGATCGACTTCCCGTGGCTCAAGGAGGCGGGTCTGTCCACCGAGGGATGGGGCGACCAGCCCATGATCCACCGGGCACTGGTGGACGCGATCAACGCCGAGGGTGGAATCAACGGCCGTCAGGTCGTGGTCGAGGGCTACGAGTACTACAGCCCGGTACCCGGCTTCGGCCCGGTCAGTGCCGACGAGACCTGCTTGAAGTTGACGGCCGACGTCGAGACGTTCGCCATCGTGGGCGGCTTCCTCGGTCCGGCCGAGGCAGCCAACCTGTGCATCGCCAGCCTCCAGGACACGATCCTGCTGGGTGGCCGCCAGACCGCTGATTGGCTGGCCGAGGCAACGGCCCCGTGGCTGGAGTTCGGCACCATGAAGGAGAACCGCATGGCCTCCTTCCTTACGCTGCTGGATCAGGAGGGGATGCTCGAGGGTCGCAGTTTCGCTCTGGTCGGAGGCATGGACGGCCCCTACGAGCACGCCAAGGGCCTGATCGAGGGTTATGGCATCGACCTGGCGCTCGACGCGTTCAACGACGTGACGGTGGGGGACACCGAGGCCGAGGACGCCCGTTGGGACGTGCTGGTGGAGAACGTCCGGTCCTCCGGGGCGGACACGATCTTCCTGGTGGGCGGCGAGCGAGCCGGCATCCGCAACCTGGCCCTGGCCGGGATCGACATCGACATGTTCGTGATGAACTCCGAGACGTACACGAGTCTCAGTGGGAGCGTCACGCCCGAGATGGCCGAGGGGGGCATCACCCTGACCGGGCTGACGCCCACCGAGCAGTGGGAGAACGAGCACACCCAGGAATGCGCCGCCATCTTCGCCGATGCACATCCGGACATCGAGGTGGTCGGGCCCGAGGAGTGGGTCGAGGGCGAGAAGTGGTAC
Organism: Candidatus Neomicrothrix sp. UBA2983; assembly: GCA_002346745.1. Lineage (GTDB taxonomy): Bacteria > Actinomycetota > Acidimicrobiia > Acidimicrobiales > MedAcidi-G1 > S20-B6. The sequence continues at coordinate 89,225 of DEAL01000015.1, read as the reverse complement.
CAGGGCATCTCGAACTACTGCAATTGGTGGTGGCTGTTCGTGCAGGTGATGGAGGCGGCAGGTCCGAACCCGACGCACGAGTCCTTCCTGGCCGGCGTCGAGGGCATGACCCAGTTCAGCCTGCCGGCGGCGCCCTATGCCTCGTTCGGCCCCGGGAAGTATGACGCCAGCGACTCGTTCAGGCTCTCGGTCTACGACTCCACGATCGGCGAGGACGGCGAGCTCGTGCCGATGGGCCCCGTGCTCGACGGTACGCCGTAGCCGAATCGACCTGAGGCCTCGAGGGGCCGGTCCCGCCCGAAAGGGCAGGGCCGGCCCCTCCGGCCCTTTTGGGGGATCCAGCTGGCGGGTATGCACCAGCGGCCGCTCGACTTGTGCCAAGATAACGGCGGTTATCAATGACTGATCGGGGCGTGGCGTTGGCACACCAGGAACTGCCGTCGGAAGCAGACATGGCCGCCATCTACCGGTCCTGGCTGCTCTGGCTGCCCGCCTACGAGAACAAGTCCGACGACACGCTCCGGGCGTACGGACAGGGACTCCGCCGGATGCTGCTCTACGCCGACATCCCGCCCGCCGACTTCCAGCCCGACGACCTCACCCAGGCGGTCCTCACGGATGCCGTGCGACGGATGAGAGCCGCCCGCCGCCGGAACGGACGCGGCGAGGAGGTCCCGGCGGTCTCGAAGGCCACGCTCAGCCAGACCCTGGCTGCGGTGAACTCCTTCTTCGACTACTGCCTGGCAGAACGCCTGGTTGCCGAGGCCCCCGACATCCGGCGCATCCGGAAGTTGACCAAACTGGACAGCGAACAGGTCGACCCCGAGTACTACCGCCCGGCCGACTTGCGCGACCTGTTCACCACGGCTGCCGCGCCGGTGGAGCGCCATGGCGTGCGGTGGCCCGTCCGCGACCTCGCCATGTGCTCATTTTTGGCCGTCCTCGGCCTCAGGGCCTCCGAGCTGTGCAACGCCAATCTGGACTGGATCACCCAGGAGCGCCTGGTCGAGGTGGACGAGGCCGCCAACAGGATGCTGCACGTCCGAGGAAAGGGCCGCAAGATCCGGCGGCTTCCCCTCTCAGCCGAGTTGCTGGACGCCAACGAGCGTTGGCAGGCCACGCGTGGTGAGCGCTTCGGGGCTCCGACACCTGACGCTCCCCTGTTCGTGACCCACGACGGCCGTCGCTTCAACTACCAGCGACTCCGCTACTGGCTGCGGCGGCTCAACCGGGAAGCCGCCCTGCGGGACCGCTCCCTCCACGCCCTCCGACACACGGCTGGCGTCCAGTTGGCCGCCGACGGCGTCCCGATGAACGTGATCCAGAGCCTCCTCGGCCACGCCAGTGTCTCGACAACCGGCATCTACACGGAGCTCGCCGGCGGCGAGCTGGTCGGCGTCCTCAATCGTTCTGAGGCCAACGGCCTGCTGCGCGACGCCCTGGAGGAGGCCGCGTGAACTCGCTGCGGGCGAAGTTGCTGGTGGCCACTCCCCTGCTGCCGGACGACAACTTCCACCGGGCGGTCGTGCTGCTCATCGAGCACAACGAGGACGGGGCGCTCGGCGTGGTCCTGAACCGGCCCCGGCGGGTGGGCGGCGCCGAGGCGGTCGCCCACTGGGCGGGCCGGCTGCAGCCGCCGGGACTTCTCCACGAGGGTGGACCCGTGTCGGCCAACTCCGTCATCGGACTGGCCCGGGGGCCGGACCACGGGCCCGAAGGCCTCGTCCCGCTCTACGCCGACATCGGGGTCCTCGACCTGCATCGCGACCCCGGCGACCTTCCGGACATCGGCTCGGTACGCCTCTTCGCCGGCTACGCCGGCTGGACCGCCGGTCAACTCGAGGGCGAGTTGACGACCGGATCCTGGTTCGTCCTGGATCCCGAACCCGACGACGCCCTCTCAGCCGACCCGGAGGCCCTCTGGGGACGCGTGCTCGCCCGCCAGGATGGCCTGATGGGTCGGGTCGCCGAGTATCCCGAGGATCCCTCCGTCAACTGAGCACGGCGGCCCCGGTCAGGCTCGGATCTCGACCGGCGTGTCGAGCGGGAGCCCGGCCAGCTGCTCGACCACCGCGTCCTCGACGCGGATGCAGCCCAGTGAGACCGCCTCGCCCAACTGCTCCGGCTGGTTGGTGCCGTGGATGGCGACCGTGGGCTCGCCTCCGTCGATGTTCCCCAGCACCTCGGAGAAGGCGGCGAGGCCCAGCAGCCAGGCGCCCCGCTCCGTGCCCGGGTCGGCCTACTGCTGGATCTCGTTGACGTAGAACCGTCCCGTGGGTGTCGGCGTCTACGGGGCCCGACCACCACCGTGGCATTCAACAGCACCTCGTGTCCCCGGTAGGCCGTCAGACGGCGTTCTGCGAGGTTGAGCACGATTCGGGTGTCGACCGTCGAGAGGATCACGTCGGAGCGCCGCACCCAACCCCTCGTCTCGTTCGGCCGGACCCGCAGGAGCACCTCCACCCACTCGGGGCCCCCGAGGTCGGTGGCGAGGAGTACCCGTGGCCCGTCGACGGGTCCCGGGTCCGGGAGCTGCCACCAGACCTCGCCGTCAGCGGCCTCCCGGAAGGTGTCGAGCAGGGTGACCCCGGATGCGAACCGGACGACTGTGGCTACCTCGACCGGAGGCGCGCTGGTCGTCGAAGAGGAGGCCGTCGGAGGTGCGGTGTTAGTCGACGAGGTAGTCGTCGAAGAGGTAGTCGTCGGAGGTGCGGTGGTGGCCGCGTCCGTGGCCGGCACGGAGGCAGTGCGCACCAGCGAAGTCGTACTCGTGGTACCGAGGTCGCGCATAACCGGCACGTCCGATCCGCCGCCGCAGCCGGAGGACAGCAGCAACGCGAGGAGCACGCTGGTGCGCCGGGCGCGCATCGCACCTGTCTAGCCGCACTCGCCGGACCGTGCTCGGGAACGATCCGGTCCCGATGTCAGGGCCGTAGGACCTGCGATCCGGAGGCCTGTGGCTTGAGCAGCGGGGGTTGAAACACCGGGGTCGGCCGAATCGCCACGCCGCGGTCGAGCAGGGCGGCCAGCACGCCGGCCAGGGCCCGTGCGTCGTCGAGCGCCTGGTGGGCGCCCACAAGGGGGACCCCCAGCGCCTCGGCCAACTGGCCGAGGCGGCCCGGCAGGCCCTCCCGGCGCGCCATCTCCAAGGTGTCGACGGCCTCGACCTCGAGGGGGCCGAGACCGGCGTGCTCCCACTCCGACTTCAGGAAGCGGATGTCGAAGGTGGCGTTGTGCGCCACCGGCACGAAGCCCGAGAGCTGGTCGGCGAGGTCCCCGGCCACCTCCAGGAATGAAGGCGCCGATGCCAGCCACTCGGGTCGGATGCCATGAACATGCGTGGCGCCGAGTTGGCGGAGGTCGGGGTCCAGCAGCGTGGTCCACTCCCCCACCACCTCGCCGCTGGGCCCGGTTCGGACGACCGCCACCTCGATCACCCGGGCCCGGTCGGGGTCGAGGCCCGTCGTCTCGACGTCGAAGCAGGCGAACACCGGCGGACTCACGTCCCGGCCGTGAGCGTGCTGCGTGCCCCGCCGAAGCGGCCGAGGCCGAGGTCCGTCCGCTCGACGCTCGTGGCGGCGAGCATGATCCCGTCCAACGGGATGCCGATGGCGTCCGCCGAGCGGACGAGGCCATTGAAGATCGCCACGGTGGACGCCGCCTCCACCAGTCCCGCGGGTCCGACCACGTCGAGCATCTCATCGTGCAGGGCCAGGCTCCCGGAGGGGTCCCGATTGGCCGCGTCGGTGTAGGCGAGGAGCAGGGCTCCGGCGGGGACGCCGGCGGCGTTGCCCTTCCCCACCACCCCGGCCAGGTCGGCCGACCCGCCGGATGCGCTGCTGCTCTCACGGAGCAGCATCACGTGGGCGGACGTTCAGTAGAAGCACTCGTTGATCGCCGAGGTGCGAGCGGCGAGCAACTCGACCTGCGGGCGGCAGAGGGCCCGCTCCTCCCAGACCAGGCGGGCGAACTGCGCCTCGTCCGCATACATCGCCTGCACGAGGCGCATCCGCACCGCGTTGTCCGCCGGGACGTAGGAAAGGGCCCGGGCCACGTTGGGGCCCATCCACCCCTCGACCACCCAGGGGACGAAGGCCTCGCCGTCGGCTACACCGGGTGGGACGATCCGGGACGGTTCGCCGCCCTCCGCCGCCGGAAGCGGTGGCGGGTCGGCGCCCAGGAGCCGGCACAGCAGGTCGATCGGTACCGTCGTGACGGCGAGGGCGACCAGTTCCGTGTAGCGACCCGGACCCAGCGCCTCGATCGCCGCGGCCGCCCACGCCGCGTCGATACGTCCGGCGTCGACGGCCACCCGACGGGCCACCTCGGTCACGACGGGCGAGAGGACCGGATCGGGCTTGGCGGGGAGGGAGCGGAGGTCCGGCACAGGCGTGCCGATGGGGAGCGGTTCGGCGGCGCGGATGGCCTCGACGATGGCGAGTCGCTCCGACCCGGTCCACCAGGTGCCGGGCGCACCGAGCCCCGCCCAGGCGTGCTCGACGGCCGACGTCGTGCGTTCCGGGAGCACGAAGGGCGCCATGCGATCTCGGACAGCGACCATGCCGGGACCGTAGTCCCCGGCCCGGTCGTGGCCGTACCCGTGTCCACACGTACGCTCCGCCGGTGCCGGCGCAGGACCCCTCAGGAGCACCCACCCAGGACGGCCGGAGCGGCCTCCAGCGCCGGACGCTCGGCGTCCTCATGGTCGCGATCCTCCCCGCAGGTGCGGCCATGAGTGCCGGCTACGGCAGCGCTGCCATCCTGGGCGAGGAACTCACCGGCAACGAGGCCCTCGGCGGTCTCGCCGCCGCCGCCATGACCACCGGAGCAGCCCTCTCGGCCGTGCCCCTCGCGCGCCTCATGGCCGCACGGGGCCGCCGACCCGGCCTCACCTGCGGCTACGCGATCGCCGCGGTGGGTGCGGTCCTTGCCACGGCGGCCGCACTGTCGTCGTGGTATCCGCTCCTGGTGGCCGGCATCCTCGGCATCGGGACCGGGAACGCCGCGAACCTGGCTGCCCGCTTCGCCGCCGCCGACCTGGCCGAGGAGGACGACCGGGCCCAGGCCATCGGCTCCCTCATCTGGGCCTCGACGTTTGGCACCGTGCTGGGGCCGACGATCGGCCTGGGGCCCGCACCGGCCGTGGCCGAGTGGATGGGACTCCCTCCCCTCGCCGGGCCCTACGTGCTGTGTGTCGTGCTGTTCGGGGCGGCCGGGCTGCTCGTCTGGAGGCGGCTGCTCCCCGACCCCCTGGCCGTCGTCGGCGGGGTCGGCCTTCCGGCAGCCGAGCGGCCCCGCTTCTGGGATTCGGCCCACCTCCTTCGCCGGTCCGCCGCCGGCCGCCTGGGCGTCCTGGGCATGGTGTCCGGCCATGTCGTGATGGTCGCCATCATGACGATGACCCCACTGCACCTCCGTCACGGCGGCCACCACCTCGAGGTCGTCGGCTTCGTGATCTCGCTCCACATCATCGGCATGTATGCCTTCTCCCCCGTGGTGGGACGCCTCGCCGACCGGCTGGGCGAGCGGCCGGTCCTCGTCGCTGGCGGCGTTCTCCTGCTGGGAGGCGCACTGTGGACGGCATCCACCGGCGAGGGTGGGGTGCTCGGTGTCTACCTCGGCCTGTTCCTCATCGGCCTGGGATGGAGTTGCGGGATCGTTGCCGGCTCCTCGCTCCTGGTCGGGGCGTTTCCCCCGGCGCGACGCGTCCAGGTGCAGGGGCTTGCCGATCTCGTGATGACGGCCGCCGGGGCGGCCGCAGGGCTGGCCTCGGGGTTCGTGGTGGCCTGGACGGACTACGGGGTGCTTGCCCGGTGGAGCGGCGTCCTCGGGCTTTCGGCCACTGCGGTGGTGACCATCGAGGCCGTTGGAGGGCGTCGTAACGGTGTGCTCCGGCCCTAGCGGGGATCGCCGTGCCCGGTCGCCAGTTGGCGGCCCTCGCCGACCGCCGCGCAGGCGGCGACTCAGAAGGCGAAGTAGATGAAGGGCGCGACCCCGTCCGGTCCCAGTAGGTCGATGCCGAGGATCGCCACGACGACCACCGCTGCCTGCACCAGCACCGGCGCACGGCCCAGCGCGGACCAGGCGGGCGCAAGTCGGCCACGGGGGGCGAACTGCAGGAAGAGTCCGAGGAACAACAGCGCCACCACGCCACCGTCGACGGCAGGTGCCGAGGTCCATGAGCCGCCCAGGGCACCGAAGACCTCGAGGGCCCGGTCGAGGTCCACGGCACGGAAGAAGACCCACCCGGCGCACACCAGGTGGAAGGTGGCCAGCGTCCGGAGGAAGCGGCCGACCGGGCCGTACGTCCTAGCGTCCTCGCCCTGCCGATCACGCACCCAGCGTCCCAGCACCAGCCCCCCGCCGTGCAGCAGGCCCCACAGCACGAAGGTCCAGCCCGCTCCGTGCCACAGGCCGCCAAGGAACATCGTCACGAGGAGGTTCCGGTAGGTCCGCCCCCTCCCCCGCCGGCTGCCTCCCATCCCGATGTACAGGTAGTCCCGCAGCCAACTGGAGAGGCTGATGTGCCAGCGACGCCAGAAGTCCTGCAGGGTGACCGCCCGGTACGGCTGGTCGAAGTTGTCCGGGAAGCGGAAACCCAGCAGCAGGGCGATCCCGATGGCGATGTCGCTGTAGCCGCTGAAGTCGCCGTAGATCTGGAGGGCGTAGCCGTAGACGGCGAGCAGTGTCTCCAGCCCCGTCGCCCCACCGGGATCGGCGAAGACGCCGTCGACCAGCCGGACGGCCAGCACGTCGGCGAGGACCACCTTCTTGAAGAGGCCGCCGAGGATCAACTGCATCGACCGCCCGGTATCGAGGGGCGCACGGTCGTTCGTCGCCAGTTGCGAGAGGAAGTCCCGGGCCCGCACGATCGGGCCGGCCACCAGTTGCGGGAAGAAGGCCACGAACAGGGCGAAGTCGCCGAGGTCCCGGGTCGGCTGGAGCACGCCCCGGTGGATGTCCAGCGAGTAGGACACCGTCTGAAAGGTGTAGAAGCTGATGCCCACCGGGAGGATGATCCCGAGGGGTCGGGCCGACACCGTGATGCCCAGGTCGGCGAGCAGGTTCACGAACTCGACCACGAAGAAGTCGGCGTACTTGAAGAAGCCGAGCATCCCGAGGTTCGTGGCCAGGCTCAGCGCCAGGAAGGCCCGTCGACGACCACGGTCCGTGGAGGCGGCGATGGCCAGCCCGGTCCCGTAGTCGACCAGCGTCGAGATCCAGATGAGGCTCAGGAACCGCCAGTCCCACCAGCCGTAGAACACGTAACTGGCCAGCAGCATCGTGAGCTTCCAGGCGCGTGGGCGATGCAGGAGCACCGTGTGGACCGCCAGGACGAGGGTCAGGAAGACGGCGAAGGTGATCGTCGGGAAGAGCATGGCCGGACCGAGTCTGCCATCCCGCACTCCGGGGTCCGGCGACGGCGCCGCCGGGACCGCTCCCCGTACCGGCCTCAGCCCGCCGGTACGATCCGGCGACGATGGCGGCTCTACCACCACCGGACGAACTGCCCGACGGCGACCTCGACGCCCTCATCGGTGCCTCCGGGATCCGTCGCGTCCACCTGCTGGCCTGGCGCGACCTCGACGACCCGGAGGCCGGCGGCTCCGAGATCCACGCCCACGAGGTGGCGAGCCGGTGGGCGGCGGCCGGACTCGAGGTCACGTTCCGGACCTCCCATGCGGCCGGACACCGGGCGGCGACCCGACGCGACGGCTACCGGGTGGTGCGCCGGGCGGGGCGCTACCTCGTCTTCCCCCGCGCCATTGCCGCTGAACTCCTCGGACTACACGGTCGCCGTGATGCACTGGTCGAGATCTGGAACGGGGTGCCGTTCTTCTCGCCGCTGTGGGCGGCCTTCCCCCGGATGGCCTTGCTCCACCACCACCACGAGCTCCTGTGGCCCATGGTCCTCTCGCCGGGGCTGGCCCGGGCCGGCAGCCTCCTCGAGCGGCGCATCGCACCGCCCTGCTACCGGAACACCCCGGTCGTCACCCTCTCGGAGAGTTCGCGGGCCTCCCTGGTCCGGGATCTCCGGCTGCCGGCTCGTCGGGTGCATGTGGTCGAGCCCGGAATCCACCAGCGCTTCTCCCCCGCCGGCCACCGATCTTCCACGCCCCTGGTGGTGGCTGCCGGGCGCCTCATGCCCTCGAAGCGCGTCGACGCCCTCATCCATGCGGTGGCAGGCGTCCGAGAGACCGGCCTCCCCGCCCGGCTGGAGGTCCTCGGCGACGGCGAGGAGCGCGACGTCCTGCGGGAACTGGTCACTCGACTCGGCGCCGAGGAATGGGTGGCCCTGCGGGGACACGTCGAGGAGGCGGACGTGGTGGACGCCTACCGGCGGGCCTGGGTCGTGGCCAGCGCCTCCTCGAGCGAGGGCTGGGGCATGACACTGACCGAGGCCGCCGCCTGCGCCACACCGGCGGTGGCGACCCGCATCGCCGGACATGAGGACGCCGTCGACGACGGGATCACCGGCCTGCTGGCAGACGATGACCGGGAACTTTCGGCCCACCTGGCCGACCTTCTCGGCGACGCTGACCGTCGAGCGGCGTTCAGCGCGGCGGCACGAGACCGTTCCGCCCGGTTCGACTGGGATCGCACGGCGACGGAGGCCTTTCGGGTGCTCGCCTCGACCGTTCCGGTCAACCGGTGACTGCGGTCCTGCGCCACCTGAACGGCCGGACCCCTGCCACCGGCCGGGGGGATCGAGGCCAGGTCCTCACACTGGCGGCACTGTCCTGGATTCCCCTCCTCCTCACCCACCGCGGCATGGTCGCCGCCGACACCAAGCCGTACCTGACCCTCGACCCGTGGGGACTCCTCCTCGACGCCACGTCGATGTGGCAGCCGGACTTCGCCATGGGGACGGTCACCCACCAGAACATCGGGTTCCTGTGGCCCATCGGACCCTTCTTCGCGGTCGGCGACCTCCTTGCACTCCCCGACTGGTTCGTGCAACGCCTCTGGCTGGGTTCGATCCTGTTCGCCGCCGGAATGGGCCTGCGCTGGTTCCTGCGCACCCTCGGTTGGCGGGGGGCACCCGTCCTCGTGGCCTCGCTTGCCTACATGCTCAGCCCGTACCTCCTCGACTACGTGGCCCGAATCTCGGTCATCCTCCTGCCTTGGGCCGGCCTGCCGTGGATGCTGGCGCTCACCGTCCGCTCACTGCGCACGGGCGGCTGGCGGCATCCCGCCCTCTTCGCCCTGACCACCCTGACCATCGGCGGCGTCAACGCCACCTCCCTGTTGCTGGTCGGCCTGGGGCCCGTCCTGTGGATTGCCTGGAGCGTCCTTGAGGGTTCGGTCCCGTGGCGGCGCGCCCTCGCGGTCGCGACCCGCATCGGCCTCCTCGTCGCCGGGACCTCCCTCTGGTGGATTGCCGGGCTGCGGACGCAGGCGGCCCACGGCCTGCCGACGCTCCGGCTGACGGAGACCTACGAGGTCATCGCCGAGGCCGCCACCGCCCCGGAACTGTTCCGGGGGCTCGGCTACTGGTTCTTCTACGGGCAGGACAAGCTCGGTCCCTGGATCGAACCGGCCCACGCCTACACGCGCTGGGCCCTGCCCCTCTCGTACGCCCTTCCCCTCCTGGGCCTTCTCGCTGCAGCGGTGACCCGCTTCCGACACCGTGGCCACCTGCTCCTGCTCTTCGGCATCGGAATGCTCACCGCCATCGCCGCACACCCGTTCGACGCCCCCTCCCCCCTCGGCCGGGTGTTCAAGGCCTGGACGGAGACGGACGCTGGCCTCGCCATGCGCAGCACGCCACGGGCACTCCCGCTGGTGGTACTCGCCACCGCCGTGTTCCTTGGCGCCGCGGCCGCCGCCCTCGCTTCCCGGATGCCGGAACGCCGTCGGAGCATCGCCGTCGTCCTCTGCCTGGCGATCATCGCCAACCTCTCGCCGCTCTGGACGGGCCAGCTGCTGGGCGACAACCTCGAGCGGCCCGAGGAGGTGCCGGACCACTGGCTCCAGGTGGCGGGTTCCCTCGAGTCGCCGGCACCCCACCAGACCCGCGTCCTCGAGATTCCCGGCAGCGACTTCGCAGCCCATCGCTGGGGCAACGCAGTTGACCCGATCCTCCCCGGACTGACCAACCGTGGATACGTGGCCCGGGAGTTGGTGCCCCTCGGCACCCCGGCCTCGGCTGCGCTGGTCGTCGCCCTCGACACTGAGGTCCAGGAGGGCCGACTCGACACCGGTGCCCTCGCCCCCCTCGCCCGGCTGATGGGCGTCGGCGAGGTGGTGTTCCGCGGCGACCTCCAGTACGAGCGCTACCGGACCCCACGGCCACCCGACCTCTGGGCCGAGCTCCTGGAGGCCCCCGGCCTCGACGAGCCTCGGCAATTCGGGACGGGCCCCCCGAACCTGCCCTTCCGGGAGCGGCCACTCGTCGACGAGCACACCCTCGACCGCCCACTGGAGGCGGCCGTCCCCCCCTACACCGCCGTCTTCGCCGTCCAGGACGCCCAGTCCATTCTGCGGACCGCCGATCCCACCCGGCCGATCGTCCTTTCGGGCGACGCCGAGGGCCTGGTGGCAGCCGCCGGGGAGGGCTTCCTCGAACCGGGCCGACCGGTCTTCTTCAGCGCGTCCCTCACGGAATCGCCCGAGGTCGTGAATCAGGCCGGTGCCCTGCTCCTCATCACCGACACCAACCGCAAGCGCGGCCAGCGCTGGGGGACCATCAGGGAGACGCAGGGCTACACCGAGCGTGCCGACGAGGTGCCCCTGGCCGACGACCCGACCGACCAGCGCCTCGCCGTGCTCCCAGACGTCCCCGGGAGCCGCACCGTGGCCGTGCAGCATGGCGTGCGGGCCTCGGCCACCGCCTACGGCAATCCCGTCACCTTCGTCCCCGATTCCCGCCCGTTCCACGCCGTCGACGGGGACGAGAACACGGCCTGGAAGGTCGCTGCCTTCTCCGACGCCCGCGGAGAGCGCCTCCTCCTCGAGTATGACGAGGCGATCCCGGTCCCGGGACTCGACCTCCAGCAATTCTGGGCCGCCGGCCAGAATCGCCACATCACCGAGGTCCGCATCCGCACGGACCATGCCACCGTCGAGGCCATCCTCGACGAACGTTCACTACCGCCGGGCCGGCAGCGGATCGACCTTCCCTCCGGCACCACCGACCACCTCGAGGTCGAGATCCTGGCCACCAGCGATGCCGGACGCCGGTGGTTCTTCGGCGCCAGCTCGGTCGGGTTCACCGAGGTCGACCAGTCACCGGTGGCGTCCGACGAGACGATCGCCCTGCCGAGCGACCTCGGCGCCCTCATCGACGGAGACCGCGGCCAGGAACTGGCCGTGCTCCTGACCCGGCTTCGGTCCGACCCGCTCGACCCAGTGCGCAACGACGGCGAGACCCACCTCGACCGCACCTTCACGCTGCCCTTCGGCCGCAACTTCGACCTCGAGGGCGAGGTCAGGCTCTCGGCGGTCGCCCCGGAGCAACTGGTTGACGACCTTCTGGGACGTGACCCGGGGATCGTCGCACACGGGTCGACCCGACTCTCCGGGTCCCTGCGGTCGGGCGGAGACGCCGCACTGGACGGAGATCCCGCGACCGCCTGGATACCGGCCTTTGCGCCACAGGAGGGTCAGGTCCTCACGGTCCGCTTCGCCGAGCCCATCGCCGTCGGCGACCTCCAGGTGTTGGCACGCCGCGCCGACCACCACTCCACGCCGACGCGGATCGCCCTCTACGCCGACGACCAGCATGTCGCCACCAGCGGCGTCGTTGCACTCGACGAGGACGCCGTCGCCTTCGACCTGCCCGTCGATCGCCAGGCCACACTGCTCGAATTCGTGGTCGAGGCGATCGACCCCGTCGTCACCCTCGACTGGTACAGCAGCCATCCCGTCGTCCTGCCGGTGGCGATCAGCGAGGTGCTCGGTCTCCCCGCCGTCCAGACGGCGGCCATGGTGGATGGCGCCTGCCGGGAGGACCTGCTCGAGGTGGATGGTGCCGCCGTGTCGGTGAGGGTCGAAGGTGCGACGGCGGATGCCCTGGCGAGGAAGCCACTCGGGCTCTCCCTCTGCGAGGGCCCACTGGACCTGGGTCCCGGCGAGCACCGCCTCCGGACCGCTGACGGCCGGCATACCGGCATCGACGTCGACCAGCTGCTCCTCCGAGACCTGGTGTCGTATTCCGGCGTGGCGCCGACTCCACCGACCGTCACCTACACTCACTGGGACAAGACCGCCCGGGACCTGGTGGTGGCCTCCGAGGGGGAGCCCTTCTGGCTGGTCCTCGGGGAGAGCCACACCGACGGCTGGCGACTCTCCAGCCCGGATCTCAAGGTCGAGCCGGCGCCGGTGCTCGTCGATGGCTACGCCAACGGCTGGCTCGTCGATCCCGACGGCGCCGTGGGTGACGTCCGCCTACGACTGGCGTGGACCCCACAGCGTCTGGTCACCGCCGGACTCCTACTATCCCTGCTGGCCGCACTGGCGTGCCTCGTCCTCGCACGACGGGGCCGCCGAGACGAGGCAGGACCCGCAGTGTCCATCGTCTCACTCGTCGATCCCCGGGGCACCCTGGCGGCGATGGGCACCCGCGGTTCGGTCACCACCGGGCTCCTCGTCACCGCCGTCGCCTGGCTGAACCTCCCCGCCTGGCCACTGGCCGCCCCCCTGCTGGGGCTGCTCACCGGCCTCGTGCTGGCCGGCCGACTCTGGCGGCGACTCCTGCCGCTGCTGGCCACCGCCTCCATGTCACTCGCCGCCCTGCTGATTGTGGTCGACCAGATCCGGTACCGGTACCCGAGGGACTTCATCTGGCCGGCCTTCTTCGACCGCTACCACGTCCTCGGGGTACTGGCGGTCCTGTTCGTTCTGGCCGAGGCGATCCGCACATTCCTCGCCCGTCGACACGTGCGCAGCGAGAGCGGCTGACGGCTCAGAACCGGTCGGACGTCCCGGTCCAGAGCCAGGTCACCAGCACCGCCCCGACGGCGACCGCCGGCACGGCGCCGACGAGCACGCGGGCGACACGCGTCGAGAGGGCCTCGAGGCGCAGCACCGCCCAGCGAGGCGAACAGGAGAGGGCCATCAGCGGCAGGAGCGGCGCCGAGTAGCGGGCCATCTGAAGCCCGATCGTGTCGTAGGCGGCGTGGTCGGTGAAGTACACGAAACTCGAGGCGTAGAGCACGACGAGCAGGCCGGCGGCTCCGAGGCCGAGCAGCCAACGATCCACACCCACCAGGCCACGCAGGTCCGGGGCGTCGAGGCGCAGGACGGCCACGAGCAGGCCGGCCAGCAGGACCCAGGCCAGGATGCCCGGCAGGTCCGAGGGGAAGAATCCGAAGGACCGGAACCATCCCTGGACGTAGTCGTCCAACTCGGTGAACCAGGTCTCGACCGTGGCCCACAGGAAGCCCGGCAGGTCGCCCAGGAGCCGTTCCTGCTGCAGGCCGGTATCGAGGTGGAGGCGGTCGTCGATCATGGTCGAGGAAACCGCCTGGTAGTCCGTGGAGGAGTTCAGGAGCGTGACGAGGAGCCCGAGGCCGAGGGCCCCCAGGCCGATGCGCCCGACGAGGCGTCCCGACGTCGTGCCGAGCTGGAAGCCCGTGGCCGGCAGGAGTGCGAGGACCAGGAAGTACGGCGGCTTGGCCAGTGCCGAGAGGAGGCACACCGGCAGCAGCATCCGGACCGGGATCTCGACGCTGGCCCGGAGCCGCGACCAGACCGCGAGGACCAAGAGGAGCGCCCCGAAGGTCACCGCGTCGGGCGAGATGGTGCCCCCAAGGGCGAGGTGCATCGGAAGCAGGGTCCCCGCAGCGAGGGTCCAACGGAATGCTGCAGCTGAGCGGACCGCCAACCAGGCCAGCGCCAGATAGGCGGCCAGGTTGGCGAGGCGACCCGACCACATCGCCACCACCGCCGGGGCCTCCATCTGGACCGGCACGACCATGCCGACGGCGGCCGGCAGGTAGGCCGTTGGTGGTGCCGCCTCGGTGGCGCGAAGGTCCACGTTCACGGTGCGGCCGTCCGGACGGCTGGCCAGCAGGTCGCCCGTCGAGGAGGCCGTCCAGGGAGCGTTCCCACCCAGCCAGTTGGCGATGACGATCCCGCCGTCCTCGACGTAGGTGGCGGCAACCGGCGTCGGCGGGACGCCACCGTGCTCCCCGGGTGGGTCCTGCAGTTCGCCACGGCTCGGGAAGAGGGAGCCGTCGGCCATGTCGGTGCCCCGGAGGAAGTGCGTGTGCTCGTCCCACCCGGTCCACGCCGGGGTGAACAGGACGATGAGGAGACCCAAGGGCACGCCGACGGCCAGGAGGAGGCGCTGCGGGCTCACCGGGCCAGCGTACCGAGGGGCCTCCCGGCACCCGAGGAGGGCGGTGCCCCCAACTACGGTCCCCCGTCGTGTCCGCACCGCCCGTCGTCCTCGTCCACGGATTCGGCACCTCCCACGCCGCCACCTGGGTCAGCAACGGCTGGACGGCGCTCCTCGAGGACGCCGGCCGCACCGTCGTCGGCGTCGACCTGCCCGGGCACGGATCGGCATCGAAGCCCCACGACCCGGAGGCCTACCGGGACCTCGAGGCGCAGGTCCTGGCGCAACTGCCCGACGAGCCCGTCGACGCCGTCGGCTTCTCCTACGGCGCCCGGACGCTCCTCGTGCTGGCGGCCCGCCATCCCGACCGCTTCCACCGGCTGGTCGCCGCCGGGGTCGGCGCACGGCTCTTCGAGTCCGACCCGGCCCGGTCCGAGGCACTGGTCGAGGCGGTCCGGACCGGTGAGGCACCCCACCCCCTGCTGGCCTACTTCGCCCGCCTTCCCGAGACGGGCGACGCCGATCGGGAGGCGCTGGCAGCCTTTCTGCAGCGCCCCGACGGGCGCCCGCTCGACGCCGCCGACCTGGCCGGCGTGTCCGTGCCGGTGCTGGTGGTCCTCGGGGACCGCGACGAGGCCGGACCGGCCGATCCCTTGCTGGAGGCGCTTCCCGATGCCCGGCTGGTGACCCTGCGGGGCGTCGACCACTTCGCAACGCCGAAGGACTTCGGCTTCATCGACGCCGCCCTCGAGTTCCTGGGGGCGTCGCCCTTCTGAGGCCAGGGGTTCGGCTAGTGCAGGGGTTCGGCTAGCGCAGGGGTGCCGCCGTCGGAGCGACCGGTGACGGCAGCCGGGTCGAGCCGCTGAGGGCCCGGTCGACGGCGGCAGCGCAGGAGCGCCCCTCGGCGATGGCCCAGACGATGAGGGACTGGCCCCTGCCCATGTCGCCGCACACGTACACCCCGTCGACGTTGGTGGCGTACCCGCCGTCACGGCCCACGTTGCCGCGACCATCCAACTCCAGGCCGAGTTCCTCGAGCAGGGGGCCCTGCTCGGGGCCGGTGAAGCCCATGGCGAGGAACACCAGGTCGGCCCGGAATTCCTCCTCGCTGCTCTCGACGGGCTCGAACGACATCCGGCCGTCCTCGAACACCTGCTCGACCCGGTGGGTGCGCAGGCCGGTGAGGCGTCCGTCCTCGCCGAGGAACTCGGCCGTGTTGATGGCGTAGACCCGCTCCCCGCCCTCCTCATGGGCGGAGGAGACCCGATACACCATCGGCCAGGTGGGCCAGGGGTTGGCGTCGGGGCGCTCGTCCGGAGGCCGGGGCATGATCTCGAACTGGTGGATCGACGCCGCTCCCTGCCGGTGGGCGGTGCCGAGGCAGTCGGCGCCCGTGTCACCGCCGCCGATGATGACGACGTGGCGCCCCTCGGCGTCGATCGGCGAACGGTCGACGTCGCCCTCCTGGAGCCGGTTGCCCCACGGCAGGTACTCCATGGCCTGGTGGACGCCCTCCAGGTCGCGGCCGGGGATGGGCAGGTCCCGCCACTGGGTGGCGCCACACGCCAGCACGACGGCGTCGTAGTCGCTGCGGAGTTCCTCGACGGGGAGGTCGACGCCGACGTCGACGTTGGTCCGGAACTCGGTGCCTTCGGCCTCCATCTGGGCGAGACGCCGGTCGAGGTGCCGCTTCTCCATCTTGAACTCGGGGATGCCGTAGCGCAGCAGGCCGCCGATGCGGTCGGCACGCTCGAATACGACCACGTCGTGGCCGGCACGCGTCAACTGCTGGGCGGCCGCCAGGCCGGCCGGTCCCGAGCCGATGACTGCCACCTGGCGCCCGGTGCGCTCCTGAGGCGGCAGCGGGCGGATCCAACCCTCCTCCCAGGCCCGGTCCACGATGCTGACCTCGACCTGCTTGATCGTGACCGGCGGTTCGTTGATGCCGAGCACGCAGGCGGCCTCGCAGGGGGCCGGGCAAAGCCGTCCGGTGAACTCCGGGAAGTTGTTGGTGGCATGGAGGCGCTCGATGGCCCCCTGCCAGTGCTCCCGGTAGACGAGGTCGTTCCAGTCGGGGATGAGGTTGCCGAGGGGACAGCCGTCGTTACAGAAGGGGATGCCGCAGTCCATGCAGCGGCTGGCCTGCCGGCGCAGGTCCTCGTCCGGGAACGACTCGTAGACCTCCCGCCAGTCGAGGAGTCGGACGGGAACGGGCCGACGGTCGGGAAGGTGTCGGTCGTGCTTGAGGAAGCCGCGTGGATCGCCCATGGCAGCGCCTCAGGTCCTCGTCGAGGCCATGATGGCAGCGACCTCGTCACCGCCGCTGGCCCGGGCGGCGGCGGCGGCCTCGAGGACCCGCCGGTAGTCCGTCGGCATGACCCGGCGGAAGTCCGCCACGGTGGCGACCCACGAGGCCAACAGGCGCTCGGCCACCTCCGAGCCCGTCTCGGCGTGGTGGCGAACCAGCACCTCGCTGAGCCAGTCGGCGTCGTCGCCGTCGAGGTCCTCGACCTCGACCATCTCCGCGTTGACCCGGTCCGCGAAGGTCCCG
Source organism: Candidatus Neomicrothrix sp. UBA2983 (assembly GCA_002346745.1). GTDB lineage: Bacteria > Actinomycetota > Acidimicrobiia > Acidimicrobiales > MedAcidi-G1 > S20-B6. Next base: position 72,390 of record DEAL01000015.1, on the reverse strand, counting down.
TCGACGTCCAGGACGTAGGCGATCCCCCCGGACATACCGGCGGCGAAGTTGCGACCGGTGGGACCGATGACGACGGCGCGGCCACCGGTCATGTACTCGCAGCCGTGGTCGCCGATGCCCTCGACGACGGCGAGCGCACCCGAGTTGCGCACGCAGAACCGCTCCCCCACCACGCCCCGGATGAAGGCCTCGCCGCCGGTGGCGCCGTACAGGGCCACGTTGCCGGCGATGATCTGCTCCTCGGCCCGGAATGGGGCGTCGGCGGGCGGCCGGATGGTGAGGCGGCCACCGGAGAGGCCCTTGCCGACGTAGTCGTTGGCGTCGCCGACCAGCCGCAACGTTACCCCCCGGGGCACGAAGGCGCCGAAGCTGTTGCCGGCGGAGCCGTCCAGGTCGATGGTGATGGTGTCCTCGGGCAGGCCCTCGCCGCCGAAGCGTCGGGTCAGCTCGTAGCCCAGCATCGTGCCCGTCGAGCGGTCCACGTTGCCGATCTCGGTCGTGATCGTGACCGGCAGGCGGTCCTCGAGTGCCGGTGCGGCCTCGGCGATCAGGAGCCGGTCGAGGATCGCCTCCAGCCCGTGCTCCTGGCCGACCGCCTGGTGGCGCACGGCCCCCTCGGGCAGGTCGGGGACGTGCAGGATCGGCGTGAGGTCGAGTCCGTCGGCCTTCCAGTGCTCCACCGCGCCGGAGACGTCGAGGCATTCGACCTGGCCGATGGCCTCCTGCAGGGTCCGGAACCCCAGTTCGGCGAGCAGCTCCCGCACCTCCTCGGCGATGTACTCGAAGAAGTTGACGACGAACTCCGGCTGGCCGGTGAACTTCTTGCGCAGTTCCGGGTTCTGGGTGGCGACCCCGACCGGACAGGTGTCGAGGTGGCAGACCCGCATCATCACGCAGCCCGACACGACCAGTGGTGCGGTGGCGAAGCCGAACTCGTCGCCGCCGAGGAGGGCGGCGATCATGACGTCGCGGCCCGTCTTGAGCTGGCCGTCGACCTGCACGACGATGCGGTCCCGCAGGCCGTTCAGGAGCAGTGTCTGCTGGGTCTCGGCCAGCCCCAGTTCCCAGGGGGCGCCGGCGTGCTTGATGGAGGTCAGCGGCGAGGCGCCGGTCCCGCCGTCGTGGCCCGAGATCAGGACCACGTCGGCGTGGCCCTTGGCGACACCGGCCGCCACGGTCCCGACGCCGACCTCGGCCACCAGCTTCACGTGGACCCGTGCCTCGGGGTTCGAGTTCTTGAGGTCGTAGATGAGCTGCGCCAGGTCCTCGATCGAGTAGATGTCGTGGTGGGGCGGCGGCGAGATGAGTCCCACGCCCGGGGTGGAGTGCCGGGTCTTGGCGATCCAGGGGTACACCTTGTGGCCAGGCAGCTGGCCGCCCTCGCCGGGCTTGGCGCCCTGGGCCATCTTGATCTGCAGGTCGTCGGCGTTGACCAGGTACTCACTGGTCACGCCGAACCGGCCCGAAGCCACCTGCTTGATGGCGGAGCGGCGCAGGTCGCCGTTGCCGTCCGGGATCCAGCGCTCCGGGTCCTCACCGCCCTCGCCGGTGTTGGACTTGCCGCCCAGGCGGTTCATGGCGATGGCGAGCGTCTCGTGGGCCTCGGCGGAGATGGAGCCGTAGGACATGGCGCCCGTGGAGAACCGCTTCACGATCTCCGAGACCGGCTCGACCTCGTCGATCGGAACCGGCGGACGGATCCCCCCCCGGAACTGGAAGAGGCCCCGCAGCGTCGCCAGGTTGCCGGCCTGCTCGTCGACGAGCGACGTGTACTGCTTGAAGACGTCGTAGCGACCCTCGCGGGTGGCGTGCTGAAGCCGGAACACGGTCTCCGGGTTGAACAGGTGGTACTCGCCCTCCCGCCGCCACTGGTAGTCGCCGCCGACCTCGAGGGTCCGGTGGGCCCGCTCCTCCGGGTTCCCGGGGAAGGCCGCCTGGTGCCGGGCCGTCACCTCGACGGCCAGCACGTCGAGCCCCACGCCGCCGAGGCGGCTCACGGTTCCGGTGAAGCAGGCGTCGACTACCTCGGCGCCGAGGCCGATCGACTCGAAGATCTGGGCGCCGGTGTAGGAGGCCACCGTGGAGATGCCCATCTTGGACATCACCTTCAGGATGCCCTTGTCACAGGCGGCGATGTAGCGGCGACGGGCCTCGTCCGGGGTCAGGTCCGGGGAGAGCCCGTGCAGGCCGTCGGCCAGCATCCCGTCGATCGCCTCGAAGGCCACGTACGGGCAGACGGCCGAGGCGCCGTAGCCCAGCAGCAGGGCGACGTGGTGCACCTCGCGTGCGTCGCCGCTCTCGACGAGCAGGCCCACGCGCGTCCGGGTCTTCTCGCGGACCAGGTGGTGGTGGACGGCACCCACCGCCAGCAGCGACGGGATCGGCGCCTCCTCGGCGGTGACGCCCCGGTCGCTCAGGACCAGCAGGGCCACGCCGTCGGCGATCGCCGCAGAGGCCTCGCCGCGCAGGTGCTCGAGGGCGTCCGCCAGGCCCTTCCCGCCGTCGGCGACCCGGTAGCGGGCCTCCAGGACGGCGGTGCGGAGTCCCTCGGGCCCACCACCCCCGTCCACGTGGACGAGGCGGGCCAGTTGCTCCTCGGTGAGGACCGGGTGCGGCAGGTGGACCTGTCGGCAACTGTCCGCCGTGGGATCGAGCAGGTTGCCCTCCGGACCTATCGTGCCGCAGACGGCCGTGATCAGTTCCTCGCGGATGGCGTCGAGGGGCGGGTTCGTGACCTGGGCGAAGAGCTGCGAGAAGTAGTCGTACAGCTGTCGGGGACGATTCGAGAGGGCCGCCACGGGGGTGTCGGTGCCCATGGACCCGATCGCCTCCTTGGCGTCCCTGACCATGGGGGCGGCCAACAGCTTGAGTTCCTCGTGCGTGTAGCCGAAGACCTGCTGGCGCTGCAGCGGCGTGCCCTCCTCGCGGATGTGGCGCTTCCGGACGGGGAGGTCGTCGAGGTGGAGCAGGTTGTGCTCCAGCCACTCGGCGTAGGGTTGGGCGGCGGCCAGTTCGGCCTTGATCTCGTGGTCGCGCACGATCCGGCCCTTGGTGGTGTCGATGAGGAACATGCGACCCGGCTGGAGGCGGCCCTTCTCGACCACGCTCGAGGTGGGCACGTCGACCACGCCCACCTCGCTGGCCATCACGACCAGATCGTCGTCGGTGACCCAGTAGCGGCTGGGCCGGAGGCCGTTGCGGTCGAGGACGGCGCCGATGACGGTGCCGTCGGTGAAGGCGATGGAGGCCGGCCCGTCCCAGGGCTCCATCAGCGAGGCGTGGTACTCGTAGAAGGCCCGACGCTCGGGTTCCATCGACTCGTGGTTCTCCCACGGTTCGGGGATCATCATCAGGACGGCCTCGGGCAGCGAGTAGCCGCCGAGGCTCAGCAGTTCGAGCGCCTCGTCGAAGGCGGCGGTGTCGCTGGCGCCGGGCGTGCAGATCGGGAAGATGCGGTCGAGGTCGCCGGGTAGCAGGTCCGTGGCGAGCAGCGCCTCGCGGGCCCGCATCCAGTTGCGGTTTCCCTGGACGGTGTTGATCTCGCCGTTGTGGGCGATCAGGCGGTACGGGTGCGCCAGCGGCCAGGCCGGGAACGTGTTGGTGGAGAACCGGGAGTGGACGAGGGCGAGGGCGCTCTCGACCCGCTGGTCGGTCAGGTCGGGGAAGAACTCGGCCAGCTGGGGCGTCGTGAGCATGCCCTTGTAGACGATGGTGCGGGCGGAGAGCGACGGGAAGTAGACGCCGTCATGGGCTTCGCTGGCGCCGCCCATGCCGCCAGCGGCGCTCGTCGACGGTGCCGGTACGTGGATCTCGTGCTCGGTGCGCTTCCGGAGGACGTAGGCCAGCCGGTCCAGTTCGATGCCGGTGCGCCGGCCATCCGGTCCGTCGGGGCCGGCGAGGAAGAGCTGCCGGAAGATGGGCTCGGTGCGCCGCGCGGCGTCGCCGATCATCGAGTCGTCGACGGGGACGTCGCGCCAGCCGAGCACCTCGAGCCCCTCCTCGGCGGCGAGCTGCTCGACCTGCGCCGCCACCGCCCCGGCCTGGCCCGGATCGCCCGGCAGGAAGGCGATGCCGGTGGCGTAGGCGCCGGCATCGGGCAGGTCGAAGTCCACGACCTGCCGGTAGAAGCCGTCCGGCACCTGGATCAGGATGCCGGCCCCGTCGCCGGTGTTCTTCTCGGCACCGAGGGCGCCCCGGTGCTGGAGCTTGCAGAGGGCGCCGATCCCGAGTGCGACGATGTCGTGGCTGCGCTCGCCCCGGAGGTGACAGACGAAGTTGACGCCGCAGGCGTCGTGCTCGAACCTCGGGTCATAGAGGCCCTGGGCGCGGGGCAGGCCGGCAGCGGCTGGCGGCTGCGTCGGGAGGGAGGAGGTCATGAGGGGAATGGGGCTGGAGCCTTCGCGTGGGGTGGCTACTGGGTGCCGCCCGTGTCGTCGTCGAACGGGGCGGGTCCGGGCCGGGGCCCGGGATGACGACGCTGTCGCAGGACGGGTACGACGGGCGGGGGCGGCCGGTGCGGCCCTGCCGGTCGAGGGTGGGGCCGCCTCATCGCGGCTTGGGTTCCCACTGCCCCGTCCTACGGACCAATATACGCGGATGCTCCCGGTGCTCCTCCATCGGTCCGCCGCCCGGCGGACCCCCCGTGACCCATGACCGTCCCCTCCCCCGACGCCGCTGCGTTCGCCCGGGACCTGTGCGCCTACATCGACGCCTCCCCCTCGCCATTCCATGCGGTGGCCTCCGCCGTCGAACGCCTCGAGGCCGCCGGCTTCGAACCGGGGACGCCCGGTGACGGCCCCGGGCCGCGGTACCTGCGATCCGGCGGCAGCCTGGTTGCCTGGATCAGGCCACCGGGGGCCTGTGCCGGCTTCCGGGTCCTCGCCGCCCACACCGACAGCCCCAACCTGCGCCTCACCCCCAACCCCGACCGGGGTGCCCATGGAGTGCGCCAGTTGGGCATCGAGGTCTACGGGGGCGCACTCCACAACGCCTGGCTGGACCGGGACCTGGGATGCTCCGGGCGGTTGGCGGTGCGCGACGGAGACAGCGCCACCGAGGTCCTGGTCCGCCTCGATCGGGCAGTGGCACGCGTCCCCCAGTTGGCTATCCACCTGGACCGCGGCGTGAACGACAAGGGCCTGGTCCTGAACCCCCACCGCCACCTCGCCCCCGTCACCGGCCTGGGCGACCTCGAGGAGGGGGCGTTCCTCGCCGCCGTCGCCGCGGCAGCAGGCGTGGATGCCGCAGACGTCCTCGGGTTCGACCTGATGCTGCACGACCTCACGCCCTCGACGCTGGCCGGCCTCGACGACGAGTTCGTCAGCGCACCCCGGGTCGACAACCTGCTCTCCTGCCACGCCGCGGTCGAGGCGCTCTGCGCCCTTATCCGCAGTCCGGCACCCACCCCGTCGACGCCGGTGGTGGCGCTCTACGACCACGAGGAGGTCGGGAGCGCGTCGGCGACCGGCGCCGGCTCACCGATCCTCCGCAGCGTCCTCGACGGGCTGCTGGCCGGTGCCCCCCTGGATCCCGGTGCGTCACTGGCGTGTTCCGTGGACGGGGCCCACGCCGTGCACCCCAACTACCGCGACCGCCACGACGCCAACCACGCGGTCGAACTGGGTCGCGGCCCGGCGCTGAAGTTCAACGCCTCGCAGCGGTACGCCACCGACGCCCAGGGGGCGGCACGGGTGCGTTTGGCGGCCGAGCGGTGCGGGGTGCCGTTACAGGCCTACAGCCACCGGGCGGACCTTCGCTGCGGCTCGACCGTCGGACCGATCACGGCGTCGGTCACGGGCCTCCCGACGGTTGACTTGGGAGCGCCCCAGTGGGCCATGCACAGCGCCCGCGAGACCTGCGCCACCGCCGACCCGCTGCACCTGCGCAAACTCCTCGAGGAGCTCCTCCGCTCCTGAGTGCGGTCCCCCGGCTGAAGGAACTGCTCCGCTCCTGAGGCGCCTTCCTCAGGCGTCCGTGGCACGACGGCGGTCGAGCAGCAACCGGAGCGGCCCCCTCGGCGCCATGCGGCGGATGCCCCGGTAGGGGGCGATCAGCATCAGCACCATCGGGAAGATCTCGAGGCGACCGACGAGCATCAGCATCGCCAGCACCATCCGGGCGGGTGCGCTGTAGCCGTCCACGAAGGACGCCGTCGGGCCGGCCTCACCGAGTGCAGGACCGATGTTGCAGAGTGCGACGATCACCCCGGTGAAGGCGGTGACGAGGTCGGTGCCCAGCGCCGCCACGACCAAGGTCCCGATGACCGCGAACATGCCGAACACGACCATGAAGCCGGCGATCCGCTCGACCAGGGACTCGGCCACCACACCACGGCCGTACCGGACATGGAACAGGGCTCTCGGCCGGCGCATGGCCCGAAGGGCCCGGTAGGCCTGCGCCGCCCCGATGCGCAGCCGGGTCACTTTGATTCCGCCCGCCGTGGATCCGGTGCAGCCGCCGACGACAAACAACACCAGGAGCAGGACGAGGGCTCCCGCCGGCCAGGTGGCGAAATCGCCGTCGGAGCCGGGCTCGGTGGCATTGCCGAATCCCCCGCTGGTCCCGAGTGTCACCACGTTGAAGGCCGCCATGCGGAGCGCCCGCAGGGCATCCATGCCGTCGAAGGCGAGTAGGGCAGCGACCGTCAGGGTCATGCTGCCGAGAATTCCGAGGTACCACCGGAACTCGGGGTCACCGAGGTGGACGAAGCGGCGTTGACGGTAGCTGCGGGCGTGCAGAGTGAAGCTGGCGGCGCCGAGGAGCATCACCGCCATGACCGCCAGCTCCACGGCGAAGCTGTTGAAGTAGCCCAACGACTGGCTGTGCGTGGAGAAGCCCCCGGTCGAGATCGAGGTGAGTGCGTGGGCGACAGCGTCGAAGGGCCCCATGCCGACCGCCAGGAAGAGCAGCGCCGCCGCCAGGCTGAGGGCGGCGTAGATCCGCCAGAACGCTCGCGCGGTGTCGGTCACCTTCGGCGTCAACTGGTCGGCACCCTCCCCCGGGGCCTCGGCGTCGATGAGGCCGAGGCCGCTGGCCCGGAGGCCCGGCAGGACCGCCACGACGAGGACCACGATGCCCATGCCGCCCAACCACTGGGTCATCTGCCGGTAAAGCAGTATGCCCGAGCCCTGGGCCTCGATCGGGTTGTGGCTCCCGAAGATCGTCGATCCCGAGGCGGTGTAGCCGGAGACCGATTCGAAGAAGGCGTCGGCGAGGACGACCAGTGTCCCCGCCCCCTCGCGGACGAAGGTCCCCGCGAGCAGGTAGGGGACGGTGCCCACCAGCGAGACCAGCAGCCACGTGAAGCCGACCGCCGTGAAGACCGTCGTCCGGTCGAGTTCGCCTGTTCGGGTCGTGTAGCGCAGAAGGCTGCCGAGGACCGCGATCAGGAGGGTGGCAACGAGCATCGACACCGCCTCGTCCCCGTCGACGAACTCGACCAGTGTTCCGACGGCGACGGCACCCGCCACGACCAGCAGGGCGATCCCGCCGACATGTGCCGTCGCGGAGTCCCAGCGACCGCGCCAGCTCCTCATCCGACCCGCTCCACCCGTCGGGCGACAAGGCGCCGGCGCAGCCGCAGGCGGTCCCGGATCGCCGTGGCCGCCGTTCCGGCAGCCAGCAGGGCCGGGTAGAGGGCCAGACGGCCCACGACCATCGCCGGAATGAGGGCGAGTCGCACGGGCCGGGACCAGTCGGCGGGATCCAGTACGCCACCGTCGAGTGCCCGGACGGGCCCGGCCGAGGCCGCGGCGTGCACCCCGGCGGCGAGGGCTGTGGCGAGGTCGAGGCCGAGCACCGCCACCGCACCCGTGGCGCCGATCAGGACCGCCACGAACAGGAACTGCTGGAGCACGATGCGGCCGACGGTGGCCTCGCTCAGCACGAGGCCGCCGATGCGGATCCGGGCCACGAGGCTCGGGTGGAGTTGTCGCATCAACTCGCGTTGGGCGAGCTTCAGGAGTCCGAGCAGGCGGAAGATCTGGAAGCCACCGCCGGTCGAGCCGGTCATCGGGCCGACGGCGGCGGCCATCAGCAGGAAGACGGGGGCGACCGCGGCCCAGGCTCCCACGGGGTTGTTCGGGAACCCGGTCGTGGTCGCCGCCGAGACCAGTGTGAAGACCGCCTGGCGCCACTCCGACCATCCGGCGGCGTCGGTCCACCAGGCCAGCAGCAGGCTTCCCGACACGAGGAACAACAGGTACGCCCGGAACTCCGCCGCCCGCCGGATGCCACCCCACTGGCGGGTGAGGAGGCGCCAGATGACGACGAGGCTGGCGCCGGCCAGCACCATGCCCCCGATCGCCACCCACTGGACGGCAGGGTCGGCAAGGGGGTCGCCGGGACCCACGAAGCCGCCGGTCGAGACGGTCGAGACGGCGAGCACCAGCGAACCCACGCCCCCGACGCCGGCGACCAGGTAGCCCAGGAGCATGAGGAGGGTGAAGGACCCGTAGAGCCCCAACACGTTGCGCGCCGCCGTGCCGCCGGAAGGAGCCAACGGCTTCCGGCCCATGCCGCGTCGACGGTCGGCCAGTTCGCGGCCGACGCTGAGGGCCGGCAGGATGGCGATGCCGAGCAGCAAGGCGCCAAGGCCGCCCACCCACTGGCTGGCCGCCCGGAACAGCAGCACGCCCCGGCCGAGTTCCTCCGCGTCGAGGAGGGTCATCGCCGTCGTGCTGAATCCCGCCGCCGACTCGAACACGGCGTCGTCGAACGCGCCGTGGGCACCCGTGGCGAGGTAGAGCAGTGCCCCGACGGCCACCATCGCCAGGAAGGCTGCGGTGACCCCGGTCAGGATGTCGCCGGCCTGGTGCCGGTGGGGGCGGCGGACGCCGCGGTACAGCAGCCAGCCCGGGAGCGTTGCGGCGATGCCCGTCAGGAGCAGTGGCGCCGCATCCGTTCCACCGTCGGTCAGGTCGGCCAGTCCGGCCAGCGCCCCGAGTGCCCCCGCGGCCAGTGCCCCGACCGCGATCCCCGAAACCACCGCCGACGGCAGGGACCGCCAGGTGGCGGCGGTTCGGCGGGAGGGGAGGCCCATGGCGGAACCCGTCGGGCGCGCCGGACTCAGGCGGGTGGGCCGGTCGGCCGGGCCACGACCCCGGTCACCCGAAGAGCTCGGACACCCGACCGACCGAGTCCGGTCGGGCGATCACGACCGCGTGGTCCCGGTCGCGCAGCGTGCTGCGTCCCCGGGCGATCTGCGGCTTGCTGTCCCGCACGATGGCGCCGATGAGTGCCCCCTTCGGTATCGACAGGTCAGCCACGGTCTTGCCCTGGCAGGCGCTGTCCTCGGAGACGGCGAACTCGAGCACCTCGACGTCGCCGTGCAGGAAGGTGGCCACGGCGGCGACGGAGTCGACGTCGCCGCGGACGAAGCGCAGCACGCTGTTGGCAGTGGCCGTCCGTGGGCTCACGGCGGCGTCCACCTGCTGGGCCTCGAGCAGGTCGAGCAGCTCGAGGCGGTGGATGACGGCGATCGTCTCCAGGTGGGAGTCGCTCCGGCCGCGGCGGCGAGCGCGTGAGGCGCCGGCCGACTTGGCGTAGAGGCAGGCCAGAACATTGGCGTGGTCCTCGCCGGTCATGGCGATCACGACGTCCTGCTCGGCGACGCCTGCCTCCTCCAGCAGGTCGGCGTCACTGATGTCGCCCTGGTAGACGACCGCCCGATCGAGGTTGGCACTCAGTTCGTAGGCGCGTTCGGGTCGGCGCTCGATGACGCCGACGTCGATGCCACGGTCGAGAAGCGAGTTGGCGAGGAGTTCCGCCGTCCGGCCACCGCCCAGGATCAGTGCCCGGGTCGGCATCTCCCGGGCCAGTCCGAGGCGCTTGGTCACATCGCGCAGGGCACGGCGCTTGCACACGACGCGCAGCAGGTCGCCCTCGCGCAGGATCACGTCCTCCCGGGGGATGATCGTCTGCTCGTCCTCCTCGCCCTCCTCGGTGCGCGTGATGCTGGCCACGATGAAGTCCCAGTCCGGGTCGAGTTCGCGTCCGAGTGCATGCAGCGAGACACCGACCAGCGGGGCGTGGCCGGGAAGGCGGACACCCAGAACGACGACCTCGCCGTCGGCCATGAGCGCCAGGTCGACGGCGCCCGGGTACTCCATGAGCCGGAAGACCTCCTCGGCGGCCTCCCGGTCGGGGTCGATGACGAGGTGGTCGTCGGCGTCCTCGAACAGGGCCTGCACCTCCGGTTCCCGCAGGCGGTTGGACTCGATGCGGACGACGGTCTTGGTGACACCGGCCCGGCGGGCCAGCAGCGCCGACAGCAGGTTCACCTCGTCGTGCTTGGTCACGGCCACGAGCAGGTCAGCCTCGGCCAGGCCCGCCGCGGCCAGCCGCCCGGGGTCGGTGCCGCTGCCCTGCACGACGAGCACGTCGAGCTTGTCCCCCACGACGCTGCATCGGGCGGGGTCGAGTTCGATCAGGGCGACGTCGTGCTCCTGGCCGCTGAGACGGTCGGCGACGTAGGTCCCGACCTCGCCGGCACCCACCACGATGATGCGCACGGGCTAATCCTCGCCCATTCCAGCGCCACGGTGGGCCATCCCCGGACGCAAAATGCCCGCATCGGTCACCACGAGGTCGACGGGGACGTCCCAGGGTTGGGCCGAGAGGGCCTCGACCACCTGGAAGCCGTGGCAGGCGCCGAGCAGCACAGGCGGAGGCGGTTGGTCTGCTCGCGCCGCGAAGGTCCGATCGTAGAAGCCGGCGCCGTGCCCGACCCGGTTCCCGCGGCGATCGACGGCGAGTAGGGGGACCACGATCAGGTCGAGCCCGAGCGGATCGACTTCGGCCCCCTCCCCCGGCTGGAGGATCCCATAAGGCCCCTCGACGAGCGGCCCGGACGGCACGACGAAGCGCAGGGGTTCGCCCGGCGTCGTGACCGGCAGGGCGACCTCGAGGCGCTCGACGTGGCGCAGCGCCGACGGGTCGATCTCGCCGCGTATGCCCAGGTACGCCGCGATCCGCTTCGATCCGGCCAACTCCGGGAGGTCCAGCAGGCGTCGGACGAGGATCGCCGAGGCGCGGTCGACGTCGCCCGGCGCCAGCGCCCGTCGTCGGGCGAGCATCTCGCGCCGAACGGCCCCGGGGTCCGCTCCCGAATCGGGCCGCAGTGAGCTCGCTGCCTGGTACTCCACACCCCGATGCTGCCCCGCCCCGGCCGGGAGTTCCAGTCGCTGAGACGCTTGTCACGTCGGCCTGATGATTCCCGGAGGATGTTTGATCCGGCCGTGCCAGCTCACTAGCGTCATCCCGGTCCCGGCCCGGGTGTCTCGCCCACGGCGCCGGGTGGCCTCGCACCCACCACGCCCGTGGCAGGGCACCGCGCGGTCCCGAGTCAACACATACGAGGAGATCCTTCGTGGAGGCAATTCCCTACCTGGCAGGAGCATCGGCCGTTCTCGGCCTCCTGCTCGCCGGGTTCTTCTACAACAACGTCAAGGCGGCAGACCCCGGCAACGACCGGATGGTCCTGTTGATGACCGAGATCCAGAAGGGCGCCCGAGCCTTTCTCAAGCAGGAATACGTCTGGGTCTCCGGCTTCGTGGTCGTGATGGCGATCCTGATCGCCGCCCTGATCGTCCCGGCCGCCGCCATCACCTACGTGATCGGCGCCGTCCTCTCGGCCGCCGCCGGGTACGCCGGCATGACCGTCGCCACGATGGCCAACGCCCGCACCACCAATGCGGCCCAGGACGGCCCCGGCAAGGCACTTCCCATCGCCTTCCGCGGTGGCGCTGTCATGGGCTTCTCGGTTGCCGGTCTGGCGTTGGCGGGGCTGATGCTCGTCTACATCCTCTTCGTGCTCGTGCTCGAGGTCGACGACGCCTTCGAGGTCGTCACCGCCTACGGCCTCGGCGCCTCCTCCATCGCCCTGTTCAGCAGGGTCGGCGGCGGCATCTACACCAAGGCCGCCGACGTGGGCGCCGACCTGGTCGGCAAGGTCGAGGCCGGCATCCCCGAGGACGATCCCCGCAACCCGGCCACCATCGCCGACAACGTGGGCGACAACGTGGGCGACGTGGCCGGCATGGGCGCCGACCTATTCGAGTCGTACGCCGGCTCGATTCTGGCCCCGATCTCGCTGGTGGCCTTCGCTGGTGGCCTGGCCGCCGAGAACGCCACCGAGCCCGTCACGATCTCGCTGCTGGTCTTCCCCATGGCCATCGCCCTGGCAGGCATGCTGGCGTCGATCATCGGCTCGTTCTTCGTCAAGGGCGGCACCTCCACCGACACCAAGGCACTCTCCAAGGCCCTCCACATGGGCACCAACGTGGCGATGGCCCTCACCGTCATCGCTACCGTGGTCCTCGCCGGCTGGCTCTTCTCCGACAGCACCTTCGACAACTCCTTGGGCCTCGCCATCTCGGTGATCGGCGGCCTGGTCGCCGGCTGGGCACTCGGAAAGACCGCGGAGTTCTACACCTCGGACCACTTCGGCCCCGTCAAGAAGATCGCCGGCCAGACCGTGACCGGACCGGCCACCACCGTCCTCGGTGGCGTCTCCGCCGGCCTCCTGTCCGTGGCCGCCTCGGTCGGCCTGCTGGCCCTCGGCGTCGGCGTCGCCTACTGGGGTGGCGAGATGGCCTTCGACCAGATCGGGAGCCTCGACGGCGGCCTCTACGGGATCGCCGTGGCCGCCATCGGCATGCTGGCCACCACCGGCGTGGTCGTCTCGGTGGACGCCTACGGACCGATCGCCGACAATGCCGGCGGCATCGCCGAGATGGCCGAACTGGACCCCGGGGTCCGCGAGGTCACCGACGCCCTGGATTCGCTCGGCAATACCACCGCCGCCGTGGCCAAGGGCTTCGCCGTGGGTTCGGCCGCCCTCACCGCCCTGGCACTCTTCAAGAGCTTCGAGTTCGCCGTGGCGGCCGCCGGCGGCAACCTCTCGCTCAACATCGGCGAGGTCGAGGTCTTCATCGGCCTCTTCATCGGCGCCATGCTGCCGTTCCTGTTCGCGGCCCTCACGATCGACGCCGTCGGTCGTGCCGCCCAGCAGATGATCGAGGAGGTGCGGCGCCAGTTCCGCGAGATCCCCGGCCTGCGCGAGGGCAAGGAGGGGGTCATCCCCGACTCGGCCCGCTGCGTCGCGATCTCCACCCAGGCCTCCCTCAAGGAGATGATCGTCCCCGGCGCTCTTGCCGTGGTCGTGCCCCTAGTGATGGGCTTCATCAGCGTCGACGCCCTGGGCGGCTTCCTGGCTGGTGCCCTCGTGGCCGGCTTCTGCCTCGCCATCTTCATGGCCAACGCCGGCGGCGCCTGGGACAACGCCAAGAAGTACATCGAGGCCGGCCACCACGGCGGCAAGGGCTCGGAGAGCCACAAGGCCGCTGTCGTCGGCGACACCGTGGGCGATCCCTTCAAGGACACCTCGGGTCCTGCCATGAACATCCTCATCAAGGTCATGACCATCGTGAGCCTGGTGTTCGCCTCCGCCTTCGTGGGCTGAGCGACCGGCCATCCGACCTCCCGGAAGGGGCCCTTCGGGGCCCCTTCCGTTGTTTTCAGGCGCCGGCCGCCCCGAGCAGGCGGGCCAGCCGCGGCCACCGCGCCACCCAGCGGGGGATCCGAGGCTCGAGCCAGGACACGCCGAGGAGTGCGGGCAACGCCAGTAGCACGCCTCCGGCCACGTCCGCCGGCCAGTGCTCGAGTTCGCTGATGCGGAGCCAGCAGACCAGTGCCACGAGGAGCCAGAGTGCGATCGTCAGGCGCCCACCGGCCCGGCCCACCAGGTGGCTTCTGGCGAGGAGCGCGAGGGTGCCCAGCACAAGGACCGCGAACACCGCGTGGCCACTGGGGTAGCCGCCGGTGCCGAACGTGTAGCCGGTCCAGCGGAGGTCGGAGTTTGGGCGGGGTCGCTCGACCAGGTCGGCGACCCGGGTGAGTCCTGTGGCGGCACCGGCGAGTGCGAGGATCGCCGCCGGGTATCGGCCCCACGCCCACCAGACCCCGAGCAGGAGTACGACGAAGACGATCGGCGCCGCGAGGTCGGTCAGGAGCAGGTCGAGGAGTTCGGCCAGGGGATCGAGCACACCGGGCGTGTGGTCCCGCGCCCAACGGGACAGACCCACCTCGCCGATCAGGGGCCCGTCCCCGCCGGCAGCCACGGTCAGGGCGACCCCGAGGACACCAGCGAGGAAAGCCGTCGTCCAGCCCGCCAGGGACCGGCCTCCCACGGCCACCTCAGGCTGGAAGGACAAGCAACGGGTCCTTGGCCTCGCCACCGACCCGGACCTCGAAGTGCAGGTGGGGGCCGGTCGACCAGCCCGTCGATCCGCACTCGCCGAGGGGGTCACCGGCCGCGAGATCATGCCCCTTGCGAACCGAGATCTTGGACAGGTGGGCATAGAGCGTCACGACGTAGCCCTCGTGCTCGATCAGGACCACGTTGCCGTAGCCGTCCCGCCAACCAGCGAAGATCACCTCGCCGGCCTTGGCCGCCCAGACGGGCTGGCCGGTGACGCAGCCGACGTCGACGCCGTTGTGCTGGCGCACGGTACCGAAAATGGGGTGCTTGCGAGGCCCGAAGCCGGAGCCGATCCGTCCCGCGATCGGGAAGATGAATCCCGAGGCCGACTGCTCGGTCAACTTCGGGGCCGCCTTACGGAGTTCCTCGGCGACGAGGTTCTCGATGAGGACGGCCATCCGGTACTGCTCGCGCTCGAAGTCTCGGATCTCCTGTTCGTGGGCGGCGATCCGCTTCGAGAGCTCCTCCTGGGCGGCCTCCTGGGCCGCGATCCGACGCGCCAGGAGCAGCACCGAGGACTCGAGCTCCTGCTCCTGGAGTTCTGCGTCCGCGATGGCCTTGTCCGCCATGCGGGCCACGTCCTCGCTATCGGATTCGAGGGCCCGGAGGCGTTCGAGCAGGTCACCCCGGTCGCCGGTGACCACGTCGAGGATCGCCGACATGCGCAGTCCCGTGGAGAGGTCCTCGGCCTCGAGGAGAGTGCCCGGGCGGATGGCGCCCACGTAGGCGTCCACCGCCAGCCGCTCCAGTTGGGCGCGGAGTCCGGTGATCTCCTCCCCCACGTGCCCGGCCTCGACCCAGCGCAGGGTGGCCTCGGCCTCGGCCGCCTCGATGGCCTGACGGGCGGCGGCGATCTTGGCCTGTTGGAGCGCCACGTACTCGTCGAGCGCCCGGAGGGCATCGGCCACCTCTACATCCTCCGCTTTCACCAACTCGAGTTGCTCGGCCACCGAGGCCGCCTGGTCCTTGGCGGCCTCTCGGCGGTCCCTGGCGTCCCGGATGTCGTCGGTGTCAGGGACCGCGGCGGCGACTCCTGCCAGCGCGCCGAGGACGCCGAGGACGCCGAGGGCGACGAGGGCGACGAGGAGCATTCCCGTCCGACGGCAGGCTCGAGTAACCGGCATCGGGCGCACCGTATCCCCCGGATCCGCCTGCTTGGGTGCTCCCCCCATCCTCGACCCGTGCCAGAATCCGCAGTCGTGGGGAAGCAGGTGCCCGGGGGGGCGATGAACGCACCGCACCGTCCGCTCGAGGGGGTCCGGGTCGTCGACCTCGCCGACGAGCGGGGAGAACTCTGCGGCCGCCTCCTAGCTGACCTGGGTGCCGATGTCCTGCGGGTGGAGCCCCCGGGCGGTGGCACGTCCCGCCGCCTGCCTCCGTTCGCTCCCGACGGCACCTCCCTCTACTTCGCCTACCGCAACACGAACAAGCGCGGCACCGTCCTCGACCTCACGATGCCCGACGACGTCGTCCGGCTCCGCGAGTTGCTCGGGGACGCCGACGTACTGGTCGAGTCGGCCCGGCCCGGCCTCCTGGCCGGCCTGGGCCTCGTCCCGGCGGAACTCGTTGCCGCCCACCCCGATCTCATCGTGGCCTCGCTCACCGACTTCGGTCAGGACGGGCCGGACGCCGGCCTGGCGGCGACCGACGACACGGTGGTCGCCCGGTCCGGCTGGCTTTCGCTGTCCGGGCTCCCCGGCAAGCCTCCGCTGCTCGTCCCGGGAACGGTCGCCCACGACACGCTCGGCGTCCTCGGCGCGTACGCGGTGGTCCTGGCCCTCCTCCACCGGGATCGGGGCGCCGGCGGCCAGCACCTCGACGTCTCCGCCCTCGAGGCCCTCATCCAGATGAACAGCTGGCTGCTGCCGAACGCCGACGCCTCGTTGCGACAGGGCGGCACGCCCAACACGTTGCGGTCCGGGGATAGCCCCATTTACCCGAACATCCCTTGCGCCGACGGCATGGTCCGCCAGGTGGTCCTCTCCCCTCGCCAGTGGCGTGCCCTCTGGGAGTGGATGGGTTCCCCGGAGGCCTTCGCCGACGAGTACTGGGAGGGCACGTTCAACCGACTCATGAACATGGATGTGCTGAATCCCCTCTTCTGGGAGCACTGGTCGACCCTCGGGAAGGTGGAGGGATCCGCCGAGGCGCAGCGTCGCGGCGTCGTGGCGCTGCCGATGCTCGAGCCGTCGGAGGTGCTCGCCAGCGAGCACTTCGCCGCCAGGGGGACCTTCGTCGAGGCCGAGTTGGCCGACGGGGTCACGGGCCCGGTCATGTCCGGCTTCGGGGAAGTCGACGGCACCCGGGTCGGCTACCAGCACCGTGCGCCCAATCCGGGCGAGCACGAGGCGTGCTTTTCGGGTGCTGGGCCTGCGGCGCCGACGGCAGCGGGCGATCCGGCACCACTCCCCCTAGAGGGCGTCCGGGTCGTCGACTTCGGCCACGGCGGCGTCGGGGTGGAATGCGGACGGATGCTGGCCGAGTACGGCGCCGACGTGGTGAAGGTGGAGAGTCGCACCTACCCCGACTTCATCCGCCTCATCCTCGGTGGCGAGATGACGGCCTCCTTCGCCTCGTCCAGCCGCTCCAAGCGGAGCCTCGGGGCCAACCTGAAGCACCCCGACGGCCTGACGGTCGTCCGCGAGCTGGTCCGCCGGGCCGACGTAGTGGTCGAGAACAACTCGACGGGCACGATGGCGGCACTCGGGCTCTCGTGGGAGGAGCTCCGGGAGTTGAACCCCGGCCTCGTCATGGTGAGCAGTCAGCTCATGGGCAGTCGGGGGCCGTTCGCCAACTGGAGCGGCTACGGACCGACCATCCAGAGCGTCGGGGGCCTCAGTTGGCTCTGGAACTTCGACGACGGCGATCCTCCGCCGGGCAGCCCGGCCATCCATCCGGACCACCTGGCCGGCCGGGTGTGCGCCCTGTTCGCCACGGCGGCCCTGTTCGCACGCAACCGCTCGGGAGCGGGTGCCCACGTCGAGATCGCCCAGGTGGAGGCACTCATGGGCACGCTGGGCGACCTGTTCGTCGGCGAGGCCCTCGACCCGGGCTCGGTGCGGCCAATGGGCAACGGCTCGCAGCGGGGCGCCCCCTGGGGCGTGTTTCCCTGCGCAGGCGAAGAACAGTGGTGCGTGGTCTGCGTCCGTGACGACGAGGACTGGGCCGGCCTACGGCGGGCCATGGGCGGACCCGCATGGGCGGACGACGTGCGATTCGGGGACGGCGAGGGCCGGCGGTCACATCGGGAGGCGGTCGACGCCGGTGTGGCGGCCTGGACGGCGACCTGCACACGGGAGGAGGTGGTCGCCGCCTGCCAGAACGAGGGCGTCCCCGCCGCACCGATGGCCACGACGGTCGACCAGTTGACGGACCCGCACCTGACGGCCCGGGGCTTCCTTCCCGAGGTCGACCAGCCACCGCTCGGACCGCTCACGCTGGACGGGCCGTGCTTCCGTGGGACGGTGATGACCACCCCGTTCCTCGGCCCGGCCCCGGGCCTGGGTGAGCACACCCGGGAGTTGTGCGTCGGCGACCTCGGCATGGACCCGGCCGAAGTCGAGTCGCTGGTGGCCTCGGGTGCCCTCGAGGTGGACCCGCCCCACGCTCCCTGAGCGGTACGCCTCGGCTCAGACCGGGGATTCCACCCGCCGTGTGGTGGCGGGCGGTGGTGGCGAGTTCCTCGCTGATCCGGGCCACCGCCGCCGCAATGGGGTGATCGTGGGTTCGGGCAGGGGACGGCTCCGCCTCTGGACGTAGGATCCGGACGGACGCAGGAGGACCCACATGTCGACGACCGAGGTCTCGGAGACCTTCGACCCGGAACGCTGGGAGCCCGTGGAGGGCTTCGACCTGGTCGACCTCACCTACCACCGGGGGCAGGCAGGCACCGACCGGGGCACCGTCCGGATCGCCTTCGACCGTCCCGAGGTCCGCAACGCCTTCCGGCCGCAGACCGTCGACGAGCTGTACCGGGCACTCGACCACGCCCGGATGACCACCGACGTGGGCACGATCCTGCTCACGGGCAACGGCCCCTCGCCCCGCGACGGCGGCTGGGCATTCTGCGCCGGTGGCGACCAGCGCATCCGGGGCCGGGACGGCTACCGGTACGCCGAGGGTGAGACCGAGGAGAGCGTCGACCCGGCCCGTACCGGCCGGCTCCACATCCTCGAGGTGCAGCGCCT
>DEAL01000015.1:28799-53572 GCA_002346745.1 Candidatus Neomicrothrix sp. UBA2983 | reverse complement strand
CACAGCCTCCACGTGGTGGCCGACCTGACGCTGGCCAGCCGCCAGCATGCCCGCTTCAAGCAGACCGACGCCGACGTGGCCAGCTTCGACGGCGGTTTCGGCTCGGCCTACCTGGCCCGCCAGGTCGGCCAGAAGTTCGCCCGGGAGGTGTTCTTCCTCGGCCGGGAGTACGACGCCGAGCAGGCCCACACCATGGGCATGGTCAACGCGGTTGTCGACCACGCCGACCTCGAGTCCGTCGCCCTGGAGTGGGCGGCAGCCATCAACGCCAAGAGCCCCACTGCCCAGCGCATGCTCAAGTTCGCCTTCAACCTGGTCGACGACGGCCTGGTCGGCCAGCAGGTCTTCGCCGGTGAGGCCACCCGCCTCGCCTATGGCACCGACGAGGCTGCCGAGGGGCGGGAGGCGTTCCTCGAGAAGCGCCCGCCCGACTGGTCGGACTTCCCGTACCACTTCTGAACCGGGGGCACCGGTGCCGCGCCTGCTCCTCGTCTGGCACTCCGCCACCGGCGGGGCGCAGGCACTGACCGAGGCCCTTCGGGAGGGCGCCGAGGACCCGGCCATCGAAGGTGTCGAGGTCGTCGCCGTTCCGGCACTCGAGGCCGGGGTCGAGGACGTCCTGGCCGCCGACGGGATAGCCCTGTGCACCCCCGAGAACTTCGGCTACATGTCGGGGGCGCTCAAGCACTTCTTCGACACGGTCTACTACCCGTGCCTCGAACACACCCGTGGCCGACCCTACGTGCTCGCCGTACGGGCTGGCGGGGACGGCACGGGCGCCGTGGCCGCCGTGACGCCACTGGCGGCTGGACTGGGGTGGAGGGAGGCGGCACCGCCCGTGATCGCCGCCGGCGACCTCAACGAGGACCACCTTGGAGCGGCCCGTGAACTGGGTGGCACCCTGGCCGCCGGGCTGTCCGTGGGCCTCTGGTAGTGCCTCTCCTCTGGTAGGGCCTCCGGGACTCAGCGGCGGGGGCGCTCTCCCACGACGCTGGCGCGCTCCATGATCCGGACCTCGGGCCAGTAGTCGGAGCACGCCAGGTGCTGGACGGCCCGGTTGTCCCAGAAGGCCACCGAGTCCTGCTCCCAGTGGAAGCGGCACTGGTACTCGGGGGTGTCGGCCATGCGGCAGAGGCGATCCAGCAGTTCGCACGACTCCTCGCGGGTCCAACCGGCGAAGCGGTCGACGAAGGTGCGGTTCAGGTAGAGGTAGGGGCGGCCGGTCACCTCGTGGGTGCAGACCGCCGGATGGACCATCTCCGGGTACTGCTCGCGCATGTCGGCCATGCGGTCCTCGGGGACGTTGCGTCCGAAGGCCTGCACGAAGTCGTGGACGACGTCGAGCCCGTCGAGTTCGGCCTTGGTTTCGGGGGCGAGGACGTCGTAGGCGGCGTGCATGTCGGCGAAGAGCGTGTCGCCGCCGACCTCGGGCACCTGGACGGCCCGCAGGACGGTGGCCCTCGAGGGGCACTCCCGCCACGTGACGTCGTGGTGCCACTGGTTCTCGTAGCCGGTGACGTCGGCCCCCTTCTCGAACCGCACCAGTTCCGGCTGCTCGGTGTTGGGCGGGATGAACGGGTGCACCTCGAGGTCGCCGAAGCGGCGGGCGAAGGCCACGTGCCGTTCCGGGGTGAAGGGCTGCCCTCGGAAGAAGACGACCTTGTAGGCGGCCAGGGCGGCGGCGATCGCGTCGATGGCCGCCTGCGGCAACTCGACGGTGAGGTCGATGCCGGTCAACTCGGCGCCGATGGTCGCCCCCAGCATGCGGGCGTCGAAGTGCTCCCAGGTGAGGGTCGTCAGCCGGGCCCGCTCCTCGGCCAGGTGGGTGGCGGGGCCGATGTACGTCGGGAAGTCGGTCCGCGGCCGCCGCTCGAGCGCCAGCCCGGTGGACGGATCCCCCTTGGCGACGATCTCGCTCCCGGCCACGGCGGAAAGGTAGTCGCCGCCATGGGACCGCACTCAAGTGTGGCCGTGGCCAGCGACGTGGTTGCGGTCACGCGCCATGTCAGCGAGAATCGTTCTCACCATGCCGACTAGCGTCGATTCCATCACCCTCGAGGGGGTGACCGTCCATCGAGGCGGCCGCCGCGCACTCGACGCCGTGTCCACCTCATTCCCCGCCGGTTCCTCCACGGCGCTGGTCGGGCCGAACGGCTCGGGCAAGACGACCCTCCTCGAGGTACTGGCGGGCCTGCTGGCGCCGGCGGCCGGCCACGTCCGGGTCCCCGCCTCCCGCGTGGCGCTGGTGGCACAAGCCCACGAACACCGCTGGCTTCCGCTCACGGTTGCCGAGGTGGTGCGCATGGGCCGGTTCGACGGCTCGCCGATCCCCCGCCGCCTCCGCCCAGCCGACCGGGCGGCCATCGCGGAGGCCGTGGAGCGCCTCGAGGTCGGGAACCTGCTCGACCGACAGGTGGGCGAACTCTCCGGCGGCCAGCGGCAGCGTGCCCTGGTTGCCCAGGCCCTGGCCCGCCAGGCCCCCCTCCTGCTGTTGGACGAGCCGATCACCGGCCTCGACCTGGCCAGCCAGGAACGCATCCTCGGGGTGGTCGATGCCGAGACCGCTGCCGGGCACACGGTCGTCGTCACGACGCACAACCTGGACGAAGCGAGGCACTGTGGCCGGGTCCTCGTCCTCGACCGTCGTCTCGTCGCCGAGGGCACCCCCGACGAGGTACTCACGCCGGCCGTGCTGCGCGAGGCCTACGGCGACCGGGTGCTGGGCGACCACGCCGGCCACGACCACGCACACGACCTCCTCGTCGTCGACGACCACGGCCACGGCACCCACGCCTGAGCCGGGGAGAACTACCCCTCTCCCCTCTTC
This sequence comes from Candidatus Neomicrothrix sp. UBA2983, assembly GCA_002346745.1. Taxonomy (GTDB): domain Bacteria; phylum Actinomycetota; class Acidimicrobiia; order Acidimicrobiales; family MedAcidi-G1; genus S20-B6. Next base: position 50,745 of record DEAL01000015.1, on the reverse strand, counting down.
GCCGCCTCGGCCTCGGCCACGCAGGCCTTGACGCCGTCCCAGATGGCCGCCGTGGCGTCACGGGAGCGCTCGGCGTCGACGGGGCCGAGGAAGCCGGTGCGCATCGTGAGCAGCCTCCGCTTCCAGGGCCGCACGTATGGGCGGTCGCGCCCCCGCGGCCACAGTTCCTCGGTACCGGCGGCCCCCGCCACCGCCACCGGCAGGCCCGTGTCGATCGCCAGGCGCCCCACCCCCGGATGCGGGCGGCCCACGCGGCCTTCATCCCATTCGTCGGGCGGCACGAGGCGGCCCTCCGGCATGATCGCCACCGGCGTGCCCTCGGCCAGCACGTCCTTGGCGAGGTCGATGGCGGCCATGCCCTCGACGGGAATGCACCGCAGGTCCCGGAGCAGGCGGCCGAGGCCGGGCCGGGCGAAGTAGTCGGCGGCCACGAGGCAGCGGATCGGCTGGCCCCACTGGGCGAATGCCGCGGCGGCGAACAGCAGGTCGGCGAAGCTGCGGTGGTTGGCGGCGTGGATCACCGGCCCGGCCTGTGTGCTCGCCGGCGGGCCGACGTCGAGGCGGGCCGCGAGGCGCAGCACGCGCCCCACCTGTCGCATGCGCCGCAGTGCCCGTTCGTCGCTGGTCACGGGGTCCGAGGCTACGTCCCGGACCTCCAGAGCAGCGGGTTCCGGTCGGTCGCCGCCGGGCCTCCCGGCATGGCGCCGGGCAGGTACAGAGCCAGGTCCAGGCGCTGCTCGTCCCGCTCGGGCACCAGCACCGTCGCCCCGTCGGCCACGTAGATCACGGTCATGGCCGGCCGGTCGTCCGCCGACGGGTTCGGTCCGGCCGAGTGGAGGGTCCAGCCGGCGTGGAAGGTGGCGTCCCCGGCAGCCATCGCCCCGTGCGTCGAGGTGCTGAGCGCCTCCTCCTCGACGAGGCGTGCGAAGTGGTCCTCCGACTCATCCGAGATGGCCGGGCCGCGCAGGTCGCCGCGTCGGTGGCTGCCGTCGGCGAACACCATCGAGCCGACCTCCGGTGGGATGTCCACGAGCGCCATCCACATCGTGATGGCCGCCCCGGCGTCGACCGGCCAGTAGTAGGCGTCCTGGTGCCAGGGGGTCGGTCCGCCGCCCGCCCGCTTGACGAGCGCCTGGTCGTGGTACAGCCGCACCCCGTCGACGCCCAGCAGTTCGGCGGCCACCCGGGCGAAGCGGGGTGCGAACACGAACTCCCGGATGGCCTCGTCCTGCCAGCAGAGCCCGATGGCCTGGTGGAATGCCTGGTCGTAGGTGCGCTGCCGCTGCGGCGGGATGTCCCGGTTCCAGGCCAGCCGGTCCGCGGCGTCGCAGATGGACGGCGCGAAGGCCGCCACCTCGTCCGGCGTGGCGAGGCCGCGCACGCAGGCGTGCCCGAGTTCCCGGAAGGACCGGATCTCCTCCGGGGAGGCCTCCCGTTCGGCCGCCAGTTCCACGCCGGTGACGCTACTCGCGGCGCTATCGACGCTGGCGATCGACGATCCGGCGAAACGTGAGGTTGACCCGTTCCCCCACCGGCCGGGCGGTGCGGGCCAGGCAGTGCTGCCAGAGGACCTGGGTGGCCCCACGCATGACGAGCAGGTCACCGTGCTCGAGGTCGGCCGTCACCGGGTCGTGGCACCCATCCTTTCGTCGGAGTCGGAAGCGCCGGGTGGCACCCAGCGAGAGCGAGGCGATCACCGGCTCGGGCCCCAGTTCCGGCTCGTCGTCGGCGTGCCAGCCCACGGCGTCCCGGCCGTCCCGGTACCGGTTCACGAGCACCGAGTCGAAGGGGTCGCCGGCGGCCTCGGCACACCGGTCGCGCAGGCCGGTGAGGCGCGGTGTCCACGGCAGCGGATCCAGCCGACGACCCGAGTAGGTGTAGGTGCGCCCCGGGTCGCCGTACCACGCCTCCAGCCGCGGGATCGGGTGCCGTTGTCCGGCCGCGACGATCTCGCCCTGCACCCACGGCGTCTCGCCCAGCAGGCCGGCGAGGTGCGCATCGGCATCGCTGAGGAACCCGCGGTGCAGGTCAACGGAGAGCCCCGGGGCGTCGGGAATCGCCTCGTGGAACAGCGCCCAGTCAGTCAAGGGGCCAGGGGGGTGTCCGACAGCCGAGGAAGGCGTCCTCCCTCGGAAGCCCCTCGTTGCCCACCCAGACGCAGACTCGCCCGACGGTGTGCGGCAGCGACGATGAGAAGCCTTGGTCGGTGCCGGTCCGCAGCGTCTCGAACGAGTGGCCGTCGACCGAGACGCTGACCTCGAGTCCCCCCTCCGGCCGGTCCGGGTCGTAGGCCCAGCCCCTCACGCTCCGCGGTCCCGACCGGGGGAACTCGAATCCCCCGATCGGCGAGTCGCCCGCCACGCGTGCCGCAGAACGCATCGCTGCCTCGTCATCCGTTCGGCACTCGGGCAGCGGCGGGAACACCCACCCGCGGTCGCCGTAGTGCTCGAGAATCGCCTCGAGGATTCCGAGGGTCTGCCACTTGCGGTCGTGGAGGAGCACGACCATGCCGTCCTCCTCCCACCGCTGGACATGGGCGAGCGCCTCCTCCCTGGAGGGACTCCGCCACTCCTGCGGATCGGCCTGCCAGTCCACGAGCGCGAGGCCGAGGCCGTCCAGCACCGCCGTGATCCCCGGATCCTGCTCGCCGTACGGGACGCGTGCGCACGACGGTTTGAAGCCGGTGCGCTCACGGACGGCCGCCCCGCCCCGGATGAACTGGTCGCGCACCTCCGTCCACCACAGGGTGGAGAGGGTCGGGTGGCTCCAGGTGTGGTTGCCGATGGCGTGGCCCCGGTCGAGCAGATCCTGTACCTCCTCATCCCCCCAGAAGAGGTCGAGGGTCCGCCCGGTCGGAAAGAAGGTCGCCTGCGCCCCGTGGCGCTCGAGGATCCGGAGCACGATCGGGGTGATCAGGGGATTCGGCCCGTCGTCGAAGGTGAGGTACATGGCCGGTGCCGAGGAGGGCGAACCGGCGACCTCGCCCCCGGGTGCGACCACGGCCAGGGTCGCCGCAGCCAGCACGGCGAGGAGGCGCCGCAACAAGGGACCTCAGGTGGTGCCGTAGATGCGATCCCCGGCGTCGCCCAGGCCGGGGACGATGTAGCCGACCTCGTTGAGGTGGTCGTCTAGCGCCGACGTCCAGATCCCGACGTCGGGATGCGCCTCCCGGAGCTGCTCCACGCCCTCGGGGGCGGCCAGCAGGCAGAGAAAGCGCACGTCGGCGGGTCCGTCCGCCTTGACCCGGTCGAGCGCGGCCACGGCCGAGTTGCCGGTGGCCAGCATGGGATCGACCACGATCACCGTCCGCCCGGCGATTGGCGGGAACTTGCAGTAGTACTCGACGGCCTGGAGTGTGTCGTGGTCCCGGTAGAGGCCGACGTGGCCGACCCGGGCGGAGGGGATGACCCGCTGGACGCCGTCGAGCAGGCCGTTGCCGGCCCGGAGGATCGAGATGACGGCCGGCTCCTCGACCAGGACCGGAGCGTCCATCTCGGTGAGCGGCGTGGTGATGCGCTCGTCGCGGGTGGGCAGGTCTCGGGTGACCTCGTAGGTGAGGAGGAAGCTGATCTCGGTGAGGAGCTGTCGAAACCGCTCGCTCGGGGTCTCCACGCGTCGCATCTCGGTCAACTTGTGAACCACCAGGGGGTGCTCGACGACGTGGAGTCCCGGAGCAGGTTGCCTTGCCATGGGGCCACCCTAGGCTCCCGCGCGCGCCACCCCGGGACCCGGTCCCGGCCCCATCCCGGCCCCTGTCCAAATCCCTAATCTGAGGAAATATCCTTTACATAGGGTGAAATACTGTCTACACTGCCCGCCATGCCCTTGCCCGGTCCGTCGATCACCCCTGCCCCGGACTGGACCTCCGAGGACGCCTGGGTCGGCACCCGCCGTCCGATCCTCGAGGCGCACGCCCTCCCGTCCGAGGCCTACGTCGACGACGCCTTCTTCGCCCTCGAGCAGGACCGGGTGTTCGGCACCTCCTGGGTCTGCGTCGGCATCGCCGACGAACTCGACCCGGTCGGCCAGGTACTCGTCCGCGACCTGGGTGGCCGCTCCGTCCTGATCACCCGAAACGGCAATGGCGAGCTCCGCGGCTTCGCCAACACCTGCCGACACCGGGGTACCCAACTGGTGGAGGCCGACTGCACACTCGGCCGCACCATCCGCTGCCCCTACCACCGCTGGGGCTACGACCGCGACGGCGTGCTGGTGGCCACCCCGCAGTTCGCCGACGCCGGGATCGACCGCTTCGACCCCGCCGACTACGGCCTCCACACCGTGCGTGTCGAACAGTGGGGCTGCCTCCTGTTCGCCACCCTCGACGACTCCGCCCCCTCCGTCCCCGAGTGGTTCGGCGACCTGGGCCAGCGCCTCGCCGGCTACCGGCTCGCCGACTGGCGCAGCCACCAAACCCAGGTGCTCGAAATCGCCGCCAACTGGAAGCTCATCAGCGAGAACTTCCAGGAGTACTACCACCTGCGCTGGGTGCACCCGGAGCTCGCCAAGGTCTCCCGGGTCGAGGACCACTACCGCTACCAGGGCGACGGCATGTACTGCGGCCAGACCACCACCCCGATCTCCAGCGACGAACGGGGCGACTGGGACGCCCTGCGCCCTGCCGAGGGCCTCGATTCCTCCGACATCACCAGTGGCCGCTTCATCGCACTGTTCCCCAACGTGGTGCTGAGCGTGCTGCCGAACCACGCCGTCGTCATGCGCCTCGAACCCCTCGCCCCCGGCCTCACCCGCGAGACCTGCACCTGGCTGCTCCCGCCCGGCTCCGAGGACGTGCCCGACGAGGACTTCGCCGTCACCCGCGACTTCTGGCTCACCATCAACGGCGAGGACATCGACATCGTCGAACGCGGCCAGCTCGGCCTCCAGGGCGGCGGCTACACCCCCGGCCGCCTCTCCCCCCGCTTCGAAGAGCCCCTCCACCGCTTCCACAACATGCTGGCCGACCGCATGACCGGCACCCATCGGATCCCGGCCGGCGACCTCGCCGACGACCTCCCCCTCCACGGCACCGGCGTCAACCCACTCCCCTGGCGTGGGGCCCCCGGCCACCCCCTGCCCACCCCCTGAATCTCTCCCACCGACCACCCACTGACCGCCAGCAACTCGAGAAAAGGACCCTGATGGCGAAGCACGGATACACCTACTCCGCGGGCAAGCTGCTCAAGCACGGCCTGTCCAGCGGGGCCTGGCCGCGCATGTGGCGCCGCCCCGAGGCACGCTCGTCCTACGACGTCGCGATCATCGGCGGCGGCCTCCACGGCCTGGCCACGGCCTACTACCTGGCCAAGGAGCACGGCATCACCAACGTCGCCGTGCTCGACAAGGGCTACCTCGGCGGCGGCGGCTCCGGCCGCAACACCGCCATCGTCCGGTCGAACTACCTCACCCCTGAGGGCGTGGCGTTCTACGACCGCTCGTTGGACCTGTACAACACCATGGCGCAGGACCTGAACCTGAACGTCATGTTCTCCCGGCGCGGCCACCTCACCCTGGCCCACACCGACTCCGCCCTGCGCACCATGCACTGGCGGGCCGAGGTCAACAAGCTCCAGGGCATCGACTCGAGCGTCATCGACGAACACGAGGTGAAGAAGCAGGCCCCAAGCCTCGACACCTCCAAGGACACCCGCTACCCGATCCTGGGTGCCCTCTACCACCCGCCCGGCGGCATCGTCCGACACGACGCCGTGGTGTGGGGCTACGCCCGGGCCGCCGACCACCTCGGTGTCCACCTCCTCCAGGAGACCGAGGTGCTCGACATCCTCTGCGAGGACGGCGAGGGTCCCGAGGGCAAGGGTGCCGGCGGCCGGGTCACCGGCGTGCGCACCAACCGGGGCGACATCAGCGCCCCGGCGGTGGTCAACTGCACCGCCGGCTGGGCCTCGCTCCTCTCCAACATGGCCGGCGTCACGCTGCCCATCACCACCCACCCGCTGCAGGCGGCGGTCACTGAGCCCTGCAAGGTGTTCCTCCCCACGGTGGTGGTGTCCGGGTCGCTGCACGTCTACGTCAGCCAGACCGACCGAGGCGAGCTGGTGTTCGGCGCCTCGGTCGACCCCGTCGGCACCTACCGGGTCAACGGTACCCTCGAGTTCACCGAGGAGTTGGCCGGGCACGTGCTGGAACTCATGCCGGGCATCTCCAAGATGCGGCTCCTGCGCCAATGGTCGGGCCTCTGCGACATGACGCCCGACTACTCGCCCGTGATGGGAACCACCCAGGTCGACGGCTACTTCGTCGACGTCGGGTGGGGCACCTACGGATTCAAGGCCGGCCCGGTGGCCGGCGAAACCATGGCGGAGACGATCGCCACCGGCCGCGACGCGGACCTGATCGCTCCCTTCCACATCAGCCGTTTCACCGAGGGAGACCTCGTCGGTGAAAAGGGCGCTGCGGCGGTGGGTCACTGATGATTGTCGTACCTTGTCCGAACTGCGGCCCGAGGAACTCCTCGGATCTGCGTCCCTGCGGCGAGATCACCTCTCGCCCCGATCCCGCGACCGCCTCCCTCTCGGAGTGGCGCACTTACCTGTACCTGCGGGAGAACCCCGCCGGCTGGGTCACCGAGACCTGGTACTGCCGGAGCGGCTGCCGCCGGTACTTCACCATCGAGCGGAACACCGCCACCAACGAGATCCGTGATTCGGAGGTGTCATGAGCAACCTGCGACTCCCTGAACGGCCGGGCGAGGTGATCGACCGGGGCACGCCCCTGTCCTTCACCTGGAACGGCAAGTCGTTCACCGGGCACCGGGGCGACACCATCGCCTCTGCCCTCACCGCCAACGGCGTCGAGGTCTTCGCCCGATCCATGAAGTACAAGCGCAAGCGGGGCATCATGACCGCCGACCACTGGGACCCGAACCTGTTCGTGCAGGTCGGCGACGAGCCCAACGTGCGGGCCGGCAGTCGCCGTCTCGAGGCGGGCATGCAGGTCAGCGCCCAGAACGTGTGGCCGAACCTCAACTTCGACGTCGGCACCGCCAACCAGGTGGTCGGCCGGTTCCTGTCGTCGGGCTTCTACTACAAGACGTTCATGCGTCCGAAGTGGTTCTGGCACAACGTGTACCAGAGGGTGCTGCGCAAGTTCGCTCCCGGTGGCCGCATCCACTGGGAGACGAGCACCCACGGCGCCTACGACAAGCGCTACGCCCACCCCGACGTCCTCGTCGCCGGTGGTGGCCCTGCCGGCATGGCCGCGGCCGTCTCGGCCGCCGAGGCCGACGCCAAGGTCATGCTCGTCGAGCACGAGCCCGAGCTGGGCGGCCACCTCCGCTGGGGCGACGCCGACGACCTGGCAGCCCTCGCCGAGTTGCGGTCCGCCGTCGACGCACACCCCAACATCGAGGTACTGCTGGATTCGACCGTGACCGGGCGCTACGACCACAACTGGGTGGCTGTGATGCAGCGCTCCCACGACATCGCCCCCGAACGCCTGGTCAAGGCCCGGGTCGGTTCGCTCGTGGTGGCCCCCGGGCTCATCGAGCGGCCCTACGTGTTCTCCGGCAACGACACCCCCGGGGTGATGCTCTCGGGTGCCGCCAGGCGGCTCATCAACCTGTGGGCCGTGAAGCCCGGCAGCAAGGCGGTGGTCCTCTCGGCCAATCCGGAGGGTGACGCCGTGATCGCCGATCTCGAGGCAGCCGGCGTCGAGATCGTGGCTGCGCTGGATGCCCGCGCCGGCGACGACATCGCCGAGGTCAAGGGCTCCGGCCGCGTGAGCAAGGTCGTCCTCGGGGACGGTCGCACCGTGGACGCCGACCTGGTGGTGACCGCCACCGGTTGGACGGCGCCCACGTCGTTGCTCAACATGGCCGGCGACCGGCCCGTCTACGACCCCTCGGCGGCCCGCTACTTCCCGAACCAGGTTCCGGACAACGTGCTGGCCACCGGTGGCATCACCGGCAACGGCAGCACCGCCGAGTTGGCGGCCCACGGCACGGCCACCGGCACGCTGGCGGCCAACCGGGCCCTGCGCCTGCGTCACGCCCGCCGCGCTGCGGCCTCCCGGGCCCGCAGCCCCGAAGGTCCCCGCCCCGAGGTGCTGGAGGACACGCGGACCCCGCTGGCCCGCGTGCCGCACCCGGAGTGCTACCTCTCGAGCGGTGCCAACGCCAAGAAGGGCATGGTCGACTACTCGGAGGACGTCGCCGCCAAGGACCTGGTCCAGGCCGCCGGCGAGGGCTTCGACTCGATCGAGCTCATGAAGCGGTACACGACGGTCACGATGGGCCCGACCCAGGGCAAGCTCGAGACCGTCAACGCCGCCGCCGTCCTGGCCAAGGCCCGCCAGATGGAGATGGTCGACATCGGCACCACCGTGTGGCGGCCGCCGTACGCCCCCATCTCGCTGGGTGCGCTGGCCGGCCGGATCTTCGAGCCGGTCCGCCGTTCGGCCCTCCAGGACTGGCACGACGCCCACGGCGCCGCGCCGCTGCTGGCCGGCCAGTGGGTGCGTCCCGACCACTACGGCGACCCCATGGGCGAAGCCCTGAACGTGCGCGAGAACGTCGGCATCATCGACGTCACGCCGCTCGGCAAGCTCGACCTTCGTGGCCCTGACGTCACCAAGCTCCTCGAGTTGGTGTACGTCAACAAGTGGCAGAAGCTCGACATCGGCCGGGTTCGCTACGGCACGATGGTCGCCGAGGACGGCGTCGTCTCCGACGACGGTGTCACGGGCCGCCTGGGCGAGGACCACTACCTGATGACCACCACGTCGTCCGGTGCCGGTGCCGTCTGGGAGATGCTGGAGGACTACCTCCAGACCTACCGTCCGGAGTGGGACGTGCACGTCACGGCCGTCACCGGCGGGCTCACCAGCATCAACGTCGCCGGTCCGAAGTCCCGTGAACTGCTGTTGCGGCTGGTCGACGGCGTCGACCTCAGCCCCGAGGCGTTCCCCTACTTCAACGTGCGTCGCGGCACCGTCGCCGGAGTCGAGGACTGCATCATCTGGCGCATCGGCTTCACCGGCGAGCTCTCCTACGAGGTCCACGTGCCCTCCGGCCATGCCCTCCATGTCTGGGAGGCGCTGCTCGCCAACGGCGAGGATCTCGGCATCAAGCCGTTCGGCGTGGAGTCGCAGCGGATCCTTCGCCTGGAGAAGGGCCATTACATCGTCGGCCAGGACACCGATGGCCTCACCAAGGCGCCGTCGGCGGGCCTCGGCGGCCTGGTGAAGCTGGACAAGCCGGACACGCTCGGGCTGCCCGAGTTGAAGGCGGCCTACGAGCGCACCGACCTGCCGGTACTGGTGGCGGTCCAGCCCGACGACCCGCAACTGGTACCCACCGAGGCTGACCAGATCGTGGACGGCGACAGCAACCGGATCCTCGGCCGGATCACCTCCAGCCGGATGTCCCCGACACTGGGCCGTTCCGTGTGCCTCGGGCAGGTCGACCCCTCGCTCGCCGCCGCCGGCACCAGCGTCACCATCCTGCTCGTGGACGGCCGTCGGACCACCGGCACCGTCCAGGAGCACCATGCCCACGTCGATCCCGAGGGGGTGCGACAGAATGTCTGACTTCAAGAGCCCGATCACCGCTGGGACAGTCACGGCCGCCGACGGCTCCGTGGCCGTGGCAGACGAGACGGCGACCGCCAAGGTCGTCGTCCGGGCAGCCGCCGGCACGGCTGCTGCCACCGACCTGGGGGTCGGCTTCGGCGAGAGCCGCCTGCGTGCCGACGGCACGCTGGTCTGCGGCACCCGACCCGAGGAGTGGACGCTGTTCGCCGGCCTCGAGCGTGCCGGCGAATTGGCGGCGTCAATCGACACGACCGGCTTCGTGAGCGTCCTCGACATCACGCACGGCCGAGCGATGATCCGGGTCTCGGGTCCGAAGGCCGCCAAGGTGCTGGAGAAGGTCTGCAACGTGGACCTCTCCGACGACATGACCCCAGATGGGGCCGTGTTCTCCGCCTCGGTCGCCAAGGTCACCTGTGACCTCCTGCGTTCGGACCGGGACGGCGAGCCGTCGTACCTGATCTCGTGCGAGCGCTCGTTCGGCGGCTACCTGCACGCCGCGCTGGCGGATGCCTGCACCGAATTCGGCGCCACCCTCCCGGCAGGCCTCGGCATCCACTAGCCGGCGCTCCAGACCCACCCGGCCGACCCCCTAGGGTCCACCGGGTGCGACCATCCGACCTGACGGCCCTCGAACAGCGCCGACTGCTTGAGGGCCGTCGGCTGTCCGCCCGGGAACTGCTCGACGACTGCCGTCGGCGCGCCGACGAGGTCGAACCGGTCGTCAACGCCATCGTCGACCCGGACTGGGAACGGGCCGCATCCATTGCCGACGCGCTCGATGTCGACCGGCAACTGCTCGCCGGTGCACCCCTCCGGGGCCTGGTCATCGCCCACAAGGACCTGCTCGACACCGCCGGCCGGCGCACCACCCAGGGCAGCCGCGCCCTCGCCGACAACGTGCCGGCAGCAGACCACCCCCTCGTCACCCTGCTGGGTGCCGCCGGAACGGTCTGCATCGGCAAGACCAACACGCCCGAATTCGGAACCGGCTCGCACACCTTCAACGCCGTCCACGGCCTGACCCGCAATCCCTGGGATCCGACCCGGAGCGCCGGCGGCTCCAGTGGCGGTGCTGCCGCGGCACTGGCCTGCGGGTCGGTCTCGATCGCCGACGGTTCCGACCTCGGCGGCTCGCTACGCAACCCAGCCTCGTTCTGTGGAGTGGTCGGGTTCCGCCCCACCAGCGGCACCATCCCATCTGGCCCGCAGCCGGACCAGCGCCTCATGATGGCCACCGAGGGTCCCATGGGGCGCACGGTCGACGACGTCGCCCTCCTCCATGGGGTCATGACCGGTGGTGACCAAGCCGTCGACCCAGTGGTGCCGCCACGGGTCCACGTCTCCCCCAACCTGGGCGACCTGCCGGTCGACCCCGAGGTGCGCCGGGTCGTCCACACCGCAGCCGAGCGCCTGGCCGGTGCCGGCTGGGTGCTCGAGGAGTCCACCCCCCCACTCGCCGGCGCCGACCGCTGCTTCGAGGCCCTCCGGGCCTTCCGGTATTCACTCAAGTTGTCGGCCCTGCTCGGCGACGAGCGGGTCAAGGCCACCGTCCGCCAGGAGGTCAGCGAGGGCCTCGCACTGGCCACCGGGGACATCGAGGACGCCCTTGCCGACGAGGCACGGCTCAGAACCGCCTGGGACGACTTCCTCGGACCCGACGACGTGCTCCTCACCCCCACCAGCCAGGTGCCACCCTTCCCGGTGGGCCTCGAGTGGGTGACCGAGGTCGATGGCGTCCTGATGCACCGCTACACCGACTGGATGCGCAGTTGTTCCCGGCTGACGGTTCCCGGGTGTCCGTCCATCTCGATCCCGGCCGGGCGAACGGCGTCCGGACTCCCCGTCGGGGTCCTGCTCTGCGGTGCTCGCCACGCCGACCGGTGGCTCCTCGGCGTCGCCCGGGCTGCCGAGGAAATCCTGGGCACCTGCAGTCCGCCACCGGTGGCGTCGCTCGCCGCCATCGACCCCGGCTCGCTCCCACCCGGCCCCCTGGGGTGAGCCGAACGGCACACCACCATCCATTGTCGGAACACCCGGTCGGACCTAGATTGCGCGCGACCGAGTCGTTCGGCGCACAACCCACCACCTGCGACACGCGGGTCGACTGAACCGGGAGGTTTGGCCGATGGCCGGAGACCCCCAACCGCTCCGGGTCTGGCACACCACGGTGCCTTCCGAGTGGACCGACTACAACCGGCACATGTCCGAGGGCTGGTATGCCATCGCCTTCTGCGACGCAACGGATGCCGTGCTGCTCCAGTTCGGCTTCGACGCCGGCTACCGGGCCGAGCACGGCACCTTCTACACCCTGGAGACGCGCATCCGGTACCTCCAGGAGGTCCCCGAGGGAGCCGCCATCCACACGGCCTCCTGGGTCCTGGGTGCCGACGCCAAGCGCATCCACCTCCTCCACGAGCTCTCGGTGGGCGACGACGCCGCTGTGGTCGCCACCCAGGAGGCGATGCTGCTCCACGTCGCCCACGGCGACGACGGCGTTCCGGCCGCCGCCCCGATGCTCGAGCCCGTGCTGGGCGCGGCGACCGCACAGGCGGAGGCCCACGCCGGCCTCCCGCTCCCCGACCACGTCGGTCAGGGCAGCCGGGTCCTGCGTTGAGCCGGGCAGCCTCGACCGCACCCCGGACGCCCACCGCCGTCGCCGGGGTCTGGGCCCTCTTCGCCGCGTTCGCCTTCCTGCAGCTCGGCAACGGGCTCCAGCGGATCCTGCTGCCGATCCGGGGGGAGGCCGAGGGCATCGGCGCCGGCGCCATGGGCATGGTCATGGCCTTCCACTTCGGCGGCTACCTCCTCGGCGCCAAGGTCATCACCCGGGCGCTCCGCAGAGTGGGCCACATCCGGGTGTTCGCCGCCCTGGCCTCCACCGCCTCGACCGCGGTACTGGTCAACGCCGTGCTGGTGACCGCCTGGAGCTGGTCGCTGGTCTACCTCGTCGGCGGCATGTGCAACGCCGGCGTCTTCGTGGTGCTCGAGAGTTGGCTCAACGACCGCGCCTCCAATGAGACCCGGGGAAGGATCCTCGGGCTCTACATGATGCTCATGATGGGCGGCACGGCCGGCGGCCAGTGGCTCGTCAACGTCGGCGCCCCGGAGGGGTTCGAGCTCTTCGTGCTCTCCTCCGTCCTGATCTCGCTGGCCGTCATCCCGGTGACGCTCTTCGCCTCCTCCACGCCGCCCATGACCTCAGCCGACTCGATGCCGGTCCGGGAGATCTACCGGACCATCCCGTCGGCGGTCGTCGGGCTGTTCTTCTGCTCGTTCGTCCAGTCGGCGGCCACCAGCATGGGGGCCGTTTACGGCACCGAGTCGGGCATGAGCACAGCCAAAGTGGCGACCTTCACCTCGGTGGCGGTGATCGGGGCCGTCGTCCTCCAGATGCCCCTGGGCACACTCTCCGACCGGTATCCGCGCCGGGCGGTCATCGCCTCCGTCACCGCGGTCTCCTGCCTCCTGGCCGCATTCGGCATGTTCGTGCCGGCCTCGGGCAACCTGATCCTGCTCCTCAACTTCTCCTTCGGCGCCTTCGTCTTCCCCCTCTACGGGCAGTTCGTGGCCCTGGCCAACGACTGGATCCCACCCGAGAAGCGCCTGGCGGCCGCCTCGGGGATGGTCATGGTGAGTGGCGTCGGCGCCGTCCTCTCCCCGCTCGTGATGGCGTTCGCCATGGAGGCGTTCGGTCCCTCCGGCTACTACGGCTCGCTCTCCGCCGTCCTGGCGGCGCTGGTGGTCTACCTGCTGATCCGGATCCGGGTCCGCGAGGCCATCCCGGTCGAGCGCCAGTCCACCTTCCAGCCGGTCCTCGCCCGCTCCGGCGAGATCGCCCATTCGGTGGGCCGGTGGGTGCGCCACCCCCTCCACGAGTGGTTGGCCCACCATGGACGTCGCCACCTCCAGGCACCGGAGGACCAGGTCGAAGGGGGCGAAGGGGGCGGCACGACCGTCTAGGGGCTACCTTCCACGCTTCTCCCCACGAGACAGGAGCCTCCATGCCCTTCGCCGACGTCAACGGCCAGACCCTCCACTACGTGGACTCCGGTGGCGACGGGCCCGCCGTCGTCCTGTCGCACGGATTCTCCATGGGCTTCGAGATGTGGGACCCGCAGGTGGGCCCCCTCGTCGACGCCGGCTGGCGGGTCGTCACCTACGACGAACGCGGCTGGGGGCAGACGGTCAATACCGAGCCCTTCACCTACTGGGACCTGGCGGACGACGTGCTCGCCCTCATGGAGCATCTGGGCATCGAGGCAGCGGTGCTGGGCGGCATGTCGCAGGGGGGCTTCCTGTCGTTGCGCGCCACCCTCACCGCCCCCGAACGGGTGCGTGCCCTGTTCATCGTCGACTCCGAGGCGGAGGCGCTCGGCGACGAGGACCGCGCCCAGTTCCAGGGCCTCTTCGATGCCGCCCTGCTGATGGGCATGGCCGGCGAGATGGGCGACCTCTTCCAGGCGGTGCTCTTCGCTCCCGGCTTCGAGGGGGCGGCGGTCTGGCGGGCCAAGTGGAACGCCCGACCGCTGGCCACCTGGGCGGCCGCCAAGGAGTGCCTCTTCGAACGAGACTCGGTCACCGACCGCATCGGGGAGATCACCTGCCCTGCCCTCGTCGTCCACGGCGACGTCGATGCCGCCATCCCCATCGAGCGGGGCCGGGCGCTGGCCGACGGGCTGGGCGGTCCCACCGCCTTCGTCGAAGTCTCGGGCGCCGGCCACTCGGCCAACCTGGAGGACCCCGGGACCGTGAACGCCGCGTTGCTGGCCTTCCTCGCCGACCTGGCCTAGGCGGCTTCTTCGCCCGGGCACCGCTACCCTCAGCGAGGCCCGCCTCCCCGATCCCTGGCCCGGGCCGCCAGTTGGGCCGGGTCGAAGCCGGCGAGGTGCTTGTAGGCCATCGCCTCCCGCTCCAGGTCCCCGGCCGGCACGCACGTGTGGCGGTCCGTGCACCTGCCGTCGCAGCGGTCGTGCACCCACTGCATGACGCGTTCCGGGCCCGCCTGCCGGTTCGCCAGGACCAGCTCGCTGGTGGCCGGTCGTCGCCCCGCCTCATAGGCCAGCAGCGCCTCCTCCGGGTCCGATCCGGCGGCCAGTGCGTCGGCGAGCGCCTCGCCGTCGAGGATCGCCTGGCTGGCACCGTTGCTGCCGTTGGGCCGCATCGGGTGGGCGGCGTCGCCGAGGAGGGTGACGCGCCCGCTACTCCAGTGCTCCAGTGGCTCCCGGTCGACCATGGGGAACTCCCAGGCGACCTCGTTGCCGGCGATGAGGCGTCCGACGTGGAGCCATCCGAAGTCCCAGTCGTCGTACCAGGGGGCGATCGACGCCGGATCCACCGGCGAATTCCAGTCGGCGGTCGACGGGTCCACGACCGCGGGACGCTCCGCGACCCAGTTGGTCAGGACCATCCCGTCGGCGTCGGGTGGGGTGATCGGATACACCACGACCTTCTGCCGGTCACTGCCGGCCATGAACATCGTGCGCCCGTCGAGGAACGGTGCTGCCGGCGCTGCACCCCGCCAGAGTGTCAGGCCCGAGGCGACCAGTGGGCCCTCACCGGGGGCGAGTTGGGCCCGTACCGCCGAGTGCAACCCGTCTGCCCCGACCAGGACCTCGCCCTCGACCTCCTCGACCGCCGTGCCGCCGCGGGTCTCGGCGAAGCGTGCGCGTACGGCACGCCGGTCCTGGGTGAAGCCGTCCAGGTGGCGACCCGTGCGCAGGCGATCAGGTCCCAGTCGCTCCCGGACGACATCCATCAGCAGCGCCTGGAGGCGTCCGCGGTGGATCGAGTACTGCGGCCAGGGGTTGCCGGCCTCGATGCCCCTCGGTTCGCTCCAGATCAGGACGCCGTCCTCGGACAGGAAGCGCAACTCCGACGTGCGGACGGCGAGGGCGTCCAGCCGATCGCCGAGTCCGAGGTCGTGGAGGATCCGCACCGAGTGCGGGAGCAGGTTGATGCCCGAGCCGAATTCGCGTGGATCGCGTACCGACTCGAAGACGGTCGCGTCGAGGCCCCGTCGGTCTAGGAGTAGCGCTGCTGTCAGCCCGCCGATGCCGCCACCAGCGACGAGGACCCGTGGACTCATGCGATCGCCGCCCTACCCCTGGTCTCACCCGCCACGAGCGTCAGCCGATGGCCGGGGCCTACGCCTCGTGGTCGAGGGAGCGTGTCTCCGGTAGGCGGATCATAGGGATCGTCCGCTCGGTCTTGGCCTGGTAGTTCGAGTAGAAGGCCCGGTCGGCGGTCATGAGTCCCCACATCTCGTCGCGCTCGTCACCCTCGAGGACCTGGTGCTCGGACCAGAAGGTGCCGTGCTGGGTGCGGACCTTCACGCCGGGGTTGGCCGTGCGGTCCCGGAGGTTGAGGACCCAGGCCGGATCCTTGACGGCGCCGGCGAACGAGCCGATGACGAGGCGGTCGCCGTTCGGGTCACGCCAGAAGGGCAGGGCGACCTTGTGGGTGTTCCCGCTCTTGCGGCCCACTGTGTACAGCAGCACGTGGTGCATCCCCACGGTCACCCAGATCGCCGGATCGGTGCTCGACTCCATGGCCTCGACGTGTGCCCGCGTGATCTCGACGATCTGTTCGTGGGTCGGGGTCTCCCAGTCCATGGTCACGGACTGGTCGGGGGATTCGCCGGGAGGAAGGTCGATGCTCATTCGGGGAAACGTACCCTGCCAGGGCCTCGTCGCGCCCAGCGCGGAAACCCTGCGAGGGACGTCGGAGTCGTCCTTTCCCGTGGCAGGCTGTCCCGGCATGGGTGACACGCAGGCTCCGAGCGAGGCACAGGCCGCCGCGGCGACCGACCTGGCGGCACGTCGCTTCAACCGCTCGATGGTCGTGTCGGGAATCCGCTGCCTGTTGACGTACATCGTCTTCCCGTGGCTGCTGCCTGCCCTGGGCTGGGCCAAGGGAGTGGGACCCTGGATCGGACTGCCGATCGGCCTCGTCGCCATCGCCTTCAACCTCGACAGCATCCGCCGCTTCCGGGCGTCCGAGCACCGCCTGCGCATCCCCGTCATGGCGATCAACGTCGGCGTGATCGCGCTGCTCACGGTCCTCGTCGTCCGCGACGTCGTCGACCTGCTGGGCTAAGCGAACCGACCGGTCGGGCCGACGCCCGCCGGGAACCGTTCCGCGAGGAGTGCCTCGCTGGCCGGGAAGAGCCGCCGGTAGAGCTCGGCGACGAACCGGCGATAGCGCGCCTCCACGCCCCCCTCGGGCACGAGTTCGCCCGGCAACTCGGGACAGCCGAGCACGATCCGCCGGTGGGCGTCGACCAGTAGGCACCGGACCACGAAGGCGTCTGCGGGTTCGAGGTCCCCGGCGGCGGCGTGCACCTCACCGAACCGGACCATGAGGTCGGCCATGCGGTCGAGGAGCGCCGTGGGACGGAGCAGGAGGCCGGCCAGGTCGGCGTCGCCGGGCCCACCGAGGAGCGCTTCCCCACGGGTGGCCATGAGGACGCCCGCCCCGAGGTCTTCGGGCAGGTCCTCGAGGACGGCCGGTTCGAGCGTCGGCGAGGCGTGGCTGGTTGGTGCCAGTTCGCCGAAGCCCAGCCAGGAGAGTTCCCGGCGGAGGCGTCGGCGCTGTCCCGCTGATCCCCAGTCGGGGTCGCCGGCCAGCAAGGTCCACTTTCCGTCCCAGGCGGGGCCGGAGACGGCGTAGATCCGCGTCGCCGCCCGGTCGAAGGTGGGGGCGGCCTCCGGATGCACCGAGTAGCGGCTCTGGCGGCCCTGACGCTCGCTGGCGAGCACGCCCTCGCGCATGAGGCGGTTCAGGGAGGTGCGAAGGAGCCGTTCGGAGACCCCGAAGGGGGCGGTCAGTGCGACGAGGTCGCTGATCCAGACCGGCTGGCGACCCGGGTGCAGGGCGTCGCCGAAGAGCGTGACCAGGAGGACCCTGGCGCTGGCCTCGGGCGCCGAGCGGTAGCGGTCCAGCAGGGCCGCGACGGCTCCGCGTGGCGAACCATTGTGATACTTGACAGAAGTAGTCATTTCGCTATTGTGTATCATGTTCTCGTGCTGGACGCCACGATCCCGCCCCCTCACCCCCGACACGGAGTGTCCGTGCAACCCCTGAGCAGTTTCCTCTCCGACCACTGGGTCACCCCCGACGGCCCCGCCACGCCGATCCACCACGCCGTCACCGGTGAACCCGTCGCCGCGCTCGCCTCCTCGGGCCTCGACCGTGCGGCCGCCCTCGAGCACGCCCGTCAGGTCGGCGGACCCGCCCTCCGCACCCTCACCTTCCCCGAGCGTGCGTCGCTCCTGCGCGACCTCGGGAAATACCTGCTCACCCGCACCGAGGAGCTCTACGAACTCTCCAGCACCACCGGCACCACCCGGGCCGATGCCTGGCCCGACATCGAGGGCGGCCCCGGCGTCCTGCTCACCCTGGCGAGCAAGGGCCGGCGCGAACTGCCCGACGGCACGATCCTCCCCGACGGCGACACGGAGGTCCTCGCCCGGGACGGCAGCGTCGTGGGTGCCCACGTCGAGACCTCCCGCCGGGGCGTGGCGGTACACCTCAACGCCTTCAACTTCCCCTGCTGGGGGATGCTCGAGAAGCTGGCCCCCACGCTCCTCGCCGGCATGCCCGCCGTGGTCAAGCCCGCCCCCCAGACGGCGCACCTCGCCCACGCCCTGTTCCGGCAGGTCGTCAACAGCGGCATCCTCCCCGACGGGGCCGTCCAACTCCTCTGCGCCGAGCCCGGCGACCTCCTCGAGCACCTCCGCGAGCAGGACGTGCTCACCGCGACCGGCTCCGCCGCCACGCTGCGCACCCTGCGCTCCCACCCTGCGCTGCTCCGAAACCTGGTTCCGCTGCACGGCGAGGCCGACTCCCTCAACGCCGCCATCCTCGCCCCTTCCGCGACTCCGGACTCGCCCGAGTTCGGCCTCTTCGTCCGGGAGGTCGTTCGGGAGATGACCACCAAGGCCGGTCAGAAGTGCACGGCGATCCGCCGGATCCTCGCCCCCGCAGACCAACAGTCGGCGCTCGAGGAGGCCATCGTCACCGCCCTCGACGACGTCCGGGTCGGCGATCCCGCCGACCCCGACACCGACATGGGTCCCCTCGTGGACCTGGCCCACCGTTCCCGGGTCCGGGAGGCCATCGCCTGGCTCGGCGAGGCCTCCACCGTGCTTCGTGACCGCTCCCCCTTCCACGAGGTCGACCCGGAACGGGGCGCCTTCCTCGCCCCCACACTCCTCCGTGCCGACGATGCACGCGCCACCGCCGTCCACGACGTCGAGGCCCTCGGCCCCGTCGCCACGGTCATCCCCTACACCGACCTCGACGAAGCCGTGGACCTCGCCGCCCTCGGGCGCGGCAGCCTCGTGGCCTCGATCTTCGGCTCCGACCCCGGGGAGGCGGCACACCTGGCACTGGGCATCGCCGCCCACCACGGCCGGATCCTCGTGGTCGACGCCTCCATCGGCGACGCCCACACCGGCCACGGCTCGCCACTCCCCCAACTCCTCCACGGCGGCCCCGGCCGGGCCGGCGGCGGCGAGGAGTTGGGCGGACTCCGCTCGCTTCGCCCCTACCTCCAGCGCACGGCCGTCCAGGGGTCCCCGGACTCGATCTCCCGGATCCTCAGCACCTGGCAGCCGGGCGCCTCCCGCACCGCCGACAAGGGCCACCCCTTCACCCTCACCTTCGACGACCTCGAAGTCGGCGACGCCATCACCACGGCCTCCCGAACCGTCACCCTCGAAGACATCGAGGCCTTCGCCGACCTCACCGGCGACCACTTCTACGCCCACATGGACGAGGAGGCCGCCGCCGCCAGCCCCATCTTCGGTGGCCGGGTCGCCCACGGCTACCTCGTCGTGGCCCTGGCGGCCGGGCTGTTCGTCTGGCCCGACCCCGGACCGGTCCTCGCCAACTACGGCATCGACCGCCTCCGGTTCGCCAAGCCGACCTACCCGGGCGACACGCTCACGTGCCACCTGACCTGCCGCCGCAAGACCCTCCGCGCCGGCACCGGCTACGGCGAGGTGGCCTGGGACAGCGAGGTCGTGAACCAGGACGGCGACGTGGTCGCCGCCTACGACGTGCTCACCATGGTCGCCAACCGGTCCGGCGTGAACGGGGCCGAGTGACGCGCGCCGCCCGGACCCCCCAGAACGGAGACTCCTGATGCGACGCCGCTGGACCGACCTGTCCGACTTCGAGGCCTTCCTCGACAAAGGCGGCATCGTCGAGGCCGACGACGACATGCCTGATGCCTACCGCCAGGAGGTGTTCCGCTTCATCGAGATGCACGCCAACAGCGAGCTGATGGGCGGCCTCACCGAGCGGGACTGGATCCCGAGAACCCCGGGACTGCGCCACAAGATGGCGGTCCTCGCCAAGACGCAGGACGAGATCGGCCACGGGCACCTCCTCTACATGGTCGCCGCCGACCTGGGCGTCAAGACCCGGGCGGAGATGCTCGAGGACCTTTTCGCCGGGAAGAGCCGCTTCCACAACGTGTTCCACTACCGGGCGGTCACCTGGGGCGACCAGATCGCCATCGCCTTCCTGGTGGACGCCGCGGCGCTCGCCACCCAGCAGGCGGTCTTCAAGAACTGCTCCTACGGCCCGTACCGGCGGATCCTGAAGCGGATCATCACCGAGGAGGGCTTCCACATGCGGTTCGGCGAGGAACGGGTCCTACGAGTCGCCGAGGGCACCGAGTTCCAGCGGGCCATGTTCCAGGACTCCCTCGACCGCTGGTGGTGGCCCGCCATGCAGCTCTTCGGCCCCGACTCGAAGCCCGACGACGTGCTGATGCGCTGGCACATCAAGTCGGAGCGCAACGAGGTACTCCGCGACCGCTGGGTCCAGAAGTTCGTCCCACTCCTCCATGGGTACGGCTTCACGATCCCCGACCCCGACCTGGCCTGGGACGAGGAGGCCGGACGCTGGTCCATCGGCGAGATCGACTGGGAGCCGCTGAAGCGCACGCTGCGTCAGGGCGGTCCCGACTCCGCCCGCCGGATCGGCGAGGCAGCCGCCAACTGGTCCGAAACCCGCTGGGTTCGCGAGGCCCTCGACCGGGTGGCCGAACAGCGGGAGGCGGCATGAGCATCGCCCTGCCGACCCTCGAGGAAGCAGTCCGGTCGGCCGTCGCCGGCGTGGACGACCCCGAGTACCCGGGCGTCTCGATCGTGGACCTGGGCCTGCTCGAGCAGGTCCGGGTCGACCACGGCCACGTCGAGGTCGGCCTGATCCCGACCTTCTCGGGGTGTCCGGCCCTCGCCGTGATCGCCGACGAGGTGCAGGCCGCCGTCGGTGAGGTCGAGGGCGTCACCTCTGTCGAGGTCGCATGGCTACCGGGACCGGCCTGGACCGTCGAGCGGGTGGCACCCGCCGCACGGGACCGCCTCGCCGCCCACTTCACGGTCGCCGTCGCCATCACGCCACGGGTCGCCTGTCCCCGCTGCGGCGGCCGCGCCGACGAGCACTCGGCGTTCGGCCCCAGCCGCTGCCGCGCCGTGCACCGTTGCACCTCCTGCGGCGAGGTCGTCGAGGTCCTGCGGGGCTAGGGAGGGGTTCGGAGCCATGCGCATCTACGAGGTCTTCCTGAAGCGCCCCGGCCGGGACGAGTTCCGCCACGCCGGGAGCATCGAGGCCGCCGACGACGAGTTGGCACTGGTCCTCGCTCGGGAGAACTACGCCCGCCGGGCCGAGGGCGACCGCTTGTGGCTCGTCGACCGCGACAACCTCGTGGTTGGCGACGGCGAGTTCGTGGCCCCCAACGCCGACAAGCCACACCGGCACAACGACGGGAGCCGGGTCGCCGAGCGCCGGCAGCGGCTCCGGGAGGAGAACGCATGAGCGGCGTGACCCTCGAGGCCCCCGAGTTCCGCGAGTACCTCCTGGCCCTCGCCGACGACGACCACCTCATGGGACAGCAGCACACCGAGTGGATCGGTGTCGCCCCCTTCCTCGAGGAGGACATGGCCTTCGCCAGCATCGGCCAGGACGAACTCGGGCACGCCGCCGCCCTGTACGCCCTGCTCGCGGGAGACGGCGACCAGGACCTCGACAGCCTGGCGATCGGACGCGCCGACGACGAATACCGTTCGTGCCACCTCGTGGAATGCGACACCGCCGGGTGGGACGAGGCACTGGTCCGACACTGGATGCACGACACCGCCGAGGAACTCCGATGGCAGGCACTGGCCGACTCCTCCGTGCCGGAGGTGGCCGGCCTCGTCGACCGTGTCCTCCGCGAGGAGACATTCCACCGCCGCCACGCCGACGCCCTCCTCGACGCCCTCCTGTCCGAGCCGGAGAGCAGCGGCCGGCTCCTGGCCGCCGTCGAGCGCCTCCTCCCCCTGGGACTCGGGATCTTCGAACCGACCGACGGCGAAGACGCGCTCGTGGCGGCCGGCGTCGCCAC
>DEAL01000015.1:0-28506 GCA_002346745.1 Candidatus Neomicrothrix sp. UBA2983 | reverse complement strand
GGGCGGCCGGCGTCGCCACGAGTGCGCTCGCCGAGTTGCGGTCCCACTGGGTGGCCCTCCTGGAGCAGCGATTCGACATCGATGGGACAGCGGCGACGCCTCCGGCGCAGGACGGCCGACGACGCCGCCACCCCGACTTCGCCGCCCGCTACGCCCGGATGCGCGAGGTCGCCGACCTCGATCCCGTCGCCGTCTGGTAGGAACGTCTAGCCTCCTGCGACATGGACGACCCCGCCTCGGCTCCCCGACTCAGTTCCGGCCCGGCCCGGCTGCTGTGGCTGCTCGTCGGCCTGCTCTCGCTCGGCCTCGGCCTGCTGGGCGTGGTCATCCCCGGCCTGCCGACGACGATCTTCCTGATCATCGCGGCAGGCTGCTTCGCCCGCTGCTCGCCCCGGCTGGAGCAGTGGGTACTCGACCTGCCCCGGGTGGGGCAGACCGTGCGGGACCACCGCGCCGGGCTCGGCATGCCCCGCCGCGCCAAGGCCTGGGCCATCGGGATGATCACGCTGGCCTGTGGTACCAGCGCCGGGATCTTCATCGACCCCCTCTGGGTGCGCCTCCTGGTCGTTGCCGTGGGACTGGTCGGCATCGGCTACGTCGGATGGCGGGTCCCGACGCGTGAGCGGGTACTGGGCGAGGGCTGAGACGCCCTTCAGTCGGTTGCGAACGCCGCCTCGACGGCGAAGGCGACCTCCTCGTCGGGTCGGAACGTCCGATCGGTCCGGATCGTGACCCGTTCCAGACGGCCGCTGAACGCGAAGGGGGCCTCGTAGGCGTCGGAGATGCCCGTCGGGTTGTGGCCGAGGTCCATGCCGACCGGCGAGATCATGGTCGGGATCAGCGGGATGTCGGCCTCGGCGGACGGGACGCCGTCGACGAGCAGCCAGGCCCGGCCCGGCCCTCTCCGGATCCGCTGCTGCTGCACCTCCAGGACGCTGGAGCCCGCCGGCACCGCGTCCTCCGACCGCAGAACGGTGTGGGTCGTGAAGGCGTTGTGGTCGTAGACGAGGTGGCCCTCGGCGTCCACGTACACGACCAGCCCGTTGTTGAAGGTCCCGAAGGCGAGGAGCACGCCAACCTCGTCCCCCTGCGGTCGGTCGACCTCGAATCGCATCGTCCAGTTGCGGGATCCGAAGGGTGGCGCCCCCTCGGGCGGGACGCGGGCCAGCGGCGGGTGGTAGGTGAAGCTGCTGCGGCTGGCCGGCGTGCCGGCCGTGGCGTGGCCGGCGAAGAGGTTGCCGGCGCGGTCCATGATCGGCAGGACGTCGTACCTCTCCGCCTCGGACCAGAACAGGTCGATCATGGCCCGCAGCCGCTCCGGTTCAGTGGCCGCCAGGTCGCGAGACTCGGAGAAGTCCTCGTCGAGGTGGAACAGTTCCCAGTTGCCCTCCTCGAGGCCGTCCTCGAAGCTGTGGAGCGGATCGTGCTCGTGCTTCGAGACCGCCTTCCAGCCGTCGGCCCATATGGCCCGGTTGCCCTGCATCTCGAAGTACTGCGCCGTCTTCCGGGTGGGGACCGCCGCGGCGTCGGCGGCGTCCGGTCCGAACGTGTAGGCCAGGCTGGTGCCCTCGATGGGTTGCTGTCCGATGCCCTTGATCGACGCCGGCGCCTCGACGCCGAGGACCTCGAGGATGGTCGGCGCCAGGTCGATGACGTGGTGGAACTGCGTCCGGACCTGGCCGTGGACCGTGGCGTCGATGCCGCCTGGCCACGAGACGATCAGCGGGTCCCGGACGCCGCCGGCGTGCGTGTGCGACTTGTACCAGCGCCCCGGGGTGTTGCCGACCTGCGCCCAGCCACGCGGGTAGTTGGTGTTGCTGCGCCGGGTGCCGATGTCGTCGATCCGCTCCACCATCTCGTCGATGGGCTGCGGGATGTTGTTGAAGTACCGGAAGGTGTCGACGATGCCGGTCTCGAAGCCCTCCCGGGAGGCGCCGTTGTCGCTGAGCGCCACCACGATGGTGTCGTCCGCCAGCCCCAGGTGGTCGAGTTCGTCGAGGAGGCGGCCCACCTGGGCGTCGGTGTGGTCCAGCATGGCGGCGAAGGCCTCCTGGAGGCGGCAGGCCACCCGCTGCTCGTCGCCGTCGAGCTCCTCCCAGGGACGGACCCCGGGGTTCCGGGGGGCCAGCTGGGTGCCGGGCGGGATGACGCCCATCTCGAGTTGGCGCTCGTAGACCCGCTGCCTGCAGGCGTCCCAGCCGTCGTCGAAGCGGCCCCGCCACTTCTCCAGGTAGGCGTCGGGTGCCTGGTGGGGTGCGTGCGTGGCCCCGAACGCCAGGTACAGGAAGAAGGGCCGCTCGGGCACCAGGGATGCCTTGGTGCGGACCATGCCGATGGCCTGGTCGACGAGGTCCTCGCTGACGTGGTATCTCTCCCCGGGAGTGCGCGCCACCGGGGCAGGGCGGTTGTCCTCCGAGAGTTCCGGGTGGAACTGGTCAGTCTCGCCCTGCATGAAGCCGTAGAAGCGGTCGAAGCCCTTCTGGAGCGGCCAGTCCGTGAACGGTCCGGCGGCCGAGGCCTCCCGCATCGGCGTCAGGTGCCACTTCCCCACCGCGAAGGTGGCGAACCCCTCCTCGTGGAGTACCTCGGCGAGGGTCCCGGCGCTGGCCGCGATGCGGCCGCGCATGTTCGGGAAGCCGGTGTCGAAGTTCGACAGGGCGCGCATTCCGACCGAGTGGTGGTTTCGGCCGGTCAGGAGGCACGCCCGGGTCGGTGAGCACAGGGCCGTCGTGTGGAAGTTGCTGTAGCGCAGCCCGCGTGCGGCCAGCCGGTCGAAGTTGGGGGTGTCGACGAGGCCGCCGAAGCAGCCCAGATGCCCGAAGCCCGTGTCGTCCAGCAGGATGACCACCACGTTTGGCGTGCCTGCCGGCGGGAGCACCGGGTCGGGCCACCACGGCTCGGACTCACTGGTCAGCCGGCGGATCGTGCCCCGGAAGTCGCTCTCAGCCATGGCCAACGATCCCACGCCGCCGGCGGTCCGGTGAACGCGGGCTCGCTCAGCGCATCACGAACGGGTTCGCCATCGGCGCCGAGGACGTGTTGACCCAGACCGCCTTGGTGCGGGTGAACTCCTGGATGACGTCCAGGCCGGCCTCCCGGCCGTAGCCGCTCTGGCCATAGCCCCCGAACGGCGAGATCGGCGAGATCGCCCGGTAGGTGTTGATCCAGACGATCCCGGAGTGGACGGCGGCAGCCACGCGGTGGGCCCGGGCCAGGTTCTCGGTGAACACCCCAGCGCCGAGGCCGAACACCGTGTCGTTGGCGAGGGCGATGCCCTCCTCCTCGGTCTCGAACTTGAGCGCCGACATGACCGGGGCGAACAGCTCGACCTGCGTGCTGCGGATCGACTGGTCCGGGCAGCCCAGAAGCGTGGGCTGGAAGTACCAGCCGGCCTCGAGGCCTGGCGGCCGGCCCCCACCGGTGTGCAGCGTGGCCCCCTGGGCAACCGACTCGGCCACGACCTCCTCGGCCCGGTCCCGCTGTGCCTGCGTGGCCAGCGGGCCCATCTGCGTGTCGGCCTCGAGCGGGTCGCCGATGCGGACCTGTTCGGCCCGCTGTACCACGGCGTCGATGAAGTCGGCGTAGATGCCCGACTGGACGAAGACCCGGGAACCGGCGACGCAGCTCTGGCCGCTGGCGCCAAAGTTGCCGGCCACGGCGCCGTTCACAGCGCCCTCCAGGTCGGCATCGTCGAAGATCAGGATCGGTGACTTCCCGCCCAACTCCAGGGACAGGTGGGCGAAGTTGTTGGCGGTGTTGGCGACGACGTGGCGGGCCGCCTCCGTCCCGCCGGTGAACGAGACCCGACTGACGAGGGGGTGGCTGGTGAGGGCTCGCCCGCAGGGCTCGCCGAACCCGGTGACCAGGTTGAACACCCCGGGCGGGAACCCCGCCTCTTCGACGAGGCGGGCGAACTCGAGGACGGGCGCCGGGGCGTGCTCCGAGGACTTGATCACGACGGTGTTGCCGGCGGCGAGGGCCGGCGCCGCCTTGGTGCCGGTGAGGAGCATCTCGGCATTCCACGGCACGACCCCGGCGACCACCCCGATGGGCTCCCGCAGCGTGTACACGTGCAGGTCCGGCTTGTCCATCGGCAGGGTGGCGCCCTGGATCTTGTCGGCCAGCCCGCCGTAGTAGCGGTAGTACTCGGCCACGTAGGCCGACTGCCCACGGGTCTCGACGGCCAGCTTGCCGCTGTCAGTCGTCTCCACGGAGCCCAGCAGCTCGCTGTGCTCCTCCATGAGGTCGGCCAGTCGGAAGAGCAGCTTCCCACGCTGGGTGGCGGTCATGGCCGGCCAGGGACCCTCCCGGAGCGCCCGGTGGGCGGCCCGCACGGCCCGGTCGACGTCCTCCTCGGTCGCGGCCGGCGCCGTGGCCCACGCCAGCCCGGTGGCTGGGTTGACAGATTCGAAGCGTCCACCCTCGGAGGCCTCGCAGAACTCGCCGTCGATGTACATGAGGTAGTCGGTGTTCGCGGTGTTCAGGTCGGTCATGGCTGCTCCTCGTCGAGGAAGTGCAGGAGGGGCCCGACGAACTCGTCGGGTGCCTCGATGGGTGGGAGGTGGTGGAGGCCGGGCAGGACCAGAGCCTGCCCCGCGGGGAGGGCCGCTGCCAAGGCCCGGCTCATGCCCGGGGTGGAGCCCGGGTCGAGTTCGCCGGTCATGGCGAGGGTTGGCGCGGTCACGAGGGCGGCGCCCTCCGGCATCAGCGGGTCGCCCTCCACGAACACCCGGTAGGCCTTCAGGTAGGCGTCGACGTCGTTGGCCAGGAGTCGTTCCCGGACGCCGTCGGCCTCGTCGGGGTTGGCGGCCTGCCAGTCGGCGGTGAACCACCGGTCGATGGCCAGGTCGGCGACCGGCGCCATCCCCTCGGCCTCGGTGAGCGCGAGGCGGTCCCGTGCGGCCGCCACCTGTGCGGGTGCCCGCTCGAAGACGGTGTTGAGCAGGGCGAGCCGGCGGAAGGCCTCCGGGTGCCGTGCGGCCGCGCCGAGGGCGACCATGCCACCCAACGACAGGCCGGCAAGGTCCGGTGGCCCGATGCCGAGGTCGTCGACGAGATCGAGCAGTTGCGCCACGAAGTCCTCGATCGTGCGGTCTCCGGAGGGGTCGGGCGTGCCACCGTGGCCCAGCAGGTCGTACCGGACCACGAGCCGGTCGGCGGATAGCCGCCCGAGGACAGCTCCCCACATTTCGAGGTCGAGGCCGACGCCGTGGACCAGCACGAGCGGCGTCCGCCCTCCGCCGCCCTCGAGGCGAACACGGGACTCGACGGTCACCTGACTTCCCCCGGACCCTCGGCGCCGCTCCTCACCCCTCGGTGAGCCCCATCTCCTCCATGTCGGAGTAGCGATTGCCGATCCGGTGGTGGGGCCGTCCTCCGACCGAGGCGCCGATGGCGACGACGATCTCGTCCGGGGCGGGCGCGTCCGCCACGGTCATCTCGAGGGTGAGGTAGTGGGAGCGCCAACCGGGGTCGACCTTGTGCATCATCGGGATCGACACCGTAGCCCCGGGGCCGCCCCGGGAGTTGGTGAACGACAGGTAGGCGGTGCCGCCCACGGCGTCGCGGAACACGTTGCCGAAGCGCAGCGTGTGGATGAGCGCTGAACCGTGTTCGACCTCCCCGGAGGTACCGACCATGCTGGCCTTGCCGTAGGCCTCGACCGCCTCGCCGCCACCGGCCAGGTCGACCAGACGGGGCACCAAGATCTCCCCGAGCTCGGGGGCGACCTCCAGGATCAGCGGCCGGAGGTCCTCGGTGAAGTCCGGGCCGGCCCAGGGGTTGGTGATGACGACGGCGACGCCGTGGAGTTTCAGGGGCGGCTCGGCGGCTCGGCCGCCCTCGCGGTGGACCTCCTCGCTGTGGGTCACCAACTTGCGCAGTTCGAGCGAGCTCATGCGACGTGCTCCTCCCGGGATTCGTCGGATTCGACGAAGAGCGGCATCACCTGCTCGGTGAACAGCTCGACGCTGGCCATGGCGGCCTCGTGCTCGACGCCCGGGAAGCTGGACCACAGGATCAGGTGCTGCAGGTTCAGCTTCTGGCGCATCTCGTGGATCTTCTCGGCCACGTACTCGGGGGTCCCGAACAGCATGTTGCGGGGGTGCAGCCACTCGTAGCTCAACAGGTCGAGCTTTCCCGCGGTCTCGGGGAGTTCCTCGCCGGGGAAGCGGTGGTTGCCGAGGCCCCGGAACTCGCAGACCCACTGCATGTAGCGGACCATGCCGTCGCCGCCGAGGCGCTCGGCCTCGGCCATGGTCTCGGTGACGAACAGGTCGCGAACGACCGCGATCCCCTCCCCCATGGCCACCTCCTCGCCACGGGCCTCGGAGGCGGCGTCCCGGTACGCCTCGAAGCGGGGCACCAGGGAGTCGGTCGGCGGGATCCAGAACATGGCGTTGAGGCCGTTGCGGGCCGAGAAGTCGATGGAGGGCGGCGTGTCCACGACCTGCCACAGCGGCGGGTGCGGCGACTGCAGCGGCTTGGGGACCACCGCCAGCGCCGTGATCTCGCCGGTCTCCGGGTCGGTGTTCTCGGCCCGCGGCGGGCTCATGGCGTGGTGGAAGGAGATGCCCGGGTAGGGGAAGGTGAAGAACTCGCCCTCGAACGAGAAGAACTCGTCGGTCCAGGCCCGACGCATCACCTCGAGGGTCTCGGCGAAGAGCCGGCGGTTGACCTCCGGGGTGCGCACGTCGGCCACCGGGTTCATGTTCATGGTCTCCCGGGGGTACACGCCGCGCCCGACGCCCACCTCGAGGCGGCCGCCGCTGAGGTGGTCCAGCACCGCCAGGTCCTCGGCCAACTGCACGGGGTGCCGGAAGGTGATGATGTTGGCGGCCTGCCCCACCCGGATCCGCTCCGTGTGGGCGGCCAGGTCGGCGCACATCAGGACGGGGTTCGGGCACACCTCGAGGCCCTCGTGCCCGTAGTGGTGCTCGGTCGTCCAGATCGTGTCCCAGCCGGTGCGGTCGCAGTGCCGGGCGATCTGGCGCCCCTCCTCCACCACCTGGTGGAAGGGCTTGGCGAGGCCTAGGTCGTTCTGGTTCAGGAAGTAGCCGAACTTCACGGGGTCCTCCGAGTGGCTCCGGTGCGGTGACGCTAGCCGCCGCCACCCGTGGCCGTGAGGGCCCGGCCGTAGGCCTCGAGCAGCAGGCCGTGGAAGTGGTGGACGGCGTGCTCGCTGCGCCCGGTCCGACCTTCTTCGACCACGATGCGGCCGTGGTCGAAGCCCGGTGTGGCCATGCCACGCTGGATGCTCTCGACGATGGCGATGTCCTCGACCTGGAGCACCTCGTCGAGGAAGCGGATGGCCTCCCACTCGGCCTCGTTGGGCTCGGGCGACTCCAGGTAGACGTCGAGGGTCTCGTAGGTGCGGCCGGGGCCGTCGGGCAGGATCTGGAGGACCATGAAGTTGCCCCGTCCGGGGAACCGCAGCAGGCAGGTGTTGGGCCACAGCCACCACACCGTCTGCATCCTGACGGTGGCATCGGCCACGTCGTAGGCGGCGTTCGCCTCCTTGCCGGCCTCGGCGTACTGCCAGGACCAGGTGCCGTCGGTGCCGACCTCGTAGGTGGGCATGTCGACGAGGGTGCAGAAGTCCTTGTGGGCTACCGGGCAGTGGTAGCACTCGAGGAAGTTGTCGACGACGTTCTTCCAGTCCGAGGCGATGCGGTAGGTCAGGCGGTGGGCGTGCGTCAGGCCGTCGACGTCGGGCGCCCAGCGGGCGAGTTCATCGCCGAGGACGCCGGTGGAGCCAGCGAGGGAGCCGGCGTCCGGATCCAGGTTCACCCAGGCGAACCCCGAGAACTCCTCGACGCGCACGGCCGGCAGGCAGATGCCGGCAGGCTCGAAGCCCAGCAGGTCGCCGGTGTGCGGAGCCCCACGCAGGGTGCCGTCGAGGTCGTAAACCCAGGCGTGGTACGGGCAGGTGATCAGCCGGGTGTTGCCGGCACCGCTCAGGACCTCGTGGGCGCGATGCCGGCACACGTTGGAGAAGGCCCTTAGGTCCCCCGACCCGTCACGGACCACCGCCACGGGCTGACCGGCGACGGTCGTCGCCACGTAGTCACCGGGCGACCGGACCGCCTCGAGGTGGCACACCCACTGCCACGAGTTCGCGAACACGGCGTCCCGTTCGAGGTCCTGCCAGGCCGGGTCGACGTAGGCGGCGGCGCCCAGCGAGGAGGACGCCCGCGGATCGGGGTCCCAACCGGCGCCGACGTCGGCCAGGTCGGCGGTCGAGGGGCGGGTCATCGGGCGCGTCTCCCGGCGTTCCCGGCCCGGCGACGGTCCCTGAAGCGCTCGTGGGCCTCGGGCGTGCCGTCGTGCCAGGTGTCGAACAGCTTGTCGATCGGCGTGGGGGTGTTGCCGTAGTTGACCTCGAAGTAGCGGTGGTGCAGGTGGTGGAACTGATCGCCGGCGGTCAGGCGGAACCGGCCACCGAGGACGAGTTCGTCGAAGCCGGAGTGCGTCGCGGATGGGCTGATGCCGTTGAAGAAGCCGGTCACCATGAACACGACCGGATGGGCCGGCACCACCCACCAGAACAGGAACACCGAGAAGTAGACGACGTGCTCGATGGGGTGCATCGAGATCCCGGTCCACGGGCCGGTGTTGGCGTTGCGGTGGTGGAGTTCGTGGGCCGCGAAGTAGAGGGGGTCCCAGTGCAGCAGCCGGTGGTTCGCGTAGAAGTGCGCCGTTCCCCAGAAGAACACCACGACGAGCATCGCCGCCAGGTACACGGGCGAGTCGCCCCACTCCCGACCCGGGATGTGCCCGTTGACCCAGGCCCAGAGGGTCAGGGACTCGTAGAGGCTCCAGACCGTGACGCCGCTGGCGATGCTCCAGAACACGTTGTCACGAGCCTGGTTGCCCCACAGGAACTTGCGGCTGTCGGTGGCCAGCCAGCGGGCGTTGAACTTGTAGTCGCCGCCCTGGGCGCGGCGGATGTAAAGCCACCAGTGGAGCGTGCCCGCCACGGCGGTGAGAAACAGGGCGTTGCGGAGCCAGACGAGGACCATCCAGCCGGGCGACAGCGAGCGCATGGTGTCGACTCCCGGAGTCAGCCAGGCCCACGAGACGGCGGCCAGGCCGATGAAGAAGAGCCCCCACGGGAACAGCAGTCCGGTGGCGATCCAGCGCAGCGTGGCGAGCGGACGCGGCGGCCAGTCGTAGAGCGGTGGCGCCTCGATCGGGTCGGGCGGCTGGTAGCCGCCCCGGGACACGGTCGCCTCTTCCAGGACGGCGCCTCCAGGCGTACCGGCAAGCCTCGGCTCGCGTTTTACCTCGCAGCGGACGCTGCGCGGCGCGCACGCTAGCAGCGGCCCGTGGAGGGCCGTGCGACGGCCAACCTCAGCGACAGGCCTCGCTGTCCCCGGGCAGCACGTGCAGCCGGTAGCCGGCCGGAACACCCGAGAGCATCGCCACCCCCCACCTCGTCCTCGCCGTCGCCCGACGCCACCAGCGACTCCGAGGCGCCGAGGCGCCGAGGCGCCGAGGCCGTAGTGGTTCGTCCGACCTCGTCGTTCGCGGCGAGGAGCAGGAGGGGGACTCGGCCTCAGGTGATGACGGGGAGGTCCCGCGGAGCCCGGCGGGACAGCAGTTCGGGTCCGTCGGCGCGGACCACCACGTTCTCCTCGTGGAGCATCATGCAGCCCGGAGCCCAGGTGAGGCCGGGCTCGAGCGTGAGGACCATGCCCTCGAGGATCTCGGTGCCGTCGTCGCGGGTGTTCGACGGCCACTCGGTGACCTGCATGCCGAGCCCGTGTCCCAGACGGCCCACGTCGTTGCCCAGCGAGCCGCCCTCGTCGAGGACCGCCGCCATGGCCGCCCACAGGTCCGAAGTCGTGACGCCGGGGCGCAGCATGGCCAGTCCGGCCTCGGTGGCGTCCCAGACCACCTCGTGGGCCCGGCAGGCGCCATCGTCGGCCCGGCCGAAGGCGTGGTAGCGGTCGAAGTCGCTGGAGTAGCCGTCGAAGAGGGTGCCGGTGTCGAACATGAGGAGGTCGCCCTCCTCGATGACCCGGTCGGACGGCTGCTTGATGACGTCGGCGAAGCCGGGGCCGCTGGCGCCGACCAGGTAGGGCACGTCGTCGGCGCCGCGTTCGAGCAGGTCGATGCGGAAGGCCCGGAAGGCCCCGCGCTCGGTCATCCCCGCCGACAGCAGTTGGGGCAGGCCCTCGAAGGCGTCCGCGACGATCCCGCAGACGTGCGCCACCTTGGCGATCTCGGCCTCGGACTTGACCATGCGGAGTCCACGCACGATCGACGTGGCGTCCTCGAAGGCGATCCCCGGCGTGGCTCCCTGCAGGGCCGCCCAGTCGGCCAGCGGCATCCGGAGGTGGGTCTCGTGCCCCATCGGCACCCCCACGCGACCCTTGCGTCCGGCGACCTCGTGGATCGCCGTCGCCAGCAGCGAGATCCCGTCGTCGGCGGGCCGGGGCGCCGGCCAGGTGCGGATGTCCTCCACCCAGGTCTCCCGCATGGCCGGCTCGCCGATCCCCGGGATGACGGCGACCGGCCGCCCCTCCCGTGGCAGGAGCACGAACCAGGGGCGGGTCGGGCTCTGCCAGAACGGCGTGAAGAACCCGGTGAAGTAGCGGACCTCGGGCTCGGTGCAGACGAGGAGGGCGTCGAGGCCGCGTTCGGCGAGCATCGCCTGGGCGGTAGTGGCACGACGTTCGTACTCGGCGACCGCGAAGCCGCGGGGAGGGCCGGTGCTCATGACGGCAGTCCGTGCCGGAACAGGCGGCCCGGACCGGGCAGTTCACCTTCGAGGCCGGCCAGTCGGAGCAGGTGCCAGGACAGGGCCTGGTTGCTCGAGACGACCGGTCGCCCGACCTCGGCCTCGAGGTCGTCGATGACGCCGAACGCCCGGAGGCTGGTGCACGAGACGAACACGGCGTCGGCGTCCGATTCGCCGGCGACCGTCCGTACCGCCTCGGCCACCGACGCCTCGTCGATGCGGCCAACGAGGTCGTCGTCCTCCTCGAGGAACGAGGCGATCGAGGTCACGGCGATCCCCCGCTCCTCGTAGAGCGCAGCCATCCGGCGGGTGACGTCGGCGTTGTACGGCGTGATGAGGGCGATCGTCCCCGCGTCGACGGCCCGGAAGGCGGCGACGGCGGCGGTGAGCGGATTCGTGCACGGCACTCCCGGATGGTGGGCGCCGACGAGTTCCGCCACCCGCTCCTCGCCGATGAGCGTCGCCCCGGAGGTGCAGGCATAGCCGATGGCGTCGAATCCGAACGCCGGTGGCAGCAGCCCGGCGGCCACGGGAAGGCGCTCCTCCATGGCGGCCAGCGTCTCGGCCGTGACGGTCGCCTCCATCGGGATCCGCGACGCGTGGTGGGCGACGCCGTCGAGGCCGCCGTCCCGGTACAGGGCCCGGAACTCGGCCTCGACCGTGCGGTCGGTCTCGAGGACGATCAGGCCCAGCAGTGCACGTGGACCCTGCCCGGCGTCGGTCGTGAAGTCGAGGCGCTGTACCTCCCGTGCGCTGGTCACATCATCCCCGGCGTCGCCTGCGCCTGCTGTTCGAAGAAGGAGGCGCCCGTGGGCACCTCGGAGAAGGCCAGTTCCATGTCTGAGCAGCGCACCCGGTTGGTCCGCTCGCCGCGGACCAGCTCGCCCTCGTGCTCGGAGGGGACGTGGCTGGTCTCGAGCGGGTAGCAGTCCTCGGCCCGGTAGGCGCTGATGAAGAGGGTGCGGGGCCGGTCGGAGAGGTTCGGCGCCGAGCCGTGGAGCAGGCGCCCGTGCATCAGGCAGGCCGTGCCGGCGGGACCCGTGCAGGGCACCGCCTCGGTCCCGGCACGCACCTCGACCTCTGGTGCCACGATCCCGGTGAAGACCCCGTCCTGCCAGTGGTCGTACAGCGGTCCCCGGTGCGATCCGGGGACGACCTCGAGGGGTCCGTTCTCGAGCGTCACGTCGTCGAGGAAGTAGAGGACCGCCAGCATCGAGTCGTTGGTGTGGGCCTCGAAGCAGATGTCCTGGTGGAAGCGGACCTCGGTGGCGGCGCCGGGCTGCTTGGAGTTGACCTTCGAGTGGTTGAACTCCAGGTTCGGCCCGATGAGCTCCGCCGTGGCATCCACCGCCGGACTGTCCCGCATCACGTCCAGGTAGGCCGCCGAGATCTCCGTCGGCGAGGCGACCCGTCGCAGCGCCGGACGCTCGGCGCTGTGCCCCGGCTCGATGTCGAAGCGGGGCCGCCCGTCGAAGGTCAGACCGTAGGCGGCGTCGTGCTGGCGGCTCTCCTCGACCCAGCCGGCGAAGTCGCCACGCAGGCGTTCGAGGTCCTCGTCGGAGAGGACGTCCCCGAGGACGAGGTATCCGTCCCGCAGGAAGAGCTCCACCTGTTCGGGGGTGAGGGTCGTCATCGGCCCGTCTCCTGTTCGTGCTGCTCGTAGTGCTCCGCCTCGCGGGACCCGGCCCGCATGTCCGCCACGGCCCGTGTGACGTCCTCGACGGCGGCTTCCAGTCTCGCCGACGCCTCCTCGGGTCCCACCCCGAAGTCGAGCTCGTCGAGGAGGTCCTCGAGGCGACCCGTCGCCCGCCAGGCGGCGTGGCGCGCCCATTCGGCGTAGAGGACGGCGTCGTCGTCGATGCCGATCAGGTCGCGGGAGCGGGACTGGTCGTCACGGCTGCGGTCCATCGCCACGTAGCCGTTGACCATGCTGATCCGCTCGGCCGGGGCGGTCAGCGGCGCCCCCCGGTGGACGACCATGTTCCCGTGCAGGGCGATCGCCCACCCCGGCCCGGGGAAGTCGGGGGCGACCACGCGGCCGGCCGGCGGCCGCTCACCCCGGGCCGCCAGTTCTGCGGCCTCCTCCTTGGTGCCCACGAAGTACTCGAAGCGGCCGCCGGGCAGGGTCGAGGGATCGCTGACGAGCATCACGTAATCCAGCGCGAGGGTGTCGTGGTGCCACTTGTCGACCGCCTCGGCGATGTCGGTGGGCTCGTAGTTGAGGTGCCCGAGGTGGACCGGCATGGTGTGGGGTGCGACGTCGATCCCGTAGATGGCCGACATCACCCCGGTGACCTCCGGGCTCAGGCAGAGGTCGCGCAGGAAGCGCGACCGGTAGCACCCGCCGCGCACCGTCTGCTCGATGCGGTTGCCGGCGCGTCGAGCGAAGGCCCGGAGTCGACGGCTCGACGCCAGCAGCACCTCGGCCCCTTCGGCGGAGAGGACCCGGAACGGCTCGGAAACGGCCACGGACGTCGCCGTCGGCCCGACCTCCTCGGCGGTGTAGCCGAACTCCTCGAGGGACCGTGTCGCCGGCAGGTCGCCGAGCGCCAGGTGGACGTCCGGATCGAAGGCCGGCTCGTCCGGCAGCCACTCGTGGCCCGGCGGCTGCCCTGCGGGGAAGGGGACGCCGGCCCGTCCGGCCTTCATGCCGCTGAGCCCTCGGCCGGGGCGAGTGCGTGTGCCAGGAGCGCCTCGTAGTGGGGCAGGCTGCGCTCGTGGAATTCGAGCAACCTGGGGTTGTCCTCGAGCGGCGGGTATTCGGTGGTGGGGCGGGTGATGCCGGTGCTCTGGCGCAGCGAGTCGTGCCAGGGGCCCGTTCCCTCGCCGTACCAGCTGACCTCGGAACGGTCCCCCGCCTCCCACTCCAGGGACCCGGGGAGGAAGTCGATGCCGACGGCCCTGCAGTAGGCCCGGACGGTGCCGGCCGGGTCGTCGAGCAGGTCGTCTGAGGACATCACCGGCGGGGCCACGCCGTCCCGCTCGGCGACCCGCTCGAAGAGCCGGTGCAGGGAGGCGAAGCCGACCTCCTCGAAGGTGCAGTCGGGCCAGTGGCGGGCGAGTCCCTGCACCACCCGTCGGGGTTCCCGCGCCAGGAAGGTGTGGGTCATCCTGGCCATCCGTCGCTCGCCGGCCTCACCCTCGAGTTCGTGCTCGACGGAGTACACGAAGTCCTTGACGAAGACGGACCCACGGCCGGCGGCCGTCTCGAGTTGGCCCCAGGTGGCGGCGTAGGTGTGTCCGGGTCGGGCCGCCACGTCGCCGTCGCGGTCCGACCTGCGGTCCTCGCCGTAGTAGTAGAGCTCGTTCCAGGGCTCGTGGAAGCAGGTGAAGTCGCCGCGCTGGCGCATCAGCCACTCGAAGGCCGTGGACGTCGAACGGGGCGTCGCCCAGAGCACGAGGAACACGGACTCAGCCCCCGCTTCCGGTATCGGCCTGGAGCCGCGACAGGAGCGTTCCCTGCTCCCCGGTCGGCGCCACGCCGAGGCTCCGGAAGATCGCCCAGTAGAGGGCCAGGTCGGCGGCCACGACGGGGAGGCCGAGGTCGGCCTCGAGGTCGCGTGCCCGCGAGACGGTCCGCTCGGGCAGGCCGTCGGGTCGGCGCCAGTTGGGCATACCGTTGACGAGGATCACCTCGGCGCCCGGGGCCGAGTCGGCGGTACGCCGCATGGACTCGGCCGCCAGCTCGCCGGGGAAGATCCAGGTGCGGTCGTTGACCTCCTCCTGGGTGGCGTAGAGGCCCTGGTCGACGAAGTTGCCGTACCAGACCACGTCGAGGCCGGCGGAGCGCAGGAAGCGCACCACACCGTCCCGCCAGTCGGGCCAGAAGTAGACCGAGTTGAGGGCCACCTTGTCGACGCCGAGGTCCTCGCAGGCCTGCACGAGGCAGAGGCCGGCCATGTGGAACGGGGTCTCGTAGCGCTCGCTCAGTTCGGTGGTGAAGCGGCGGATGTCGCCGCAGTCGGTCCCGCCGGCGTGCACCCAGTTGGTGCCGACCTGCCCGACGGCGTCGGCGCCGCTGTTGGCCATGCAGTGCACGACCTCCTCGAGCAGGTGCAGGTTGGAGGCCCGCTGCTCGAGTTCGTGGGCGTAGCCGGGCAGGTGCATCAGCCGGCCGTGGACGCCGACCGCCTCCGGGGCGATCCGCAGGAAGTCCGACGGCGCGGCGTCGAAGTCCATCGGCGGCGCCGTGAACCCCACCTGGTACGGGAACAACTTCAGTGCCGGGTCCGACCACTTGGCTGGCTTGACCCACGCTTCGTTGCCAGATCGCCCCACAGCGGCAGGATGGTAGCAAGGCCCCGGCATTTCCCCGGCGTTCCGCCCCCTAGGGTCCACGCGGTGCCTGCACCCCTGCGTTCCCTGCTCGCGTGCATCCTCCTCAGTGGTGCCCTGGGCACGGTCCATGCCTGGAGCCTCTTCATCGAGCCCTATGAGGAGGAGCTCGGTGTCGGACGCGGGACGGTCAGCGCCGCCTATTCCCTGGCACTCGTGGCGCTGACGCTCGCCGTACTCGGCAGCCACGGGTTGTTCCGTCGCCTCGCCCCGACGATGATCGCCGCGGCCTCGTCGGGCGGATCGGTGGCGGGCCTCCTGCTGGCCGCTGGTGCGGATTCCCTGCCCGTGCTGCTGTTCGGCTACGGCCTCCTCTTCGGCGCCGCCAACGGCATGGGCTACGCCTTCAGCCTCCAGCACGCGTCTGAGGCCAACCCGGGGCGTCGGGGCCTGTCGCTCGGCCTCGTGACCGCCGCGTATGCCCTCGGGGCGGCTTTGGCCGGACTGGGGCTGGGGCCCCGTATCGACGCCGTCGGCGCTTCCGGTGCGCTGCGGTCGATGGCCTTCGTGGTCGGCACGGCGGGATTGTTGGCCACCTGCCTGCTGCTCGGAACCCCCCGTGCGACCCTCGTGTCCCCCGGGCTGCCCGACGTACCCGCGAGGCTGCCGATTCGCCGGTTGTGGCTGGCCTACGGGCTGGCCGTCCTGGCGGGGCTGACCGCCATCGGGCACGCGGCCGCGATCGTGGAGGACTTCGGCGGCTCGGCGAGGTTGGCGTCCTCCACGGTGGCCGTTGCCGGGCTGGCCAGCGCCTGTGGGGGCGTGTGGGTGGCCGTGACCGTCGATCGTTCCGGCATACGTGGATTCCTCGTCGGACTGCCGCTGCTCTCACTCGTGGCGCTGGCGGTGACGGCCCTCGCCCGCACCGGAACGCTGTCGCTGTTGGGCCTGTCCGTGGTCGCCCTGGCGTACGGCGCCGTCATCGCCGCCTATCCGGTCGCAGTCGTTCGCGCCTTCGGGCAGGACCGGTACCCGTCCGCCTATGGGCGGGTGTTCAGCGCCTGGGGCCTCGCGGGCCTCGTCGGACCCCTCGGTGCTGGTGTGCTCTACGACTCCACCGGCGGGTACCGGCTGCCGCTCCTGGTCGCGGCTGTCGCCGCCGGCACCTCGAGCGCCGTCGCGGGAGGGACTCCACAGGGGTGGAGTCCCCGTGGCTCCGGGAAGATGGGACGCCCGGGTTGACCTCTCAGGCCTCTTGTCCGAGAACCCGGGCTGTGCCTCCGGGCCGGCCGGTACGCGTCTCGTCGACGGCCCCAGGGCGATTGACCCGGAGGTGTTGACCTAGGGTGCCACTCCCAACCGACTCCACCGCAAGGAGAGAAACGATGCTCGGCGAACACCTCGGGTCCATTTCAGGGTCCACCTCCATGAAGGTTCTGCCTGCCCTGGACGGCCGACCCAACTTCGAGACCAATGCGTTCGGCCTGACGGGAACCCTCGCCGGTGCCGAAGTGACCAGTTCCGCCACCTACTCCGCCAGCATGCGGGCTGACGGCTCCTTCTACGGGGAATGCCCCAACTCCGGCGTGATCATGGCCGCCGACGGGGTGGCGACGTTCCGGGCCACCGGGATCGGCTCCCCCACTGCGGACGGCGGCTTCTCCTTCCGGGGAGTCGTCTACTTCGAATCGGCTGCCCCGTCGCTGTCCTCCCTCAACGGCATGGCCGTCGCGTACGAGTGGGATGTCGACCCCGACGGCGGCGCCCGCTGGGAACTCTGGGAGTGGAACTAACCGGCCTGCACCCGGCCTGGCGTCCTGACGCCGGCAGCGACCCGGACACGTCGGACGGCGTGGCCCGCCATTCGACCCATTCGACCTCGGAGGCGCCCTGCACCCGGACGCGTCCCCTGCGGGCGCTGGAACACACCTGTGCCAGACTCCGGAGATGACCGTTCCGGGAGTACTCCGTGTCGCCGCCGTGCAGGCGTCGCCCGTATACCTTGACCGCGACGCCTCGATCGCCGTCGCCGTGGACCGAATCGCCGAGGCCGCCGATGGCGGGGCCGACCTGGTGGCGTTTCCCGAGACGTTCGTCCCCGGGTACCCGCTGTGGGTCGACATCACCAATGCCTCCGCCTGGCAGGACCCCGACCAGGAGGCGGCCTTTGCCTGGTACGTGGAGGAGTCGGTGGATCTTCCGGGCGGAGACCTCGACCCGGTGGTCGAAGCTGCGCGCGCAGCGGGGACCTTCGTGTATCTGGGCATCGTGGAACGGGCGGCCTCCGGCGGCTCGGTGTTCTGCTCCCTCGTGGCCATCGATCCGGAAGCGGGCATCGTCGGCGTGCACCGCAAGCTCAAGCCGACGTACGGCGAACGGTTGGTCTGGGCGGACGGTGACGGGGCCGGGCTGGTTGCGCACGAGCATCGGGACGTGCGGCTCACGGGCCTGAACTGCTGGGAGAACTGGATGCCCCTGGTCCGGACCGCCATGTACGCCACTGGCGCCGCGGTACACGTGGCCGCTTGGCCCGGTTCGGCCGGCCTGACCCGTGACATCACCCGCTTCATCGCCCGCGAGGGCCGGATGTTCGTGGTCAGCGTGGGCGCCCCCTACCGCGCCGAGCAGTTCCCCGAGGGCTTTCCGCTGCGGGAACAGGTACTGGCGGCCGGCGACCAACTCCACGACGGCGGAACCTGCATCGCCGGGCCGGATGGCGAGTGGATCCTGGAACCTGTCAGGTTCGAGGAACGGGTCCTGTTCGCCGACCTGGACACCGCCCAGGTGCGGGCGCGGCGGCACAATTTCGACCCAACCGGCCACTACGCCAGGCCCGACGTCCTCCAACTGTCGGTGGACCGCACCCGCCGGATGTAGGCGGCGCCACTCGCCTGGGGCGGCGCCAGTCCGATCACGTGTGTCGTTGGGCGAATTCGTGCAAGTATCACCGACGACCATCCCGCCGGAGGGATGGCGGACTATGGGAGTTACACGAATGGGCATCACCGCCGTGACCACATGGGAGTGCACGCCGGCGTCGCTGCCGGTACTCGTCGAGGGTTCCCGGGAAGCCGCCCCGTTGCACGAGTCCATGGGAGCCAAGAACGCCCGACTCCTGCGGGACTCGCATGGAAGCAACACGGTCGCCCACTATGCGCTGGACTTCGACTCGCACGAGGCCTACGGGGCGTTCATCGACGCCATGCGCGCCCACGAGTGGTGGTCGCAACTCGAGGCCGCCGTCGCGGAGGCCCATCCGAACGTGCTACTGAAGGGAACCACCGTCTACTACGACGTTCTGTCGGGCTGAGGCCACCCGTCCGGCCAGCGGGCCGTGACGTGGACCCTCGGGGCAGCCGTGTAGTGCTCTCGATGTTGACCTGTCGGGCCATTACGCCCGACCCGGGGTGTCCACGCGCGCTCACTCGAGCGTGAAGCGATCCCCCACCGTGACGGTCCCGCCACGCTCCACCTCGGCGTAGGTGCCGAAGCAGGCGTAGGTACCGAGGTCGAAGTCCTTGCGGGCCTCGACGGCCAACGTGGCGAGCACCTCCCGGGCAGGACCCTGGGCGCCGTTGTCGAGGGTGGTCATCACGCAGCGCGGGGCAGCGTCGGCGACCCGCAACCGGGTCTCTCCCACGGTGGCGTCGACCTCCCGCCAGTCGAGGTCGGCGAAGCCGTCGGGGCTCCCGCCCGCCAGCAGCACGTTGGGCCGGAAGCGTTCGACGCCGACCTCGGCACCCGAGCGTTCGGCCAGGTGCGCCATTGAGGACTCCAGCACGAGGTGGATCGCCGCCAGGTCCACGAACGAGGACTTCCCGGTCATCATGGCCACCGGGAGCTCGAGTTCGACGTTCGACAGCGAGGTGCCGGGGATGTCGGGCCACTCGCTGTCGTAGGCCTCGTCCCTCCCCTCCTCGACCGGGGCCATCGCCACGGGCCGCCCGAGCGCCTCGGAGAGGGCCTCGTCGAGGGACGGGTCGCCCGCCCGGCAGGTCGCGCCGTCCGGCGATCGCACCTCGACAGCCCTGTCCTCGTCCAACCGGGCCGACCAGTGCAGCAGCGCGCCGTACGGACGGGGCCGCTTGGCGCTGGCCACCTTCCCGGTCTCGAGGTCGCGGACCGCCCACCGGCGGTCACCGTCGATGCCGGCCGCGGTCAGCGTCACCGTCTCGAGCCGTTCGCCGGCCATGGACTTGACCGGATACCGCCACAGGCCGCTCACCTCGTAGCCGGACACCGTGCCTCCTCAGCCCCGCCCCACGAAGGGCATGCCGGTGGCCATCACGGTCATCGACAGCACGTTGGCCTCGGGGGGCAGGCTGGCCATGTGGACGACCGCGGCACCGACGTGCTCAAGCGCCATCGTCGCCTCGGCACGCTCCGACCCGTCGGCCTGGAGGATGCCGGCGGCCATCTGCTCGACCATCTCCGTGGCGGCGTTGCCGATGTCGACCTGTCCGCAGGCGATCCCGAGGTCGCGGCCGTCGAGAGCCAGCGACTTGGTGAGGCCCGTGATGGCGTGCTTGGAGGCCGTGTAGGGGGCCGAGAACGGCCGGGGCGTGGTGGCCGACACCGATCCGTTGTTGATGATCCGGCCACCCGCCGGGTCCTGGTGGCGCATCCGGCCGAACGCCGCCCGGGCGCACAGGAAGGCGCCGCGCAGGTTCACGGCTATGAGCCGGTCCCAGGCCTCGACCGGGAGTTCGTCCACCGGCACGGCGGGGGCGGCCACGCCGGCGTTGTTGAACAGCAGGTCGATCCGGCCGAAGCGCTCGTCGACGGCGGCGAAGAGTCGCTCGACCTCGGCCTCGTCCGACACGTCGGCGACCACGGCCAGCCCCTCCCCCGGCAGTGCTGCCACGGTCGCCTCCAGGTCTTCTGCGGTGCGCCCGCAGACGGCGACCGACCAGCCGTCGGCCGACAGTGCCTCGGCCACGGCCCGGCCGATCCCCCGGCCGCCGCCGGTAACGAGGGCGATGCGGCTCATGCCCCGGCTCCCGCCCGTGCCGCCAGCCACGGCGCCATCCACGAGAGGCCCGCCTCCAGGTCGCCCCGGGGCCGGTATTCGGCGGCGAAGAACCCCTCGTAGCCCGCTGCCACGAGGCCCGGCAGGAGCACCTCGGCG
Source organism: Candidatus Neomicrothrix sp. UBA2983 (assembly GCA_002346745.1). Lineage (GTDB taxonomy): Bacteria > Actinomycetota > Acidimicrobiia > Acidimicrobiales > MedAcidi-G1 > S20-B6. Next base: position 8,359 of record DEAL01000015.1, on the reverse strand, counting down.
TCGAGGTCGCCGGCGTCGGGCTCGCCGCGGTCCGGGTAGGCGGCGACCTGGACGTGCCCCAGCCGGTCACCCAGCCGTGCCGCTGCGTCGAGGACGTCGTCGCCCATGTCGGCAACGTGGAACCAGTCGAGGATGACCCGCGTCACGTCGGGAACGCCGTCGTCCCGGAGGGCGTCGATCGTCCCGATGGCCTGGTCGACGGTGTGCAGGTGGTAGCCGGCGAAGGTGTTCGTGCTGATCGGCTCGACGAGCACGGTCAGCCCCTCGGGCGCCGCCAGTTCGGCGGCGTGGGCCAGGTTGGACCGGTAGGCCTCCTCGGCGCCCGGAGAGCGGCCCGTGCATCCGGCCATCACGTGGATGGCCGGACAGTCGACGGCCAGGGCGTAGTCGACGGCCCGCTCGATCTCGGACCGGGCCTCGGCCTCCCGGCCCGGGATGGCGCCCACCCCCACCTCGGGGCCGGAGTGGTCGGTGTTGAGCCCCAGCATCGGGAGGCCCGTCTGCTCGAGGGCTGCGGCCACGTCGGGCGGGTCGTGGGCATACGGCATGTGGCACTCCACGGCGTCGAACCCGGCTGCAGCGGCGGCTTCGATGGCATCAGGCAGTGGCCGATCCGCCCACAGGAACCCCAGGTTGGCGGCGAAGCGGATCACGACACCATCTTGCCGCACGGGCGCGGGTCGGTGTTCAGGGGGTGGCCGCCCGGATCGTTCGCCAGATCCGCTGCGGACTGAACGGGATGTCGACGTGTCGCACGCCCAGGTGGGCCAGAGCGTCGACGAGGGCGTTCTGCACGGCGGGCATCGAGCCGATGGTCCCCGACTCGCCGACGCCCTTCACGCCCAGGGGGTTCCTTGGCGTCGGGGTCTCCATCTCGATTCGCTCGATCGGCGGCATCTCGGCGGCGGAGACGATCCCGTAGTCGAGGAAGTTGCCGGTCACCGGGACGCCGTCGGCGTCGTAGCGGAACTCCTCCATGAGCGCCTGGGCGATGCCACCCACGACGCCGCCATGGACCTGGCCGTCGACGATGGTCGGGTTGACGAGCACCCCGGCGTCGTCGCAGGCCACGTGGCGCAGCAGGGTCACCCGACCCGTTTCCGGGTCGACCTCCAGGATGCTGGCGTGGACGCCGAACGGGTACGTGGCGTCCGGTGGCTGGAAGTCCTCCTCGGCCCCGAGGGTGCCCCCGTCCTCGGCGGCCTGGGCGGCCACCTCCGGCCAGGCCACGCGGACCGACGGCGAACCGGCCACCGAGAACTCGCCGGCCTCGACGTCGAGTACGACGTCGGCGGGGTTGGCCTCGAGCATCCCGGCCACGATCCGCTTCGCCTCCTCCACCACGGCCTCGCTGGCCTGGTGGACGGCCACGCCGCCCGCCTGCAGTGACCGTGAGCCGCCCGTGCCGCCCCCGCGAGGCACCTCGTCGGTGTCGCCGTGCCGGACCTCGATCCGGTCGAACGGGATCCCGAGGGCGTCGGCGGCGATCTGGGCGAAGGTCGTGTGGTGCCCCTGTCCGTGGGCGGAGGAGCCGGTGAGGACCAGCGCCGACCCGTCGGGGCGGATCGCCACGCTCCCGAACTCGGAGGCCCGGATCGGGTTGGCGACCTCGACGTAGGCGGCGAAGCCGATGCCGAGCAGCGGCGCACCTGCGGTCGACCGACGCCGCTCCTGCTCGGCCCGCAGGTCGTCGAGGTCCAGTCGTTCCAGGACCCGGTCGAGGGCCCCGCCGTAGTCGCCGCTGTCGTACTCCTGGCCGGTGGCCGTCGTGAACGGGAAGGCGTCCGGCGGGATGAAGTTGCGTCGCCGCACCTCGAGCGGATCGAGGCCGACCTCGGCGGCGTACCGGTCCACCATCCGTTCGATGGCGTGGGTGGCCTCCGGTCGGCCGGCTCCCCGGTAGGCGCCCATCGGCGTGGTGGTCGTGACCCAGGCGTCGGCGCTGAACTCGACGCGGGGAATGGCGTAGTTGCCGACGGCCATCGTGCGCCCGAATAGCGGGAGGATGGCGCCGATGCCGGGGTAGGCGCCGGCGTCCTGGTCCATGTGCAGCCGGTAGGCCATCAGGTTCGCCGCCCGGTCGCCGCCCAGCGTGGCGGTGAACTCGAGGCCCCGGCCGTGGGCGAGGTTGAGCATCGACTCGCTGCGGGTCTCGGTCCAGCAGACCGGCCGCCCCAGCCGGCGTGCGGCGAGGGCCACCACGATGTCCTCCGGGTAGGCGCCGTTCTTGGCCCCGAAGCCGCCGCCGACCTCGGGCGTGATGACGCGCACGTCCCCGGGCTCGACGCCGCAGCCGGCCGCCAGGGAGTCGCGGGCCCGGTGCGGGAACTGGGTGCAGGACCACTGCGTGAGTCGGTGACGTCCGTCGGCCTCCTCCCAGCGGGCCACCGCCGCGCGGGGCTCAATGGGGGCCCCGTTCAGGCGGGGATTGGCGAACGTGAGCGAGACGACGACCTCGCACCCGTCGAACAGGTCCGGGTCCGGGTCACGGCCCATCGTCCAGCAGCGGTTAGTGCCCGCCTCCGGGTGGACGAGCGTCTCCCCGGCCTTCGAGGCGTCGAAGCCGACCACGGCGGGCAGGGGGTCGACCTCGGCGTGGACCAGTTCGGCGGCGTCGACCGCCTGGGCGGGCGTCTCGGCCAGCACGACGGCGACGGGCTCGCCGACGTAGCGGACGCGGTCCCAAGCCAGGGCCGTCCGGGTCATGGCGGTCTCGAGGCCGGGGAGGCTGGGTGGTTCTGCGGGGAGGTCAAGGTCGCCGCCGGTCAGCACCGCAGCGACACCCGGCATCACCAGGGCCTCGTCGGCGCGGACGGCCGCCAGGTGTCCGTGGGGTTCGGGCGAGCGGACGAAGACGGCGTGGAGTGCCCCGTCGGGGGCGAGGTCGCCGACGTAGTCGGCGGCACCAAGCAGCAAATCGTGGTCCTCGCTGCGTCGGACGCGTGATCCCAGCAGGCCCATCGCCGAACGATCCTCCTCAGCCGCCAGCCGGGATGTGCCGGCCCTGGGCGAACACGTCGAGGATCCAGGTGGTGGCCGGCGAGTAGACGTCGATGAACACGGCCTCCTCGTCGCCGAGCACCTCGCCGCCGTGCGGGACGCCACCCGGTGCGTACCAGCCGTCCCCGGGGCCGATCTTCCGGGTCTCGTCACCGACGGTCAGGAGCAGCCGGCCGGACAGCAGCAGGCTGAACTGCTCGTGCGGGTGGCTGTGGATCTCGTAGGTCGAGCCCGGCGGGTAGACGGCGCGGATGAGGTGCATCTGCTCGCCACTGAGGATCTGGCCCTCGGTGTCGTCCTCGTCCCAGCGGACCCGGTCCACCTCGTCCCAGGCGAAGATGCGCCGCTGCGTGGCGGTGACCCCGTGCTGGTTGGTGCGTGGCTCCCCCACTGGCCTGCTCCCCTCCCCTCGTGTGACCGTCGGCTGCGCGCCGCCCCATTCTCCCCGGTCCGGGACGGCGGCGTCGCACCCGGCGCGTCTCAGTGCGGCAGTACCTCAGGTGGCAGCGGGTGCCGGTAGAGGGCGGCGGCGTTCTCGCAGCAGATGGCCCGTAGCTCGTCGTCGGGCAGGTGGCCCCAGGCGTCGGTGATGACCTGCTGGGTGTCGGGCCAGGTGGAGTCGCCGTGGGGGTAGTCGGTCTCGGCGCAGATGTTCTCGACGCCGATGCGATATCGGGTGTCGATCGTCGACGGATCGTCGAGGGTGCAGAACCAGAAGTTGCGCTGCACCACCTCGGCGGGGCGGACGTCCCACCCCTGCCCGTAGCCGGAGCGGTCCACGATGTTGTCGAGCCGGTCCAGGAGCATCGCCACCCAGCCGATGCCACCCTCCGACATAGCGACCTTGAGGCCGGGGTGGCGGAGCGGGTATTCCGACCAGAGCCACTCCGCGCAGGCGCTCAGGGCCAACTGGCCGAACAGGGTGCCCCCCAGCTGGAGGCTGGGCGACCCGGGGGGCATGGGGTGCATGCCGGAGCTGCCGACGTGGAGCGAGATGACGGTGCCGGTCTCGTCGCAGGCGGCGATGACCGGGTCCCAGAAGTCGCGGTCCCAGAGGCTGGGCAGGCCGACGGCGTGTGGCCGCTCGGGCAGCGCGACGGACGTGAAGCCCCGTTCGGCGTTGCGGCGGATCTCGGCGGCGGCCACGGTGGCGTCGCCGAGGTAGGTGATGCCGCCGGGGATGATCCGCTCCGGGTACTCGAGGTACCACTCGTCGTGCAGCCAGTCGTTCCAGGCCCGGGTGGCGTCGATCCCCACCTCGGCGTCCACAGCGTCGGAGAACACCCGGCCGCAGAAGCCGGTGATCTGCGAGGGGAAGTTGAGCATCGCCCAGATTCCGCCGAGGTCCATGTCGGCGACGCGGGCGTGGACGTCGTAGCAGCCGGGCCGCATCTGGTCGAAGCGGAACGGTTCGAGGGTCACGGTCTCGGGCCGACGGCCCGCCACGGCGTTCATGCCGACCTGCGAGTAGGTGGCGCCCTCGAACTCCCAGACCTGGTGGCCGGCCTCGGTCTCCACCAGTTGCGGCCCGCGGTCGCGTAGGCCGGGCGACATGTAGTCGGCGAAGAGGTGTGGTGGCTCGACGACGTGGTCGTCCACGGAGACGACCGTGTACCGGACCTCACGCGGTTCGGGCTCGGGCAGGAACAGTTCGGGATCCACGCCCCGCCAGTCTGCTGCAGGAGGCGGCGCGGTGCCGCGTCGGCGGCCGGTGCCGGCGAGCGTCGGTCACCTGTCGGAGATGGACGTTTCCCCGGAGGCTGAGGGCAGATGGACCGACGGCGAATGTTCCTAGGCGGGCGGCCCTATCGGCGTCGGTGTACCGCTGGCGGTTGAAGAGGCAGTGCTGCTGCCGACGGCGTTGACCGACGTGACCCGGAAGATGTGGACGTAGCCGGACGAATAGAGGTAGCCCACGGTCACCGAGGTGTCGGTCATCGAGTCCCTTGTGAGATCAGATGGGCCTACCGTCCACCAGTCGCCACCCTCGAACTGCCATTCGATGATGTAGTCGGTGAGCGAGGAGCCGCCGTCATCGTTCGGCGCAGTCCAGGCCAGGTCGATCGAATAGTCGACGCCGGAGGTGGCGGCTGCGGTCAGGTCCGTCGGCGCCCCTGGCACCGTTGTCGGAATGGCTGCCTGAACGGTGCTGGACGCCGTTCCGGTTCCGGCTGCGTTGATGGCGGAGACCCTGAATGTGTAGGAGGTGCCCTTCGTGAGTCCGGTCACGGTGGCGCCGAGGCTGGCTGCGGTTCCGTCGGCGAAGGTGGTCCAACTGGACCCCCCGTTGTCGGAATATTCGATGGCGTAGTCGGTGATGGTCCCTCCACCGGTTTCCGTCGGGGCGGACCAGGACAGCGACACATCGGGGGCGGCAGGGGTCGTCGCCGCGAGTCCAGTCGGCGACCCAGGAACACCCACTGGAGTGAACGTCACGACGTTGGAAGTCGGAGAGGAACCCACCGCGTTGGTGGCCGAAACGCGACCCGAATAGGCGGTTCCGTTCGTCACGTAGGTCGTCGAATACGTGCCCGTCGACCCGGAGAACGTCAAGGTGAACGGATCCTCGTCGACCGTCCACGTACTGCCGCCATCTGTCGAATACTCGAAGGTGTACCCGGTGATCGCAGACCCGCCGTTGGCGGGAGCGGTGAACGTCGCAGTCATCGACTGGTCTCCAACCGCCGTCACCGTGGCATCGGTGATCGTCGCCGGAACGGTGGGCAAGGTGGAGGTCTGTGACGTCGGTCCGGCGCCTGCGACGTTTACAGCAGAAACTCGAAGTTCATAGGGGCCGCCGGTGATCAGGGTTTCGCTCGAGAAGGTGAAGCTGGCCTGCGCAGAGACGGCGTCCTCGAAGGTCGTCCAGGTCGTTCCTGCATCGGTGGAGTATTCGACCACGTAGTCGATGATCGGAGAGCCACCGGTGTCGAGGGGTGCCGTCCAGGTCACGAGCGCCTCCATCGTTCCCGGGGCGGCGCTCAAGCCGGTGGGGGCGCCAGGAACCGTTGTCGGGACGACGGGTGCCGGCGGCTCAGTGGTCGACGTTGCCGGCGGCTCAGTGGTCGTCGTCGGGGCTTCAGTCGTCGACGTCGTGGTTGCCGGCGGCTCAGTGGTCGACGTCGTGGTTGCCGGCGGCTCAGTGGTCGACGTCGGGGCTTCAGTCGTCGACGTCGTCGTTGCCGGCGGCTCAGTCGTCGTTACCGGCGGCTCAGTCGTCGTTGCCGGCGGCTCAGTCGTCGTTGCCGGCGGCTCAGTGGTCGACGTCGTCGTTGCCGGCGGCTCAGTGGTCGACGTCGTCGTTGCCGGCGACTCAGTTGTCGACGTCGTCGTTGCCGGCGACTCAGTCGTAGTTGCCGGCGGCTCAGATGTCGACGTCGTCATTGCCGGCGGTTCGGTCGTCGACGTCGTCGTTGTAGGTGTGGCGATGACGAGTACTTCTTCGCGTACCTCTGCTGCGTACACCTCCGGTTCGCTGAATTCTGTCTCTGCTTCGATCACGACCGTTTCGACGACTTCACCTTGCTCATCGAGCACCTCGACGATCGACTCTTCGATGACCACCTCGATGTCGACACGACTCTCACCGGCCTCGACGACGACCTCCTCGACAACCCCCCCCAGGTCGTCGACGTAATCGACGACGGTCTGGACCTCGGTCACCTGGATATCGGTATCGAGCCGATCAGAGGACTCGACGAAGATTCGTTCTGATTCGGTGGCAACACTCACGACCGCGTCAGCGTCTTTGGACACGGCGACCTCGAGTTCTCCTTCGCTGGCACTGATCTGGAGCGAGACCTGCTTCTTGGCCGCCACAGTGGTGGTGCCGGTGGGGGCCTGAGCGGTCACAGTGACTTCGTCGGCGGCCTCGAGCCTGATATCGCCGCTGTCTTCAACAGCCACCTCGATCAATGCCGTCGTCGCCCCGTCGAGACCGGCGCGGATCACCGCCACGACGGCGTCCTCCCCAGGAACCAACTCGGCACCCTTGGTGGTCGTGTCGCCCGCCGTCAACGCCCAGTTTCGATCGGTGGACGTGACCGCAAGCAGTACACGGTTCCCGGCACCAGCACCCTCGAAGGGTTCCTCGTGTGGTGCCTCGCGGGACGACAGGGGCTGGAGGTCCATCTTCTTGCTGCCGCCTGTCCACGCCTCCGGGTCGCTCGCCGGGTCCCTGCCGGAATAGGAGAACCTCCAAGCGTTCTGGTCGGTATCGACCTCGATGTAGCGATCCTGTGACGGCCAGTTCGGGTCATAGACGTGGATCACCGCGCGGCCTTCCTCGAGACGGTCGACGGCGTACGGCAACACGCTGTGGCCCTCACCCTTCGTGTACACGCCAAGCGTGTATTGCTCGTGGCTCTTGTCCGCCAACGCCGCTTCGAGTTCGGTGACAATCGCCGCAACGCTCTCGTCTCGCCAGTCATCTGTCGCGTCGATGACCTTCTGGAGATACTGGGTCGCGAACAGCCGACTCACCTGCCGGGCGACGTCCGGGCTGAACGGAAGCTGGCCACTGCTGGGTCGTGCCCCAACGAGGAAACGATCCAAGCTCGTGACCGTCATCCCCTCGCAGGAACCAAACGACATCGAATGGGCGACCATCGCGATCCATTCGGCTGCGGCAGGCGTCGGTGTGCAACCTCCTGAAGCCTCCACGCACACTGCCTCGTCGCCGAACAGGGCTACGGCGTCGGCAACCGAAAAGGCCGTTTCTTCGTCCGCCCGGTAGTTCCGGAACTTCCAACTGTCGGCACCCATGGAGAAGCCGAGAGACGCCTCGGCCTGTCCGGGAGCCGCTACCTCGACCGCCGCTTCCAACTCCGGCGCGGAGCCACCGCCGCAGGAAGCGGCAAGCAGCGAGGCCGCCAGGAGGACGCTGCGTTGTTTCGCGCAGACCCGGGACGACCGATCACGGACTGGAACGATCAGTCGCCCCGATTCCCGGCTGGCGATCACGCCAAGGTTGTCTTGGAGATTGCCGCTTGCCTCGATCGACTAACCAGCGGCAAGTCCCACAAAGAAGGTCAGCAGGATCGCGCCGAACTTCTGCGCCTCGGCCGACGTGACTTCATACCCTTCGGTCACCCGGCCCAAGACTTCTCGTTGTTCCGCGTCCCAGGTGGAGGTGATGCTCTCCGAGCCGCTGACGTCCGGTGGGTCGACAATCGGGTTCGCTTCATATGCGCCGCTACTCGTCCTCGGCGTGAGGAAGTCGATGACGTAGACGCCAGTGGCCTGGAATTCAGGGAGCGTCATTTCGAGGTATTCGGCAGCGAACATGATCGAAGCCAACTCTTCGGCCGTGTAACCCGTCGAGACGGCACCGGCTGCCTCAGCAGCCGCAGCCTCAGCA
>DEAL01000019.1:129374-132568 GCA_002346745.1 Candidatus Neomicrothrix sp. UBA2983 | reverse complement strand
ACCACCACCCCAGCCACCACCACCGGCAGCGGGGCGATGGACTCGACAGGCGGATGGTTCCAACATCTCGAGGAACTCGAGGTCGACGACGGCGAGACCCCGGTGCCCTACGACCGCAGCGACTGGGGGTCGGGGTGGATCGACGCTGACGGCGACTGCCGGGACACCCGCCAGGAGGTCCTGGTCGAGGAGTCGACCACGCCGGCGATCATGGAGGACGGCGGCTGCCGGGTGGCCGTGGGCACATGGTACGGCGCCTACACCGACGCCTGGTTCGACGATCCCGGCGACCTCGACATCGACCACTTCGTTCCCCTCGCCAACGCGCACGCGTCCGGCGGGTGGGCCTGGGATGCCGCCAAAAAGCGTGCCTACGCAAACGACCTCGACGACCCCCGACACCTGATCGCCGTCTCGGCGTCGGCCAACCGCTCCAAGGGGAAGAAGGGCCCCGAGGACTGGGTCCCCGACCACCAGCCGCACCACTGCGAGTACGCCTACACCTGGACGAGCATCAAGTCACGCTGGAAACTGACCGTCACGAACGTCGAGCACGTGAAGCTGACCAGCCTCCTCGCCACGTGCGACGGCACCTCCCCGACACCGGCGACACCACCGGTCCCACCATCGACCACGGTGCCAACGGCATCCACCCCTACGACATCGACCACGGCCAGCCCCACCGGCGGTGACATCCCGGCGAACCCCGGGAACTCCCGCAACTGCTCGGACTTCGCCGACTACGGCGAGGCGAAGGCGTGGTTCGACACCTTCTTCCCCCACTACGGCGACGTGGCGCGCCTCGACAACGACGGCGACGGCGAGCCGTGCGAGTCGCTCCCCGGCGGCCCCTAGCGGGCCGCCCGGATCAGGCGCCGGCGGCGGTGAGGGCGCGTTCGGTGAGCACCCGGGCCAGGTGGGACCGGTACTCGCCGTCGGCGTTGTTGTCCGACGGCGGCTCGGTGCCGTCGGCGGCGGACGCCGCAGCGTCGGCGGCCGAGGCACCCCCGGCCACGGCGGCCTCGACGCCTGGGGCACGCAGCGGAGTGGAGCCCATGTTCACGAGCGCCACGCCGGTGCCGCCCTCGGCGACGACCACACCGACGATGGCCCAGTCCTGGGCCCGCCGGTTGAACTTCTGGTAGCACCAGCCGCCGGTCGAGACCGGCACGCGCACCTCGGTGAGGAGCTCGTCGGGTGCCAGCGCCGACTCCAGGAAGCCGGTGAAGAAGTCCGTGGCCGCGATATCCCGGCTGCCGCCGGGGCCCGACGCCACGAGCGTGCCGCCCAGCGCCAGCACGGCCGCCGGCAGGTCCGACGCCGGATCGGCGTGGGCCAACGAGCCGCCGAGCGTGCCGCGGTGGCGGACCGCCGGGTCGCCCACCTGCGAGGCCACGTGGGCCAGCAGCGGGCAGGCGGCCGCCAGGTCGGTGGAGTGCTCGAGCGTGCTGTGGGTGGTCAGGGCGCCGATGCTGACGGTGTCGCCGTCGACGCTGATGCCCGACAGGTCGGCCGCCCGGCCGACGTCGACGAGCACCGACGGGGCCGCCAGCCGGAGCTTCATGAGCGGGATCAGCGACTGGCCGCCGGCCAGCAGCTTTGCCTCGTCGCCGGCCTCGGCGAGGGCGGCGATGGCCGCCTCGGCGGAGTCGGCCCGGACGTAGTCGACCGCTGCGGGGATCACGACGCACCTCCGTTCGCCGCCTCGATGGCTCGTCGGACCGTCATCGGGGATGCCGGCATCGCCACGTCGGTGATGCCCATCGGTCGGAGGGCGTCGACCACGGCGTTGATGACCGCCGGCGTCGAGGCGATGGTGCCCGCCTCGCCGATGCCCTTCACGCCCATCGGGTTGGAGCCCGACGGGGTGACCGTGTGGTCCAACTTCATGTTCGGCAGCTCGGCCGCCGACGGCACGAGGTAGTCGGCCAGGTTGGCGGCCCGGCACTGTCCGTCGGCGTCATAGGCGGCGTCCTCCCAGAGGGCCTGGGCGATCCCCTGGACGATGCCGCCGTGCAACTGACCCTCCACGATGAGCGGGTTGATCTGGTTGCCGCAGTCGTCCACGGCGGCGTAGTCGACCAGGTCGACCGCCCCGGTGGCCTCGTCCACCTCGACAACGGCTATGTGCGTGCCGAAGGGGAAGACGAAGTTGGACGGGTCGAAACTGACATGGGCCTGGAGGTTGGGCTCCATGCCGTCCGGCAGGTCGTGGGCGGTGAACGCCCCGAAGGCCACGCCGGCCAGCGGCACCTCCTTGTCGGGGCTGCCCTTCACGCTGAACGTGCCGCCGGCGAAGTCTAGGTCGTCGGGGTTGGCCTCCAGCATGTGCGCTGCGATGACCCGGGCCTTCTCGATGACCTGCTCGGTCGCCTTCCAGATGGCGGTGCCACCCACGGCCAGCGACCGGGACCCGTAGGTGTCCATGCCCTCCGGGACGATCGCCGTATCAGAGTGGAGAACTTCCACGTCGTCGGGGTCCACGCCCAACTGGTCGGCCACGATCATCGACCAACTGGTCTCGTGGCCCTGCCCGTGCGGCGTGGCCCCGGTAACTACCTGGACCTTGCAGGTGGGCAGGACCCGCACGGTGGCCGACTCCCACCCCCCGGCGCCGTAGTTGAGCGCACCTAGGGTCCGGCTCGGTGCTAGCCCGCACATCTCGACGTACGACGAGATGCCCAGCCCCAGATGCCTGGTCGAACCGCTGGCCCGGCGGTCGGCCTGCTCGGCCCGCCGCCTGTCCCAGTCCACCAGCTCTTTGGCCCGGTCCAGGGTGGGCTGGTAGTTGCCGGAGTCGAAGACCAACCCGGCCGGCGAGTCGTAGGGGAACTTCTCGGTCGGTATGTAGTTCCGGGACCGGATCTCATCGGGCCCCACTCCCACGGCCACCGCCAAGGCGTCCATGGCCCGCTCAATGGCGTATGTAGCCTCCGGACGACCGGCTCCCCGGTAGGCGTCGGTCGGCGTGAGGTTGGTGAAGACGCCCTTGCAGGTGAACGCGTAGGCCGGGAGCGTCGTAGAGGCCGTGGTAAAGGAATGCTCCCAGCAGGGGCACGCCCGGCGTGATGATCTGCAGGTAGGCGCCCATGTCGGCCAGCAGGGTGGCCCGCACGGCGGTGAGCTTCCCGTCGGCATCGGCGGCCAGTTCGATGGTCTGGCGCTGGGCCCGCCCCTGGATGGTCGAGGTTGCC
>DEAL01000019.1:77476-129202 GCA_002346745.1 Candidatus Neomicrothrix sp. UBA2983 | reverse complement strand
CACCTTGAGGATGTGCGGGATCTGCGTGGCCGAGTAGAGGGTGATGTCGCCGTTGTGTGGGGCAGGCACGGCGGCCACGCCACGGGGCTCCATCGGCGCCGGGATGAGTCGCTGGTGCACGTACGTCTCGGTGACGTGGTGGGCGGCACTGGCGAAGGCCGCCTCGACGGCATCCGGGTCGGGGACGAGCTCCCAGACATAGGAAACGTTGGTGCCGCAGTCCTCGTGGATGACGACGGCGTCGGACTCGGCCTCCTCCATGGTGACCACGGCGTCCAACGGCTCGTAGTCGACAACCACGCCCTCCAACCCGTCGGCAGCGGCGTAGCGGGAGTCGGCGACCACGACAGCAACGATGTCGCCCGCGTAGTTGGTCTTGTCGACGGCGACCGGCAGGTGGTCCGGGTTCTTCATGTCGTCGGTAACCGGCCAGGCGCACGGCAACGGGGCGGCCCAGGTCTCAGCCAGATCCTCGCCGGTGTAGACGGCGACCACGCCTTCGGTGGCCAACGCGTCCGAGGTGTCGATGGCGGTGATGCGGGCATGGGCGTGCGGGCTGCGCACGCATGCGATCCACTGCGCCCCCGGAAGGGCTAGGTCGTCGATGAACTTCGACTCGCCGGTCAGCAGGGCGGGGTCCTCCTTGCGGAGCCGGGGCGTGCCGACGATCCCTCCGGCGAACGGGCTGGTGGCGTCGAGCGTGTCGGTCATCTCGTCGTCCCCTCCCTCACTCGCTGGCGGCCAGGACGGCCTTGACGATGTTCTGGTAGCCGGTGCAGCGGCAGAGGTTGCCCTCGAGGCCCTCGCGGACGCCGTCGGCGTCGAGGCCGTCGTACTCGTCGACCAGCGAGACGGCGGCCATGACCATGCCCGGGGTGCAGTACCCGCACTGGAGGGCGTGGCACTCGTGGAAGGCCTGCTGCATCGGGTGGAGGGCACCATCCCCGGACTGGTCGCCGGCCAGACCCTCGATGGTGGTGACCTCGGCGCCGTCGACCTGAGCGGCCAGCAGGGTGCAGGACTTGGCGGAGCGGCCGTCGACCAGAACGGTGCAGGCACCGCAGGAACTGGTGTCGCAGCCGACGTTGGTGCCGGTCAGGCCGAGGACGTCGCGCAGGTAGTGGACGAGCAGCGTCCGTGGCTCGACGTCGGCGGAACGGGCCGTCCCGTTGACGGAGACCTCCATCGGTTCCCCCCTTGGGTTGTGCCGGCGGGTCGCCACGGCGCCGTCGCCGCGTTCACCCGTCCCACCGAGGTCGCGATGATGGCACAATTCGGAGGACCGGCCAACAGGAGCATCAACCAGCCCACGACTGGTCCCATCGTGACCGACCGTCACCGGCCGGAACTGCCTGCAAGCTGCGTGCAGCCAGGATGGGAGCGGTGAGGATGGGAGCGGTCAGGACGCCGGCTGGAGAACCGTTGCCATGGCCGAGACGAGGCGCTCGACCAGGGCCGGCCGGTCGACGCTCCCGAGCAGGATCGGATTGTTGAGGCCCTGGCACAGGACGACGAGTGTGTCGGCCAGTTCGTCGGGGTCGCCGTCACCGATCCGACCGGCCGCCTGACCCAGTTCCACGAACCGGCGGTTCAGGGCCTGTGCCTCCGCCTGCCGCTCCCGGTAGACCTCCCGGAGCAGCCGGCTCTCCGGGAGCCGCGCCAGGGCGGCCCGCAGGACCAGGGCCTCCTCGTCGAACACCCCGACGAGCCCTTCGGCCAGGTGGCGAAGGACGCAGTCCAGACCCTCGTCCAGGAGGTGCTCGACGGTGAGCGCCTCCGCCGTGACCTCGACGAGTCGACCCAGGGCCAGGTCGAGTGCACCCGCCAGCAGCCCGTCGCGCCCCTCGGGGACGCGGTTGTAGACGGTCGCCACCGAGACGCCGGCGACCTCGGCGACCTGCTCGGTCGTGAAGCTGCCGTCCTCGCGCAGGGCGGCCACCGTGGCGCCGACGAGTGCCGTCCGGGTACGCGTTGCTCGGCTGCCGCTCATCCCGGTGAGTATATTATACTTCCAATTCACCTTGTCATAATTGGAATACTCCTCTAATTTTGTCGACCATGACCGACCTGCTGGCCAACGCCCGCGACCTCGGCCCGTCGATCGCCGCCCGCGCCGAGGCCATCGAGGCCGCCCGCACCCTCCCCGACGACGTCGTCGCCGACCTCCGCGGCGCCGGACTCCTCCGCCTCTTCGTCCCCGCCGACCTCGGCGGCCCCGAGGCCGACGTCCACACGGGCATCGACGCCATCGCCGAGGTCTCCCGCCACGACGGCGGCGCCGGCTGGAGCGTGATGATCGCCGGCACCTCCTCGCTCATGGCCGGCTTCCTCCCCGAGGACCACGCCCGGACCATCTACGGCAGCCCCGACTCCTGCACCGGCGGTTTCGCCGCACCCATCGGCACCGCCCGCCTCGTCGACGGCGGCCTCTCCGTCACCGGCACCTGGGCCTGGGGGTCCGGCACCCGCCACTGCACCTGGATCGGCGGCGGCACCCGGCTCGTGGACGACGACGGCGCCCCCCTTCGCCGCGACGACGGCCTCTTCGCCCCGTTCACGTTCTTCCACCCCGACGACGTCGAGTTCATCGACACCTGGCACGTGACCGGACTGGCCGGCTCCGGGTCCGGCGACTACGCCGTCCACGACGCCTTCGTCCCCGAGGGCCGGTGGGCGCAGCTCACGACGGCCGAGCCCCGTCTGGACGGCCCGCTCTGGCAGTTCCCCTTCTACGGGATGCTGGCCTGCGGCATCGCCGCCGTCTCCATCGGCCTCCTCGACGGTGCCGTCGCCCGCTTCGCCGAACTGGCCGGCGGCAAGAAGCCCATGGGCTCCGGACGTACCCTCGCCGAACGGGCCTCCGGTCAGACCGCCCTCTCCACGGCCGAGGCGACCGCCCGCTCCGCCCGGGCGTTCCTCCACGACGCCCTCGGTGCCGCATGGACGACTGCCACCGGCGGCGACCCCCTCACGATCGAGCACCGCCGCAGCCTCCGCCTCGCCGCCTGCGACGCCGCCCAGCGCTGCGCCGACGCCCTCACCATGCTGGGACGCGAGACCGGCGGCACCGCCGTCTACCTGAGCGAACCGCTCCAACGGTCGGTCCGGGACGGCCAGGTGGCCGCCACCCACGCCATGGTCGCCCCGCGCATCCACGAGCTCACCGGCCGGCTGGCCCTGGGACTGGACACGGACACGACGCTGCTGTGAACTCCACGCCCATGGACCACCGCCACCGGAACCCCCGATGACCAGCCCGCCGAACGACGACGACTTCGAGTGCCTCCGCTTCGAGCGCGACGGCGACGTCCTGGTCGTCACCATCGACGCCCCCGGCGACGACCTCAACAAGGTGAACGACCGGCTCCACCACGAGTTCACCGCCCTGTTCCCCCGCCTCCAGGCCGAACGCGACGCCCGGGCCGTGTTGCTGGCCGGCACCGAGGCCGCCTTCTCGGCCGGCGGCGACTTCGACTGGTTCCCGCAACTCCAGGAACCGGGCCGCCTCGAGGACCTGCGCCTCGACGCCCGCCAGATGATCTTCGACCTGCTCGACGTCCACCTCCCCGTCGTGTGCGCCGTCACCGGGCACGCCATGGGGCTCGGTGCGAGCATCGCCCTCCTCTGCGACGTGGTCGTCATGGCCGACACCGCCCGCCTCGGCGACCCCCACGTGCGCGTCGGCATCGTCGCCGGCGACGGCGGCACCATCGCCTGGCCCCTGGCACTGGGCCCCATGCTCGCCAAGCGCTACCTCCTCACCGGCGACCCCCTCACCGCCGCCGACGCCGAGCGGCTGGGCCTCGTCGCCGAGACCGCCCCCGACGCCGAGTCGTGCCGTGCCGCCGGCCTGGCCTGGGCCCGGCGCCTCGCCGCCGGCGCGCCACTGGCGGTCCAGTACACGAAGCAGGCGATCAACGCCTGGGTGCGCCAGACCTCGGGCAGCGCCTTCGAGCACGCCAGCGCCCTCGAGATCGTCACGTTCGGCAGCGACGACCACGCCGAGGCGCTGGCGGCACTGGCCGAAAAGCGCGAGCCCCGCTTCACGGGGGGCTGACCGGGAGACCACCCATGACCGACGAACTCGGCCTCCTCGAGGGGCTCATGACCACACGGGCGATGCGCCGGCTCAGCGACGAGCCGGTCAGCGACGAGGACCTCTGGACCTGTTTGCGGGCCGCCGTCCAGGCCCCCAGTGGCGGCAACATCCAGCCGTACCAGTTCCTCGTCGTGCAGGACCCCGACCTGCGCCTCGCCCTGGCCGAGATCTACCGCCGGGGTTGGCGGCGCTACGAGCCGGTCATCGCCCCGAAGGAGTTCCCCAACGACGCCGTGCGCGAGGGCTGGGAGCGCAACAACCGGGCCACGGTGCACCTAGCCGAGAACCTCGAACACGTCCCGGTGCACGTGCTCCTGCTCATGCCGTCGATCGACATGACCGTCCACGACGACGAGGGCCCCATGCCGGTCGGACCCACGTACGCCTCGGTGTACCCGGCCGTCCAGAACTTCATCCTCGCCGCGCGGTCGTGCGGACTCGGCACCACCATCACCACGCTGCACCGCATCTACGAGGACGAGGTTCGCGAACTCCTCGGCATCCCGGATCGGTACGAGGTGCTGGCCCTGCTGCCGCTGGGCCACCCCACCGGGAAGTGGGGCGTGGCCCCCCGCCACCGCGGCGCCGAGAAGATCACCTCGTGGGACCGCTTCGGCGAGAAGCGGACTCCGTGAGCGGCCGTCGGGCGCGGGCCGGGCGACGGACCCCGTGACCCGGCGCGCCCCGCGCGTCGGCCTGTCGATCCCCCCGGCGGGGTTCACCTCCCACGAACACGCCGCCGGCTACGTCCTCGCCGCCGCCGAGGCCGGCCTCGACCACCTCGTCACCTCCGACCACATCGCCTTCTTCGACGGCCGGGGCAAGGACGGCCTGACGACCCTCGCCTTCCTCGCCGGGCTGCACAGCACGATCGGCCTCTACGTGGGCGTGCACCTCCTCGCCCTGCGTCATCCGGTGGCCGTGGCCCGGCAACTCTCGACGCTTGCCGAGTACGCCCCCGGCCGGATCACGTTCGGCGTCGGGGTGGGTGGCGAGGACCGCCACGAGATGGAGGTGGTCGGCGTCGACCCGGCCACCCGTGGACGACGCACCGACGAGGCCCTCAGCGTCCTGCGCCCGTTGCTGGACGGCGAAGCGGTCGACCATCGAGGCGAGTTCTACGAGGCCCCCGACGTGGTGATTCGCCCCGCCCCCGATCCACCGGTCCCGGTGACCGTCGGCGGCCGCTCGAACGCCGCCGTCGAGCGGGCCGGGCGTCGCGGCGACGGCTGGCTGGCGTCCTGGTGTTCGCCGCAGCGGTTCGCCGAGGGCGTTGCGCGCGCCGAACAGGCCGCCGCGGACACCGGCCGCACCAACGTGGCGTGGCGGCACGGCTACCAGGTCTGGGTCGGCTTCGGCGACACGCCCGAGGAAGGGGCGGCCCACCTGGGACCGGCCATGGAGCGCTTCTACGGCTCGCCGTTCTCGGTGTTCGAGCGCTATTCGCCGGTCGGCACGCCCGACCAGGTCGCCGGTTGGCTGCGGCCGTTCGTCGACGCCGGCTGTGCCGACTTCAACCTGGCCCCCCTGGCCGGCTCGACGGACGAGGCCCTCGCCGGCACCGCCGAGGTCCGCCGCCTGCTCGTCGCCTGAGCGGCCCTGATCCGCCCCTCAGCGATCGAGGGTGGCGACGGGGACCGGGTCGCCGGCCGGGGGCATGACGTCCTCGGGGCCGTACACCGTCAACTGGTCGTCGGCCTCGAGCACCAGTTCCGGCTCCGCAGGCAGGACAACGCCCAACCGCGTCACCGACGCCACCGCGACGCCCTCCGGGAAGTCCAACTGGGCGATGCGATGGCCGATCAGGCCGGCGTCCTGGCCCTCGGGCAGCAGGGCGTACTGGCGCACGGTCAAGCCCGGCAGCAGTGCCGTCTTGACGTCGGCCTCGGTCATCGCCCGACCAATCGCCCGCGCCCCGCTCTGCAGGTAGCTCCCTAACTCCCCGGCCAGCCGCAGTGACCGACCCGGGTTGGCGGTCGTGCCGGCCAGGAAGAACAGGCCGTTGACCCGCTCCCCCGAACCGCCCCACGTCACCGGAATGCTCACGCCCATGGTGGCCCGGACGATCACCAGCAGGTCGTCGTCGATCGCCTCGAAGAGTGCCAGCGGCGTGGCCGTCGGGTGGGCATCGGAGGTCTGGATCCACAGCGAACCCGTCTCGAGGAACCGCTCCGTCACCTGCTCCTGCGACAGGCCGATGCGGTCGGCCAACACGGTGGCGGCCCGGTCCGCCGCCTCCCCGATGTCGGCCCCCTCGGGGGCATTGAGGACGACGGCGCGGGCGACCAGCCCCAGGTAGTCGTCGCCGGCCCGCAGGCCGTGACCGGCCATGGCCGCACTCATCTCCCGGTCCAGCCCCGAGTCGACGTCCTCGGCCCACCGCTGGAACACGTTGCGGATGGCACCCGCCCGCTTGGTGCGCCCCGTGGCGTAGAGCCGGTGCCAACCCCAGGACACGGCCGAGATGGCCACCACGAACCCCCACGCCAGGGGTCCCAGTTCGGCGATCAGGAAGAAGGAGATCAGGATCCCGGCGAACTGGGTGACCGGATACAGCGGCGTCCGGAAGGCCGGGGCGTAGGAGGGGATCCGCGAGGCCCGGAGCACCAGCACGGCGATGTTCACGAGGCCGAGGGTCAGCAGGACGAAGGCGCTCGCCAACTTGGCGATGGCCTCGGCGTCGAACGCCAGGACGACCAAGGCGATCGCCGCCGACGTGGCCACGACCCCGACAACCGGCGTGCCCCGGGACCCGACGGCGCCGATCCGCGCCGGCAGGAGTCCGTCACGCGCCATCGCCATCGGGTAGCGGGCGGCAGCGAGGATGCCGGCATTGACCGCCGAGGCGAACGCCGCCAATGCGGCGACCACCACCAGCCACGCCCCCCATGACGGCAGGATCGCCTCGGCCGCCGTGTGGATCGGCGCCAGGTCCTCGTGGAGCACCTCGGATGGCACGACCGCCGCGGTCACGAGCATGCCGAGCGTGCAGAGCGCTGTGGCCGTCAGCAGCGACAGCGTCAGGCCCAGGGGAATGCGCAACGACGGGTCGTCGACCTCCTCGGCCGCACTTGCGACCTTGGTGAGGCCGCCGTATGACACGAACACCAGGCCGACAACGGCGAAGACCCCTGACTTGCCGGTCGTGAAGAACGGGTCAAGGTTGCCCTCGCCGAATCCCCGCTCACTGGTCTCGAGCAGGCCGTCGGCGATGAACCATCCCATGATGGCGAGGATGAGCACCACCAGCCAGAGTTGCAGCGAGGCGCTGGCCTTCGATCCCGCGATGTTCACGACCATGAAGAGTCCGATCAGGACGACTGCCAGCGGCCGACTGTCGATGTCGACGACCAGGACCAGGTAGGCGCTCATGCCGACCATGGCGAAGGCGTCCTTGAGCACGAGAGACAGCCAGGTCCCGAAGCCGGCGATCGTGCCGACGGATGGTCCGAGTGCCCGCTCCAGGAAGTAGTAGACGCCGCCGGCCTTCGGGAGCGCCGTGGAGAGCTCGGCCACGCTGAGCATGGCGGGAATGGCCAGCGCCCCGGCGATCAGGTAGGCGAGGACGGCAGCCGGGCCCACCTTCGACGCCGCCAGGCCCGGCAGCAGGAACAGGCCCGACGGGACCATCGCCCCCATCGAGAGGGCGAAGACGTGGCGCAGGGCCAGCGAACGCGTGAGTCGGCCGTTCCCCCCGGCTCCCATCCGCACAACATAGGCGAGGGGCGGCGACCCCCGGTGCCGGTGGGTCTCAGGCGTGCACTGCGGCGAGGAAGTCCAGCAGGGCGGCGTTCACGCCGTCGGCGTCCTCCTGCTGCATCCAGTGGCCGACACCGGGCAGGATCACCGAGGCGTGCAGGCTCGGCAGGGTCTGCGGATAGCGCGAGATGCTGCCCGCCCCCCACATGGTGGGGCCGTCCCGCTCGCCGCCGATGAAGAGGGACGGCTGGGTGAGGGGTGCACCGTGGAAGGCCCGCAGGTCGTCCCAGTCGCGGTCGACGCAGCGGTACCGGTTGAGGCCGCCCGTGAAGCCGGCCCGCTCGAACTCGGCCATGTAGAAGGCCAGGTCGTCGGCGGAGAGCCACGGAAGCGGACCGTCCGGGTAGCGGAACCGGTCGCGCAGCTGCGTCCCGGGCGCCACCCAGGCCATCGCCCGTTCCCCTGCGGCGAGCTCCGGGGCGTCGCCGGAAGCGCCGAAGTAGAAGCCCTCCAGCCAGCGGGCCGGGTCCTCGGCGATCTCGGCCTCGGCCCGGCCGGGCTCCTGGAAGTACTCGATGTAGAACTCCTCGTCGCCGCCGATGGCCCGGAAGACCTCGGTGGGTCGGTGCCCGTTGCGCGGGTCGTAGGTGACCGAGAGCAGGGCCACGGCGGTGAAGACATCGGGCCGGAGTCGGGCGGCCGCCGCGGCGATGGGCGACCCCCAGTCGTGGCCGACGATGGTCGCCGTCGACTCGCCGAGCGCCTCGACGACGCCGACGCAGTCGCCCGCCAGCGCCACGATCCGGTAGTCGTCGACGTCCGGCGGGGCCTCCGAGGAGCCGTAGCCGCGCACGTCGATGGCCGCCGCCCGGTAGCCGTCGGCGGCTAGGGCCACCAGCTGGTGGCGCCACGAGTACCACGACTCCGGGAAGCCGTGGACGAACAGCACGAGCGGACCCTCCCCGACCTCGGCCACGTGGATCCTCGTACCGTGGGCGTCGACGTCGTGGCGGTGCAGGCCGTCGATCTCGAGCATGGGGTGCCTCCCTGGCGTGGCTACGGGATGGGTCGCCCCGGGTCCTCGGCCGCGACGCCACGGATCAGTGTGCCGTGCGGGAGGGCCTCGGTCAGCAGTCGGGCGCAGCCGGCGGCGGCGGCGGCTTCGACCACGAGGGCGTCGCGCATCGGGAGGTCGTGCTCGGCAGCGGTGTCGGCGGCGGCGAGCACGAGGTCGGTGTCGGTGGGGACCACGTGCAGGTCTGCCAGGTCCGCGAGGGCCCGACGGGCGGTGACCGTCGGCAGGGGTCGGGCCAGTCCGGTGGTCACGACATGGTGGAACTCGGCCAGCACCTGGGCGGACACGGCGAGTGGCGGTCCGTCGGCGGCGCCGACCACGGCCCGGGCGGCGGCCTGGCGCTGGGGCTCGTCGTCGTCGAACAGGCGCACCAGGACCGAGGTGTCGAGGAAGGCGGCGCCCGTCACGAGGATCCGCCGCTTGGCGGGTGCCCGGGGTTCACGCCAGGCCCGTCGGGAGCGGGGCGCCGCGGGAGCCGGCCGCCGAGGACACCGACAGGCCCACGAGTCGGCGGCGGGCGGCGGCCGCCCGGTCGCCGGCCGCCCAGGCGGTGAGCAGTTCGCGGACCACGGCGTTGACGGAGGTCTCCTGTTCGGCGGCCCGCACCCGGGCCCGCCGCAGCAGGTCGTCGTCGAGGGCGAGGGTCAGGTTGGCCATGGATTATGTGTAGCACATATTTCGTGTTTCACAGGTATTGCGACTCCCCGAGGATGCGGCCGTGGATCCAGTCCCGGTCGAGGTAGCAGCCCTGCAGGTACCGACCGGGGTCGGACTCACCATCCCGGCCGTGGAGCACCCGCTCGTTGTCGAACACCAGGCACTCCCCCGGCTGCAGCACCATGCGGACTTCCAACTCCGACCGGTGCAGCTGGTCGGCGAAGGTCCGGTAGGCGGCGTAGAAGTCGGCCATCTCGCCGTGGGGCAGGTCGAACGGGGCCGCCGACCGGTTGTTGTAGCGAACCGACCGCAGCGCCCCCCGATCGTCGACCTCGATCAGGGGCCGTCGGTCCCGCAGGTCGAAGCCCTCCCCGGCCCAGCGGAACGGGACTGGCCGGCTGCTCAGCCAGGTGAACGCCTCCGGCTCCTCGGCCCGGAGCGCCTCCGCGGCCCGGAAGCCGTCCACGAGGACGGTGACGCCGCCCTCGCCGCTGGCGACGAGGCAGTGGAGCAACTGGTAGCCCGGGACCGGCCGCCGGTAGGGGTTGTCGGTGTGGACGTTGAGGGACCGCGGCGTGAACGCCAGGTTGATCGGGTTCTCCTCGGCACGGACGTGGAAGATCCGTCCGTAGTTGGTCTCACGGACCGGGCCCCACAGGCCGGCCACGTCCTCGATGGACGCCCCCTCCCGGTCGCCGGTGGCCAGCCCGGTCACGACCGCCAGGCCGTCCCGGACGATGGCCCGACTGAGGAGACCGACGTCCGCCAGGACCTCCTCGTAGTCCGCCCGGGCCAGGTCCAGGTCGTCCCGGCCCCATGACACGTACCGCGACGTCGGACGCTCCGGGCCGTCGTACCGGTGGGCTGCCAGCCAGTCCGCGGCAAACGAACTCGCGGTGCCGTCCGGCCCGAAGGTCACGTGCAACAGGTCGCCCACCACCTCCGCCGCCTCGAGCACGACGTCGGCGGGCAGCTCGCTCACGTCGAACAGGCGCTGGTCGTTGGCCTCGTGCCGGGAGGCGTCGTCCCAGGCGTTGTCGCGTAGCCAGATGGCGTGGAAGCGCACGGGGCCGTCGCCAAGGTCGACGGTGACCTCGTCGGGCTCGACCGCCACGAGCGCCAACGGCGTCCGACGCAGTGTGGGATCCTCGAGCAGGGCCCGGAACTCGGCCAGTTTGGGCACCTCGAGGCCGGCCTGCTTGCCGGCGTCGTCCCAGTCCCGGACGGCGAGGGCGTCCTCGGCGTGCGGCTCGGCCTCGAAGGCAGCCGCCTCGCCGGCGGTCATCGGCCCGCCCTGGAGGCGAAGGGTCCCCACCGACGCTGGTGAGAGTCGTGCCTCGTAGTCGGGGTCGACGTGGCACCGGTACCGCTTGGCCGCCACGTGCAGCCGAACCGGCTCGGCGACGGCGTCGACGAACCGCTCGGCCACCCACGCACCGCCCGACGTGCCGTGGTCGGTGACCCCGAACTCGGAGTCGGCAGGGCCGAGGAAGTGGCCGACGTCGTGGAGGAGCGCCGCCAGCACGAGGGCGTCGCCAGCACCGGCCTCCCGGGCGCACGCCGCCGCCTGCCGGGCGTGCTCCTCCATCGTGACCCGTTCGCTGTACAAGTTGGCCCCGTGTTCGGCGAACAGCGCGAACACCTCGTCGGCGATCGACCCGTCCCTCGCGTTCGCCACGGCTCCACCTCCTGGCCCGACTCCGCACGCCGCACGCCGCACGCCGCACGCCGGACGCTACAACCGCCCCCGGCGCCGCGTCAGCGGAATCTCGGGATGACGTGCTCGCCAATGTTGCGGATGGTCTCGAGCATCGCCCACTGGGGGACGGTCCCCATCTGGTTCAAGAACAGGATCTCGTCGGCACCCGCCTCGAACAGCTGCTCCACGTAGCCGAGGCAGTCGTCGACCGTCCCGTAGGCGTGGTTCGGGTTGAGGAGCGACTGGCCCGGGTCCGAGAAGTCGATGGTCACGAGTTCGCCGCCGATCCGCGTCGCCACGACCTCGGTGCCGTCCGCGGTGACCGCCGTGCCCTCCTGCCACGACGAGGGATCGGGCAGCGGCGTGGCGCCGTCAGAGGCCCAGTGGGCGATGGCCTCGAGGAAGAAGCGCTGGCCCCGCAGCCCGATGCGCCGCGCCTCGACGCCGTCGTCGAGGACGACGGCCGGACACAGGGCGGCCAGGTGCTCGTTGGGAGCGAACCCCACCTGGTCCTCCGGCCGGCGCTCGGCGAAGGCCCGCCGATACGCCTTGTTCTTGGCGGCGACCTCCCCGGGGCCGCCGAAGCCGAGTACCAGGGCGCCGATGCCCCGCGCCGCGGCGTCCAGCAACGACTCGGTGCCGGTGCAGGCCTGGTACAGCGGCGGATGTGGATCCTGGAGGGGCTTCGGGTACACCGGGCGGCTCGGCAGGTCGATGAACTCACCGTGGTGCTCGACCTCGTCCTCGACGAACAGCCTCGGGATCAAGTGCATCGACTCGGCGATCATCGGCGGCAGCGCCTCGAGCTCGTAGCCGAAGGTGCCGGCCTCCTGCTGCGTGGCGCCCTTCCCCATCCCGAAGTGGACGCGCCCACCGGAGAGGACATCGAGGGTGGCGATCCGCTCGGCCACCTTCACCGGATGGTTCATCTGGGGCGGCAGGCAGACGACGCCGTGGCCGAGGCCGATGCGGGTGGTACGGCCGGCCAGGTAGGCGAGAAAGGTCTCGGGTGCGCTCATGTGCGCGTAGTGGGTGAGGGCGGTGTGCTCCACGGCCCAGACCACGTCGAAGCCCAGTTCCTCGGCCAGGAGCGACTGCTCGAGGATGTCGGCGAACATCGCACGCTCGCCCGCGGGCGAGGCGTCCTCCACCTGCGCCTCGTAGATCAACGAGAACCGCATGGGTTCACCCTCGCGCCGTTCCACCGCGGGCACCGCATCGGACCGCACACACCGCCCCGGCTGATGCACCCCGCCCCGCCCTGGCATAGGTTCGGCGGACGACCCCGACCCGGCGAGGAATCCATGGCGATCGGCCCAGGACTGCACATCGACGACCCGTCCAGCGACTCGCTGAACCTCGCCATGTCGGAGGGGGCGCGTCCCCTCTTCGACGCCGTGGTGGCGTTCATCGCCGACGAGGTCGAGCCGGTGACCGGCGAGTTCCACCGACTCGGCACCGAACGCGCCGACCACTGGGGTTACCACCCCGGCCAACTCGAGATCCTCGACGACCTCAAGTCGCGGGCCCGGGCCGCCGGACTCTGGAACTTCTTCCTGCCCGACGCCGAGACCGGTGAAGGCCTCTCAAACCTGGACTACGCCTACATCGCCGCCGAACTCGGGAAGAACCCCATCGCCTCCGAGAGTCTCAACTGCTCGGCCCCCGACACCGGGAACATGGAGGTCCTCGAGCGGGTCGGCACACCCGAGCAGAAGAAGCAGTGGCTGGAGCCCCTGCTCAACGGCGAGATCCGCTCCGCCTACGCCATGACCGAGCCCGACCTGGCCTCGTCGGACGCCAAGAACATCGCCTGCCGGGCAGTGCGCGACGGCGACGAGTGGGTCATCAACGGCACCAAGTACTACATCTCGGGCGCCGGCGACCCGCGCTGCAAGATCATGATCACGATGGTCCAGACGGACCCAGACGGGCCGCCCCACCGGCGCCAGTCCCAGATCCTCGTGCCCACCGACGCACCCGGGCTCACGATCGACCACCCGATGCAGGTCTTCGGCGACGACGACGCCCCGCACGGCCACATGCACCTCACGTTCGACGACTGCCGGGTGCCCTACGACAACATCCTGCTGGGCGAGGGCCGTGGCTTCGAGATCTCGCAACTGCGCCTCGGTCCCGGCCGCATCCACCACTGCATGCGCTCGATCGGCGCCGCCGAGCGGGCCATCGAACTGCTGGTGCGGCGCGGCCTGCACCGCGAGGCGTTCGGCAAGCCGATCCTGAACCTCGGCAAGAACATGGAGGTCGTGTCCCGGGCCCGCATCGACATCGAGGCCATGCGCCTCATGGTGCTGCGGGCCGCCAAGGCCATGGACACCATGGGCAACGCCGAGGCCCGGGTGTGGATCAGCGCCGTCAAGGCCATGGTCCCCGAACGGGTCTGCCGCATCATCGACGAGGCCATCCAGGTACACGGCGCCACCGGCGTGTCGCAGTGGACGCCACTCAGCCGGATGTACACCCAGCAGCGCACCCTCCGCCTCGCCGACGGCCCCGACGAAGTCCACCACTTCGTCGTCGCCCGCTTCGAGGCCGGCCGCTACGGCGACGGCCCCGGCATCGTCCCGATGCTCGACAACACGGGTCCGATCTTCACCGGACCCTGAGCAGGTCCCGAGTGCCACCAAGGAGACCTCCGAGATGACCACCGACCCACGAGCGCCGAAGGCGGCCGAGGCGCAGACCCGGGACGACCTGGCCGCGTTCGCCGCCTCGCTGCCACCCGACAACGGCTCCGACGCCGCCAACGTGGCCCGTGGCTTCATCGCCACCCGGCAGGAACCGGTCATCGAGAAGCTCCTCCCCAACCCGTGGCAGCCCGTGAGTTGGGACCTGTCCAAGTCGGACTTCGTGCACGGCCCCTGCCCCGACACGGTCAACCCGGCGCTCTGGCGCCAGGCCGGCTTCAACGCCCAGCATGGCCTCTACGAGGTGTGCGACGGCTTCTACCAGGTGCGAGGCTTCGACACCTCGAGCGTCACGTTCATCCGGGGCGACGTGGGCTGGGTGGTGATCGACCCGCTCACCACTCAGGAGTCGGCGGCCGCCGCCTATGAGCTCGTGACCGGACACCTCGGCGAGCGGCCGGTCACCGCGGTGATCTACACGCACTCGCACCTCGACCACTACGGCGGCATCCTCGGCGTGGTCAGTCAGGAGCGGATCGACGCCGGCGAGGTTCCGATCGTCGCCCCTGACGGCTTCCTGCACGAAGCCGTCTCCGAGAACGTGGTGGCAGCGCCGGTCATGGGCCGCCGGGCCATGTACCAGTTCGGGATGCTGCTGCCGTGGAGCGAGCACCACCACGTCGACCAGGGCCTCGGCAAGGGCGTGTCGACGGGATCGAGCGCCCTCGTGCCGCCCACGATCGACATCGTCGAGACCGGCCAGGAACTGGTCCTCGACGGGGTGCGCGTCGAGTTCCAGCTGACGCCCGAGTCCGAGGCCCCGGCCGAGATGCACTTCTACTTCCCGGACCACAAGGCCCTCTGCATGGCCGAGAACTGCACCGCCACCATGCACAACGTGCTGACGCTGCGCGGTGCCCTCGTCCGGGACGCCCTGCTCTGGAGCCGCTACATCGACGAGGCCCTCGACCGCTGGGGCGACGAGGCCGAGTTGGTGTTCGCCTCCCACGGCTGGCCGCACTGGGGCGGTGACGACGTCCGCGAGTACCTCGTGAACCAGCGGGACCTCTACCGCTGGCTCCACGACCAGGCCATGCGGCTGACCAACCTGGGATTCACGCCCAACGAGATCGCCGCCCGCATCGACCTGCCACCCGGGCTGTGGGCCGACTGGCGCTGCCACGGCTACTACGGCACGGTGAGCCACAACGTGCGGGCCGTGTACCAGCGGTACCTCGGCTGGTACGACGGGCACCCGTCCAGCCTCGACCCGTACGAACCGACCGAGGCCGGGCACCGCTACGTCGAATTCATGGGCGGCATGGACGAGTTGCTGGCCAAGGCGCGTACCGCCTTCGAGGCCGGCGACCACCGCTGGGTGGCCCAGGTGCTGCGCCACGCCGTGTTCGCCGACCCCACCTGCGAGGAGGCCCGGCTCCTGCAGGCCGACGCCTTCGAGCAACTCGGCTACCGGGCCGAGTCGGGGCCGTGGCGCGACGTCTACCTGACCGGTGCCCAGGAGCTCCGCAACGGGTCGGTCGACGTGCCGGTGATCCAGCGACCCCGTCCCGAGGTGGTCGCCGGGATGACCCACCAGCAGGTGTTCGACCTGCTGGCCGTCAAGGTGGACGGGCCGGCCGCCGTCGGACTGGGCCACCTGGCCATCGACTGGCTGCTTCCCGACGAAGACGAGGTCGTGCGCCTCGAGTTGTCGAACGGCACGCTCCACGCCACGCCGGGGCGGCGCCACGAGGTTCCCGACGCCACGGTCACCTGCGACCGGGTGGCGCTCAACGGGATCGTGTCCACGGGCGGCACGCTCGCCGACCTGCTCGAGGCCGGCACCGCCGCCATCGACGGGGACCGGGACCGGGTGCTGGCGCTGTGGGAGACGTTCACCGACTTTCCGCTCTTCTACAACATCGTCGAGCCGTAGCGGTGTGCGTCGGACGGGTTGACACCTGCCCCGTGCGTCGGCAGGCTGCCGCGGCCGTCACGACCCCTGGGTGCAGCCCATGACCGACACGACCACCACCGCCACCGAGCTCGGCACCACACGCCGGGGCCGAGACGCCCGTGCCCGGGCACGGCGCACCCGCGTCCAGACCTGGCTCCCCGAGCTCGAGCGGAAGCTCCCCTGGGTCGACCTGCTCACACCCGAACAGGTCCAGACCATCCACGACGCCTCGATGGACATGATCGAGGAGGTCGGCGTCGATTTCCGCTGCGACCAGGCGTCCACCTCGTGGCGGGAGTCCGGGGCGAAGGTCGACGGCCACCGGGTGCGCATCGACCGGGAGCACCTCATGGAGCTGGTCGGCCTGGCGCCCTCCTCGTACACGATGACCGCCCGCAACCCCGAACGCTCCGTGACCGTCGGCGACGGGAAGCAGATCTTCACGCCCTCCTACGGCGCCCCCTACGTCCTCGACCTCGACGGGGTCCGGCGCCCCGCCTCGCTCGAGGACTTCCAGAACTTCACGAAGCTCAACCACCTGTCCCCGGCGCTGCACATGTCGGGTGGCGTCGTGTGCGAACCCATGGACGTCCCCGTCCCCAAGCGCCACCTCGCCATGGCCGAGAGCCTGCTGCGCTACTCGGACAAGCCATTCATGGGTGCCGTCACCTCCAGGGAGCGGGCCGAGGACAGCCTCCACATGGCCGGGATCGTGTTCGGCCAGGAGGAGGTGCGCAACACCACCGTCATGACCTGCCTCGCCAACGGCAACACGCCGCTGGTGTGGGACCAGACCATGC
Source organism: Candidatus Neomicrothrix sp. UBA2983 (assembly GCA_002346745.1). GTDB lineage: Bacteria > Actinomycetota > Acidimicrobiia > Acidimicrobiales > MedAcidi-G1 > S20-B6. The sequence goes on along the minus strand of DEAL01000019.1, from coordinate 112,568 downwards.
TCGACAGCGTCCGGGTGTTCGCCGGCGCCAACCAGGCCACCCTCTTCAGCCCGTTCGTTCTGGGCGGCGCCTCCACCCCGGCCAGCACCGTCGGCGCCGTCATCCAGGTCAACATCGAGGCGCTCACGGGCGTGGCGTTCTCGCAGCTGGTGCGGGCCGGCGCCCCCGCCCTCTACGGCCAGTGGCTGTCGACCGTGTCGATGAAGACCGGAGCCCCCCAGGCGGGCACGCCCGAGATCTGCCACATGAACCTGCTGACAGCGCAGATGGCCCGCCACTACCGGCTGCCGTCCCGGTGCAGCGCCGGGTGCACGAGCTCGAAGCTGGTCGACGCCCAGGCCGGAGCCGAGGCCGCCCGCAACCTGTACGGCGCCGTCATGGCCGGCACCAACTTCCTGCTCTCGACCACCGGCTATCTCGAGAGCGCCATGTGCCAGAGCTACGCCAAGTGGGTCCTCGACAGCGAGCAGCTCGAGTTGATGCACCGGTTCGGCAGCGGCGTGTCGTTCGACGACCTCGACGAGGTGCTCGCCACCATGCGCGAGGTGCCGCCCGGCGGCCACTTCCTGGGCACCGCCCACACGCTGGCCAACTTCCAGTCGGCGTTCTCGATGCCCGAGATGATGAACAGTGACAACTACGAGCAGTGGCTGGCCGATGGCGGCCACAGCGCCGAGGACCGGGCCGTCGCCAAGTGCCGTGAACTCCTCGACTCGTACGAGGAGCCAGCCCTCCCCGACGAGGTCTCCGAGGAGCTCGACGAGTTCGTCGCCCGCCGCTGGAACGAACTCCCCGACCTGGTGCGCTGAGCGCAGGAGGTGCATGACATGGCCCATTCCCCGACCGACCAGTTGGGCAACGGTTCCCACCCCGGGCGGCCGCTGCTCCACGGCGTCTGCGCCGCAATGAGCACACCCTTCGACGACTCCGGCGAGGCCCTCCACGAGGGCCGGCTCCGGGACCACATCGACAGCCTCATGGAGGCCGGCGTCCACGGGCTGGTGCTGGCCGCCGGCACCGGCGAGTTCGCCTTCCTCTCGGCCGACGAGAAGCGCCGCATCTTCGAGGTCGGCATCGACCAGGTGGACGGCCGCATCCCCGTCATCTGCCAGACCTCGGCGATCACGACCGTGGACGCCATCGAGAACTCCCGCCAGGCCGCCGACCTCGGCGCCAGCGCCGTCATGGTGCTGCCGCCCTACTTCGAGGGCCCCTTCGAGCGCGGCGTCCGACACCACTACGAGAAGTTGGCCGCCGCCATCGACGTGCCGATCGTGCTCTACAACATCCCGGCCCAGAGCGGCTTCGACATCACACCCGACCTGTACCGCCGGCTCATCGCCGTCGAGGGGATCGAGTACATCAAGGACAGCACCGGCGACCTGATCCGGCTCCAGCAGCTGCTCGGCATCGGCGGCAACGTGCTGGCCGGTGCCGACCCGCTGGCTCCCTGGGCGCTGCTGGCCGGCGCCCCCGGATGGATCTGGGGTGCCGCCAACGTGATGCCCCACGAGTGCGTCGCCCTCTACGACCTCATCACCGCCGGCCGACACGCCGAGGCGCTCGAGCTCTGGTCCCGGATGCTGCCGGCCAACCTGTTCTTCTGGGACAACGGCTTCGAGGCCGAGTACAACTCAGCCGTCAAGACCGCCGCCAACATGGTCGGCCGGGCCGTCGGCCCCTGCCGGCGGCCGGTGATGCCGATGACCCGCCAGGGCCGCGTCGGCCTCCAGGCCGCCCTCTCGACCCTCCCCGTCAACCGCGTCGACCGGGACCGACTCGTGTACCGCGAATGGGACGACGAGCGCGACTGGCTGGTCCGCATGACCGACCGCGCCGGCGTCGGCCGCCGCTGATCCCCCGAACACCCGACCGCCCGACCCGCAACCCCGACTGGAGCCACCGATGACCCTCGCCCTCGCCGACGCCGCCGCCCTGGCGGCCTCGATCGCTCCCCCGACCCGTGCCGTCATCGGCGGCCGGTCCGTTGACGCCGCCAGCGGCAAGACGTTCACCTCGATCAACCCGGCGACCGGCCAGCCCTTCGCCGAGGTCGCCGAGTGCGACGCCGAGGACGTGGACCGGGCGGTGGCCGCCGCCCGGACCGCCTTCGAGGACGGCCCCTGGGGTCGGCTGTCCCCGGCGGACCGCAAGCGACTGCTGCTGCGCTTCGCGTCCCTGATCGAGGCCCACACCGACGAGCTCGCCGTCATGGAGTCGCTCGAGGCCGGCAAGCCCATCAGCGACTGCGCCGGGTTCGACGTCCCCGACCTGGTTGCCACCCTGCGCTGGCACGCCGAGGCCTGCGACAAGCTCTACGACCAGCTCTCCCCCTCCGGTCCGGGCAACGTGGGCATGGTCGTCCGGGAGCCCATCGGCGTGGTGGCCGGGATCCTGCCGTGGAACTACCCGCTGATGATGGCCGGCTGGAAGGTCGGGCCGATCCTCGCCGCCGGCAACACCTGCGTCATCAAGCCAGCCGAGCAGACCTCCACGACCACGATCCGGATCGCCGAACTGGCCGTCGAGGCGGGCCTTCCGGACGGTGTGTTCAACGTGGTCCCCGGCTTCGGCGAGACCGCGGGCGCCGCCCTCGGCCTGCACCCCGACGTCGACTGCGCCGCCTTCACCGGCTCGACGGAGGTGGGCCGCTACTTCCTCGAGTACTCGGCCCGCTCGAACCTGAAGGAGGTGCTCCTCGAGTGCGGCGGCAAGAGCCCCGTCATCGTGATGGCCGACGCCGACGACCTCGAGCAGGCCGCCGCGGGCATCTGCGAGGGCATCTTCTGGAACGCCGGCCAGAACTGCTCGGCCAACTCGCGCCTCATCGTTCAGCGTTCAGTCGAGGAGGAGTTGCTCGAGCGCATCGCCGAGCAGAGCGGTGACTGGATCGTCGGCGATCCGCTGGTTCCCGAGACCACGGTCGGCTCGATGATCGAGGAGGCCCACATGGACAAGGTGCTGGGCCACATCAGCGACGCCCACGACGCCGGCGCCTCCTGCGTGCTCGGCGGCAGCCGGGTCCGCGAGGAGAGCGGCGGGTTCTTCGTGGAGCCCACCGTGTTCACCGGCGTCGACCCGGCCAGCCGCCTGGCCCGGGAGGAGGTGTTCGGCCCCGTCCTGGCCGTGACCACCTTCGACACCCCGGAGGAGGCAATCCGCATCGCCAACGACACCGACTACGGGCTGGCCGCCACGATCCACACCACCGACCTGCGCACCGCCCACCTGGCGTCCCGGGCGCTGCGGGCGGGCACCGTGGCCGTCAACTGCTACGGCGAGGGCGACATCACGACACCGTTCGGCGGCTTCAAGCAGTCGGGCTTCGGCGGCCGGGACAAGTCGATCGCGGCCCACGAGCAGTACACCGAGCTCAAGACGATCTGGATGGACCTGTCCTAGGCGTATGGCCGCCGTCTCCCTCCTCCCCCGCAACGACCGCAACAACGGCTGGTTCGAGACCCTCCCGCCCCGGTTGCCCAGCGCACCGCTGACAGGTGACGTCGGCGCCGACGTGGTGGTCGTGGGGGCCGGATTCACCGGCCTGACTGCGGCCCGGCGTCTCGGCGAACTCCGTCCCGACGCCTCGGTCCTGCTGCTCGAGGCGGACCTCGTCGGCAACGGCGCCGCCGGCCGCTCGTCGGGATTCGCCATCGACCACGCCCACAACCTGCGGGCCAAGGGGTTCGGTGACACCGCCGAGCACGAGCGCCGCCAGATCGCCCTGAACCGGGCCGGCCAGGCGTACCTCGAGGCGGCCGTGGTCGACCACGACGTCGACTGCGGCTGGGCGTGGGCGGGCAAGACGCACGCCGCCTGCACCGATCGGGGCGCACGGCACCTCGACCACTTCACCGCCTCCCTCGACCACATCGACGAGGCCTACGAGGTGTTCGACGAGGCGGCGACGGTCGACCGCCTCGGCATCGACTTCTACACGCGTTCGGTCCACACGCCCGGCACCGTGCAGATGCAGCCGGCGGCCCTCGTGCGAGGGCTGGCCGACCACCTCCCTTCCAACGTCACCCTCCACGAGCAGTCGCCGGTGGTCGACCTCGACTTCGGCCCACCCCACCTGCTGCGCACGGACGCCGGTTCGGTCCGAACGCCCGAACTGGTGCTGGCCAACAACGGCTTCGCCGAGGGCTTCGGCATCGCCCGGGGGCGCCTCGTCCCGGTCGTCACCTGGGGGTCGATGACCCGACCGCTCACCGACGAGGAATCGGCGTCGATCGGCGGGGACCGCACCTGGGGGGTGATCCCGGCCGACCCGTCCGGCACGACCGTGCGGCGCCTGGCCGACGGGCGCATCCTCGTCCGCAACGTCTACTCGTACAGCCGCCGCTCCCGGGTCGACGGACGCCAGCGGGAACGGGCCGGCCGCGCCCACCGGCGCTCCTTCGAGCGGCGCTTCCCGGGCCTCACCCACGTGCCGTTCGAGTACACGTGGGGCGGAGCCCTGTCGATGGCCCGCAACGGCCAGCCGCTGTTCGGCGAGTTGGGACCCGGCGTCCACGGTGCCCTCGTCCACAACGGCACCGGGATCAGCCGCGGCGCCGTGTGCGGCAAGTTGGTCGCGGAACTGGCCTGCGGCGAGGGCTCGGACCTGCTGGACGCGATGCTGGCGATGGGCCGGCCCAACCGGAACGTCCCTTCGCCGGTCATCGGCTGGGGTGTCAGGATGTACGCACGCCGCCTGCAACTGCAGGCCGGCCGGGAGATGTAGGGAGAGCGATCCATGGCTGAACGGGTCGCCCTGGTCACCGGGGCCACGTCGGGCATCGGTCGGGCCTGCGCCGTGCGCCTCGCCGCCGACGGCTTCGCCGTGGTGGTCGGCGGACGCGACGCCGACCGGGCCGGCGAGGTCGTCGACGAGATCACGACCGCCGGCGGGACCGCCTCGACGGCACTCGGCGACGTGGCCGACCCCGGCTACGGCGACGCGGCGGTGGCGGCGGCACTCGGGACCCACGGCCGTCTGGACGTGCTCGTCAACGCCGCCGGGGTCATCACCCGGGCCGATGCGGAGGGCACCACGGACGAGGAGTGGCACCGAGTCATGTCCACCAACGTGGACGGGCTGTTCCGCACCAGCCGGGCCGCCCTCCCCGCCATCCGCGCCGCCGGCGGCGGGGCGATCATCAACATCAGCTCCACCAACGGCCTCGTGGGCGGAACGGGCCTCGCCGCCTACTGCGCCTCGAAGGGTGCCGTCACCAACCTGACCCGAGCCATGGCACTCGACCACGCCGCCGAGGGCATCCGGGTCAACGCCGTGTGCCCGGGCGCCGTCGACACGCACATGCTGTACTCCGAGCGCGACGACACCGTCGACGAGGTGCGTCAGATGAACCTGGCCGACATCCCGGAGGGCCGGATCCCGGACGGGTCCGAGGTGGCCGAGCTGGTGGCCTTCCTGGCCGACGACCGCTCGCGGCACGTCAACGGCGCCAACCTGTCCATCGACGGCGGGTACACGGCCCGATGAGCACCGACCCCGCACCAACCGGCGCCATGGCCGACCGGATCGCCGTCGTCACCGGTGGCGCCCGTGGGATCGGCCGGGCCATCGTCGACCGCTTCGCCACCGAGGGTGCGACGGTCGTGATCGGCGACCTGACCGACCCCGGCGACGTAGGCGCCGGCCTCGGCGTGGCCGGGCACCGAGAGTGGGTGCCGCTCGACGTCACCGACGAGGCCTCGGTCCTCGAGTTCGCCCAGTCGGTCGAAGCCGGCCACGGCGGCGTCGACGTGTTGGTCAATAACGCGGGGGTCATGGCCGAGCGCTCGATCACCGACGAGTCGGTCGCCGAGTGGGACCTGACGATGGCGGTCAACCTCCGCGGACCGTTCCTGATGGCCAAGCACCTCGTCCCGCTCATGGAAGGCCGCGTCGACCCCTCGATCATCAACATGGGCTCGATCGAGGGCATCGCCGCCAACCCGCTGCACGCCGCCTACGCCGCCTCCAAGGGCGGCATCCACGCGCTCACCCGGTCGTTGGCCATCGACCTCGGGCCGCTCGGGATCCGGTGCAACGCCATCGCCCCGGGTTGGATCGACACCGAGCTGAACCGGGCCTACGTCGAGCGCCACCCCGACCGCGACCAGGTGGTGGCCGAGTTGTCCTCGCTGCACCCGGTGGGTCGGATCGGGAGCGCCGGCGACGTGGCGGCGGCCGCCTGCTGGCTGGCCTCGGCCGACGCCGGCTTCGTCACCGGACAGGTCGTCCAGGTGGAGGGCGGCCGCACGATCCGCCTCTCGCTGCCGCCGTCCCTCGAGCCCTGATCCGCCTGACCGCCCCGGGCTCAGGCGTCGAGCAGGCCGGGGACGTCGGCGAACGAGTCGACCACCACGTCCGCGGTGCCGGTGGCGGCAGGTAGGGCGGCGGGCAGGAACTTCCCCCTGCGCACCAGGTCGATGGCCGTCCAGGACACCGAGGGGACACCGTCGATGCCGACCAGCAGCCCCTCGACCGGCACGGTCATCCCCCCCTCGGCACCCACCAGGTTCCCGAACCGGTGCAGCGTCCGGCTGACGGACTGCTCCCGGAGGTACCAGCGCAGTTCGAGGCGGCCCGAGGCGGTGACCGCCTCGTCGATGACGTCGGCGGCGACGGCGGCGCGACGCACCTCGTCGCCGACCGGGCCGACCGCACGGACGCGGCCGAACCCGTGGTCGGCCAGCGAGGCGGCGAAGTCGGCGTCGGACTCCTCGACCAGGCGGCTGACCCGGGAGGAGACGCCACAGCGGCGGGCGGCGGCGGCAACCCGGGCCTCCTCGGCGGCGGTGGCGCCCTCGCCCAGGCGCACCACCACATCGGGATGGGGCACGTAGCGCAGCAGGTTGGCCTCGCTCTCCAGCCCGGTCGGGTCGTGGGGGACGCCGTAGTGCTCGTGCCACCAGCGGTCGTCGTCGATACGCCGAGCGAGGCGAGCATCGCCCTCGAGTCGCTCACCCGGGTCGTGGAGCTCGTCCACGCCCGACTCGACGAGCCGCTGCGGGTGGCTGACCTGGCCGAAGCTGCCGAGTGCTCGGAGGGGCAACTCGAGCGCCGCATGAAGAAGGTGTTCGGGCTGACCGCCACCCAGTACCTGTTGCGGGTTCGGGTCGAGCGGGCGACCGAGCTGCTGGCCGGCACCGACGACCCGATCGCCGTTGTCGCCTCGCTGTGCGGCTTCTACGACCAGGCCGGGTTCACCCGCCAGTTCGCCCGGCTGGCGGGCGTGACCCCGGCCCGCTTCCGGGCGGCACACCGGGACTGAGTCCGCGGGCGGACGAGGGGCTCAGGCGGGCTCGTCGCCCGTCGTCGTCCAGATCGCCGCGGCGCGCGGCGGGAGCAGCAGCGCCTGCTCCCCCAGGGCGACCCCGGGCGTGGCGAACTCGAGCGTGACGTCCGCGTCGACCTCGATGGCCGACGCCTCGTCCGAGGTGTTCGCCGCCACGTGCATGACGCCGCGCCGATAGGCCACGACCGGCCCCTCGCCGCCGTCGATCCAGTCGACGGGTTCGTCGGGAACCTGCCGACGGACGGCCAGCAGTCGCTGGTAGTGGCCGAACCAGGATTCCCGGCGTCCCACCTGGTGGGCGGCGGTCTCCTCCGGCTGCCGCTCGGCGGATCGCAGCCAGGGCGCGCCCGTGGTGAAGCCGTTGGCCGGTCCTTGCGACCACGGCATCGGCGTACGGCAGCCGTCTCGGCCCGCCGCGCCGTCCGTCGCCCCGACCGGGTCGAGCCCCGCGCCCTCGGGAACGTCGCCGTCGACCAACCCCAGCTCCTCCCCCTGGTAGAGCACGAGGACGCCGGGGAGTCCGGCCAGCAGCACGTTGAGCGCCAGGGTCCGCTGCCGGCCGGCGGCGTCGGCCCCCAACCTGGTCGGTGCACGGGCGATGTCGTGGCTGCCGGTCGCCCAGACCAGGCGGTCCCCCAGGAGGGCGGTGGGCTCGACCAGCACCCGCCGGATGGCGTCGGCGCGCCAGCGGATGTGCATCGGGGCGAACCAGAAGCCACCGTGCAGGCCGTCGCCGGGAAGGAGCCGGGCCATGCCATGGGGATCCAGTTCGAAGGTCTCGCCCATCAGGTAGCCGTCGTGGTCGTCGACGATGGCCCGCCAGCGCCTGAAGATGTCGAGGCTCTCTGGCTGGAGCACGTCATGTCGGTGCTCGAACGCCTGCCACTGCTCCCAGATGGGCTGCGCCGGATCCCAGTCCGCCACCTGCGGGTTGGACCGGAGGTCCCGGTCCTTGAACAGGGTGCCGGCCATGTCGATCCGGAAGCCGTCCACGCCACGCTCCAGCCAGAACCGCAGGATCCGGTCGAACTCCTCGACAACGGCCGGATGCCGCCAGTTCAGGTCGGGCTGCTCGGGGAGGAAGAGGTGGAGGTGGTACTGGCCCGATGCCTCGTCGAGGGTCCATGCCGATCCTCCGAAGTGGCTGATCCAGTTGTTGGGCGGACCACCGTCCGGGGCAGGGTCCCGCCAGATGTAGCGGTCGCGGTGGTCGCCCTCCGGGTCGGCGCGGGCCGAGAGGAACCAGGGGTGCTGGTCACTGGTGTGGTTGGGGACCAGGTCGACGACGACGCGCAGGTCGAGTGCGTGCGCACGTTCCACGAGTTCGTCGAAGTCGTCGAGTGTGCCGAAGGTGGGATCGACCGAGCAGTGGTCGGCGACGTCGTAGCCCCAGTCGGCCATCGGGGAGCCGTAGAAGGGTGTCACCCAGAGGAAGTCGACGCCGAGTTCCGCGAGGTGGTGGAGGCGTCCGGTGAGTCCGGGCAGGTCGCCGACCCCGTCGCCGTCCGAGTCGGCGAAGGACCGGAGGTAGACCTCGTAGCCGGTGGCGCCCGGCCACCATGTCGGACGCCTCCGCGACCGGTCAGCGACCAAGTTCGCCCCGGATCTCGTCGCCGTGCTCGTCGGTGCGGGGCGGGCGCCGCCTGACACTCGGCGGCGTGGCCGAGAGGCCGATCGGCGAGCGCACCGAGCGGAACGCCTCGCGTTCGCCGTCGCCGTCGTGGACGGCCACCGGGTCGAGGCCGAGCGCCTCGGCGGTGGTGAAGGCCGATCGGACGTCGTTGATCGGGCCGGCCGGGATGCCCGCGGCCTGGAGCCGGGCGACCCAGTCGTCGACAGTGCCGCCGGCCAGGACCGCCTCGATCTCGCCGGCGAGGACCTCGACGTTTGCGACACGCGCCTCGTTGTCGGCGAACCGGGGGTCGTCGCACCAGTCGGACCGGCCGAGGACGTCGGCGAACCGCTGCCAGAGCACGGGGCTGGCGGCGGCCACGGCGACGAGGCCGTCGGCGGCCCGGTAGGGCTCGTAGGGGGCGATCGAAGGGTGCCGGTTGCCGTGGCGGCCGGGGTCGACGTCGGCGGCCACGTGGGCACTCGCCACGTTGAGCAGGCCGGCGAGGGCCGACTGCATGAGCGACACCTCGACGTGCTGGCCCAGGCCGGTGACCCGGCGTTCCTCGACGGCGGCGAGGATGCCGATGGCGGCGTAGAGGCCGGTGAGCTTGTCGACGACGGCGGAGCCGACCTTGGAGGGCTCGCCGTCGACCTCGCCGGTGACGTGCATGATCCCGCTCATGGCCTGGACGAGGAAGTCGTAGCCGGCCAGTTCGGCGCCGCGGCCGTCGCTGCCGAAGCCGCTGACCGAGCAGGTGATGATGCCGGGCTGTTCGGCGGCCAGCGAGTCCCGGTCGAGGCCGAACCTGGCCATGGTGCCGGGGCGGAAGTTGTCGATGACCACGTCGGCCTCGAGGGCCAGCCGGCTGGCGACGACCAGGTCGTCCGGATCGCGCAGGTCGAGGGCGATCGACCGCTTGTTGCGGTTGAGGGTGAGGAAGTAGGTGCTGGCCGGGCCGTCGCCGTCGTCCCACCACGGCGGCCCCCAGGTGCGGGTGTCGTCGCCGGCGCCGGGCTGCTCGACCTTGACGACGTCGGCGCCGAGGTCGCCGAGCACCATGGTGGCGAGGGGCCCTGCGAGCACCCGGCTGAAATCGGCGATGCGCAGGTGGCCGAGCGCGCCGCGGAGGCGACGCTCGTCGGGGGTGGTCATCCGGTCAGTCTGCCGCCGGAGCGCTCAGTCGGCGCCGGCCAGGTCGGGGTTGCGCCAGACGATGAGGGCGGCGTTGTTGCCGACGGCCGGGTCGTCCATGTAGTCCGGGATCGCCCCGAGGATCTCGAAGCCGTTCTCGATCTGGAACGAGAGCGTCGGGTCGTAGAGGTCGCCGCTGCAGACCCGGTCGACGTACTCGTCGGCGGACATGTCGTGGAGGTGGTCCTTGTAGCCCGGCATGACGCCCCCGGCCACGATGCCCTGCTTGCCGTAGTGCTGGACGACCCCCTTGCGGAGGACGTACAGCTGCTGGCCGATGCCGAGGCGCCGGTAGGCGGGGTCCACGGCGATCGTGACCCCGTAGTACCAGTCGCCGTCGGCCGAGTGGTTGCCGCACGAGTTCTCGCCGATGAGGTCGTCGAGGCTGTGGTGGGGGTCGTCGAAGTCGAAGTCGATGAAGATGCCGACGCCGAAGCCGACCGGCGTGTCGTCGTGGAGCGCCACGAATCCGCCCTCTGGGAAGGTGTCGCAGTAGATCTCGATCTCCTCGGTGACGAGGAGGTCCTCGATCCCGGCGGTGGGGAAGGCCGCCCGCTCGATGGCGGCGAGCGCTTCCGCCCACTCCTTCCGGATGGGTTCGTAGGCGATGTCGGCGGCGGTGACGGCCAAGGGTCAGGCTCCGGTGGCGAAGGGGACGTGGACGTAGTCGTTGTGGCTGGGGACTCCCCAGACGGCCCACAGGTCGCGGGTGCCGGGCCGCATGACGACGCCGCCGCTGGACTCGAGGTGGTGGACGGGGTCGGACTCCCGGCAGATGGAGTCGGGGTCCCTCGTGATCGCCATGCAATCCTCGGGAGTGACGTCGTGCCGGTCGAGCAGTTCGGCGGCCCGGGCCAGGCGCCGTTCGGAGTTGGCCCGGAGGTCGGAGGCCCGGGCGCCCTGCACGGCGGTGGCAGCCGGCCAGACGGTGTGGTTGGTGTGGACCAGGGCGTCGCCGTCGAGCGCCACCCAGGGCCGGGCGCTGGGCATGGCCTCGACCAGGTAGCCGGTGCCGGCGGCGTCGAGGAGGAGGAAGCTGTGGCCGCCGGCCAGGTTGGCACCGAGGACGACCTCGAGGGCCTCGTCGGCGGTGCTGCGCAGCAGGGCGTCGCGCACGACGGTCGGCCAGGTGACGCCGGTGACGCCGTCGGCGGCGGTGAGGTTGTTGATGCCGACGCAGACGCCGGCCTCGTTCATGCCGATCTGGCCGAGGCAGCCGACGGTGCTGAAGACGAGGGCGGCGGGGCCGTCGTCGGGACGCACCCGGAGCAGGACGACGTGCTCGGTGGCGGTGTCGTGCATGTCCCAGGTCTGGGCGCACAGGCCGGTGCCGTCGGAGCGGCTGCCGGGCACGAGGAAGGAGGTGCAGTCGTCTTCGACCACGGCGGCGGAGTGGTGACCGCCGACGTGGGCCCGGACGGTGTCGACGAAGTCGGTGAAGCCGCCCACGACGATCGCCTCGGCGAGGGTGATGCCCGCCCCCTCGGCCAGGCCGCACATCTCCTCGTGGAGGACCGCCGAGTGGGCCTCGTGGGCGGGGATGCAGGCCTCTGCGAGGGCGAGGACGCCGTCTCGGTCGAGCGGTTCGCCGCTCCAGCCGCCGGCGCCGGCCAGTCGGACCCGCTCGTCGGTGTAGGCACGGATCTCGTCGGCGTGGGCGTGGCCGTGGGCGTGGCCCATGGCTTCGGGCGAGCCGGCGAGGTCCAGGATGCGCAGGTCGGGGCGCCGCATGCGGGGCAGTCTCGCGCAAGTGTTGGTGGGGTGCAAGGGATTTCGTCGCTGTTCTGGCTATTAGCAACGGAATCCGTTGTACCAGACTGACATATCGACCGTATCCGTCGACCGCCCGCCGTGTCCGGCCGCCGTCCCACGCGCCATGATGATCCCGTGGAACCGCCCCTGTGCCCGACCGACGAGGTGGCCGACGCCCTCGCCGGCGGACGGCCGGTCGTGGCACTCGAGTCCACGATCGTGTCCCACGGCATGCCCCATCCGGAGAACGTCGATACCGCACGGGCCCTAGAGGACATCGTCCGGGCCGGCGGCGCCGTCCCCGCAACCGTGGCGCTCATTGACGGCTCGATCCGGATCGGCCTCGCCGACGACGACCTCGAGCGGCTCGGCACCGGTGCGGACATCGCCAAGGTCAGCCTCCGCGACGTGGGAGCCGTCCTCGCTGGCGGCGGCATCGGCGCCACGACCGTCGCCACCACCGTGTTCGCCGCCCACCGGGCCGGCATCCGGGTGTTCGCCACCGGCGGCATCGGCGGCGTCCACCGGGGCGACGGCGGCGACGCCTCGGCCGACCTGACCGCCCTCGGCCGATGGCCGGTCGCCGTCGTGTGCGCCGGCGCCAAGGCGGTCCTCGACCTGCCACGCACCCTCGAGGCCCTCGAGACGCTCGGCGTCCCCGTCCTGGGCTGGGGCACCGACGCCTTGCCCGAGTTCTGGACGCGAGGCGGTGGCCTGCCGGTGTCCGCCCGGGTCGACGGTCCCGTCGAGGCAGCGGCCGTGCTCGACGCCCACTGGGGCGCGGGCCTCACGACGGGTGCCGTGCTCGGCGTCCCCATCCCCCGCGAAGCCGAGGCCGACCCGGCCACGATCGACGCCGCCATCGCCGACGGCCTGGCGGCCGCCGAGGCCGCGAACGTGACCGGCTACGCGGTCACGCCGTTCCTGCTGGCCCACATCGCCGACGCCACCGGCGGGGCCAGCCTGGCCGCCAACGTGGCCCTGGTCCGCGAGAACGCCCGCGTCGCCACCGAGGTCGCCGTCGCCCTGGCCGCTACCAGGTGACCCCGACCAGGGCCAGGCCGGACTCCCCGGCCACGGCGCACACGAGGTGGGTCCGACCCCCGTCGTCGAACAGGGCGGGGTCGCGCAGCTGGTTGACCGGCTGGTCCACGGCCACCGGCGAGCAAGTGGTCACGTCGTGATGGCGTACTCGGCGAGGCGCCCGTAGAGCGGCACGGCAGCGTCGAGCACCGGTCGCAGGTGGTCGGCCACGACGGCGGTGCCCGACTCCCAGGGCCGGAAGCCGGTGCTCGAGTGTGCGGCGTCGTACCAGTGGACCGCCCAGACGCCGTCCTCGGGCTTGGGGCCGGCGGGCCACGAGAGCATGGCCTCGTCGAACCCGATGCCGAGCCGTTCGCAGAGGGTGGTCAGGGCGGCTCGCGGGTCCCGGCGCAGCACGGTGGCGTCGAGCACCACCGGCTCCTCCCCCGCCTCCAGGATCGACTCGAGCAGCTCCATCTGCACCTCGAGACCGGTGTCGGCCAGGGTTGCATCGTCGAGGCGGACCGACAGCGAGGCCAGCATCTCGGTGGGTTCGCGGACCAACAGCACGTTGCGGCACTCGCCGAGGAAGGCGCGGTCGAGGCCGACGATGTGGTGGGCCATCTGCTTGAAGAACACGACCGGCGTGTCGTAGCCGCCCAGCATCACGTCGGCCACGACGCGCTCGCCGTCGGGCTCCTGGGCGGCCAGCACTTCGTCCCGGCCCGGGTGCACCCGTCCGGTCACCCGCAGGTAGTGAGCGTAGAGGGGCTCGTCGAGAGCGGTGGTGTCGGCCCGTTGGGCGAACGAGTACATGAGTGCCGTCGAGATGTTGCGCGGCCCCGAGCAGCAGTTGATGCGAAGGGTCACGAGGCCGGCCCCCTGGTCACGCGCCGGCGCCGACGTCCCGGGCGACGGCGACGCCATAGAGCTCGCGCAGGCGGCGGGTCATCGGGCCCGGCACGGTGCCGTCGCCGATGGTGCGGCCGTCGACCTCGGTGACGGGGGTGAGCCCACCGAACGTGCCGGTCACGAAGGCCTCGTCGGCGGCGTAGACGTCGGTCAGCGAATAAGGCGCCTGGTGGGTCCGGATGCCCGCGGCCTCGGCCTCCTCGAGGAGCACCTGCCGGGTGATGCCGTTCAGGTTGTAGTGGCCCGTGGAGGTCCACAACTCGCCGCCGCGGACGACGAAGAAGTTGGTGGCGTTGCAGGTGGCGACGGCGCCCGTCGGGTCGAGCATCAGCGCCTCGTCGGCCCCAGCCTTGACGGCCTGGATGAGGGCGATGACCTCGTGCAGCTTGGAGTGGCAGTTGAGCCGCTGGTCGAGCACCTCGGGTCCGGGCCGCCGCACCGTGGCCGTGAACAGCGTGATGCCGGCGTCGGCCACCGACGGATCGGCCACCTTGTGCTCGGCGATGACCACCATGTTCGGCCCGCCGACCACGTTGGAGGGGTGCTGCGACGGGGTCTTCTTGTCGCCCCGGGTGACCATCAGACGCAGGTGGGCGCCGTCGTGCATGCCGTTGCGCTCGACGGTGGCCCGCAGTGCGGCGGCGACCTCCCCCCGGGTGCGGCCGATGTCGAGGTCTATCGCGGCGGCGCCGGCGAAGAGCCGGTCCAGGTGCCGGTCGAGGAAGGCGAACTCGCCGTGGTGCAGACGGATCCCCTCCCAGACACCGTCGCCGACGAGGAAGCCGCTGTCGAACACCGACACCTTGGCCTCGTCACGTGGGAAGAACTCGTCGTTGATCCAGACCTCGACGGAGGCGTTGCGCTCGTCGGCGAGTGCCTGGTGGGTGCTGCGGTTCATGGCCCGAACCTACCGAGGACCGGGCCGTTCGGACCCGGTCAGGCCCGGTTGCGGCCGGCGAGGAATACGACGCAGGCAGCGGCGAAGAACAGTGTCGACACGATGAACAGCGGGTCGCGGTCCCGGACCGCCATGATCGTGAAGCCGACCGCGCAGAGCAGGAACAGCCACCAACTGAGGAGTTCGGTATCGAGGCGCACGACGGACATCCTCGCATGCACCACGGGGAGGTGCCGTGGCCGGGATCCGACCCTCGAACGGCGCCGACTCGCCCTCGGTGTCCAGCAACGAGGAGCGGTCGCGCCTCGTGCCGGCCGGGTAGGTGCTGCTCAACGCCCGCCGCGGGCCGCCTCGACGGTGAGTCGCGGGTTGAGCTGGTCGGTGGCGACCACGAGGTGCAGCAGTGCCCCAGAAGGTGAGCCCAGCGCCCGCTCGAAGGCCGGGGCGAAGTCGGCGGTGCGCTCGACCCGCTCGGCGTGCATCCCGTAGGCGGCGGCGATCGCCGTGAAGTCCGGGTTCACGAGGCCGGTGCCCGAAACCCGACCGGGGTGGTGCATCTCCTGGTGCATCCGGATGGTCCCGTACGACGAGTTGTCGACCACCAGCACGATGGGCCGGGCGTCCTCCTGGAGGGCGGTGCCGAGTTCCTGGAGGTTCATCTGCAGGTCGCCGTCGCCGGCGAAGCAGATGATCGTCCGCTCCGGCTGGAGCAGTTTGGCGGCCACCGCCGCCGGAAGGCCGTAGCCCATGGTGCCGTTCTGCGGGGCGAGCAGGTCGGCGTCCTCGCCGTAGAGCAGGAACTTGTTGGGCCAGACGCTGAAGTTACCGGCGCCGTTGGTGACCACGGCGTCGGCCGGGAGCCGTTCCCTCAGCCACGCCATGACCTCGCCGAGGTCCAGGTCGCCGAGCTGCGGCGGACAGTCGAGGGTCGCCAGGAAGGCGGCGCGGCGGTCGGCCCGCCAGTCCCCCCAGCGTGCCGAGCCGGGCAGGTCGAGGTCGGCCAGCACCCGGGCCGCCTCGTTGGGACCGGCGTGCACGGTGGCATCGGCCTCGACGACCTTGCCGAACTCATCGGCGTCGGCGTGCACGTGGACCACGGCCTGGCCGTCGGGGCGCGTCGAGGGGCCGGCGCCGAACAGCGTGTAGGTGCCGGTCGCCATCTCGCCGAAGCGGCTCCCGAGGGCGATGACGAGGTCGGCGGACGCGAGCGTCTCCCGGACGGCGGGCGGCATTCCGACGCCCGCCTCGCCGGCATACCGGTCGTCGGTGTTGTCGAAGAGGCCGTGCCGGCGGAAGGTGACGACGACGGGGAGGTCGTTGCGGGTGACGGAATCCCGAAGGTGGCGCCGGCCCTCCGGGGTCCATCCCCCGCCGCCGACGAGCAGGACCGGCCGCTCCGCCCGGGACAGGGCCTCGCTGACGGCTGCGACCTCGTCGCCCGTCGGTTCCCGTTCGGTGACCTCGACGCAGGGTCCGGGGCCCGCGATCGTGGTGGCCCGCAGCATGTCCTCGGGCAGCGAGACCACGACAGGTCCCGGCCGGTCCGAGCAGGCTTCGCGAACCGCCCGGTCGACGACCGACGGCAGCTCGTCGGGTGACTGGACCTCGACCACCCACTTGGCGAGGTCGTCGAAGAAGGACCGGTACTCCACCTCCTGAAAGGCCTCGAGGCCCCGATGCTCGAGCCCGACCTGGCCGACGAAGAGCAGCATCGGCGTCGAATCCTGCTGCGCCGTGTGGACGCCGATCGCGGCGTTCGTGGCGCCGGGGCCCCTCGTCACGAAGCAGACTCCGGGCCGGCCGGTCAGCTTGCCGTGGGCCTCCGCCATGTAGGCGGCACCACCCTCCTGGCGGCACACCACGAACCGCAGGCGGTCGGCGACGTCGTGGAAGGCGTCGAGAACGGCGAGGTAGCTCTCGCCGGGGACGCCGAAGGCGGTGTCGACGCCCTGCGCCAGCAGGCAGTCGACGAGCAACTGCCCACCGGTGCGTTCCCGTGCTGCCTCCACGCCGCGCATCCTCGCACGGCGGCAGCCGGTCACCCGCGCCCGAGGCACTACGTTCACCCGCCGACGGACGAACCCCAACACGGGAGGCATCCATGGACCTCGGAATCTCGGGCCGCACGGCCCTGGTGACGGGCGGATCCACGGGGCTGGGCCTGGCCAGCGCCCAGGCGCTGGCCGCCGAAGGGGTCCGGGTGGCGCTGGCCTCCCGGTCTGCCGAGAAGCTGGCCGCGGCAGCCGCGACCATCGACGGCGAGGTCGCCAACCTCACCGTCGACCTGGGCGACCCTTCCGGCGTCGACGCCCTCGTCGGGGACGCCACCGCCGCGCTCGGCCAGATCGACATCCTCGTGCTGAACGGTGGCGGTCCACCGCCGGGGAACTTCGCCTCGACTCCGGCCGACGCCTACCCGACGGCGCTGCAGCTCAACCTGCTCTCGATGGTCGCCCTCACGAAGGCCTTCGTGCCGACGATGCAGGAACGGGGCTGGGGCCGGGTGGTGGCGATCACCTCGGCAGCGGTCCGGCAGCCGATGGACACCCTCATCCTGTCGAACACGGCACGCTCGGGCCTGACGGCCTTCCTCAAGACCACGGCGCTCGAGGTGGCTGGCGACGGTGTCGTCGTCAACACAGTCCAGCCGGGCCTCCACGCTACCGACCGGCTGCACCAGCTCTACGACGACCTCGACGGCGTGGCGGCGTCGGTGCCGACCGGCCGCCTCGGCGACCCCGGCGACTTCGGCCGGATCGTGGCGTTCCTCTGCTCCGAGTCGGCCAAGTCGATCATCGGGGCGTCGCTGTCGGTCGACAGCGGCGCCGTGAAGGGCCTGCAGTAGCGGCGGCGCTCTCCCCGTTCGGTCGGGGTGGCCGGACCCCGACTCAGATAAAGTCGGCGTACTTCTCGAGGTTGCGCACCGGACGGGAGAGGGCGTCCTTGCGGAACGGGTCGCCGAGCTCCTTGGTGCACATGATCTCGATGACCGTGGTCTTGCGGTCGTTCATCTGGGCGTCGATGGCCGACCTGAGGGCCGGGCCGACCTCCTCGAGCTGGTCGACGCGTTCGCCCTCGGCGCCCATGGCCCGCGCGATCTCCGAGTAGTCCTCGCCGCCGTCGAGCTCGCCGGCGACGAACCGACGGCCGTAGAAGTCGACCTGGTTCTTCTTCTCGGCGCCCCACTGGCGGTTGTGGAACACGATGGCGGTGACGGGGATGTCGTGGCGCACGGCGGTCATGACCTCGACCATGCTCATGGCCCAGGCGCCGTCGCCGGCGTAGGAGACGGCGGGGCGGTCGGGGGCGGCGGCCTTGGCGCCGATGATGGTCGGCAGGGCGTAGCCGCAGTTGCCCCAGCTCATGGCGGCGAACATGGAGCGGGGCTCCTCGAACCGCAGGTAGCTGTTGGCGACCGAGTTGATGTTGCCGATGTCGGTGGAGACCATGACCCGGGGCGGCATGGCCTTCTCGAGCTCGCGGAGGACCTGGCGGGGGTGGAGCCAGTTGCCCTCCTCGTCGATGGCCTCCTTGATCATGTCGATGCTGAAGTCGTCGGTCTCGTGGGTCCAGTTGTCGAGTTCGGCCTCCCAGTCGGCCTTCTCGGCGGCGGTGCGGGCGGCCCGCTCCTCGCGGGTGGCGTCGCAGGCGAGAGTGCGGTCGGCGAGGCGGGCGGTGAGGGCCGTGGCGGCGGCACCGGCGTCGCCGCAGATCCCCACGGAGACCTTCTTGACGAGGCCCAGCATCTTGGCGTCGGCGTCGACCTGGATGATCTTGGCGTCGGCGGGCCAGTAGTCCATGCCGTGCTGGGGCAGGGTGCCGAACGGGCCGAGGCGGGTACCGAGTGCCAGGACGACGTCGGCGTCGGCGATGAGCTTCATGGCGGCCTTGGAGCCCTGGTAGCCGAGCGGGCCGCACCACTGCGGGTGGCTGGCGGGGAACGAGTCGTTGTGGAGGTACGAGTTCACGACCGGGCAGCCCAGGCGCTCGGCCAGCTCGATGGTCTCGGCCACCGCATCGCCCATGACAACGCCGCCGCCGGAGAGGAGGACCGGGAACTCGGCGGTGGCCAGCAGGTCGGCGGCTTCGTCGAGGCTCTTCTCGCCACCGGCGCCCCGCTCGATGCGGATGGGCTCGGGGATGTCGACGTCGATGGATCCGTAGAAGCGGTCGCGGGGGATGTTGAGCTGGGTCGGACCCATTTCGAGGACCGCCCGGTCGAAGCAGCGGGCGGTGATCTCGGCCATGCGGTTCTCGTTGACGATGTGGCCCTGGTACTTGGTGAACTCCTCGAACATGGGGAGCTGGTTGGCCTCCTGGAAGCCGCCCAGGCCGATGCCCATGGTGCCCGTCTCGGGGGTGACGATCACGACGGGGCTGTGCGCCCAGAAGGCGGCGGCGATGGCGGTCACGCAGTTGGAGATGCCGGGGCCGTTCTGGCCGATGACGACGCCGTGGCGTCCACTGACCCGGGCGTACCCGTCGGCCATGTGGGCGGCGCCCTGCTCGTGGACGACCGGAACGAGGCGGATCCCGGCCGGGGTGAAGATGTCCATGGCGTCCATGAACGCCGAACCCATGATGCCGAAGGCGGTCTCGACGCCGTTGGACCTCATCGTCTCGACGAAGGCCTCGCTGGGGGTCATGCGGGTCATGGGGTACTCCTCGGACAGGCGAATGTGGCGCATGGATTCATGCACCGGCGAGTGAGAGTCTATAACGGATTTGGAAGAGTGTCTAGATCGATGTTTCGTGTCGGTGCGGTCCGGGCCGTGCCCACCGACTGGCCACGTGCACCGGAGTGGACGGCCGGCATCGACGCCATGTCCATCGACGACGCCCACACGCCGGCCGACGCCGGCGACTCGACCATCGAGGCGTCCCCTTACGCGGGATGCCGGGCCACGAGCCTCTGTTGACTGCTGCACCCGGTGATCGGACCGGCGATGCGGCGCAGCGCCGGCAGCCAGATGGACGCCCTGAAGGCCGCCGCCGAAGTCCGACACGACCGCTTCCCCCGGCGGAGCCGCACCGGGTCGGCTGGCACCAGCACCACCCAGCGCATACCGTGCGCCGGACAGGGGGTGCACCGAAATGACCGCCTCGAGGCGAACGGGGGGCACGGGAGGCTGGGACGACCTGGCCTGCCGGATCTGGCTCCCCAACGAGGCCAGACCACCGCGGCTGCACCTGCTCGACCTCGACAACCTGCACGTCGGCACGACCCCCGACCTGGAGAACATCGATCGCATCCGCGACCTCTACGAACCATTCCTCGGTGCCGACGACCTGGGCTGTGTGGCCGCCAACCACGCTCCCCGCCTCGTCCCTGGCGCCTCCAGCATCCGATCGTTTCGCATACGTCGACGCTGGCGCCCGTTCACCGTCCGACTGGCCCAGGGCGCCGACGGCGCCGACCTGAAGCTGATCGAGGAGGCCCGCCACCACCTCGGCCGCCACCACCTCAACGAGCGCTTCGGCGACGTGGTGATCGGCTCCGGCGATCGCATCTTCTCGGACCTGGCGTGGCGGTTCCGAGAGGCCGGCCTGTTGGTGCACGTGGCCGTGCGCAATGTCGCCCAACTGGCCGGACTGCTGCGCGACGCGTGTGACGGCTGCGTCTGGGTGCTCAAGGGTGGCGGCGGCTGCCTCCGCCATCCGGGCGGCAGCAACTGACCGGTCGCTTCAGTCCTCGCTGGACCGTGAGCGGATGATCGTCAGGTGGGTGGAACGCAGTCGGAGGGCGAGGTCGCCGGGCTCGCCATCGCCGATCGGTGTTCCGTCGATCGCCACGACCCGCTCGACGTAGCTGGAGGCGCCGGTGACCATGGCCCCGTCGGCCGCCAGGGCCTCCGCCAGCGTGCAGGTGCGCTGCCCGGCGGGGTCGACCCGCCACGTCTGGGGGATGATGGGCCGATGCCCGCCGCGATGCTCCTCATGTTCCCCGGCCTCGAGGCGCAACTCCTCGACGCGACGGCGATGGCGCGCCTGCGGGGGTGCGTCGACCTGGCCGAAACGGGTGCGCTCCCGGACCTCGACGAGGTGAGCGACGCCGAGGTCGTCGTGTCGGGCTGGGGCTGCCCGCCGCTCGACGCCGGGCGCCTCGACCGGCTCCCGTCGCTGCGCCTGGTCGCCCACGCCGCCGGCACCGTTCGGGGGCTCGTCACCGACGAGCTCTGGGAACGCGGGATCACGGTCACGTCGGCCGCCGCCGCCAATGCCGTCCCGGTCGCCGAGTTCACGTTCGCCGCCATCGTGATGGTGGGCAAGGACGTGTTCGGCATCCGGGACCGCCACCGGAACGCACGTGGAACGTCGGTGGTCGTCGACCACAGCGCGATCGGCAACCGTGGCCTGCGCATCGGGATCATCGGCGCCTCGACCATCGGGCGCCTCGTCATCGACCGGCTCCGGACCCTCGACGTCGAGGTGGTCGTGTCCGACCCGTACCTGGACGCCGACGGGGCGGCGGCGCTCGGCGTCCGCGCCGTCGACCTCGACGAACTCCTGGCCACGTCCGACGTAGTGTCGGTCCACGCCCCGGCCCTACCAGGCACCAGGCACCTGCTCGACGCCGACGCCCTGAGCCGGATGCGGGACGGCGCCTGGCTGCTCAACACCGCCCGCGGCAGCCTGGTCGACGCCGCCGCCCTCGAGGCCGAGCTGGTGTCGGGCCGCCTCAGCGCCCTGATCGACACGCCCAAGCCCGAGCCGCTGCCCGAGGCGTCGCCGCTCTACGACCTTCCGAACGTGGTGCTCACGCCCCACATCGCCGGCTCGCTCGGCAACGAGGTCGGCCGCCTGGGCGAGCTGGCGGTCACCGAGGTCGAGCGGTTCGTGGCCGGCCAGCCGCCGCTCCACCCGGTCACGCAAGCCGACCTGGACCGGATCGCCTGATGACCGCGGCGGGCCTCTGCTCGATCACGTTCCGGGACCTCCCGGTCGACGAGATCATCGACGCGGCGGCCGCCGCCGGACTGGCGGGCATCGAGTGGGGCGCCGACCGGCACGTTCTACCGGGCAGCGACGCCGCCGCAGTCGCCGCACGCTGCGCCGACGCCGGCCTCGAGTGCCCCTCCTACGGCACCTACCTCCTCGCCGGGAAGGCCACCGGCGACGACATCGAGGCGGCCTGCGCCACCGCCGTCGGCCTGGGCGCCCCGAACCTGCGTTTCTGGGCCCCGAACGAGGCCACCGACGAGGCGGTCGCCGAACTAGCGGACCGGGCTGCCGACCACGGACTCACCGTGTCGCTCGAGTTCCACCCCAGCACCCGAACCGAGACCGCCGCCTCGACCCTCGAGGTCCTGGCCGGCGCCGCCCGGCCGAACCTGTTCACCTACTGGCAGCCCGATCCCGCGCTGGCGGCCGGCGCGGCCATCGCCGAGCACGCCCTCGTCGCCGGCGACCGGTCGCACCTGCACGTGTTCGCCTGGGGCCCCGGCGGGTTCGCCGACCGGCTCGTCCTCGCCGACGGCGCCGACCTGTGGCGACCGGTCCTGGCCACCGAACCCGCCGGACGCTGGACCGGCCGGCGCTGGGCGTTCCTCGAGTACGTCCCCGACGACGACCCGGCCTGCCTCGCCAGCGAGGCCGACACGCTCCGAGCCTGGATCGAGGAGGCCGGCGATGCCTGACCCCCGCGCCAACCCGCTGGCCGGCAACCCGCTCGCCACCCGAGACGACGTCCAGCAGGCGGTCCGCGACCTCGTCGAGCCGATCCTCCCCCACCTCAGCCCCGGCGGTGCCCGGGCCCGGCTGGGCAGCGGCGCCGCCCTCTTCCCACAGCGGGTCGCCGAACTCGAGGGCTACGCCCGGCCGCTCTACGGCATCGTGCCGCTGGTCGCCGGCGGCGGCCGGTTCGACCACTGGGACCGCTGGTGCGAGGGGCTCGCCAACGGCACCGACCCCTCCCACCCCGAGTACTGGGGCCCCGTCGCCGGCGACACGGACCAGCGCATGGTCGAGATGGCTGCCATCGGCTGGGCCATGGCGACCGTCCCGGCGCACTACTGGGAGCCGCTCGACGACCCGGCCCGCGAGCGGGTGCTGGCCTGGCTGGACGGCATCGACCGGTTCGACCCGGCCCCCAACAACTGGCAGTTCTTCCGCCTGCTCGTGCACCTGGGCCGTGAGCGGGTCGGGGCGCCCGGCGACGCTGCTGCGGCAGAGCGGTCGACCGGGATGATCGAGGACTACCACCTCGGTGACGGCTGGTACCGGGACGGCATGACCGGCAACGTCGACTGGTACCTGCCGTTCGCGTTCCAAACCTACGGGCTGATGATCGCCGCCTCCGGGCTGGGCGACCGCGAGGCCGCCGACCGCTACGTGCAGCGGGCCCGTGCGTTCGCCCCCGACTTCGCCGAGTGGTTCGCCCCCGACGGCGCCTCGTTCGCATACGGCCGCAGCCAGACCTACCGGTTCGCCCAGGGCAGCATGTGGGGTGCGCTGGCGGCCGCCGACGTCGAGGCGCTCCCCTGGGACCGGGTGCGCGGCCTCTCGCTGCGGCACCTGCGATGGTGGTCGCAACAGGCCATCTCGGACCGGGACGGGGTGCTGTCCATCGGCTACGCCTACGACAATCGACGCCTCGCCGAGGGCTACAACTCGGCCGGGTCCCCGTACTGGTCCATGAAGGCGTTCGGCGCCCTGGCGGCACCGGCCGACCACCCGTTCTGGACCGCAGACGAGGCACCGCAGCGGCCGCTGTCGGCGCCGGTCGACCAGCCCCACGGCGGGTTCGTGGTCGACCGGGACGACGACCACGTGGTGGTGCTGTCGGGGCGCCGGTCGCCCACGTTCGCGTTCCTCGAGCAGAATGCCGCCAAGTACGGGAAGCTCGCCTACTCGTCGCGCTTCGGCTTCTGCGGCGAGGTCGAGTTCCCCTACGCCGACCTCGGCACCGACTCGACGGTCCGGGTGTCCGACGGGGACGCAACGCACACACGCTGGAACGTCCAGGACGCCTTCGTCGAGGACGGCATGGTCTGGTCGCGGTGGCGACCCTTCGACGACGTCGTGATCGACACGGTGCTGTGCGGGGGCGCACCCTGGCACCACCGTGTCCACCTGGTCCGGACCGACCGGGCGCTGACCGTGGCCGACTCGGGCTTCGCCGTCGCCACGGACTCGCTCCGGTTCGGCAGCGACCTCGCCGACGAGCAGGGCGACGGGCGGGTGCTGCTCCGGACCGGCGACGCCGCGTCGGGCATCCGCGGCGACGGGGAGGGCTCGGCCCGGCCACTGCCCCCGAATGCCGGCACGACGTTCCCGCACACCGCCATCCCGGTCCTCACCTCCACGCTGGAGCCCGGCGAGCACCTGCTGCGCCGGAGCGTCCTCGGGGCCGGCGGCCAGACGGGAACCGCCTGGGACGAACCGCCCGCCATCCCGGAGGCGGCCGTCGAACTGCTCGAACGCGAACGCGACCGGGTGGTCGAGACGCCGGCCGCCGACCCGCAGGTCGACCTCTTCCGGCGACGGCGCTCCGCCGGCGACTGATGCCCGACCTGCCCCACCCCGGTGCCGCCGTCCGGCCACGGCGCACGATCACCGGCATGTCGGCGATCCTGCTGCCGTTCACCGACGGGGGCGACGTCGACTGGGCGGGCTTCGCCGCCCACGTGGAGCGCACCGCCGCCGCCGGGCTCACGCCGGGCGTCAACATGGACACCGGCTACGTGCAGCTCCTGGACGACGCCACCAAGGAGGAAGTGCTGGCGACCACCGCCCGGCACTGCGCCGCCTTCGTGGCCGGCGCCCACGTCGACGACCGGCCCGACGAAGCCTTCGCCGACGACCGCTACGCCCGTGAGCTCGACCGCGTGGCCGGCCACGGCGGCACCCCCGTGGTGTTCCCCTCGCACGGACTCAACGCCCTCGAACCCGACGACTGGGTGGCGGCCCACGAGCGGCTGGCGGTCGGCTGCGACCGGTTCATCGGCTTCGAGCTGGGCCCCATGTTCGTGCCCTACGGCCGCATCTACCCGCTCGAGGCCTACCGCGGGCTGCTCGGGATCCCGGCCTGCGTCGGGGCCAAGCACTCCTCGCTCCAGCGGGAGCCCGAGTGGGACCGGCTGGTGCTGCGCGACGAGGTACGCCCGGACTTCCACGTGTTCACCGGCAACGACCTGGCCATCGACATGGTCGTCCACGGATCCGACTACCTGCTGGGGCTGTCGACCTTCGCCCCGGACGTCTTCGCCGAACGGGACCGCTGCTGGGCCGACGGCGACGAGGAGGGGTTCCGACGGCTCAACGGCATCCTCCAGGAGTTGGGCGACCTCACGTTCCGCGACCCGGTGCCCGGCTACCGGCACAACGCCGCCCAGTTCCTGAAGCTGCGCGGCTGGATCAGGTCCGACCACGTCCCGGACGGCGCCGTCCGCCGCCCGGACGACGACCTGGCGGTCCTCGGCGACCTGGGCCGGCGGATGGGGGTGCTGGCCTGATGGCCGTCACCCAGGTGCGGCGGCTGAAGGAGGCGGACGAGTTCAGAGCCCACCTGGCGGGCCTCGGCGTCGACCTACCGTTCGACCCGGTGGTCGATCCAGCAGGCACGCTGGCCCGGCCGATGAGAATGCGGGACGGGACGGCCGGCGAGTTGGTCGCCGGCAACCGCTGGTGCGTGCTGCCGATGGAGGGCTGGGACGCCACGACCGACGGCCGGCCCACCGACCTGGTCCGGCGCCGCTGGACCCGGTTCGGCGGGAGCGGCGCCAAGCTGGTGTGGGGCGGTGAGGCAGTGGCCGTGGTCCCCGAGGGGCGGGCCAACCCGAACCAGCTCTGCATCGGCCCGACCTCGACGGACGACCTGGCCGGCCTCCGGCAGGTGCTCGTCGACGCCCACACGGAGCGCTTCGGGACCGCCGACGACCTGCTGGTCGGCCTGCAGTTGACCCACTCGGGCCGCTGGGCGCGCCCCGACGGCGGCCACGCCCCGCGCACCGCCTACGCCCACCCGGTCCTCGACGGACGGGTCGGCGCCGGCGCCGCGGACATCCTCGACGACGACGAGCTCGAGGCCCTCTCGGACCGCTTCGTGGAGGCGGCGGTGGTCGCCCACGCCGCCGGCTTCGCCTTCGTCGACGTGAAGGCCTGCCACGGCTACCTGCTCCACGAGCTGCTGTCGGGCGTCGACCGGCCCGGACCGTTCGGCGGCGACCTCAAGGGCCGCTCGCGGTTCCTGTGCCGGACCATCTCGGGCATCCGGGACCGGGTACCCGGCCTGGCCGTCGGCGTCCGGCTGAGCGCCTTCGACCTCGCCCCGCACGTGCCCGGGCCGAACGGCACGGGGGTCGCCGAGGCGGGCGTCCACCACGCGTTCGGCGGCGACGGCACCGAACCGGAGGGCCACGACGAGGTCGACCGGCTGCTCGCGGTGCTCGCCGACCTCGGGGTCGGCACGGTGTGCGTGACCGCCGGCAGCCCCTACTACTGCCCGCACGCCCAACGGCCCGCCTTCTTCCCGCCGTCAGACGGCTACCTTCCGCCCCGCGACCCGCTCGTCGACGTGGCCCGCCTGGTCGGGGTCGCCGCCGAGCTCAAGGCCCGCCATCCCGACCTGGCCGTCGTCGGCTCCGGCTACTCATACCTCCAGGAGTGGCTGCCGAACGTGGCCCAGGCCGTCGTCGGCGGCGGGGGCGCCGACTCGGTCGGCATCGGCCGCATGGTGCTCTCCTACCCGGACCTGCCGGCCGACGTGCTGGCCGGCCGGCCGCTCGACCGGCGCCGGCTCTGCAGGACGTTCAGCGACTGCACGACCGCCCCGCGCCACGGGCTGGTGTCGGGCTGCTTCCCGTTGGACGACCACTACAAGGCCATGCCGGAGCGGCTCGAGCTGACCAGGGTGAAGCGCGAGGCCGAGGCCGCCCGGGGCGGCCGGCGGCGCTGAGCCCGTCGAACACGGTTCCCGCGTAGAGTCTGGGGATGCCCGAAATCCGGCGCCTGCTCGACGCCAACCGCGCCTACGTCGATGACCACCACGGCTTTGACGGTCCGCGACCACGTCGCCGGATCGCCATCGTGACGTGCATGGACGCCCGCATCGACGTGTTCGCCGCCCTCGGCCTCGAACTGGGCGACGCCCACGTGATCCGCAACGCCGGCGGCCGGGTCACCGACGACGTGCTGCGCAGCCTGGCGCTCTCCAGCCACGCACTCGGCACCACCTCGGTCGTCGTCATGCAGCACACGCGGTGCGGCCTCGCCGGGGTGTCCAACACCGAACTCGAGGAGGTCACCGGGGCGGGCATCGAGTTCTTCGTCATCGACGACCACGTCGAGGCCCTCCGTTCCGACCTGCAACGCATCCGGGACACCCCGTACCTAGGGGTGTTCGACGAGGTGGTCGGCTTCGTGCTCGACATCGACACGGGCGCGGTCGCCGAGGTCGTCGACACCTGACCCTCGACTCGTCACCCCCTCCCCAGGTGGCATGGGGACGGGCCTCGTGTCACGAACTCGAACAGGCCTGCGCCCGACGATTCAGTAGGGGCGGTCGCCGACGACCGTGACGCGCTCGACGGTGCGGGTCTCGGGCCAGAAGTCGTCGGTGGCGAAGTGCTGGACCGCCCGGTTGTCCCACATCACGAACGTGTCGACCTGCCAGCGGACGCGGCACTGGACGCTCGGGTCGAGGATCGCCCGCTCCAGCCGGTTGATGATCACCTCGCTCTCCTCGTCGTCGACGCCCTCGACGTGCGAGGTGAACTGGCGGTTGGTGTAGATGCCCCGGGCGCCGGTATCGGGGTGGGTTCGGATGACCGGGTGGCGGGCCGGCGGGTAGGTGGCCCGCATCTCCTCCATCTTCTCGGGTGGCACGCCCCTGCCGAAGGTCTTGACGAAGTCGTGGACGGCGACCTTGTCGTCCACCCGGTCCTTCCAGTCGTCGGGCAGGCGCTCGTAGGCGGCCGCCGTGTCGGCGAAGCAGGTGTCGCCCCCGGCGGGCGGGATCACGACCCCGCGCAGGATCGAACCCATGGACGGCTCCTCCCGCCACGTCACGTCCGAATGCCAGGTGTTTGCGGCGACCAGGCGCTCGGGCTTCGAGGTGATCTGGACGATCTCGTCGTGGCCGCTGTCACCGAGGGTGCCGGTGGCGAACGGGTGGATCTCGAGGTCGCCGAAGCGGCGTCCGAAGGCGATGTGCTCCTCGCGGGTGATGTGCTGGTCGCGCAGCACGAGCACCTTGTGGTCGAGCCACGCCTGCCGGATGGCGTCCAGCGTGGAGCCGTCGACGTCGGCCAGGTCGACGCCGACGACCTCGGCGCCGAGCGTGGCGGTGAGCGGACGGATCTCGAGCGCGGCGCTCATGCGATTCCCAGTCGTTGGAACTGCTCGTCGGGGGCCTCGACCTCGAGGAGTGCGGTACGGAGCAGGTCGAGCAGGTCGGCCTCGAGCGACTCCCCGACCCGGTTCTCCTGCTCGTCGGGGTCGAGGTCGAGGTCGTAGAGATGGTGCCGGTCGCTGCTGGCGCCGGCCACCCAGTACGGGAGCATGTCGCCCGGCTGGAAGGGCTGGCGGATGACCGGGACGGCGCTGCCGGGCATGTGGTCCAGCCAGGCCCGGTCGTCGGGGGCGGGCAGCTCGTTGAAGCCGGCGATGTGGAGCGGCATGGTCGACCAGCGGTTGGACCACATCGACAGCGGGAAGTTGTCGTCGACCGACGAACGGGCGTACTTGGTGGTCCCGTCGGTGACCTGGACCCATCGGCCGTACATGCCGCCGAGCGCCCAGTCCCGGATGCGGTCGGCCTCGCCGGTGAGCAGCGGCGCCAGCGACCGGCCGTGGGTGCGGTGGTCGACGTCGACGCCGAACACGTCGGTGAGGGTGGCGAACAGGTCGACGTTGGTGGTGAGCGCGTCGCAGGTGCCGCCGCCGGGCCGGCCCGGCCAGGCCACGAGGAGCGGGATGTGGCCGAGCGGCTCGAACTGCGGGACGTTGGGCTTGCCCCAGATGTCGCGGCCGTCGCGTTCGTCGCCGAGGTAGTGGCCGTGGTCGGTGCAGACCACGAGGGCGGTGTCGTCCCAGAGGCCGCCCTTGTCGAAGGCATCAAGGACGCGGCCGAACCAGTGGTCGATCATG
Organism: Candidatus Neomicrothrix sp. UBA2983; assembly: GCA_002346745.1. GTDB lineage: Bacteria > Actinomycetota > Acidimicrobiia > Acidimicrobiales > MedAcidi-G1 > S20-B6. Next base: position 83,800 of record DEAL01000019.1, on the reverse strand, counting down.
GAGAGCTTCGACCCGTAGTTGGCGCGTATGTGGCGGCCCTCGCGCTCGGTGAGCTGGCCACGGCTGATGGCGCCGTCGGCGTAGGGCGGCCAGATGATCCACTCGTCGTCCCAGGGCTCGTCCTCGTACCGGCCGGCCCAGGGCGCCGGGGTGTCGAAGGGCTCGTGGGGGTCGAACTCGTCGACGAACAGGAACCAGCGGTCGTGGTGGGGGGTGGCCTCGCGGAGGAAGCGGGCGGCCTCGGTCATGGTCCGGGGCCCCGGGTAGTCGGCCTCCTCCCGGAAGAAGGTGCGGGAGCGGTCGTAGCCGCGGTCGACCCGGTCGGCGCCAGTGAGCTGCTTCCACCACCAGCCGCCGGTGCGGGCCGGCATGGCGGGGGCGCCGACCCAGGTGGGGTCGGGGTGGGTACGCCAGGGGTCGCCCTCGTGGCCCCGCACATAGTCCCAGCCGCTGAAGTCGGTGTGGTAGTTCTCGCCGCCGGCTTCGAAGAGGTGCGGGTGGTCGGTGACGAGCATGGTGGTCACGTCGGCCTCGCGGAGCACCCGGGTGACGGGCTGCTCCCAGGCCTCGATCGACCCCCATGGCTTCCAGAGGAAGTCGAGGGCACCGACGAGGATGTCGTGGCGGGCCGGCATGCACGGCAGGGACCCGGTGACGTGGCGGGTGAACCGGGTGGCGTGGTCGGCGGCAAAGCGGTCCAGGTTGGGGGTGGCGAACTCGGTGCCGCCGTAGGCGCCGATCAGGTGCCGGTTGAGCGAGTCCAGCAGGACGACGCAGACGTTGCTCGGGCGGCTGGCGGGTTCGGTCACCGGATGCTCCTCGGGGTCGCTGGTGACGCTACGGCAGTCGGCGTCCGGCGTCGAAACCGCGGTCAGGCGTCGACGGCCCGGGCGAGGAGTTCGCCGGCGAGGGCGACGACGAAGACGCGGCCGAACAGGACGGGGAGGAGGCACCGCTTCATGACCCGACCGGGGAGCACGAACTCGGGGACGTCGGCGCCGGTCCCGGCGTTGGTGAGGGCGACGTTGGAGACGATCCCGACGCCGGCGGCGCTCACTCCCGGGCCGCCGGCAGCACCTCCTCGAAGGTGTCGAGGTCGCGCAGGGCGGGGAACAGGCGCCACCACAGCGCCACCACGACCAGGGTGCACGCACCGCCGAAGACGACGGCGCCAACGAGCCCCATCAGCGCCGCGGTCGCGCCCGACTCGGCCGCACCCAACTCGTTGGAGGCACCGGTGAACACGTTCTCGACGGCCAGTACCCGGCCCCGCATCTCCTCCGGCGTCGCCAGGGGGACGAGGGTGAGGCGGATGAGCATCGAGACGGCGTCGGCGCCGGCGAGCACCAGCAGGGCGACGAAGGCCAGGGCATAGCTGCGGCTGAACCCGAGCACGATCGTCCCCAGGCCGAACACGCCGACCACCGACAGCAGCGTGCGGCCCAGGCGACGCTTCAGGGGCCGGATCGACAGGGTGACCGCGACGACGCCGGCGCCGATCCCGACCGCCGCGCGTAGCCAACCCAGCCCGACTGCCCCGACGCCGAGGCGGTCCTCGGCGATGGCCGGCAGCAGGGCGACGGCGCCACCGAACAGGACGGCGAACAGGTCGAGCCCCATGGCGCCGAGCAGGATCGGGCTGCGCCGGATGAACCGCAGCCCCTCGAGCGCCTCGTGGAACGCTCGTCCCGTCGCCGGGACGTCCAGTCGGCGCACGCCGGACGCCGGCGCCAGGGCGACGATGCCGAACGCCAGCAGCAGTGCCCCAGCGCCCGCCAGGTACGGCAGGGCCTCGTCGACGACGAACAGGAACCCGAACACCACGGGCCCGGCGATGATCCCCGCCTGGAAGGCGACCGACTCGAGGGCCACCACGCGGCCGACCACCTCGATGGGCGACAGGTCGATCAGCAGCGCCCGACCGGCCGGCGAGGCGAACGCACGGGCCGCGCCGACCAGGCCGGCCACGAGGAAGATCGGCAGCACCGACGTGGGCTCCGAGTCGACATAGGCGAAGAGGAGCAGCGATCCGACCGCCTCGGCCACCATCGCCACGCCGAACACCCGACGGCGGTCGAAGCGGTCGGCGAACGTCCCGGCCAGCGGGACCAGGAACGCCACCGGCAGGAACTCAGCGAGGCCGAGCAGGCCGAGGTCGAGTTCCCGCCCGGTCATGTCGTAGACCTGCTTGCCGAGGATCGTGACCTGTCCGATCACGACGAACGCCGTCAGGAAGTAGGCCACGAGCAGGGCACGGACCCGACCGGGAATCCTGACGACTGGCGGGTCGGACATCGACGCATCCTCGCACCGCTGGTCGAACGACCGGGCCATCGGCGGACTGGGCATCGCAAGCGACGACGCGTGACGATTCTCCCGTGGCAGCGCCCGAGGCGGAACACTTCGACGTCCTGATCATCGGCGCCGGCATCTCCGGCATCGGGGGCGCGTACCACCTGCGGGACCAACGCCCGGACACCTCGTTCGTCGTGCTCGAGGCCATGGAGGCCTTCGGTGGCACGTGGCGCACGCACACGTTCCCGGGCATCCGCTCAGACAGCGACCTCTACACCTTCGGGTACCGGTTCAAGCCCTGGACCGGCCCACCGATCGCCACCGCCGAGGAGATCCTCGCCTACATGGGCGAGGTCATCGACGAGAACGACCTCGACCGCCACATCCGCTACCGGCACTCGATCACGTCGGCCACCTGGTCCAGCGAGGAGCGGCGCTGGACACTCGAGGTCACCCGCGGCGATACCGGCGAGGAACTCCGGTTCACCGGGAACTTCCTCTGGATGTGCCAGGGGTACTACCGCCACGCCGAGGGCTACACCCCAGAATGGGACGGGATGGACCGGTTCGGCGGCGAGATCGTCCACCCCCAGACCTGGCCCGACGACCTCGACTACGCCGGCAGGCAGGTGGTGGTCATCGGCTCCGGCGCCACGGCCGCCACGCTCATCCCCGCCATGGCCGCCGACTGCGGACACGTCACGATGCTGCAGCGGTCGCCGACCTACTTCTACGCCCGCCCGAACAGCCACGAGTTGGCCGACACCCTCCGCGAGCTCGACGTCCCCGAGGAGTGGATCCACGAGATCGTGCGCCGCAAGATCCTCCACGACCAGGAACAGATCGTCCAGGCCTCGAAGCACTTCCCCGACCTCGTCCGGGAGGAGCTCTTCAACGGCATCCGGGAGGTCCTCGGCGAGGACTACGAGCTGAGCCCGCACTTCACGCCGTCGTACCGGCCGTGGCGGCAGCGCCTGGCGCTGATCCCCAACGGCGACCTGTTCCACGCGATCGCCGACGGCGACGCCTCAGTGGTGACCGACGAGATCGAGTCGTTCACCGAGACCGGGATCGCCCTGGCGTCGGGCGACTACCTCGACGCCGACATCGTCGTGACCGCCACCGGCTTCGACCTGAGCGTGCTGGGCGACATCCCGTTCACGATCGACGGCGAGCCGCTCGACTTCGCCTCGACAGTCGGCTACCGGGGGATGATGTTCACCGGCATCCCGAACATGGCGTGGGTGTTCGGCTACTTCCGGGCCAGCTGGACGTTGCGGGCCGACCTGATCGCGGACTTCGTCTGCCGGCTGCTCCACCACATGGACGAGCGGGGCGCCACGGTCGTCACGCCGGCCCTGCGGCCCGAGGACGCCGACATGGACCTGTTGCCGTGGGTCGATCCCGAGGACTTCAACCCCGGCTACCTGATGCGCTCGATGCACCTGCTCCCCCGCCAGGGGGCGAACCAGCCGTGGCGCCACACCCAGGACTACTGGGCGGACAGGGACGACATCCCCGACGCCGACCTCGACGACGGCGCCCTCGTCTACGACTGACCAGCCGGTGCGCCGCCCGTAGGCTCCCGGCGTGGAGGCACTGGTCGACGAGGAGGCGGTGGCGGCGTTCGCCGACGATGGCGCCGTGTGCCTGCGGGGCGTGTTCACCGACTGGGTGGACATCCTGGCCGACGGCGTGGCCCGCAACGAGGCCGAGCCCAGCCGGTTCTTGAACGACAACGGCACGGCCGGCGACCCCGGGCGGTTCTGGGACGACTACTGCAACTGGGACCGGATCCCCGAGTTCGAGCGCTTCGCCTTCGAGTCGGGGGTAGGGAGGCTGGCGGCGACCCTGATGGGTTCCGACACGGTGCAGTTGTTCCACGACCACGTGCTGGTGAAGGAGGCGGGGGCTCCCCGGCACACGCCGTGGCACAGTGACGCCCCCTACTACTTCGTCGAGGGACCGCAGACGGTCAGCTTCTGGGTTCCCCTGGACCCGGTGCCGGTCGAGTCGACGCTGCGGATCGTCAAGGGCTCTCACCGCTGGGACGCGGCGGTCCATCCGGTGGTGTGGGCGACCGGCGAGGGGTTCTACGACGCCGACGCCGACGCCGAGGACGGCGGCTACCGGCCGATACCCGACCCGGACGCCGACGACGACGGGTTCGAGGTGCTCGAGTGGGCGGTCGAACCGGGCGATGCCGTGGCCTTCCACTTCAATGTCGTGCACGGTGCCCGGGGGACGGCGGGCCTGCGCCGGGCGTTCTCGCTGCGGGTGGTCGGTGACGACGCCCGCTACGTGCAGCGGTCCGGCCGGACCTCGCCGCCGTTCGACGGCCACGGCATGGTCGACGGCCAGCGCCTCCGGGAGGACTGGTTCCCCCACCTCCCGGTGTAACCCCGAGTGGGGAGTAGACGAGCCTCCTCCCACTTGGTCGGGTCGCCGGTCTCATGGACGAGCACACGGTTGTGCGCGAGACTCCAAGGCACCAACCGCCGGACGACAGGGGGAGATCGACCATGGCGTGGAACCTGAGTGGGATGTACTACGAGAACTGCTCGTGCACCGCGACCTGTCCGTGCACGTGGTCGCTGATGCAGTACCCGGCGACCACCGACCGGTGCAACGCCAACCTGGCGTTCGCCATCGAGTCGGGCGAGATCGAGGGCACCGACATGTCCGGTCGCTCGTTCGCACTGATCATCGACGCCCCGGCCCTCATGTCGGAGGGCGGCTGGAACGTCGGCCTGATCATCGACGACGGTGCCGACGAGGCGCAGGTCGCGGCCCTCGGCGCCGTGGTGAGCGGCTCGCTGGGCGGGCCGCCGGCAGCCCTCGGCCCGCTGCTGGCCAACTTCATGGGGATCGAGCAGCACCCGATCTCGATCACGACCGTCGACGGCGAACACACCGTCACCATCGGCGACTCGACCTCGTTCACCGGCCGCCCGCACGTGAACGGCTCCGGCGACGTCGTCGAACTGCACGGGGTCGACGCCCACCCGGCCGGCCCGGTGATGGGCGTGGCACCGGTGTCGACGTCGTCGGTGTCGCTGATGGGCATCTCGTTCGGCGGGGAGGGCCTGAGCGGCTTCTCCAACCCGTTCAGTTGGGAAGCCTGACTCCCGCGCCGGCAGCGCCGGCGAACCGCGCCTCACGTTCCCGCGCGGCCATCCACGTCGTCGGCGCGGCCTGCTGGGTCGTGACGATCCTCTGGGCGGTCCGGATGGACATGGGCCTGTGGGGCATGCCCGGGACGATGGGGATGTCGTTCCCGTCGTTCATCGGCATGTGGGCGCTGATGATGGCGGCGATGATGCTTTCGGCGATGGCGCCCCTGGCGCTGCTCTACGAGCGAGCCATCACCGACCACCGCGCGCCGCGGCTGACGGCGTTCGCCGGCGGCTACCTCGTGGCGTGGGCGGCCACGGGCGTGGTCGCCTTCGCCGTGGCCGACGTGTTCGGCGACCTGGCCGCCGACCGGCCGGGCCTGGCGCAGGGGGTGGCGGTGGCCTGCTTCGCCGGAGCGGGGCTCTACCAGCTGACGCCCGCCAAGATGCTCTGCCTCGAGCGCTGCCGCAGCCCGCTGGGGCACCTCATGCACTACCTCGGCTTCCGGGGACCGCTGCGGGACCTGCGGGCCGGGGCGCACCACGGCCTGTTCTGCCTCGGTTGCTGCTGGGCGCTGATGGTGCTGATGGTCGCCTTCGGGGCGATGAACGTGGCCGCCATGGTGGGCCTGGCGCTGGTTATCGCCGTCGAGAAGCACTGGCGTCACGGCGAGCGTTTCGCCCGCGTGGTCGGAGCGGTGGCCCTGGTGTGGGCGGTGGCGATCCTCGTGGATCCGAGCGTCGCCCCGGGACTCGACCCGGACGCCGTCATGAAGATGGACATGCCGATGGACGGCATGGGTGGCGAGATGGGCGACATGGGGGGCATGGGCTGAAACCATGGCCCGGATGCGAGAAAGGCCCGGAACCGTTGGGATTCCGGGCCTCTCACCTGGTGGCGGGGGCAAGATTTGAA
>DEAL01000019.1:0-77153 GCA_002346745.1 Candidatus Neomicrothrix sp. UBA2983 | reverse complement strand
CTTCGGGTTATGAGCCCGACGAGCTACCAGACTGCTCCACCCCGCAGCCGGGAGGCTAACGGCGGCCCGGCGACGCGCCTACCCGCCGGTCGATGGTCAACGCCGTTCCGGCGGGTCGGCCATGTCGCCCCGGCCGGCGGCATGGCCGACTGGATGACGACGGCGTGTCGAGGGCGTCGACGTCGATGCCGAGGAGGTGGGCGACAACTCCGATTACGTCGACGAGGACATCAGCGACCGATACGGCCGATCATGATGGCGCCGTTCAACCACCTTGCGGCTCCCCTCCTCGGTGGCGACCCTAGAGACGCTCAGCCGGCGGCGAGGTGCCCCGGCAGGCGCCCGAGGATGGACAGGCAGGCGGCCAGGTCCGCGACCTCGACGTACTCGTCGGGCCGGTGGGCGACGCCGATGTCGCCGGGGCCCCACACCACCGACGGGATGCCGGCGGTCTGGTAGAGGCCAGCCTCGGTGCCGTAGGCGACGACGCCGACCTCGGGGTCGCCACCGAGCAGGGACCGCATGAGGGCGATGGCCGGCGAGTCCTCGTCCCACTCGAGGCCGTCGATCTCGCACACCACCTCGGTGACGAACCCGGCGCCGGGATGCACGGTGCGCATCTCGGCCAGCAGGCGCTCCTCGACCTCGGCCATTCGGGTCTTGACGAACCCGGCGTCGCTGCCCTGCACGGGGCGCATCTCCCACTCGAACGAGCAGCCGGGCGCCACCGTGCAGCGGGCCATGCCGCCGGCGATGGTGCCGACGTTGGTGGTGGTGTGGGCGGGCTTGAAGCGGCTGCCGGCCGGCGCCCGCTCGGCCAGGTCGCCGGCCAGGCCCAGCAGCTCGCCGATCCAGCGGGTGGCGTGGTGCACCGCGCTGACCGCCTCCGCCGGCCGGGAACTGTGACCGTCCATGCCGGTGACGGTGGTCGTGTACTCGTAGCAGCCCTTGTGGGCGCCGATCACCTGCAGGCCGGTGGGCTCGCCGACGATGGCGGCGGCCGGCCGGGGGGCGTCGGACAGCGACTCGATGAGCACCGGGGCGCCGTGGAAGCCGTCCTCCTCGTCGTAGGTGAGGGCGACGTGGATGGGCCGCTCGAGGTCGAGCGCCGCCCAGCGGGGGGCGTGGGCCAGCACGCAGGCCACGAAGCCCTTCATGTCGGCGGTGCCGCGGCCGTAGACCCGGCCGTCGCAGTGGTCGGCCTCGAACGGCGGGGTGGTCCAGTCGCCGGGGTCGACGGGGACGACGTCGCTGTGGCCGGCCAGCATGATCCCGCCGTCGACGGCGGGGCCGATGGTGGCGAACAGGTTGGCCTTCGTGCCGGTGGGGTCGTGGCTGAGTCGGACGTCGGACGCCACGCCGTCCAGGCGGTCGACCACCCAGCCGATGAGGTCGACGTTGGGGGTGAGCGCCACCGACGGGAACGCCACCAGGTCGTCGAGGATGCCGAGGGCGTCCCCGAGCAGCGGGTGGTCGGCCGTTCCGCTCATGGCTTGACGAACAGCTCCCGGGGGTAGTCCGCCAGCGGCTCGGCGGGGCCGTCGTCGCGGATGACGAGGCTCTCGGTGATCTCGAGTCCCCAGTCGTCCATCCAGAGGCCGGGCATGAAGTGGAAGGTCATGCCGGGTTCGAGGATCGACTCGTCGGAGGGCCGGAACGAGATGGTGCGCTCGCCCCAGTCGGGCGGGTAGCTGATGCCGATCGGGTAGCCGCAGCGGCCCTCCTTGTGGATGCCGCACCGCTCCATGGTCCCGTAGAGGGCGTTGGCGACGTCGCAGGCCCGGTTGCCGGCCCGGGCGGCATCGAGGCCGGCCTCGAGCCCCTCCAGCAGCGCCTTCTCGGCCTCGATCATGGCGGCCGGCGGGGAGCCGAGGTACACGGACCGGCACAGCGGCAGCTGGTAGCGGCGGTGGGCGCCGGCAATCTCGAAGAAGGTGCCGGCGCCGGCCTCGAACGGCTTGTCGTCCCAGGTGAGGTGCGGGGCGGAGGCGTCGGCGCCGGTGGGGAGCATCGGCACGAAGGCGGCGTAGTCGCCGCCGAACTCGTCGGTGCCGCGCATGGCGGTGTCGTAGATGGCGCCGACCAGGTCGCACTTGCGCACGCCCGGCTCAATGAGCTCGCGGACCCGGTCGTGCATGCGCTCCACGATGCGGGCGGCCCGGCGCATGTAGACGAGCTCCTGCTCGGACTTGACGCCCCGCTGCCAGTTGACCAGCCCGGTGGCGTCGACGACGGTGGCATCCGGCAGGGCGGCGACCAGGTGCTGGTGGGCGGCCGCCGAGTAGTAGTAGTTGTCGAGCTCGACGCCGACCCGGCCACCGCCGAGACCGAGGTCGCACAGCAGCCCACCCAGCTGGCCGAAGGCGTGCCGCTCGGGATTCATGACGTGGTCGTCGGAGTAGTCGAGGATGCGCGACTCGTCGAGGTAGACGGTGCGACGGGCGCCGTTGGCGTCCATGCGCCGGCCCCACCACCACGGCTCGCCGTCGGGGCCGACGACGACCGCCTGGGGCGTGTAGAAGGACCAGCCGTCGTAGCCGGTCAGCCACGACATGTTGGACGGGTCCGCGGCGACCAGCACGTCGACGCCGGCGGCCTCCATGGCGGCCCGCACCCTGGCGAGGCGGACGGCGTACTCATGGCGGCTGAACGGGAGTTCCACATCGGGCATCGGCACAACGTAGTGGCGGGCGAAAGCGCCCGGCCCTGCCCGGGGGCAGTCGTGGGCCGGAACGACGGGCCCGCCCGGAGCCAATAGCGTGCGGCCGATGGCGATCCTGACCGACGAGCAGGTGGCGCAGTACCACGAGCAGGGCTGGATCTCACCGGTCGACGTGCTCTTCGCCGACGAGGCGGCCGCCGCGCTGGCCGCCCTCGAGGAGGCCGAGGCCGCCTTCCCCGACGACCTCCACGCCGAGAATCGCAACAACGCCCACCTGGTGCTGCCGTTCCTGGCCGAGCTGGCGCTCCACGAGCGGGTGCTGGACTGCGTGCGGTCGCTGGTCGACGACCCGTTGACGCTGTCGAGTTCGGTGCTGTTCGCCAAGGCGCCACACACCGGCTCGTACGTGAGCTGGCACCAGGACGCCACCTACATGGCGCTCGCACCCGCCGACTTCGTGACGCCGTGGCTAGCGCTCACGCCGAGCACCGTCGAGGGCGGCTGCGTGTCGGTGATCCCGGGCACGCACCAGGGCGGGATCGTCCCGCACACCGACGCCTTCGGCAACGACAACATCCTCACGCGGGGCCAGTACGTGGAGGTCGACGCCTCGACGGCGGTGGACCTGGTGCTCGAGGCGGGCCAGATGTCGCTGCACCATCCGCACCTGGTGCACGGCTCGCAGCCCAACCGCACGGACGACCGGCGGGTGGGGGTGGCGTTCCAGTCGTACCTCGGGTCCGGGGTGCGTCCGACCAGGGGCGAGCACCACGTGGTGGCGCTCGGCGACCGGCCGGTCGACCCGGCGTTCCGGGTGGTGCCGTGGCCGACGGGGACCTGTACCCCGGAGGGTCGGGCCGTGCGTGCGGCCGCCAACGCGGCCTACTCGGACGTCCTCTACGACGGCGCCGAGGTCCGCCGCCTCCTCTGAGCGGGCGCTTGCCCCGCCGCGTCCGCGTCACCGATACTTCCGCCGCCCCCGACCGGAGGTTCCCATGCCGATCCACTTCTCGCCCGAGGAGATGCAGGCCCGCAAGGACCGCGCCGCGGCCGCCATCACGGCCGCCGGACTGGACGGTCTGCTCATGTTCAAGCAGGAGTCGATGTACTGGCTGACCGGCTACGACACGTTCGGGTTCTCGATGTTCCAGTGCCTCGTGATGACCGCCGACGGTCGCATCGCCCTGCTCACCCGCGCACCCGACTACGGGACGGCGTTCTACACGTCCGACATCACCGACGTCCGCATCTGGGTCGACGTCGAGGGCATGAACCCCGCCATGGACCTGCGGGCGATGCTCGACGACCTGGGCCTCGCCGGCTCGCGGGTCGGGATCGAGCTCGACTCCTATGGCCTGCGGGCCTCGATGTGGCGGTTGCTCGAAGCGGAGCTGGACGGGTTCCTCGCCTGGGAGGACGCCTCGACGCTGATCCAGGAGGTGCGGCGCGCCAAGAGCCCCCAGGAGCTCGAGTACGTCCGCCGGGCCGCCGAGCTGGCCGACGACGCCTGGGACGAGGCGGTGCGCCTCGCCGGCCCGGGCGTCGACGAGGCCGAGATCCTGGCCGCCATGCAGGGGGCGGTGTTCCTCGGCGGCGGCGACTACGCCGGCAACGAGCTCATCATCGGCTCCGGGCCGGGGGCGCTGATGGTCCGCTACACGTCGGGACGCCGCCGCCTCGACGCCGACGACCAGCTCACCCTCGAGTGGTGCGGCGTCCAACGGCGCTACCACGCCGCGATGATGCGCACGATCCTCGTCGGCACCCCCGACCCCGTGCAGGTCGACATGCACCGGGCCTGCGAGGAGGCGCTGCTGGCCTGCGAGGACGCCATCCGGCCCGGCACCACCCTCGGCGAGGTGTTCGACGTGCACGCCGGGGTACTCGACGGCGCCGGCTTCGGCGAGCACCGGCTCAACGCCTGCGGCTACGGGATGGGCGCCGTGTACGCCCCGGTGTGGACCGACTGGCCGATGCTCTACACGGGCAACCCGCTGGTGTTCGAGCCGAACCACACCTTCTTCCTGCACATGATCCTGCTGGACCACCGGGACCAGAAGGCCATGACGCTCGGCCACTCGGTGATCGTCACCGAGGCCAGCTGCGAGCGGCTCAGCCGGTCCGACCTCGACCTGGTCCTGGCCTGACCGGCCCCAGACGGCGCCTTCGGGGCGGCCGAGGGCTGACCGCGAACTCGTTCAGTCGAGGCGGGTGCTGTGTGCGATCGCCTGGGCGCCCTTGCCGGGGTTGAAGAGGTCGGTCGGGTCCAGGGCGGCCTTGACGGCCCGCAGCAGGTCGAACTCCACCTGGGACTTCTGGCCGGTCAGGCGGCCGAGCAGGTCCTGGCCGATGCCGTGCTCGGCGCTGATCGTGCCGCCCAGGTCCCAGATGAGGCCGTCGACCTCGGCGGTGACGGCGGCGACCAGGTCGGGGGCGAGCCTCCCGCCGTGCTCGAGGGACGGCAGCACGTAGACGTGCAGGTTGCCGTCGCCGAGGTGGCCGAACGAGAACACGACCGCCTCCGGCCCGCAGACCCGGGCGGCAACGGCCTCGACGCCGCGCTGGAACTCGGGGATCCGGTCGATCGGGACGGCGGCGTCGAACTTGGCCCCCTTCGAGTCGATGAGGGTCCCCGGGGGGAGCTCGTCCCGAAGCAGCCAGAGGTTGGCCTCCTGGGCGGCGGTCTCGGCCACGACGGCGTCGGCGACCCAGCCGCGGTCGGCGGCCGCCGAGAGGAACCGGGTGACCGTGTCGGTGACCGGCTCGCTGCCGCTGAACCGGGCCATCAGGTACCACTCGGCCCGAGTGTCGATCGGGCGGGTGATGCCGAGGACGTCGACGGCGGCGGCCACGCCCATCTCGGGCACCAGCTCGAAGGCGACGAGCCCGCCGACGTCGATCGAGCGGGCCAGGCCGTACAGGTCGGTGACGCGGTCGAGGCCGGTGAGTGCCGCGAACAGGGTGCGGTGGTGCGCCAGCGCCGGCTCGAGTTCGAGCACGGCACGGGTGACCACGCCGAGCGTGCCCTCGGCGCCGATGAAGAGCTGCTTGAGGTCGTACCCGGTGTTGTCCTTGCGCAGGGCACGCAGGCCGTCGAAGACCCGGCCGTCGGCCAGCACGGCCTCGACGCCGAGGACGTGGCGGCGGGTGTTGCCGTACCGCAGGACGTTGAGGCCGCCGGCGTTGGTGGCGATCGCCCCGCCGACGGTGGCGGTGCCGCGGGCACCCCAGTCCATGGCCAGCTGCCGGTCGACGGCGGCGGCGGCCTGCTGGACCTGCTCGATGGTGCAACCGGCCTGGACGGTGGCGGTGAACCGGTCGGAGTCGACCGACTCGATCCGGTTCAGGCGGGTGGTGAGCAGCAGGACCGACGGCCGGCCGTCGGGCAGGTCGTCGATCGGCACCGAACCGCCGGAGAGGCCGGTGTTGCCACCCTGGGTGACCACGGCGGCGGCGTGGTCGGCGCAGGCGCGCACGACGGCCCGGACGGCCTCGACGGTGTCGGGCCTGGCGACGAGCACCGGCGTGCCCGAGTAGGCCTTGCGCCAGCCGGTCAGCACCGAGCCGGCGTCGGCCGGATCCAGCCAGCCCCGCGGCCCGAGGGCGTCGCGCAGCTCGGCGACGAGCGCCTCGGTCACGTCCGGTCCCCCATGGGCCGCCGAGTGTAGGAGCGGACCGCCGGCCCGTCGTCAGGCGACGGTCGGGTAGCCCGCGGCTACAGCGGCGGCGAGGCGATCGGCAATGACCTCGTAGTCGGCCGCGGGGCGCACCCGGTAGCCGTAGAGGTCGAGTGGGCGTCGGACCTCGGGGCCGAGACCGGCGACGGCGGCGGACACCGCCTCGTTGACGGTGGCGACGAGGTGCCCATGGGCCCAACCGGTGATCAAGGGCGGCGCCGGGGTCGGGTCGGTGTGACCGAACACCCGCAGTTCGTCGACGGCGAGCTCGTGGTCTAGGGCCAGGTGCCAAGCCACGGCGTCGATCGCCGCCACGTCCGCCCCGCCTCCGGCGACGAGGCGGATCGAGTCACGGTGGGTGCCGGTCTCGTGGCACTCGCCGAAGAAGCGGCCGGCCTCGGCCAACGGGGCGACGGTCGCCATGAGCGAGCCGTGGCCCGACCACGACATGCGGCCGTTGAACGCCACCCGGCGGCCCCGGAAGTCGGCGAGGTCGCCACCGGCGTCGGGGGCGTCACCGGCCCGGCAGACCAGCACCGACCGGTAGTCGCCGGGCTCGCACCCCTCGACGCCGTAGTCGAGGGCACCCAGCACCTCGACCCGGCCGACCAGGCCTTCGGCCACGTTGAGGCCGCAGGCCTGCCCGACCAGCAGGCCGGGGTGGGTCCACAGGTCGTCGAACCGATCGGTACGGGTCAGCGCCTCAGGGGCGTCGACCCCGGCGTCGCTCAGCCGCGCACCGATCGCCGACCAAAGGGCGTCGACCTCGTCGCGCACCTCCGGCCAGTCGTACATCGACAGGGACGCGACATACGTGTTCACGGCCGCCTGCCCCTCGCCGTCCCAGACCGGCCGCTCAGACCCAGGGGCAGTTCGAGTTGCGGTCGCCGAAGGTGCCGCCGCTGGCGTAACGGTCGAATCCGAACGGCTTGAGCTCGAACGGCATGTCGTCGTGGACGAGCAGTTGGGCGGTCAGCTTGCCGACGCCGATCATCTTGAAGCCGTGGTTGGAGTCGGCGATCACCCAGGCGTTGTCGGCGACGAAGTCGAAGATCGGCACGTTGTCGGCGGTGAAGGCGCCGATGCCGCCGTTGCGACGCTGTTTGTAGAACGGCTCGAGACCCTCGAAGCGCTCGAAGAGCATCCCGAGGGTCTTGCAGTAGTACTCGGGGAACCAGTCGTCGGCCTGGTACAGGTCGTTGAGGTGCCCGTAGGGCTCGACCTCGGCGGCGCTGCCGATGGGGATCGGGATGGTGCCGCCCTGCAGGCCGGGGGCGCCGACCCGCTCGGCGGCGTACCGCGTGTAGGTGTACACGTGGTCCTGGATCATCTCGCCGTCGTCGCCGTAGACGGGGGTGTTCATGAGTTCGACGTGGAGTACCGGGGCGTCCTTCCCGTCAGCGGTGCGGTAGTCGACGCCAGACGGCAGGTAGACCTCGCCCTCGAGGAGCCGCCAGTAGGTCCACAGGTCCTTGCCAGCCTCGACGTGGCCGTCGGGGTAGTGGACGTCGAGGTTGGACGGGCCGCCCAGCCACGTCCAGTGCTGCGGGGTCCAGGCGCCGGCGCCGACGACGACCTGGTCGCACCTGATCGTGCCTGAGGTGGTCTCGACGGCCGCGACCGAGCCGCCGTCCATCTGGTAGCCGGTGACGGCGGTGCCGTAGACGCGCCGGACGCCCCACTGGCGGCACTTCTGGTCGAGGCCCCACATCACTATGTGGGTGCCGGCGTAGCCGGAGCGGTGCTCGTGGAGCACGACGTCGCAGTTCCCGGTCTTGAAGTCGGGCCACAGCCCCTTGAGGAACCGGTGGGCGTCGGTACCGGTGTAGAGGTCGGACGGGTAGCCGCTTTCGTTCTGGGAGGCGTGCAACCGGGCATAGTCCTCGGCCTGGTTCTCCTCGCCGATGGACACGTAGCCCACCTGCTGGAAGCCGAAGTTGATCGGATCGGACTCCCACACCTCGACGCTGGCCCGCAGGATCGCGTGCAGGGCGCCGGTCATGTAAAAGTTCCGCACGCAGCCACAGGCCAGGCCTGTGGCGCCGGCGCCAGGGCCGGCCTTGTCGATGAGGACGACGTCGGACCCCTTGCCCTTGCCGGAGCGCTCGAGCTCCATGGCGAGGTGGTACGCGCTGGAGAGGCCGTGGATGCCGGCGCCCACGACGACGAACCGTGCCCCTTCGGGCAGCGGGTCGGCGTCGCGGACGGGTACGACGGCGGGATTCTGGAGGACGCCGTCGACGGTGGACGGGGCGGACCGGTCCATGAACGGGTACCACTGGTTCTGGCCGTCGCCGGTGTATCCGATCTGGTTCATTGGATGTCGCTCCTGCGTCGGGGTACCTCGAGGCCAACCACCATTCTGGCCAGCGACGGAGCCATACGACGACCCCTGGACCGGGGCCCGTCACGAGTCCTCTTGGAGGTGCGACTCGGCAGGCAGAATGGGCGTCGGCGCCTTGGGCAGGGGACCATCCGCGTGATGGACTGGGCGGATGGAGGAACCGTCCCCACCTGGGGCAGCCGACCGGCGGATCCAGCGGCTCTTCACCGACTCGGTGGGCGCACCACTAGAACTGGATCGGGCACCGGACGGTGCCCCCAACGTGGTGGTGGTCATGCTGGACGACGTCGGATTCGGTTCGTTCTCCACGTTCGGCGGACCGGTGCCGACGCCCACCTGTGACCGGGTGGCGGCCGAGGGACTGCGGTACAACCAGTTCCACACCACCGCACTGTGTACCCCCACCCGGGCGGCGCTGCTGACGGGCCGCAATCACCACGCTGTCCACATGGGCTCCATCACCGAGACAGCCAACTCCTACCCTGGCTACGACTCGGTGATCCCGGCGGAGGCCGCCACGGTTGCCCGAGTGCTGGGCCGGAACGGCTACGCAACCGGTATGTTCGGCAAGGCCCACGTCACCCCCGTGTGGGAGACCGGCCCGTCCGGCCCGTTCGACCGATGGCCGACGGGCCTGGGGTTCGACCGCTTCTATGGGTTCCTGGGCGGCGAGGTGTCGCAGTTCGAGCCGGCGCTCTACGACCAGACCACCCCGATCGAGCCATACGTGGGGCGCTCCGACTACCACCTGACCGAGGACCTGGTGGACCAGGCGATCCGATGGATCCGACGCTCCAAGGCGCACCGCCCCGACCGGCCGTTCCTGTGCTACCTGGCGCCTGGCGCCGTCCACACGCCCCTGCAGGTGCCCGACGACTGGCGATACCGGTTCCGCGGCCGGTTCGACGCCGGCTGGGACGCCCTTCGCAACGAGATCCACGCCCGGCAGCTGGAATTGGGCGTGATTCCGCCGGATACGGTCAACACGCCCCGCCCCGACGAGATCCCCTCGTGGGAGGAGTACCCGGACCGCTACAAGCCGGTGGCGTCGCGCCTGATGGAGGTGTTCTGCGCCTTTCTGGCGCATACCGACCACCACGTGGGGCGCCTGGTCGATGCTCTCGAGGACCTGGGCGAGTGGCAGGACACGCTGTTCTTCTACATCACCGGCGACAACGGTGCGTCGGCCGAGGGCACCGTCCACGGAGCCTGGTCTGCACCGTCGTTCCAGAACGGCGTGCACGAGGACCCCGAGTGGCTGCTCGAGCACATGGACGACTTCGGGACCGCCGCCTGCGAGTGCCATTACAACGTGGGATGGGCCTGGGCGCAGGATGCACCCTTCCAGTGGATGAAGCAGGTGGCCTCGCACCTGGGCGGCACCCGCAACGGGCTGGCCGTCTCTTGGCCGCAGCGGATCCGAGACGCCGGCGGGCTCCGCACTCAGTTCCACCACGTGACCGACGTGATGCCCACGATCCTGGAGGCTGCCGGGGTGGAGCCCCCGACCGAGGTGGACGGAATCCCGCAGGCGCCCTTCGACGGCACTTCGATGGCGTATTCGTTCGACGACCCGGACGCCCCCAGCACGCACCGGACGCAGTACTTCGAGATCCTCGGCAACCGGGGCATCTACCACGACGGCTATTTGGCGTCCTGCTTCCACGGCCGGGTGCCGTGGATCCGCATGGAGAGCCGGCCGTTCGACGGTCCCCAGGAGCGTTGGGAGCTCTACAATCTGGAGTCGGACTTCTCGCAGGGACACGATCTGGCCGACGAGCAGCCGGAGCGCCTGGCCCGGATGCAGGAATTGTTCGACGCCGAGGCACGACGGAATGGCGTCTACCCGCTGCGCGACCCGGGCATGCGGCTGCCCCGGGAGTCCCGGCCGCCATCACCGCTGGCCGGACGACGAACGGCCACCTACACCGCCGACCACGTCCGGATGCCGGAGCGTTCGGTCATCAACCTGAAGAACCGTTCGTTCGACCTGGTGGCCCGCCTGATGGTGGGCGAGGACGGACTTCCGGAGGGCGTGGTGGTCTGCCACGGCGGCAACCTCAACGGCTGGACGCTCTACCTGGACGGGGGGCGCCCCACGTACCACTACAACCTCTACGGACACGAGCGCTGGACGGTGGCGGCCCCCGACCCGCTGGGTCCCGGGGAGCACCGGGTGCGGTTGCTGTTCGACTACGACGGTGGCTTTGGGAAGGGCGGGACCGCACACCTCTTTGTGGACGACGAGCCGGTTGCGTCGGGTCGCATCGAACGGACCATCCCGGTGCTGATCTCCATGAGCGGCGAGACCTTCGACGTCGGGATCGACACGGGCGCACCCGTGGGCCCGTACCCGCACCGTTTCCCCTGCACCGCCACCGTCATCGACGTCACGATCCAGCAGTTGGGCGACCTCGACGAGGTCACCCGGGCGGCCGTCACCGCAGCCGAACTGCGGGCCGGCATGGCGGTTCAGTGAGGACGCGGGAGGACTGACGGTGCTCGAAGCGGAACTGCTGAATGGGCTGCGCCGGGTACTCGGCGACGACCGGGTCGTGGTGGACGACGCCGGGGTCGCGGACCGGCGGCACGACTACTGGGTGCTTAGCCACCTGCGGGCCTGGCGTGGCGTGTTCGAGGGACGGCCCGGAGCGGTGGTCCGGCCGGTCTCCACCGCCGAGGTCCAGGAGGTGGTTCGCCTGGCCGCCGCCGCCGGGGTGGCCGTGGTGCCGTTCGGTCTGGGGAGTGGCGTGTGTGGCGGGGTCCTGCCCGACGCCGGCACCCTACTGGTGGACCTGTCATCGATGGACAATGTCCGCAGGATCGACGAGGTGAACCTGACGGCGTCGTTCGACGCCGGCGTGAACGGCCTGGTCGCCGAGGAGGCCGTCGCCGAGCGGGGCCTCACGATCGGCCACTGGCCGCAGTCGATCGCCGTGAGCTCGGTGGGCGGCTGGGTGTCGACGCGGGCGGCGGGCCAGTTCTCGACGGCCTACGGGAGCATCGAGGACATGGTGTACGCCCTCGAGGTGGTGCTGCCGGACGGCTCGCTGGTCGAGTTGGGGCAGGCGCCCCGGGCATCGGCGGGCCCGGACCTGCGGCACCTGTTCCTCGGTGCCGAGGGGACGATGGGGATCGTCACCGGCGTGACGCTGGCGCTGCGCCGCCGGCCGGAGGCGCGGGCGTGGCGGGCGTTCCACGTGCCGTCGCTGGCCGCTGGCCTCGATGTGCAGCGCCGGATCCTGCAGGACGGCTGGCTGCCGCCGGTGGTCCGCCAGTACGACGCCCGGGAGGCCCGCCGCACGTTCCGGGAGTGGTCGATCAAGGGGCAGGGCCTGCTGCTGATGTGCCACGAGGGTCCGGCGGGCCGGGTCGAGGCCGAGTTGGCCGCGGTCGATGCGCTGGCCGCCGAGGGCGGGCTCACCCCGGCCGACGCGGCGGCGGCCGAGCACTGGTTCGGGCACCGCAACCAGGTGCCGTCGTGGGAGGAGCTGTTCGAGGGCGGCCTCGTGGTCGACACGATCGAGGTGTCGGGCCCGTGGACGAGGGTGGAGGAGATCTACGACGCCGTGATCGCCGACGTGTCGGCCGTCGAGGGCGTGGTGGCCGTGTCGGCGCACAGCTCGCACGCCTACCGGACCGGCGTGAACCTGTACTTCACGTTCGCTGCCGCCGGTGAGCCCGACGACCTCCAGGACGCCTACTGGGCCTGCTGGGACGCCGCGATGGCGGCCACGGCCCGGCACGGCGGCGGTATCGCCCACCACCACGGGATCGGCCGGGTACGCCTGCAGCACCTCGTGCACGACCTAGGCGTGGCGGGCATAGACCTGCTGCGCACGGTCAAGGGGGCGGTGGACCCGGCGGGGCTGATGAATCCGGGCAACCTGCTGCCCGACGCCTGAGCCGGTCGGGGACTGGACGTGGCGGACCTGCTGCTGGGGCTCGACGTGGGGACGTCGAGCGCCCGTGCGCTGCTGGTGGACCGCGAACTGCGGCCGGTGGGTGCCGGCCAGGTGCTCCTGGCGAGTTCGCGTCCGGCGCCGGACCGCGTCGAGCAGGACGCCGGGGCGGTGTGGTCAGCCGTGGGCGAAGCCGTGGCGTCGGCGCTGTCGTCGGCCGGCCGCTCACCCGCCGACGTGGCGTCGGTGGGGGTGACGACGCAACGCTCGAGCGTGGTGGTGTGGGAGCGGTCGACGGGCCGACCGGTGGCGCCGATGGTGGTGTGGAACGACCTGCGGGGCACCGGGCGGGCGGTCGAGCTGCGGGACGCCGGGTTCCCGGTGTTCCCGATCGCCGCGGCGGCCAAGTTGGAGGCGGTCGTGGACGGGCTCGACGACGGACGGCAGCGGGTCGGGGCCGGCGAGCTGGCCTGGGGGACGCTCGACTCGTTCCTCGTGGCGCGCCTGGCCGGCGGCCTGCACGTGACCGACCGGTCGTGTGCCTGGTCGTCGGGCTGCCTGGACGTGTTCGACACGTCCCGCTGGAACGAGCCGCTGGCCGCCCACATGGGTCTGCCGCGCGGTTTCTTCCCGGACCTCTGCGACACCATGGGGCCGCTGGGCACGGTGTCTGCCCTCGGGATCGAATCGCCGCTGGGGGCGGTCGTCGCCGACCAGCAGGCCGGGATGTTCGCCCACGGGGCCGAGGCGCCCGGGGCCTGGAAGGCCACGTTGGGCACGTCAGGTGTGCTGATGGTCGCCACCGGCGAGGCGATGGACCTCGGGTCGGGGCTGATGCCGATGCTGCTGTCCTCGTCGGGGGGGCGGACCCTGTTCGCCGCCGAGGGGATGGTGCGCAGTGCCGGCGAGATGCTGCCGTGGGCGGTCGGTCAGGGGTTGGCTGGCTCAGTGGAGGAGGTGGCGTCGCTGGCCGGGTCGGTGCCGGACGCCGGCGGGGTTGCGGTGCTGCCGGCGCTTCACGGCCTCGGCACCCCCTACGACGACCCGGCGGCGACGGTGGCGGTGCATGGCCGCACCGACACGACCACGGCGGCGCAGGTGGCCCGGGCGGTGCTGGAGGGGGTGGCGTTCCGGATGCGCGAGGTCGCCGACCTGGTGGTGGCCGCCCACGGGGTCGGCGGGGACGTGGCATTGCCAGTGGACGGCGGTCTGGCCCGAAGCGACGCCTTCTGTGCCATCCTCGCCGACGTGCTGGCCCGACCCGTCGTCCGCCATCCGGTCGTCGAGGCGACCGCCCTCGGGGCGGCCGTCGCCGCGGCACGTGGCGCGGGCCTAGACGTCGACCCCTCCCCGGGTGGTGGCGACCGCTTCGAGCCGACCGTCGGCGCCAAGGTGGCGCCGGAACGGCTGGCCTGGTGGCGCTCGGTTGTGCTGCCCGGATCGGAAGCCACAGCATGATCCGCAACCGGGTGGCGGCCAGCTTCGGCGACGCCTCGGTGGTCGAGACCGGGCTCGCCGGCCAGCGGGCGCACCGCGACCAGTTCGCACACGCGGAGCGGCTGGAGCGGTGCCTCCACGAGGTTGCTGCCGGTGTCTGGTGCCTGGTTGGCAACGGCCTGTCGAACCAGACGTTCATCGAGGGCCCCGAGGGGCTCATCGCCATCGATACCGGCGAGTCGGTGGAGGAGATGGCTGCGGCGCTGCTGGAGGTACGCCGGCACACGTCGGCGCCGGTTGCGGCGGTCGTCTACTCGCACTTCCATTACTGCGGGGGCACCCGGGCGGTGCTTGACGAGGCCGGTGGGGATGTGCCGGTCTGGGCGCATGAGGGCGTTTCGACCAACCTGGCCCGCATCGGTGCGGAGGTCGCGCCGATGGCACGGCGCGGCATGGTGCACCAGTTCCACCTGCTGCTGCCCGACGAAGGGCCCGACGCGAGCGTCCACGTGGGCCTGGGCCTCGGGTTCCGGATGCCCGAGCATGCCCCGCACACGCCAGGGCACGTGCCACCGACGCACACGGTGGCGGAGCCCACGTCCACGACGTTGGCCGGACTTCGGGTGGACCTGGTGCCGGCGCCGTCGGATGCGGACGACAACCTGACCATCTTCCTGCCCGACCTGGGGGTATGCGTCAACAACCTGGCCTGGCCGGCGCTGTTCAACGTATTCGCCATCCGCGGCGAGCCGTACCGGGACCCGCAGGTACTCGTGGCCGGTTTGGACGGAATCCTGGGATTCCGTCCGGAGCACCTGGTCGGGGCCCACGGTCCGCCGTTGAGCGGTGCCACCGGGATTGCCGAGGTGGTGACCGATGCACGGGACGCCCTGCAGTTCATCTGGGATCAGACGGTGCGCGGTCTGAACCGGGGCCTCACCGACGGCGAACTGGTGGAGGCTGTGCGACTACCGGCGGTGTTCGACCGCAGCCACCTCACGCAGCAGCACTACGGGCTGGCAGAGCACCACGTACGGCAAGTGCGAAGCGGACTGGTGGGCTGGTTCGACGGCGACGAGGCACGACTCTTCCCGTTGCCGCCGTCCGAGCGGTGCGCGCGGTTGGTGGAGGGCTTCGGCGGCCGCAGCGAGGTAGCCCGACGAGTCCGGGAGGCGCTGGACGGCGACGACCTGCGCTGGGCGTTGGAGATGGCGTCGTGGCTGGTGCGCAGCGAGTTGGACGAGGACGGGCGTGCGGACGGCGGGTCGCCCGAGGATCGGGAGTTGCTGGCATCGGTGCTGCGGACCGTCGCGCAGCGCACGACGTCGGCCAACGTGCGGGGCTGGTGCCTGACCCGGGCTCGGGACTTGGAGGGCTCGGCGGATGTGGCCCGGCACCGTGTGCACCGGTTCGGCCGTCGACAAGTGATGGCCGGGTCCCCGGTGGTCTCGGTCCATGCCCTCCGCGTGCTGCTGGACCCCGATGCGGCCACGGGGGTGGACGTCCACCTGCGGTGGCGTTTCACGGACGGCCCCTCGACGGGGTTGTGGGTGCGCAACCACGTGGCGGTGCCAACCGATGGTTCGGGGGCGGCGGCTGAATTGGCGCTGTCGCACGAGGCGTTGGCCGACCTGTTGTCGGCCAGGAACACGTTCTCCGAGGCAGTGGCGTCGGGTGCTGTCGTGGTGTCGGGCGACGGGTCAGCCGCCCGGCGTGTCCTCGCCTGCTTCGACTTGGCCTCGCTGTCCTCATAGACGGAGTTCGTCAGGTTCGGTAACCGGGGATGCAGCGTTCCATGATGTCGGCGTCGAAGTAGTGCTCCCTCTGGCCTGTCAGTCGCAGGATCTCGAAGCGGACCACGTCTGCCTCGGTCAGGCCCTCGGTGAAGCAGTCGATGTTCGGGATTTCGCAGACGATTCCCTGCTGCCCGACCTTCTCGACGATGTCGGTGCAGGTCGCGACCGGATCGACGATCGAATGTGCGTCTTCGACGCTCATCGGGATCCAGATGTCGCCGATGAAGTCGAGCGTCTCACCGAGGCCCATTGCGACCAGCATCTCGATGGCGATGCACTGCGCTTCGTCCTCGCTCAGGTAGGAACCGTAGACGGGGATTTCTTGGCGGTTGGCGACGAAGATATCGACGAACTCCTTCAGCGCATCGACGGTCTCTTCGCTGAGTTCGTCGTCGGGTGTGTTGTCGAGTGCGTCGGTGGCGGCCTTGGCGGCGGCGTCCGGTTCGAGCCCCCGGGTCTCATAGAGGTCGACGAGTTCGTCCTCTACCGCACGGGCAACGTCGAGCGTCGTCGTTGTCGTGGTGGTTGTCGTGGTGGTCGTCGTGGTGGTCGCCGAGCTGGTTGTCACGGTTGTCGTGGTTTCGGCACTCTGGCGGGCGTCGTCGGTTCCGCAGGCTGCGACCAGGAGGGCGAGCACCGGGCCGAGGAACCGAGCTCCCTTCACTGGAGCACCCAGCGGCGGTCGATCTCGGCGAGGGTGCCGGTCAGCTTCCCGAGGTCGTGCCGGTTGACGACGACCTCGTCGTCACCGATGACGGAGTTGTCGGTGAGGCCGGCCGGGCCGGGGTCGTGGAGGCGCCGGCAGCGGCCCTCGGCGTTGGCGCTGAACGCGGGTCGCACCACGACGTAGTCGCCGTGGACCTGGGTGACGACGACGGGACGGCGCTTGGAGGCGCGGGTGGGGTCGACCCGGTCGAGCGGGCCGTCGAACGGGATGACCGCCCAGCCCACGGCGCCGGGTTCGAGGTCGATGTTGTCGGGGGCGACGTAGGGCTTGCCGTCGACGAGGAGGAGGGCGTCGGGCTCGGGGTCGGGTGGGCCGAGCAGATCGGTCTTGCCGCCCTTGCGGCGGACCTGCATCTCGACGGTGGCGGCGTTGACCCATTCCGGGTCGAGGAGGTGCTCGGGCACCGGAAGGGACTCGCCTCCCGCTGGACGCCAGTGCCAGGTGCCGTCCGGCCCCGGCCCGGACAGCACGCCCTTCTCGAGCCGTGTGCCCATCAGTTGTTCCTCGTCGTCATGCCCCCAGAGTCTCTCGCGGGTGTGACACCGGGTGTCGTCGGGTCAGCCAGTGGGTTGGAATGGCCGGCGTCCTCAGGTTGGTGGCTTGCAGGTCCTGCATGGAGTCCTGCCCTCGACGGCCACGGATTCGCCCCCTATCAAATCTTGCGTGACATTACTTCCCGCCCTCAGGCCCCCAGGCGGGCGCCGACCCTGGCAGCGGCGTCGCGAACGACCTGCTCGATGGCGCAGGTGTCGGCGTCGCCGGGGAAGCGGAAACTGGGGCCGTACACCGTGAGCGACCCGACCAGCCCACCGTCGTGGCCCGGGATGGCCGCCGCCACGCCCGTGATCTCCTCGGCGAACTCACCGACCGTCCACGACACCCCGGTGCGGCGCACCTCGCCGACCCGCTGGCGCAACCCCACCAGCGTCGTCACCGTGTGCGGCGTCAACGCCTCGAGGCCGTCGGCGGCATAGTCGGCGACCTCGCCGTCGTCCCACCCGCCCATGAGGGCCTGGCCGGCGGCGATGGCGTGGAGCGGGATCCGGTGGCCGGTCCAGTCCGTGACCTGCACGTGGCCGGGCGCCGGCACCTGGTCCACGTAGAGGCCGTCACGGCCGTCGCGCACCGCCAGGCCGGCGGTCTCGCCCAGCCGGTCGGCCAGGTCCAGCAGCTCCGGACGGGCGACCTCCCGCAGCGACGCCGGCGTCGTGCCCGACCCGGCCAGGGCCACCAGCCCGGCGCCGATCACGTACCGGCCGGCCTCGTGGACCCGCTCGACCATACCGAGGTCGTCGAGGCTGGCGAGGATCCGCGAGCACGTCGACTTTGCGAGCCCGGTGGCCCGAGCCACCTCCGAGACGCCCACCGTGCCCTCGCCGGCCGCCACGGCCCGCAGCACCCCGAACGTTCGCTCGATCGCCTGCATGCTGGTAACCTAGCGCACCAGTCACCGGAACGTTCCACTCATTGGAATACCCCATGCCGGCCAACTCCCAGGGGGTCCCCATGCGCAACGAGGCGCAGTGCGTGATCATCGGCGGCGGTGCCATGGGCACCGGCCTGCTCTACCACCTCGCCCACGAGGGCTGGACCGACACCATCCTCGTCGAGAAGGGCGAACTCACCTCCGGCTCCACGTGGCACGCCGCCGGGCTCATCCCCCACTTCATCGGCAGCCTCAACATGGCCAAGGTCCACCACGACGCCACCCGGCTCTACCAGGAACTCGAGGCCGAGACCGGGCTCTCCACCGGCTGGCACGGCTGTGGCGCCGTCCGACTCGCCCTGAACGAGGAGCAGGCCGAGTGGTACCGCTACGTCCAGGGCGTCCTCGCCCTCATCGGCATCGAATCCCACCTCATCGACCCCGCCGAGATCCGCGAACTCGCCCCCCTCATCGAGGACACCTCCGACATCGTCTTCGGGTTCCACACGCCCGGCGACGGCTGGGCCGACCCCACCGGCACCACCAACGCCATGGCCGCCGGCGCCCGCCAACTCGGCGCCGAGATCGCCCGCCACACCCTCGTCACCGACGTCAACCCGCTGCCCGACGGCCGCTGGCAGGTCGTCACCGACAAGGGCGACATCACCTGCGACCACGTCGTCAACGCCGCCGGCCACTACGGCCCCCAGGTCGGCGCCATGGTCGGGCTCGACGTCCCGATCGTCTCGATGATCCACCAGTACCTCATCACCGAGTCGCTCCCCGAGATGGTCGCCTGCGAGCGCGAGATGCCCGTCGTCCGCGACCCCCGCTCCTCCTGCTACTACCGCCGCGAGATCGACTCGCTCCTCGTCGGCCCCTACGAGCGGGCCGACGCCGTCACCTACGGCACCGAGGGCATCGACTGGAACCTCCACTTCCACCTCACCCCGCCCGACCACGACGTCCTCATGCCCTGGCTCGAGCTGGCCGCCCAGCGCATCCCCATCTTCGGCGAGGCCGGCATCAAGCAGACCATCTCCGGCCCCATCACCCACACCCCCGACGGCGGCTTCCTCATGGGCCCCGCCCCCGGCCTGCGCAACTACTGGATGTGCGTCGGCGCCTCCATCGGCATCACCCAGGGCCCCGGCGCCGGCAAGTACCTCGCCCAGTGGATGGTCCACGGCCAGACCGAGATCAACGTCCGGGAGATGGACCCCCGCCGCTTCGGCCCGTGGGCCACCCTCGACTACACGATCGACAAGTCCATCGACGAGTACCACGAGATGTACCAGGTGCGGATGCCCGGCGAGTACCGCCCCGCCGGCCGGCCCATGCGCATGACCCCCATCCACGCCGACCTCGACGCCCGAGGCGCCCAGTGGCAGGACGTCTGGGGCTGGGAGCGCCCCCGCTACTACGGCCCCGCCGAGGAGTACTCGTGGCGACGCTCCAACGCCTTCGACGTCGTGGGCGACGAGTGCCGCGGCGTGCGGGAGCGGGTCGGCATCGCCGACCTGACCGCCTTCGCCAAGTTCACCGTCACCGGCGCTGACGCCCCCGCCCTGCTCGACCGGCTGTCCGCCAACCGGCTGCCGGCCCGCCGGGGCGGCACCCGCCTCGTCCACCTGCTCACCTCGCAGGGCGGCATCGAGGGCGAGATGACCGTCACCCGCCTCCACGCCGACGGCGAGGCGCCCCGCTTCTACCTCAACTCGGCGGTGGCCGGCGAGACCCACGACGAGGACTGGCTGGTCCAACACGTCGAACCCGGCGAGGACGTCACCATCACCGACGTCACCGGCGACGTCGCCATCCTCGGCATCTCCGGCCCGCAGGCCCGCGAGGTGCTCGCCCCCCTCACCGACGCCGACCTCGGCAACGAGTCGTTCCCCTGGCTGACCGCCCAGGAGATCGAGGTGGCCGGCGTGCCCTGCACCGCGCTGCGGGTCTCCTACGTCGGCGAACTGGGCTGGGAGCTCCACCACCCCATCGACCGGATGCCCGACCTGCATGCCGCCCTGGTCGCCGCCGGCGAGCCGCACGGCATGGTCCACTTCGGCGCCTACGCCATGAACGCCCTGCGCATCGAGAAGGCCTACAAGGCGTGGGGCGCCGAGCTCACCACCGAGATCACCCCCGTCGAGGCGGTCCTCGACCGCTTCGTCGACCTCGGCTCGGGCCGCGACTTCCTCGGCCGCGACGCCGTCCTCGCCAAGCGCGAACAGGCCGGCGACGACCTGGCCGGGCTCGACATGGTGCTCGTCTACGCCGAGGTCGACGCCACCGACTCCGACTGCCGCGGCAACGAGCCCTGCCACGCGCCCGGCGACGACGCCGTCATGGGTGTCACCACCAGCGGCACGTGGGGCCACACCGTCGGCCGGAGCCTCTGCTTCGCCTACGTGGCCCCCGAGTTCGCCGCCCCCGGCTCCACGTTCGAGATCCGCCTGTTCAACGAGCGCCACACCGCCACGGTGCTGGCCGACGCCGCCCACGACCCCGACAACGAGCGGCTCCGGGCCTAGGAGGAGGCGAACCATGAGCGACACCCCCGCCACCACCCGCCGCTCCGGACGTGCCGGCGGCCGCGCCGCCCGGGTCGCCGCCCGCGCCGCCGGCGTCCCCGAGGACGAGAAAGCGGTCCGTCCCGGCCTGGCCGGCGGCCGCTACCGGCCGCTCGACGACGACCAGTGCCGCACCGTCTACGAGACCGCCCTCACCCTCCTCGAAGAGTACGGGATCGGCGGCCCCATCCCGGAGTTCGTCGACGCCGTCGTCCCCAACGGCGGCTGGCTGGACGACGACGGCCGACTCCGGTTCCCCCGGGAACTCGTCGAGGAGGCAATCGGCCTGGCCGCCAAGGAGTTCACCTGGCACGGGCTGGACGAGTCCCGCTCGATCGTCGTCGGCGGCGACCGGGTCCACTTCGGCACCGCCGGTGCCGCCGTGTCCGTCTGGGAGCACGAGACCCGCCGCCACCGCCCCTCGGACCTCCAGGACATCTACGACGTGGCCCGCCTCGTCGACACCCTCGAGCACGTCCACTTCCACGTCCGCACCCTCGTGGCCCGCGACATGGTCGAGGCCCGCGACCTCGACCTCAACACCGCCTACGCCCTCGCCATGGGCACCACCAAGCCCATCGGCACCTCGTTCTTCCAGCCCGAGCACGTCCACGAGGTCGTCGACATGTTCGACGCAATCCTTGGCCGGCCCGGCGCCTTCGCCGAGAAGCCCTTCTGCGTCGCCAACAACACCTTCGTGGTGCCGCCGCTGCGCTACGCCGAGGACGCCGTCCGCTCCATGGTCGCCCAGGTCGAGACCGGCATGCCCATCAACCTGCTGTCCGCCGGACAGGCCGGCGCCACCTCGCCCGCCGCCCTCGCCGGCTCGCTGGCCCAGGCCCTCGCCGAGTGCCTGTCGGCACTGACCTGCGTCAACATGATGCGCCCCGGCCACCCGTGCGTCATGGGCATGTGGCCGTTCGTGTCCGACCTGCGCACCGGCGCCATGACCGGCGGCTCCGGCGAGGAGGCGGTGCTCAACGCCGCAGCCGCCCAGGTCGCCAACTGGCTGGGCCTGCCCTCCGGCGTCGCCGCCGGCATGGCCGACTCCAAGGTCCCCGACAACCAGGCCGGCCACGAGAAGGGCCTCACCGTCACCCTCGCCGGACACGCCGGCGCCAACCTCGTCTACGAGTCGGCCGGCATGCTCGCCAGCCTGCTGGCCTGCTCCTACGAGGCGCTCGTCATCGACAACGACATGCTCGGCGCCATCAACCGCACCGTCCGCGGCATCGAACTGACCCCCGACAAGCTCTCCGTCGAGACCATCGGCTCGGTCATCCACGGCGACGGCCACTTCCTCGGCCAGGACCAGACGCTGTCGATCATGCAGTCGGAGTACATCTACCCCGAGGTGGGCGACCGCCTCAGCCCCGACGACTGGTTCGACGCCGGCGCCACCTCGGTCGACGAGCGGGCCCGGATCCGTGTACGAGAGGTGCTCTCCAGCCACTTCCCGTCCCACATTCCGCCCGAGGTCGACGCC
This sequence comes from Candidatus Neomicrothrix sp. UBA2983, assembly GCA_002346745.1. GTDB lineage: Bacteria > Actinomycetota > Acidimicrobiia > Acidimicrobiales > MedAcidi-G1 > S20-B6. Next base: position 55,126 of record DEAL01000019.1, on the reverse strand, counting down.
GCGGTGCGCGAGCGGTTCGACATCCGCTTGCCCGTCGGGGAACTCACCGCCTCCAGCCGCTGGCCGGCCTGAGCCGCCGGCGGCCGCCCGTCAGCCGGCGTCCCGACCGGCGATCGCCGCCTCGGTCGGCCCGACCAGCGGTGCCACGTTCGGGTACCCGGCGTAGGGCGCCAGCAACACCAGCACCTCCCGGAGCTCGTCGGCGTCCAACTCCCCGTTCGCCAGCGCCGACCGGGCCTGGAGCCCCCAGATGTCGGTCGCCCCGAGGGCGGCCACCACGCCCATGACGAGCAGCCGCCGGTCGCGCATCGACAGGACGTCACGGTCCCACACCCCGGCGAACAGCGTCTCGAGCATCACGTCGGTGAACGGACTCACCCCCTCGGGCACCTCGCGCACCTCGTCGCCGTAGAGCTCGCGCATCTTAGCCAGGCCGCGCTCGCGTGCCGTCGGCTCCCGTGGCTCGTCGCTCATCGTCCCCTCCCGTCGTCGGTGGCGCCGTCGGCGACGCCGAACACCTCCGGCATGGCCGACCCGAGCGCCTCGAGCAGGCCCTCCAACACGCCGTCGTCGCAGAGCTCGGCGGCCAGGCGCAGGTCCTTGCGGGCGATGTCGACGGTCGCCTGCATGCGGTCCCGTGCGGCACCGACCAGTTGGCCGGATCCCAGTTCCAGGATTGGCAGGAACTGCTCGGTCAGCGCCCCCAGCTGGCCGACGTGGCGCCACGCCTCCGCCAGGGCCTCCCGGTCGACGGCCGCCGAACTGGCCATACCGAATGCGGTGGCGGTGGCGGCGAACTGGGCGTAGGTCTGCACGTTGAACGCCAGTTTCATGGCCGCGCCGGCCCCGACGGGTCCGGCGGCGACCACGTGGTTGCCGTAGTGGTCGAGCAGGTCCGCAGCCTCGTCGGCCATCTCGCCCCGGCCGCCGACGAACAGCACCAGCTGTCCCTCCCGCGCCGCGGCGGCGCCACCAGCCACGCACACGTCGTGGAGGCGACCGCCCGCCCCGGCAAGGGCCCGCCGCGCCGACATCACGGTGTCCGGGTGGACGGTCGAGTGGAGCATCACGGTCAGTGGCCGGTCCCGGCGAGCGGTGCCGTGTGCCAGGTCGGCGACGGCCAGGTCCACGTGGCCGGCGTCGGGCACGCACACACTGACGACGTCGCAGGTCGACGCCAGTTCGGCCCCCGAGGCGGCCACCTCGGCACCTTCCTTCACCATGGCGGCCGTGGCGGCGGTGTCGAGGTCGAACACCGACACCGGGACGCCCACATCGAGCAGCCGGCCGGCCATGGCGGCGCCCAACTGCCCCATTCCCACGTAGCCGACCCGCGGGTGCTCCCCGGACACGCCCTCGATCACGGCAGAGACCCTACCGACGACGCCACGCGGCGGCCGGATCGACCCGGCCCGTAGCATCCGGGGATGGCCGGCCCGCAGCACCGCTCCCTGGGCTGGCTGCCTCCCGTCGCCATCGGCGGGGCGATCGGCAGTGCCGTCCGCTGGGCCGTCCTCGAGGTGCTGCCGTCGGGTCGCCCGGGCGCCGGCACCACCACGACGCTGGCCGCCACAAACGGCGTCGACGCCTGGCTGCGCGACGGCCTCCCGTGGGGGCTCCCGTGGCCGGTCCTGCTCGTCAACGTCGTCGGTTGCGCCCTGCTGGGCGTCCTGCTCGGCAGCGGCCGCACCACCAATCGGCGCCGGCTGCTGCTGGGCACCGGATTCTGCGGCGGCCTCACCACGTTCTCCACCTTCGCCGTCGACGCCGCCGTGCTGTGGCGCGACGCCCGACCCGGGGCCACCGGCGCCTACGTGGCGGGGTCGGTCGTCCTCGGCCTGGCGGCGTTCCTCGCCGGACGCGCCGCCACCCGCGCCGCCACCCGCCAGCGGGGAGCCGCCGCATGACCGCCGCCGCGTTCGTCCTCCTCGCCGCACTCGGCGCCGCCGTCCGCTCCATCGCCACCGACGCTTGGCCGGACAGCCACCGCGGCACCCTCCTCGTCAACGTCGCCGGCGCCCTCGGCCTCGGCCTCCTCGTCGGCGCCGGCGCGCCCCCGGTCGCCGTCGCCGCCGGCGGACTCGGCGCCCTCACCACCTTCTCGACCTTCGCCGCCGACGTGGTCCGTCTGCGGAAAACCTCCGGCCGGACCGTGGCCGCCGCCCACGTGGCCACCACACTGGTGCTCGGCATCGCCGCCGCCCGACTGGGCCTCGAGCTCACCGCCTGACCAGCCCGGAGCACCCCCAATGCCCGAGTTCAACATCGCCCTCCTCGCACGGGCCGTCGCCGAGGCGATCCCCGACCGCGACTACTTCGTCCAGGGCGACGTGCGCCTCACCTACGCCGAGATGCAGGACCGGGCCCGACGCCTCGGCCGCTACCTCGTCGACCAGGGGTTCGCCGTCACCGCCGAGCGGTCCGAACTCGCCAACCACGAGCTCGGCCAGGAGTCCGTCGGCCTCTACCTCCACAACGGCCCCGAGTACCTGATCGCCAACCTGGGCTGCTTCGAGGCCCGGGTCGCCCCGTTCAACGTCAACTACCGCTACGTCGCCGAGGAGCTCGCCTACCTGCTCCACGACAGCAGCGCCCGCGGCATCGTCTACCACTCGGCGTTCGCCGGCACGCTGGCCGAGGTGCTCGAGGGCACCACCGGCCCACGCACCCTGATCCAGGTGCCCGACGAGTCCGACAACCCGCTGCTGCCCGGCGCCGTCTGGTGGGACGACGCCCTCGCCGCCAGCGACCCCGACCCCGGCACCGAGCCCTCCCCCGACGACGTGTTCCTGCTCTACACCGGCGGCACCACCGGCATGCCCAAGGGCGTGATGTGGCGCCAGGCCGACGTGTTCGTCGCCGCCCTCGGCGGCACCGACCGTCGCACCGGCGAGGAGTGGGCCGACGCCGACAGCATCGTGCAGGTGGCGATCAAGGGCGCCAAGTCCCGGGTCATGACGCTCCCGCCGTTCATGCACGGCGCCGGCCTGTGGCCGTCGATGACCGCCCTCCTCTCCGGCCAGACCGTCGTCACCCCCGAGGTGGTCGAGCGCCTCGACGCCGACAGCATCCTCGACGCCGCCGAACGCGAGGGCGCCACCACCCTCGTGATCGTCGGCGACGCCTTCGCCCGCCCCCTGTGCGACGCCATCGAGGCCGGCAACCGCGACCTCGGCAGCATCCGGGCCTTCATCAACTCGGGCGCCGCCCTCCACGCCGACACCAAGGTCCGCATCCTCGACCTGCTGCCCGGCAGCCTCATCGTCGACACGCTCGGCTCCTCCGAGACCGGCTCACAGGCCCAGGAGGTCACCGCCACCGCCGACGAGGCCCGGACCGGCAGCTTCGACGCCACCGCCACCGGCGCCGTCATCGACAGCACCCGCACCCGCTTCGCCGAACCCGGCGAGGACGACCTGGGCTGGATGGTCCAGCGCGGCCGCCTGCCGCTCGGCTACCTCGGCGACGCCGACAAGACCGCCGCCACCTTCCCCGTGGTCGAGGGCGAGCGCATGGCCGTGGCCGGCGACCGCGCCCAGGTGGCCGCCGACGGCAGCGTCGTCCTCCACGGCCGCGACTCGGTCACGATCAACTCCGGCGGCGAGAAGATCTTCGCCGAGGAGGTCGAGCAGGCCCTCAAGAGCCACCCCGGCGTCGCCGACGCCGTCGTCTGCGGCCGCCCGTCGGAGCGCTGGGGCAACGAGGTGTGCGCCGTCGTGTCGCTACACGACGGGAACGACCCCGACGACGCCGCCCTGCTCGAGGAGGCCGCCCGACACATCGCCCGCTACAAGCTGCCCAAGGTCATCGTGCGCTGCGGGCAGGTGTACCGCAGCCCCAACGGCAAGGCCGACTACCGGTGGGCCGCCGAACAGGTGGCCAACGCCTGAGAGGCGCCTGCCGGGTGCCTCAGGCCCCGGCCTCGATCACCTCGACGCCGCGCATGTAGGGCAGCAGGACTTCGGGGACACGCACCGAGCCGTCCTCCTGCCGGTACGTCTCGACCACGCCGGCCCACACCCGCGGCACCGCCAGGCCCGAGCCGTTCAGCGTGTTGACGATCTGGGTGCCACGCTCGCCGGTCGGCCGGTAGCGGGCGTTGGCCCGCCGCGCCTGGTAGTCGCTGAACCACGACACCGACGACACCTCCAGCCACTGGTCGGCGCCCGGGGCGTAGACCTCGATGTCGAACGTGCGCGCCGACGAGGCCCCCAGGTCGCCGGCCACCAGGTCGATGATCCGGTAGGTGAGCCCCAGGTCGGCGATGGCCGCCTCGGCCCGGTGGAGGATGTCCATGTGGACCTCGTGGGACTGCGCCTCGGTGGCGTAGGCCAGCAGCTCGACCTTGTCGAACTCGTGGACCCGCAGCAGGCCACGGGTATCGCGTCCCGCCGACCCGGCCTCGCGGCGGAAGCACGACGTGTGCGCCATGAGCTTGAGCGGCAGGTCGGCCTCGTCGAGGACCTCGTCTCGGGCCAGCGAGGTGAGCGGCACCTCGGCGGTGGGGATCGCCCAGAGGTCGTCGCGCTCGAGGTGGTAGGCGTCGTCCTCGAACTTGGGCAGGTGGCCCGTCGACACCATCGTCTCGGTGCGGACCAGCGTGGGGGGGCGCATCTCGCGGTAGGCGTCGGCGTTGCGGTCGAGGCCGTACTGGCAGAGCGCCCGGCACAGCGTGGCGCCCAGCCCCGAATACATGACGAACATGGCGCCCGAGAGCTTCGTGCCGGTGGCCACGTCCAGGATGCCGAGTTCCTCGCCGACCTCCCAGTGCGGCACCCGCTGGTGGTCGGCGAAGCCGTCTAGGTCGCCGACCTGGCGTACCACCGGGTTCTCCTCGGGGGTCAGCCCGTCGGGGCAGTCGGGCGACGGGACGTTGGGGATGCGCAGCAGGATCTCCCGGACCTGCGAGACCAGGTCCTCGACCTCGGCGTCGAGGGCATCGGCCCGGTCGCCCAACTCCCGGCTCTGGGCCTGCAACTCGCCGGCCTCGTCGGCCCGGCCCTGCTTGTGGAGGTCGCCGACCTGCCGGGACAGGCCCTTCTGCTCGTTGCGCAGGGCGTCGCGCTCCTCGGCGGCCTGGCGCTGACCGACGTCCATCTCGACCACCCGGTCGAGGGGCGACACGTCCTCGCCGCGTCGGGCGATCGCCGCCTTCACGGCCTCGGCGTCGGCGCGCAGCAACTTGACGTCGATCATCGCAAGAAAAAGCGTGGCTCGGGGAAGGTCACGGTCCGAACCTACCGCCCGCGGGCCGTCGGACGCGGATCGAATCCGCCCTCGCTCAGTCGCCGTCGCCGTACAGGCGCCCGGTGCGCTCCATCCGCTGCGACGCGGCGAACCGGAAATACTTCACGACGATGATCCCCCAGATGTAGAAGCCGCCCAGCACCTTCATGATGGCGCCGGCCGTCTGCTGGTCGGCGACCACGCCGATCCCCCACGGCTCGAAGCCGTCGTCGTAGACGCCGTACACGGTCCCCTCGGCGAACGTGAGCCAGCCAGCGGGGATGGTCGGGATCACGGACATGAGGAACAGGTAGAGCATCTGGCCCGGCGGGCTGAGCCGGTGCTCCCGGATCGGGGACACGACCGGCATCCACATCAACAGCGCCGACGCGAACATGGCGACGTGCGCCGAGTAGTGGAAGGCGCCGTTCTCGGCCGACAGGCGCACCACCTCGCTCCAGTGGGTGAGCGCCGCCAGGGCGTTGAACAGCAGGCCGGCGACGACCGGGTGCGTCATCCGCCGCAGGATCCGCGAACCGAGGCCGCCGTCGAGCACCACGAGGCGGGCCAGCCACTCCGGCATCGCCAGCAGGAACAGCGGCGGCACGATCAGGGTGATCGACAGGTGTTGGACCATGTGCACCGAGTAGAGGTGGTCCTCGGCGATGTCGTGCATCGGCCAGTCGGCCGACACCAGCAGCAGGACCGTCGCCGCCAGGAACGCCCGCTTCTGGAACCGGGTGGCGATCGGCGTGCCCGCCGGCAGCACCCGGGGACCGATGCGGCGCGCCCACCAGCCCAGCAACACCACGCTGCCCACGAGGAACCAGACCTCGGGGTGGGCCTCGAAGCGCCACGGGCTGGCCGCGGCGAGTACCGGGGCGTGGAGGAGGGAACTCACGGGGGTGTTCTACCGGCCGCCGGAGGTGGCGGCGCTGCCCGGCCGGGTCGACCCGGCCGCGGCGGTCAGCCTTTGGACCAGAACTCGGACGCCGTGAGGGCGATGCAGTACACCGCCGTGGCGAGGATCAGCCCCGTCACGAAGAACCGCGTGAACACCACGCTGTCGAACTTCAGGTGCATGAACCAGGCGGCCACGTAGAAGAACTTGACCACCATCATCACCATCAGCGTCGGAATGAGGGCCGGGCCGATGTCGACGAAGTAGGTCGCCACCTCGGCGGCCGTGATGACAGCCAGCAGGATGGCGATCCGGACGTACTTGGCGTCCGTGGGATGGTCGTGGGCCTCGTCGTCGTGGGCCTCGGCGACGGTGGCCTCTGTGGTTGGGGTGTCGGTGCTCATGGTCCGTTCCCGGTGATCAGGGGGCTCAGGTGGTGGGCGAGGGCACGAGGTAGATGACCGTGAAGATGAAGATCCACACGACGTCGACGAAGTGCCAGTACAGGCCGACGATCTCGACGGTCTCCGAGTTCTCCTTCCGGAGGGTGCCCCGGTAGGAGGAGATCAGCAGCGACATCAGCATCACGATGCCGAGGCTGACGTGCACGCCGTGGAAGCCGGTGAGCGTGAAGAACGCCGACGAGAACGGGCTGGTCGTGTAGCCGAGGCCCTCCCGCAGGAACGTCGTGAACTCGTACACCTGGCCGCCGATGAACAGGGCGCCCAGCAGCGCCGTGGTCCACAGCCAGATCCGGTTGTTGCGGATGTCGCCGCGCTGCAGCGCCGACAACGACAGCACCATCGTGAGCGAGCTCATCAGCAGCACGAACGAGCTCACCGACGTGAACGGGATGTCGAAGATGTCGCCCGGCGCCGGCCCGTCGCCGAACCGGTTGCGATTGATCAGGTAGGCCGAGATGAGGCCACCGAACAGCAGGCACTCCGATCCCAGGAACACCCACATCAGGAGCTTGTTGTTGGACAGCCCCGTCCCGCCGTCGTGCACGGCGTGTGCGTCGCTACTCAACGGAAGCCGCCTCCTCCTGGGGAGCGCCCTCGTCGCTCGCGGACTCGTCGCCGGCCTCAGCGTCACCGTGGTCGTCGTGGTCGTCGTGCCCGTGGCCGAACGGCCCGTCCGGGTCGTCGGGCGGCTCGAACACCCAGGCGTAGATCGCCATCAGCACGAGGGCGGCGCCCGGCACGCAGAGCCACAGGTTGTACATGAGGCCGAAGCCGATGAGCGGCATGCCGGCCGACATGACAATCGGCCAGTACGACGGCGACGGCAGGTGGACGTTCTCGGCGTCGCCGGCCTGGCAGACCTCGGCGGCCGTGGCCTTGCGAACCACCTTGCCGTTCTCGTCGGTCGTCCACTTGCGGTGCCAGAACTCGTCCAGCGACGACACCTCGATGTCCTCGTCGAAGTTGTGGACCGGCGTCGGGTTCGGGGTGAACCACTCGAGGCTGCGGGCGTCCCACGGGTCGGGCGGCTCCGGCGGCAGGCCCCGGGCCCGGCGGGCCGACAGGATCACGTTGAGCACGAAGAACAGCACGCCGAGGGCGATGATGAACACGCCGATCGTGGCGACCATGTTCCACAACTCGAAGCCGAAGCCCGGCGAGTAGGTGTCGATCCGTCGGGACATGCCGTTGAGGCCCAGGATGTGCATCGGGCCGAACGTGACGTTGAAGCCCACGATCATCGTCCAGAAGTTCCACTTGCCGAGCGTCTCGCCCAGCTTGTGGCCGAACACCTTGGGCCACCAGAAGTAGAAGCCGGCGAAGAAGCCCAGCAGGGCGCCGCCGAAGATCACGTAGTGGAAGTGGGCGACGATGTAGTAGGTGTCGGTCTGCTGGGTATCGGCCGGCGACAGCGAGTGCGTGACGCCCGAGAGGCCGCCGATGGTGAACATCGACACCACGCCGGTGGCGAACAGCATCGCCGCGTTGAGCCGGATCTTGCCACCCCACATGGTGGCCAGCCAGTTCAGGATCTTCACGCCGGTCGGCACGGCGATGAACATCGTCGACAACGTGAACGCACCGACCGAGATCGGCCCGATGCCGGACACGAACATGTGGTGCGCCCACACACCCCAGCCCATGAAGCCGATGGCGATGCCCGAGAAGACCATGAACTCGTAGCCGAAGATGGGCTTGCGGGCGAAGGTCGGAATGACCTCGGACACGATGCCGAACGACGGCAGGATCAGGATGTACACCTCAGGGTGTCCGAAGATCCAGAACAGGTGCTGCCAGAGCAGCGGATCGCCGCCCATCTCCGGGTTGAAGAAGTTCGAGCCGAAGTTGCGGTCGAAGAGCAGCAGGAAGAGTGCCACCGTGATGACCGGCACGGCGAAGAGCAGCAGGAACTGCACCACCAGGATCATCCACGAGAACACCGGCATCTTGAACAGCGTCATGCCCGGGGCCCGCATGTTGAGCACGGTCACGATCAGGTTCATCGCCGAGATCAACGAGCCGATGCCGGCGATCTGGAGGCCGATGGCGTAGAAGTCCATGCCGTGGCCGGGCGAGAACGACACGCCCGTGTTCGGCGAGTAGGCGAACCAGCCGCCGTCGGGGGCGTCGCCGAACAGCCAGGCGCAGTTGAGGAAAAGGCCGCCGGCCAGGAACACCCAGAACGACAGGGCGTTGAGGCGCGGGAACGCCACGTCACGGGCGCCGATCTGGAGCGGCAGCAGGTAGTTCGCGAAGGCGGCCGCCATCGGCATGATCACGAGGAAGACCATCGTGACGCCGTGCATCGTGTAGATCTGGTTGTAGAGGTCGGCGCCGACGACGGTGCCGTTCGGGGTGGCCAGCTGGAGGCGGATCAGCAGCGCCTCGAAGCCGCCGACGAAGAAGAACAGCAGCGCCGCGCCGCCGTAGAGGATGCCGATCTTCTTGTGGTCGACCGTCGTGATCCAGTCGCGCCAGCCGCCGCCACCCTTGGGGCGGGAGTAGACGCCGAGCGGCTGTGCGGCGTCGCCGCCAACCGTCAGCTCTGCGGTCTGCTCACTCATCACTCGACCTCCGTGGCGACGATGACGTCCATGGACGGGCGGGTCCCGAGGGTCTCGAGGTAGGCCACGACGTCGTCGATCTCGGTCTCGCCGAGGCCCATGGCCGGCATGCCCCGGCGGCCCTCGGCGTAGGCGGGCTTCTCGGCCGGGGCGTTGCGCAGCCAGGCCTCGAGCTGGGTGCGGTCGAGGCTGCCGTCCGGCTCGTAGAGGTTGAAGATGCCGCCGGCGTAGGTGGTGCGACTCATCAGGTGCGTCAGGTTCGGCGCCGCGTTGGCGATCAGGTCGGCGCCCTTGGTCTCGTCGTTGACGCCGTCGATGACGTGGCAGCGGGCGCACTGCGACTCGAAGATGGCCATGCCGGCGATGGCGGCCGGGTCGGTCGGCTCTGCGGCCGGCTGGACCTGCTGGTCGACCCAGGCCTGGAAGTCGGCGGGCGACAGTGCCACGGCCTGCATGCGCATCCGGGAGTGCGACAGGCCGCAGAACTCGGTGCACTGGCCGAAGTAGACGCCGGGCTCCTCGGCCTCGAGCTTCCAGTAGGTGGTGCGGCCCGGCACGACGTCGCGCTTGCCGTTGAGCGCCGGGATCCAGTGGCTGTGGATCACGTCCCGGCTGGACATCTTGAGCTCGATCTCCTGGCCGACCGGGATCACCAGCTGGTTGGCGGTGACGATGTCGGCCGGCGGCAGGTGCCGGGCGTCACTGAGGTCGAGGCCCTCGGTGCCGCCGAAGTAGTAGCGGTACTCCCACCACCACTGCTGGCCGACGACCACGACCTCGGGCTCCCAGGTGGTGGTGTCACCGTCGACCGACAGCGCCATGGCGTTGTCCTCGTAGCGGTTGAGGTCGGTAAGGGTGATGATCGTGAACACGCCGATCACGACGAGGATGACCGTGGGGATGATGGTCCAGAGGATCTCGAGGCGGAAGTTGCCGTGGACCTGCTCCGGGTACTCCTCGTCGCTGTGGTCGTCGCGGAACCGCCACCACAGGTAGCCAGTGCCACCGAAGATGATGATGAACACGACCCCGGCGACCAGGAACACCGGGTCGGACAGGGCGTCGATCGTCCGGGCGTCGGGGCCCTTGGGGGTGAGGGTGTCGAGTTCGGCGTCGGCGGCGCAGCCCGCCAGTGCCAGCAGCGCGCCGACCATGCCGGCGGGCCGGAGGAACCTCTGCATGACCCTGCCCACTAGTGACCGTCCCCCGCGTGCGTTTCGGTGGCGTGGCCGCCTCCGCCCTTGTGGTGGAACTCCCGCTCGCCGGTGGCCGCCGTGACGATGCCGGCGACGATGACCGCGAGGAAGCCGAGCAGCAGGACGCCCTGGACGAGGCCACGCGGCAGGCTCGGGTTGCGGCTGATGAAGATGGCGCCGCCGAAGATGACGACGCCGACGACCGTGGCGACGAGCACGGCGCCGTCGACCGACGAGGCCAGCAGCACCCGGGAGACGGCCAGCACCAGGACGCCGACGCCGAGGGTGCCGAGCACCGGGATCTCGACCGGGCGGACCAGCTTCTCGCGCTGGGCGGCGTTGTGGGCGGCGTCGCCGCTGACCTTCTCGGACCAGTTGGTCATGGTCCACTCGACGGCGACGGCGGCGACGATGCAGATGCCGGTGACGAACACGGCCGGGTGGACGACGACGCCGACGGCGGTGGCGCCCACGCCGAGGGCGGCGAACACCGGCCACCACGAGCCGCCCACCGGACGCTGCGCCGGCGGCGCCTCGTCGGTGCCGAGCAGTTCGGCGGCGGCCTCGGCGTCGCCGTCGCGGAAGGCGACGCTGAAGATGGCGAGGGCCAGCGCCACGGCGGCGGCGGTCACGAACAGGCCGTAGGAGAAGTGGTTCCCGACGGCACCCTTCCAGGCGAGGCTGAGCGGGCCGGTCTCGTCACCGCCCGACGTGTACCCGGCGAAGACGGCGGCACCCACGGCGGCCGTGAAGACCCCGAACCAGAGCTTGAAGCCGGTGGTGAGCATCGTTCGTCGTTCCTACCTGCGTCCCGTGTCCTACTTGGCCACGTAGATGAAGAGCCAGATGACCGTGAAGACGGCCACGGCTGCGTACCAGAAGATCGACACCGAGATCACGAGGTCCTGGTGGCGACCGGTGGCCTGCCCGCCGAAGGCCCGGAGCAGCACCAGGCCCATCCAGAGGACGGCGATGCCGGTCATGACCATGTGGGCGCCGACGATGACGTACAGCAGCGTGGTGGCGACGCTGTGGTCGATCGGCAGGCCGATGTCGTTGAAGTAGAAGACCGTCTGGTTGACGGCGGCGACGCCGAGCAGCGCCGTCAGGCCGAGGGCGAGGTAGCCGTGGATGCGGTCCTCGTTGCGGCTGGCGTAGTGGGCCCACATCATCGTGATGGTGGCCATGGCGTAGGTCGACATGAGCGACCCGCCGGGCTTGAGCTCGATGGCGCCCTCGGGGAACCACTCGGCGCCCCAGGCGAGGGTGTCGTTGCGCACCGAGAAGTAGAGGGCGAAGAGCGCCCCGAAGAACATGACGGCGGCGCCGGTGGCGAACGCGGTGCCGACCAGCAGCGTGCGGGGCCGGGCCAGCGGGGCCGCGCTGGGCGCGATCTCGGTTCCGGCGGCCATCAGGCGGACGCTCCTTCGGTCTGGCGGGCGTCCAGCAGCGGACGCTCGGAGGTGACCTCGACGCTCGACGGGTCGTCGGCCCACTCGAGGGTGTGGCCGCCCCACGGGTCGGCGGGAGCGGGGGCGCCGGTGAGGCGCTTGATGCCGTTGGCGAACCAGCCGAGCGCACCGACCAGGACGAGCACCACGCCGACGAGGGCGACCGCGTTGAGGCCGTCGACGCCGGAGTCGGGCGAGCCGGCGGCGGCAACCGAGGCGCCGGTGAAGTCGGCTTGGCCCAGGAAGCCGCTGACCAGGTCGGCGGCACCGACCAGCAGCACGCCGACGACGGCGGCGAGGCCGGCCAGCAGGCCGAGGCCCTGCGACGACGACTTGCCGAAGATGCGGTCACCCCACCAGAGGGTGCCGGCCATGGCGCCGACGAGGGCGGCGCCGATGGTGAGGGTCATCTGGGCGCCGGTGGCGGAGGTGCCGAGCAGGTCCAGCGGGTCGACGGCCCGCAGGGCTCCGGCGACGCCGGCACCGAGGAGCAGCAGCATCGACAGCACCGACAGCACCATCGGGGCGGGTGGCCTGCCGCCCAGGTTGGCGGCGCCCCGGCGCAGCGTGTCGGCCAGCCCGCCGACGAGGGCGAGGGCGACCACGGCGGCAGCGAAGGCATCGACCACGTAGATGGCCTCGCGCATGATCGGCGTGCCCGGCGTGTCGAAGAAGGTCTGGGCGTAGGCGCCGAAGCCGAGGACGCCGAGCGCACCGGTCAGGGCGAGGACGACGTCGTGGTTGGCGAGGCGGCTGCGCACCGACACCGGGACCACGTCGAAGGCGATGCCGACCAGCGGCAGGGCGAAGGCGTACACCTGCGGGTGCGTGAACGCCCAGGAGAGCTGCTCCCAGATGGCGTCCTCGGCACCGAACCGCACGGCCGGCCGGCCCCGGAGGTCGACGTAGGCGAGCACGGTGTTGGCGGCCAGCACCGGCAGAGTCAGCAGCCAGAAGGTGCCCGACACCAGCAGGGTCCAGCTGAAGAGCGGGATACGCCGCAGCGTGAGGCCCGGCACCCGGCCCGCCACGATGGTGGTGAGCAGCGAGACCGTGGCGCCCAGCAGGCCGACGATGGCCATGAGCAGGCCGACCATGGTGAGGGCGACCGCCTGGCGCTGGCTGCCGGCGTCGGGGGCGCCGAGGCCGCCGTCGATCAGGAAGCCGGTGATGGTGGTGCCGGCGCCCAGCAGCCACGTCCAGAACGAGAAGGCCGCCATGCGGGGGAAGGCGACCGTGTCGGTGCCGACCTGGCGGGGTGCGACGGCGGTGCCGAGGCCGACGAGGATCGGCACGACGGCGAGCAGCACCAGCCCGACCCGGTGGGCGGACCAGAACTGGAACACCTCGTCGGCGCTACCGAAGACCTCGGCACCCGAGAGGTCGAGTCGCTCGAGGGCGACGAGGACGCCGGCGACCAGGCTGGCAAGCAGCGCGAGCGAGCCCGCGCCGAGCCAGTAGCGGCCGAGCGTGTTGGCATCGGTGGAGGTGACGACGCGCTCGAGTGCGGTGGCGTCGACGGTCTCCAGGGAGGTGTCGGTCATCGTCCTCGAAGTTGAATCGTCCTGCGGGTCCGGACGGCACCCTCGTCGACGCGCCCGAGGGTGGTCGGACGACGAGAGGCTAGGCGGATCGACGGTGATCCTGACGCTCTTCCGGCGCCGTGAGGATAGCCGCCCGATCGCACCAGTCCTGCACCTCGGCAGCCCGGATTCGCGGCCGTTCCGGCGCCCGCGATCAGACGACCACGTCGAGCGCGATGGCCCCGAAGAGGAGGGTGACGTAGGTGATGGAGTACGAGAAGAGCCGCATGGCGGTCCGCTCGCTCGGATCCCGGCGCACCGCCAGGGCGAACGCCCCGAACACGGCCCCCAGCACCAGCGCCGACACCAGATAGATGGCGCCCATCTCCGCCACCCGCCAGAACACCACCGTCAGCGCCACGAGGATGGCGGTGTAGCGGAGGATCCGCCCGGCGGTGACCTCGAGGCTGGCCACGGCGGGGAGCATCGGGACCTCGGCGGCCGCGTAGTCGTCGCGGTACTTGATGGCGAGGGCCCAGAAGTGCGGGGGCGTCCAGTAGAAGATGACGAGGAAGAGGACCACCGGCGCCCAGTCGAGGGAGTTGGTGACCGCCGACCAGCCGACCAGCACCGGGACGGCGCCGGCGGCGCCGCCGATGACGATGTTCTGCGTCGACGTGCGCTTGAGCCACAGCGTGTACACGAACACGTAAAAGAAGGTGGCCGACACGGCCAGCACGGCGCTGAGCAGGTTGACGGTTGCGAACAGCCAGGCGAACGCCACGACCTCGAGGGCGATGGCGAACACCAGCGCTGCCCGGGGGGTCATCACGCCGGTGACCAGCGGGCGGTCCTTGGTGCGCTCCATGAGCCGGTCGATGTCGCGGTCCACGACCATGTTGACGGCGTTGGCGCCACCGGCGGCCAGCGTGCCGCCGAGCACCGTGGCGACCATCAGCCACACCGACGGGACGCCCCGCTCGGCGACGAACATGGTCGGCACGGTCGTGACCAGCAGCAGCTCGATGATGCGCGGCTTGGTGAGCGCGACATAGCCGGCCACACGTGCGCGCATCGGGAGCGGAGGTGCCGGCGTGGGCGGGGTCGCGTACATCGCCGTCAGGCTAGGACCCGCGCGCCGGTGCTGGACGTTGCCGCGCCCGCCTCAACCGACGAGCCAGTCGGCGGGGGTCCCGCCCTCCGAGAACAGGCGCTGCTGGAAACGGCGCATGCCGGCCAGCCAGCGATCCACGTCGTCACCCTTGCGGCGCACGTACTCGGCGACCTCCGGGTGCGGGAGGACGTGGAACCGCTCGTCGGCCAGCGCCTCGACCACCACGTCCGCCAGCGCCTCGGCCGACATCACCCCGTCGACGCCGGCGGCGCCCATGCCCCGGTCGTCGCCCAGCCGGTCGGCCATCGGGCTATTGGCCCGGATGTTGCTCTCCACCGCCTGCGGGCACAGCACCGACACGCCGATGCCCCGGTCGCCGTAGGTGATGGCGACCCACTCAGCCAGCGCCACCGCCGCGTGCTTGGTAACCGAGTAGGCCATCGACCCGATCTGGGAGAGCAGGCCCGCCGCCGACGCCGTGTTGAGTAGCCAGCCGCCGCCCTGGTCGACCATGTACGGGATGGCGTGGCGGGCCGCGTAGAGGTGCGCCATGACGTGCACGTCGAACATGTCCGTCACCTCCTCGTTGGGGGCCTCGAGGCCGCCAAGGGTGACGTAGCCGGCGTTCGAGACGAACAGGTCCAGTCCGTCGTGCATCTCGACCGTGTCGTCGACCAGCGCCTTGACCTGCGTCTCGTCGGCCACGTCGCAGTTGACCGGCGTCCCGCCGATGGCGGCCGCCACCTCGGCGGCGCCCTCCGCGTCGCGGTCCGCAACCACGATCCCCCGCGCCCCCTCGGCGTGGAATCGCTCTGCCAGCGCACTCCCGATGCCGCTGGCACCACCCGTGACGACCACGACCTTCCCGGTGAGTTCCATGCGCCGATCCTATGGAGGCCCGGCGCCGTGGGCCCCGCCCGGGCGCCCGCCTAGCCTTCGGAGCGTGCGGAGACGCCCATGAGACCTCGCCTCACGCCGGACGCCTATCACCGCATCTGCGGCGTGGCCCTCGCCCTGCTGGCGATGATCGTCGTCACCGGCGGCGCCGTGCGCCTCACCGGCTCCGGCCTCGGCTGCTCCGACTGGCCCACCTGCGAGGAGGACCAGTTCGTCCCCGAGGCCGACCTGCACGGCTGGATCGAGTTCGGCAACCGGCTCGTCACCGGCCTCGTGTCGCTGGCCGTCATCGCCGCCGTGCTGGGCTCGATGGCCCGCACCCCCCGGCGGGCCGACCTGATGCGCTGGTCGTGGGGACTGGTCGCCGGCGTGCTCGCCCAGATCGTGCTCGGCGGGATCGTGGTGCTCAGCCACCTCAACCCCTGGCTGGTGCTCGGCCACTTCGCCCTGTCGATGGTGCTGGTCGGCAACGCCGTGGTCCTACGCCACCGGGCCGGCGACCACCTGCGGGCGGCCCGTCCGCCGACGCCGGCTCCGTCCGAACGGCTGCGGTCGATGGCCACCGCCGTCGCCGGCTTCTCGGTCGTGGTGCTCGCCACCGGCACGCTCGTCACCGGCTCCGGACCGCACGCCGGCAGCCACGACGATCCGATCCCCCGCCTGCCGTTCACCCCGTCCGACATCGCCCGGGTCCACGGCACCACCGTCGTCGTCTTCCTGCTGCTGGTCGCCGGCCTCGCCCTCACGGTGCGACGCGACCCGACCGGCGAACGGCTCCACGGCCGGATGCAGGCCCTCGGCGCCGTCGTCGTCCTTCAGGCCGCCATCGGCTGGACCCAGTACTTCACCGGCGTGCCCGAGTTGCTTGTCGGCCTCCACCTCATCGGCGCCACGGCCCTCTGGGGCACGGTCGTCGCCCTCGCCCTCGACGCCCGTGAGCAGGTACCCGTGACCGAGGAGGTTTCGGCGTGACTCGGGCGGCACTCCCCGACGTCGGCGAGGAGGTCCGGGGCGACATCGGCGAGGACGCCGACACCGACCGGCCCTGGATCGTCCTCGTCTGGAACGACCCCATCAACCTCATGTCGTACGTGGCCTGGGTGTTCCAGAAGTTGTTCGGCTACAGCCGCCACAAGGCGGAGCAGCTGATGCTCGACGTCCACCACAAGGGCCGGGCGGTCGTCTCCTCCGGCACCCGCGAGAAGGCCGAGATGGACGTCTTCCGCCTCCACGAGCACGGCCTCTGGGCCACGATGCAGCAGGACGACTGACCGTGGTCCGCCGTCGCCGCCAGGTCGCCTTCGCCCGCTCCGGCGACCTCGTCGAGGTCCGCCTCGGCGAGGAGGAGCGCGACCTCGTCGGCCGCCTGGCCGGACAGTTGCGGACCCTGCTGGCCGCCGACGACGACCCCGGCCTGCGCCGCCTCTACCCGGCCGCCTACCCCGACGACCCTGACCGTGACGCCGACTACGCGGCCCTCGTCCACGACGACCTGCTCCGCCACCGACTCGACGCCGTCGAGGTGGTCGGCGACACCTGCGGCAACGACACCCTCGAACCGGCCGAACTCGAACAGTGGATGGTCGTCCTCAACTCGCTGCGGCTGGTCCTCGGCACCCGACTCGACATCTCCGAGGAGGACGAGTTCGACCCCGAGGCGCCCGACGTGGCCGAACGGTCGCTGCTGCTGTGGCTGGGCCTGCTGCTCGAGGAGGCGGTCGAGGCGTCGACTGGCTTCCTGGTAGGGTGAACGGGCGGCCGCTCCGGGCCGCTTTCACGCGACCCCTTGCTATCGTGGCGCCGCCCTCGCGAGGTCCGAGCCCCCATCGTCCAGCGGCCTAGGACGCCGGCCTTTCACGCCGGTAACACGGGTTCGAATCCCGTTGGGGGTGCCAAGAACGGACGGCCGGAACTTCCCCGGAAACCCGGTCGCCCGCTCGGGGTCCTGTGGTGCAGTTTGGAGTGCACGCCGGCCTGTCAAGCCGGAGGTCGCGGGTTCAAATCCCGTCAGGACCGCCACCGTCCCCCGCCCCCGGGCGGGAGGTGCACGGTCGGGTAGCTCAGTTGGCAGAGCGTCCGCCTGAAAAGCGGAAGGTCCCCGGATCGACGCCGGGCCCGACCACCGGAACCGGAGCCAGCCCCGAGGGGCGGGCTTCGCCGCGTTCCGACCGTGCCGCTACGTTCGGTCGCCATGGGACAATCCCCCCGCAACCTGCTCCCCGACGGACGGGTGCTGCTCGCCGCCGCCAACCTTCGCGACCTCGGCGGCCTTCCCACCACCGACGGGCGCACCGTCCGCACCGGGCGGTTGTTCCGGGGCGGCTACCTGTGCGACCTCGACGGACCCTCGCTCGCCACCGTCGAGTCAGTGGGCCTGCGCACGATCATCGACCTGCGCCGGCCCGACGAGATCGAGCAGCGGCCGCACCCCGACCTGCCCGGTACCGAGGTCGTGCACGTCTCGGTCTCGGCCGACGACAACGAGTTCGTCGTGCTCGCCAACCTGATGGAGCACGACCCCGACGCCATACCCGGACCCGACCTGATCACCGAGTACTTCCGCAACAGCGTCCGCACCCGCCTCGACCGCTACCGGCTGGTGTTCGACCTGGCCACCGACCCCGACCGCCACCCCCTGTTGTTCAACTGCACCGCCGGCAAGGACCGCACCGGGTTCGTCGGCGGCGTGCTGCTGCGGCTGCTCGGCGTGCCGGCGGAGGTCGCCATCGACGACTACCTCCTCAGCAACGACCTGCGCCGCCCCTGGCTCCAGGAACGCGAGGACATCCACCGGCTCCGGATCGCCGAACGGCTCGGCGTCGACCCCGACGACGTCCCCGACGACCAGATGGCGAACAGCCGGGCGATGATGTGGTGCCACGCCGAGTACCTCGAGGCCGCCTACGCCACCGTCGACGAGGAGTGGGGCTCGTGGGAGGCGTTCCGGCGAAACGGCCTCGGCATCGACGATGCACGCTTCGCCGCCTTCCTGGGGTCGATGCTGGCCTGAGCGGCGGCCGCCTCCGACCCGGCGTCGGGACTGCCGTAGGATGCCTCTCGAGCCACGAGCAAGGGGGCGACATCATGACCGTGGGCTGGTTCATGGACGATGAGCCGTCGCCGACGTTCCCGATCTACACGCGGGGCAACGTCGGTGAGGTGTTCCCCGACCCCGTCTCGCCACTGACCGCCGACCACACCTGGCATGGCGCCGGTGACGTCGGCATGCGGGACTTCATGTCCCGCTTCACGATCGACCTCGACGAGGTCGACGACGGGCACAAGGTCATGTTCGAGATCTTCGGCGGCTACATGTACCTGAACCTGAGCATCGCCCGCCTGATGGGCGCCCGCTCCTCGGGCATGACCCCCGAGATGGTCGACATGGGCTTCTTCGGCTCCCAGTCGGTGCTGCCGCCCTACCAGCCCCGCCCCAAGGACGACGACCCCGAGATCACCGCCCGTGTCGACGGCCTGATGTTCTCGTGGATGACCGCCACCGAATTCCCCGCCCTCGACGAGCAGGTCGCCGCCGTCGACGCCCTCGTGGCCGCCCGTCCCGACCTCGGGTTGTGCAGCGAGGCCGACCTGGTGGCCCGAATGCGCGAGATGCCGCCCGTCTTCGCCCGGGTGTTCGCCCTCCACGGCGAAGTCAGCGCAGCCGCCTCGGTCACCATGGGCGCTATCACGGCGCTGGCCCTCGGCCTCGGCAAGCCCGGCTACGACCTGCGGATCGCCGGCGGGCTCGGTGGCGTGGCGTCAGCCGCCCCCAGCTTCGCCATGTGGGACCTCAGCCGGCAGGTGACCGCCTCCGCCGAGTTGACCGCTGCCTTCGAGGCCGGCGTCGACGGACTCCACGACCGGCTGGTCGGACTCGGCGATGCCGCTGCCGGGTTCTTCGCCGGACTCGACGACCTGCTGCTGGCGCACGGCAGCCGCGGTCCCAACGAGTGGGAGTTGCGCTCACCCGCCTGGGGCACCCACCCCGAGCTGGTGCTCGCGCTGATCGACCGGATGCGCCTGGCCGGCGACGACGGGGACCCGCGTGCCCGCCACGAGGCGGCCGCAGCGAGGGCCGGCGAGGCCCTCGAGGAGTTGCGGGGCATGGTCGCCGGCAGCGAGGAGCAGGCCGGCACCCTCGAGATCGCCAACACCGCCAGCAGCGTGTTCATCCCGGCCCGCGAGCAGGCCAAGGCCACGATCGTGAAGGTGATCCATGAGGCCCGCCTGGCCGCCCTCGAACTGGGACGCCGCCTCGCCACCGATGGGCGCCTGGCCGATGCCGGACAGGTGTTCATGCTGCGTGACGCCGAACTCGAGTCGGCCATCGCCGGTGGCCTGGCAGGCGAGGCGGCCGAGCGGGAGGCCACCTACCTCGGGTTGTTCGACCTCACGCCGCCCTACTGGTTCGACGGCGAGGTGCCCGGCCCCGAGGCGTGGCAGGGCGGCGAGGTCCCGCTGTCGACCCGGAAGGTCGTTCAGGGCATGGGCGGCAGCGCCGGCACGGCGACCGGACGGGCCCGGATCGTCACCGACCCGTCGGACCCCGGCGCCCTCGAGCCCGGCGACATCCTCGTGGCACCCATCACCGACCCGTCGTGGACGCCGCTGTTCGTCCCGGCGGCCGGCGTGATCGTCGACGTGGGCGGCACCATGAGCCACGCCGTCATCGTCAGCCGCGAACTCGGCATCCCGTGCGTGGTGTCGGCGACCGGTGCGACGACGCGCATCCCCGACGGGGCCCAGGTGAAGGTCAACGGCGACACCGGCACGGTGACCATCCTCGACACCTGACCTCGTGACGAGGTCGCGGGAGGGTCAGGCGCAGTTGGGGGCGCGGTCGGGGGCCAGGAGGCCCCCCGCCACGAGCCAGGACACCGTGTCGTGGAGGGTCTCCTCGACCGGCCGCCAGGCACCCACGCCGCTGTCGGCCAACAGGCCAGCGTCGTCGCCGGGGACGATGCCCAGCATGATCTCGACGGCCTCGGCGTCGACCATCTGCTCGAGGGCATCGCGCGGCGTCGGGAACAGCGCCCGGTCGCAGCCCGTCACCTCGGTGACGACCGCATGGAAGTCCCCCCAGTCCATGTACGTGCCACCAGCCACGTAACGCTGCGGACCACGACCCGGCGTCAACAGGCCGACCATCGCCGACGCCAGGTCCCGGACGTCGACGAGCAGCCACCCGCCCGAGGCCAGGCTCATCATGATCTCGCTCTGCAACGTGGGGATCAGGTTGGCGGCCAGCACGTTGAGCCCCAGATCGGTCGGACCCGTCACCCCGGCCGGATAGAGGATCTGGACCGGCTGACCGGCGGCCTGCATGCCCCGGGCGTGCTCCTCGGCGATCGCCTTCGAGGCGTTGTACGGGTTGCCGCCACCCTGCACCGGATCGTCGCCGGACAGGACATCGCCGCTGGGCGGGAAGATCACCGACATCGTCGACAGGTGCACGATCGGATCGCAGCCAGCCGCAGCAGCGGCGTCCAGCACGTTGATCGCCCCCGGGGCATTCACCTCGAGCGCCACGTGCATCTGCTCCGGGTCCAGGCTCGTAAACGCCGCCGTGTGGATACAGGCGTCGCAGCCCTCCATGGCCGCCGCGACCGCCTCGGCGTCCGTCATGTCGCCGACCACGTGAGCGACCTCGGCCCCGATGTCGTGCAGCGCCCGTAACTGCCCGAGCTTCTCCGCGCTTCGGACCAGCGCCAGCGGCTCGTGGCCGGCGTCAACCAGCGCCCGCAGCACGTGGCCGCCGATGAAACCCGTCGCCCCCGTCAGCATCACCCGCATCGTCGACTCCCCCTCTGATCGCGGCGCCGCGCCGTCACGGCACCCCGTCGACCGTAGCCGCCGGCCGCCTTTGGCGCTCCAGCCGCTCATGGCGCATGATCACGACTCGGGACGTCCGTCCCGGAGCACGATCGACCCCAGGTGGAGAACCAGCCATGCAGTCACGCGACGAGATCTACGTCAACGGGAAATGGACCCCGTCGGCGGGAGACGGCAGCATCGACGTCGTCAACCCGTCCAACGAAGCAGTCATCGGTTCGGTCCCGGACGGCACCGCCGCAGACGTCGACGCGGCGATCGCAGCCGCCAAGGCCGCCTTCCCCGAGTGGTCGGGGCGCTCGCTCGAGGACCGACTGGGCTTCATCGAGAAGCTGGGCGCCGGGCTGGCCGCCCGAGCCGAGGAGATCGGCGCACTCATCTCCAGCGAGGTCGGCATGCCCGCCACGCTCTCCACGATGATCCAGGCCGGCATGCCGGCCGCCACCACCGCCGGCGTCCCCGAGACCGCCCGCAACTTCGACTTCGAGGAGACCATCAGCCGCTCGCTCGTCACCCGCGAACCGGTCGGCGTGGTCGGCTGCATCACGCCCTGGAACTACCCGCTGCACCAGATCATGGCGAAGGTCGCGCCCGCCATGGCGGTCGGCTGCACCGTGGTGCTCAAGCCCAGCGAGGTGGCGCCGCTGAACGCCTTCGTCCTCGCCGAAATCATCGACGAGTTGGGCTTCCCCGCCGGCGTGTTCAACCTGGTGTCCGGCGTGGGCCCGGTCGTCGGCGAGGCCATCGCCGCCCACCCCGACGTCGACATGGTGTCGTTCACCGGCTCGACCCGGGCCGGCACCCGGGTGGCCGAGGTGGCCGCCACCAACGTCACCAAGGTCCACCAGGAACTGGGCGGCAAGTCCGCCAACATCGTCCTCGACGACGCCGACTTCGATAAGGCGATCCCGTCGGCGGTCGGCGCCGCCTACCTCAACTCGGGCCAGACCTGCAGCGCCCTCACTCGGCTGCTGGTGCCCGCCGAGCGCATGGACGAGGCCGCCGAACTGGCCGCCGCCACCGCCGCCGGCTTCACCGTCGGTCCCGCCGACGACGCCGGCTCCCGCCTCGGCCCGCTGGTCTCCCAGGCCCAATGGGACCGCGTCCAGGGCTACATCCAGACCGGCATCGACGAGGGCGCAACGCTCGTCACGGGCGGCACCGGCAAGCCCGACGGCCTGGACGCCGGCTACTACGTGAAGCCCACCGTGTTCGCCGACGTCGACAACTCGATGACGATCGCCCAGGAGGAGATCTTCGGCCCGGTGCTGTCCATCATCGGCTACGAGGACGAGGAGGACGCCATACGCATCGCCAACGACTCCGAGTACGGCCTGTCCGGCGGCGTGTGGAGCTCCGACAACGACCGGGCGATCGCCGTCGCCAAGCGGCTGCGGACCGGCCAGGTCGACATGAACGGCTCGTTCCTCAACACCGACGCCCCGTTCGGGGGCTACAAGAAGTCCGGCAACGGCCGGGAACTAGGCCGCTACGGCCTCGCCGAGTTCCTGGAGGCCAAGCAGATCAACCTGCCGCTGGGCTGACGACGCGACCCGGTGGACCGCAGCACGAATCTGTGCTCTGGTCCGACCGCACCATCAGGGAGACCGCGATGAAGATCCACGTCGATCCGGACAAGTGCGAAGGCCACAGCCGCTGCTACGCGCTGGCGCCCGAACTCGTCGACGTCGACGACTTCGGCAACGCCTACGAACTCACCGACGGGGTCGTCCCCGACGGGCTCGAGGAGAAGGCGCAGCTGATCGTCGACAACTGCCCCGAGTTCGCCATCACGATCGTCGAGGACTGAAGGGGGCCAGATGACCGACACCGCCGACGCACCAACCGACCGCTGCCCGGTCGAGGACCTGGCCACCGACTACGACATCTTCGACCCCGACTACATCCGGGACCCAACCGCCGCCTGGGCCGAACTGCGCGACCGCTGCCCCATCGCCCACACCGAGCGCTACGGCGGCTCCTGGCTGCCGACCCGCTACGAGGACGTGCAGGCCATGGCCCGCATCGTGCCCGACCTGTCCTCCAAGGGTCCGACGGTCGTCAACCTGCCCGAGGAGTTCGTCGACGACGAGGCCAAGGGCTACAACGCCGCCGCGCCGATCAGCGCCGACCCGCCCGAGCAGGTATGGACCCGGCGGGCGCTGCTCCCCCACTTCACCCCGAAGGCCATCGACCCGCTGCGCCCCTAGACCGAGCAGCTCTGCAACGACCTCATCGACGGTTTCATCGACGAGGGCCACTGTGACGGGGCGGTCCAGTACGCCCAGCAGATCCCGCCCCGACTGATCGCCCGCAAGCTCGGTGTCGACGACTCGATGGTCGACACGTTCATCGAATGGGTACGCGGCGTCCTCGAACTCGGATTCCAGAACCCCGAACTACGCGTCAAGTACCGGGACCTCATCCGGAACTTCTTCACCGCCGAGGTCGAGGACCGGAAGGCCAACCCCAAGGACGACCTCATCACCGCGCTGGTCCAGACCGAAGTCGACGGCGAACCGATCCCCGACCCGATGGTCATCGGCATGTGCAACCTGCAGTTGGTGGCCGGCATCGACACCACCTGGTCGTCGATCGGCTCGGCACTGTGGCACTTCGCCGGCCACAACGACGACCGCCTCCGCATGGCCGACGCGGACGACGCCCTCTGGGACACCGCCGTCGAGGAGCTCCTGCGCTTCTACGCGCCGGTGACGATGGCCCGGGACGCCGTCGCCGAGGTCGCCATCGGCGACGTGGTGATCCAGCCCGGGGACAAGGTGCTCATGAACTTCTCGGGCGCCAACCACGACCCCGAGGTCTTCGAGGACGCCGACCAGGTAATCCTCGACCGGCAGCGCAACCGCCATGTCGCCTTCGGCACCGGCATCCACCGCTGCGCGGGCTCCAACCTGGCCCGCATGGAAATGGAGGTGTCGCTCAAGACCTGGTTCTCCCGGATCCCCGAGTTCACGCTCGCCGATCCCGAGGCGGTCACCTGGGCCGGCGGCCAGGTCCGCGGGCCGCGCATCCTCCCCCTCACGATCGGCTGAGCCCGCCAGGTCCCGACTTCGGCTCCGAGCCGAGGAATGCGACAGCCGTCCGAGGAACCCGGACACTTGTCCGAACCTCTCGGTCCGTGGCAGAACCCTCCCCTGGCGGGAACCCGATGGTGACCCGAGGCGGCGTCGGCACAATGGAGACGGCGACCGTTCCGAGCGGACCGGCCCCCGATCAGGAGGACCGCCGGAACGAGATCGTGGCCGCCACCGACCTGACCCGGGCTACCCGGGCGGCAGGCCCAGCAGCGCAGGAAGGTCGGCCAGGCGGTCGATGACGGCGTCGGCCTCCGGACCCTCCTCGGCGTCGTCGACAGCGCCCCGGAAGCGGACCGTAGCCATGCCCATCGCCCGGGCGCCCGCCACGTCGGTGCGACGCAGGTCACCCACGTGGACGACGCCAGCAGGGTCATCGACGCCCAGACCCGCCAGCGCCGCCTCGAAGATCCGCCGATCCGGCTTGTAGGCGCCAACCTCGTCGGAGAACGCCTGGTGGTCGAGGTGGGCGAGCACCCCGAAGCGGTCCAGGTAGCCGCGCAGGTGCCGACCGACCGCAAGCGTCGTGTCCGAGACGATCCCCACGGCGAGGCCCGCGCCCGTGAGCAGGCGGGCAACCGCCGCCGCGCCGTCGACCGGCGACACGTCCAGGTGGTGGGACGCCTCCTCGAAGGCGTCGGCCAGCGCCACCCGGTCGTCGTCGCCTATCCGGTCGCCGAGGGCGGCGAAGCACTCGGCCAGAGCCTGCTCCGGCCCGTACAGCCGCCCGGCCCGCCACTCCTCGTCGAACCTGACCGGGAGCATCGAGAGCGTGCCGTGCAGGAGGTCGTCGTCGACGTCGAGGCCGCGCTCCCCGATGACGGCACGCCAGTGCCGGCTGCGCACCTCGACCGCGCCCGGGACGCTGACCAGCAGCGTGTTCCAGAGGTCGAAGGTGACCGCCCGCCAGCCGCCCGCGGGTGGCTCCAGGGGGGCGGGCAACGAATTCAGCCGCGACACACGCCGTCGGCCACCGCGGCCTCGGCCACCGCGGCGGCGACCGCCATCGGCACCGACTTGTCGAACACCGACGGCACCACGAACAGCGGCGACAACTCGTCATCGGACACCGAGTCGGCGATGGCGTCGGCGGCAGCCAGCTTCATGTTCTCGGTGATGTCCGTGGCGCCGGCGTCGAGGGCGCCGCGGAAGATGCCGGGGAACGCCAGCACGTTGTTGATCTGGTTCGGGTAGTCGCTGCGGCCCGTCGCCATGACCGCCGCCAGGCCGTCGGCTTCCTCGGGCCGGATCTCCGGATCGGGGTTGGCCATGGCGAACACCAGCGGGTCCGGCGCCATGTTGCGCAGGTCGGCGGCCGTGATCAGGCCCGGCCCGCTCAGGCCGATGAACACGTCGGCCCCGTGGAGCACGTCGTGGATCGTGCCCGTCTTCCGGTCGGGGTTGGTGTTGGCGGCGAACCACTCCTTGGCGAAGTTGAGTTCGTCGCGTCCCTCGTAGACGGCGCCGGTCCGGTCCACGCCGACGATCTCGCCCACCCCGGCGTTGCGCAGGATCGCCCCGACCGCCATGCCGGCGGCACCCACCCCGGCGATGACCACCGACAGGTCGCCGATGTCGCGGCCGGTCAGCTTCAGCGAGTTGCGCAGGGCTGCCAGGGTGACGACGGCGGTGCCGTGCTGGTCGTCATGGAAGACCGGGATGTCGAGCGCCTCCTTGAGCGCCTGTTCGACCTGGAAGGCGCCCGGCGCCTTGATGTCCTCGAGGTTGATCCCGCCGAACGTGGGCGCCAACCGGATGACCGTCTCGACGATCTCCTCGGGCGCGTCGACGTCGAGGCAGATCGGGAAGGCATCGACCCCGGCGAACTCCTTGAAGAGCAGTGCCTTGCCCTCCATCACCGGCATGGCCGCCTCGGGGCCGATGTCGCCGAGGCCGAGCACCGCCGTGCCGTCGGTGACGATGGCGACCGTGTTCTTCTTGATGGTGAGGTCGTGCGCCCGCGCCGGTTCGTCGTGGATCGCCATGCAGACCCGGGCCACGCCCGGCGTGTAGGCCATCGACAGGTCGTGCATGTCGCTGACGGGCGCCAGCGGCAGCACCTCGATCTTGCCGCCCTCGTGCATGTGGAAGGTGCGGTCGAACCACGAGTCCAGGTCGACGCCCTCGAGGGCCTCGACGGCGGCGATCACCCGGTGGGCATGCTCGTCGTCGCTGCAGTTCACGACCACGTCGTTGACCAGCACCTCGCCGCGGACGTCGAAGCCGCCCATCGACACGATGTTGGCGCCGGCCTCGCCGATGGCGGTGGCCAGGCGTCCCAGCGTGTTGGGCACGTTGGCCAACTCCACGTGGAGCTTGATCGAGTGGGCGGCGGTCGGCAGGTAGGGCATGGGGTGTGATCCTACGGGCGACCCCGCGGGGCCGCTCCGGTCAGCCGGCTGTCGCCCCCGTCACGTCTGCCCGGGAAACGTGCAGTCAGGGCCCCTCGTAGGGGAAGCCCAGCTCGAGGGCCGTGACCAGCGGTCGGAAGTCGAGGCCTGCCGCCTCGGCGAGTGCCCCGCAGGTGCCGCCCCGGTCGACGACGGGCATGACCATCACCGGTTCGGCGCCGAGCTCCCGGACGACCTCGGCGGCCTCCATCGGCGACGTGCCGCGGGTGACGACGTCCTCGCACACCACCACCCGGTCGCCCGGCTCGAGTGCCCCGGCCAGGCGGCCCGCCACGCCGTGGTCCTTGGACTCCTTGCGGATGCTGAACGACCGCAGCGGCCGGCCGCGGGTCGCGGCCACGGCGGCGACCCCGAACGCCACCGGGTCGGCACCGGCCGTGAGCCCGCCGATCGCGGTCACGTCGTCCGGAATGGTCTCCAGGGCCAGGTCGGCGACCAGGAGGAGTCCCTCGGCCCGGCACACCGTCTGCTTCCCGTCGCAGAACCAGGTGCTGGTACGGCCGCTCTTGAGGGTGAACTCGCCGGTGCTCACGGCATGCGCCAGCAGGTGGTCGATCAGCTCCTGCTTGGTTGATCCGGTCACGGTGGCGAACCTAGCGGCGCAGGTCCACCCGACCGGACCCCGCGACCAGTTCGCCGACCACACGTGCCGACCGGTCGTTGGCGGCGAGGGTCGCCACGACGGCCTCCGCCTCGGCGGCGGGAACCGCCAGGACCATGCCGAGGCCCAGGTTGAACACCCGGGCCATCTCGTCGTCGGCAACGCCGCCCATGGCCTGCAACTCGCGGAAGATGCGGGGAACCTCCCAGGCCGTGGTGTCGACGACGGCGTCGACCCCATCGCCGAGGACCCGCGGCAGGTTGCCCGGCAGGCCGCCACCGGTGACGTGGGCGACGGCGTGGACCTCGTGGGCGGC
Organism: Candidatus Neomicrothrix sp. UBA2983; assembly: GCA_002346745.1. Lineage (GTDB taxonomy): Bacteria > Actinomycetota > Acidimicrobiia > Acidimicrobiales > MedAcidi-G1 > S20-B6. Next base: position 27,535 of record DEAL01000019.1, on the reverse strand, counting down.
GAGGGCGGCCACGACGGCCGGGGCGTAGATGACGCTGGGCGCCAGCAACTCGTCGGCCAGGGTCGTCGCCGCACCGTCCCACGCCGCACCGTCGAGCGGCCGGCCGGCGACCTCGACGAGGCGCCGCGCCAGCGAGAAGCCGTTGGAGCGCAGGTTGGGCGAGTCGAGTCCGACCAGGGCGTCACCGGGCACCACGCCGCTGCCGTCGAGCACCCCGTCGCGTTCGACCGCCCCGACGGCGAACCCGACCAGGTCGAACTGGTCGGCGTCCATCACCCCGGGATGCTCGGCCATCTCGCCGCCGATCAGGGCGCAGCCGGCCTCGCGGCAACCGTCGGCGATGCCCGCCACCAGCTGCTCTATCGCCGCCGGGTCCAGCCGACCCACGGCGACGTAGTCGAGGAAGAACAGCGGGGCGGCACCGACGCAAACCAGGTCGTCGACGCACATGGCCACGAGGTCCCGACCGATCGAGTCCAGGCGTCCGGTCGTCCGGGCGATCTCGGCCTTGGTGCCGACGCCGTCGGTCGCCGAGACCAGCAACGGATCGCGGTAGCCGGTGGCCCCGAGGTCGAACAGTCCGCCGAAGCCACCAATGTCGCCCAGCACGCCCGTCCGGTGCGTCGAGCGCACGTGCGGGACGATGCGACGGACGGCCTCCTCGCCGGCGTCGATGTCGACGCCCGCCGAGCGGTAGTCCTCGGCCACCGTCGCCTCAGGTTCGGTCGAAGAGCCGGGCCGCGTCCTCGACCGGCAGCCCTCCCTCGGGGTCGTCGGCCAGGACCGGCATGGCGCGCTCCGGCTCCGGGTCGGCGCCGGACCGTTCGAGCAACTGCTTGGTCAGGTTGGCCGGGATCTCGATCGGGTACTCGCCGGTGAGGCAGGCGGTGCAGAAGCCCGCCCCGACCGCCCCGGTCGACTCGAGCAGGTGGTCCAGCGTGAGGTAGCTGAGCGTGTCGACGTCGAGGTACTCGCGGATCTCGTCGACGGTCAGGTTTGCGGCCAGCAACTCACCACGGGAGCCGGTGTCCATCCCGTAGAAGCAGGGCCAGCGGTACGGCGGCGACGACACCCGCAGGTGCACCTCCCGTGCCCCGGCGTCGCGCAGCATCCGGACCATCGAGCGGGTGGTCGTGCCGCGCACGATCGAGTCGTCGACCACGACCAGGCGCTGGCCGGCGATGTTGTCGCGCAGCGGGTTGAGCTTCATCCGCACCGCCGCCGACCGCAGGGCCTGGGTGGGGGCGATGAAGGTGCGGCCGATGTAGCGGTTCTTGACGAGTCCGTGGCCGAAGTCGATGCCCGACGCCCTGGCGTAGCCCTCAGCCGCCGGGATCCCCGATTCCGGAACGCCCATGACGAGGTCGGCCTCGACGGGGGCCTGGTGGGCCAGCGCCTCGCCCATGCGGACCCGGGCGTGGTGCACGCTCTGGCCGTAGAGGGAGGAGTCGGGGCGGGCGAAGTAGACGAACTCGAACAGGCACAACCGTGGGTCGACCACGTCATCGTCGAAGGGCCGCAGCGAGCGGCAGCCGGTGGCGTCGATGACCACCACCTCGCCCGGGTCCAGTTCGCGGACCACGTGGGCGCCGATCACGTCGAGGGCCGGCGTCTCGGAGGCCAGCACCCAGCCGCCGTCCAGGCGTCCGAGGCACAGCGGCCGGAACCCGTTGGGGTCGCGGACGCCGATGACCTGGTTGCGGTCGGCCAGCACCAGCGAGAAGGCGCCCTCCAGCCGTGGCAGCACCTCGGCGAGGGCCGCCTCGAAGGCGGCGTCCGGCTCCAGGTCGGGCCACTTGAGGAGTGCCGCCGCCAGCAGTTCGGCCATGAGGTCGGTGTCGGATGTGACGGTTCCGGGCAGCATCCCGGCCTCGGCGGCCAGCGCCTCGGTGTTCACGAGGTTGCCGTTGTGGCCCAGGGCGAACTCGACGTGGTCGACCCCCCGGTAGACGGGTTGGGCGTTGCGCCAGGTGCTCGACCCGGTGGTCGAGTAGCGGGTGTGCCCGATGGCGAGGTCGCCGTTCAGGGCCGAGAGCGTCCGGTCGTCGAAGGCGTTGGAGACCAGGCCCATCTCCTTGACGACGGTGAGCGACTCGCCGTCGCCGACCGCCATGCCGGCCGACTCCTGGCCGCGGTGTTGGAGCGCATAGAGGCCGAGGTAGGTGAGGTGGGCGACCGGCTGGCCGGGGGCGAACACCCCGAAGACCCCACAGGCCTCCTTGGGGGTGTCGTCGGCGTACTCGTCGGGGACGAGGTGCGGGCTCGACACGACGGTCAGCCTACCGGCCGCGTCCCGGGCGGCCGGGACGCTCAGCGGCTGGCAGTGCCGGCACCGAGCGCCTCGGGCAACCGGCCGGTGAAGGCCGCGGTGACCTCGTCGAGGTCGACGTCGAGGAGGCCCTTGACGGCGAAGCGGTCGCCGGCGGCGAGGCCGATCCGGGAGGTGGGGACGCCCGCCGCCTCGGCCCGCTCGAGCACCTCGGTGAGCCGCTCGGGGTCGACGGCGACGACGACCCGGCCTGGACCCTCGCCGAACAGGGCGGCGTGGTCGGCGACCCGGGCGGCGGTGACACCGACGCCGGAGCGGGCGGCCATCTCGGCAAGGCAGACCCCCAGTCCGCCGGTCGAGACGTCGTGGGCGCCGTCGACCAGGCCGTCGGCGACCAGCCCGCGGACCAGGTCGGCCGTGTCCACCACGGCCGCCAGGTCGAGGTCGGGCAGCCGCCCGCCGGGGGCGCCGTGGGCGTGCCCCCACCGCGAGCCGCCGAGGCCCTCGGTGGCGGCGCCGAGGAGGACGAGGCGATGCCCGTCGACCAGCGTGGCGCCCGGCGGTCGCTCATCGAGGCGGTCGACGACGCCGAGCAGGCCGATGACGGGCGTCGGGTCGATGTTGCTGCCCGCCGACTCGTTGTAGAGGCTGACGTTGCCGCCGATGACCGGGACGTCGAGGACCCGACAGGCCTCGCCCATGCCGTCCACGGCCTCCGAGAGCTGCCACATCACCTCGGGGTGCTCGGGGTTGCCGAAGTTGAGGCAGTTGACGACCGCCAGCGGTCGGGCGCCGACGCAGGCCAGGTTGAGCACCGACTCGGCCATGACCATGGCCGTGCCCTGCCGCGGGTCGACGGCGCACCAGCGGTGGTTGCCGTCCGTCGTCATCGCCAGGCCGCGTCCGGTGTCCGTCCCGGTGGTCGGATGCTTGAGGCGCAGGACCGTGGCGTCGTCGCCGGGGCCCACGACGGTGTTGAGGAAGAGTTGGTGGTCGTACTGGCGGTACACCCAGGCAGCGTCGGCCAGCAGGTCGAGCAGGTCGGCACCCGGGTCGGCGGGAGCCGGCAGGTCGTCGGCCGACGGGCCGGGCGGTGCGTCGGGGGCCTGCCGCGGCCGGTCGTAGAGGGGCGCGTCCTCGTGGAGGGAAGCGGCGGGCACCTCGGCCAGGACCTCGCCGTCGAAGCCGTCGAGGATCCGCAGGGCACCGCCCTCGGTGACCCGGCCGATGACCGTGGCCCGGACCTCCCACCGCTCGCAGATCTCGAGCACCCGGTCGAGTCCGTCGGGCTCGACGATGGCCAGCATCCGCTCCTGCGACTCGCTGGTCATCACCTCGTGGGGTTCCATTCCCGGTTCCCGGCGGGGCACCGCCGACACGTCGACGTCCATGCCGACGCCGCCGCGCGACGCCGTCTCGCTGGTGGCGCAGGTCAGGCCCGCGCCGCCCAGATCCTGGATGCCGACGACGAGGCCCTCGTCCAGGAGCGACAGGCAGGCCTCGATAAGGCGCTTCTCCTCGAACGGGTCGCCCACCTGGACGCTGGGGCGCTTGTCGCCGTCGTCCTCCTCGGAGAAGCCGGCCGACGCCAGCACGCTCACGCCGCCGATGCCGTCCCGGCCGGTGGAGGATCCGAGCAGCACGGCCAGGTTGCCGACGCCGGAGGCCCGGCCGAACACGAGGCGCTCGGTGGGCAGCACGCCGAGGCACAGCACGTTGACCAACGGGTTGCCGCGGTAGGTGTCGTCAAAGACGGTCTCGCCGCCGACGGTGGGCACGCCGACGGCGTTGCCGTAGCCGGACACGCCCGAAACGACGCCCTCGGCGATCCAGCGGCTGCGGGGATCGTCGAGTGGCCCGAATCGGAGCGGGTCCATGAGGGCGATGGGTCGGGCGCCCATGGTGAAGATGTCACGCAGGATGCCACCGACGCCGGTGGCTGCCCCCTGGTAAGGCTCGATGGCCGACGGGTGGTTGTGGGACTCGATGCGGATGGCGGCAGCGATGCCGTCGCCCACGTCGACCACACCGGCGTTCTCGCCAGGGCCGACCAGCACCCACGGCGCCTCGGTCGGAAGCCGCTTGAGGTGGATGCGGCTGCTCTTGTAGGAGCAGTGCTCGGACCACATGACCGAATACATCGCCAGCTCGAGCGGGTTGGCGGGGCGGCCGAGGATCTCCTCGATGGACTCGGCCTCGTCGTCGGTCAGTCCGAGTGCCCGGTGGAGTGGCTCGCTCACGGCGCTGCACGGTAGCGGTCCGGAGCCAGCCTCGTGGGACTTCCCCCGGCCGTCAAGGGCACACCTAGTTACATGAGTTGCTCCGTTGAAATGAGCTGCCCCGTCGACAGTTTCATAAGTGAAATCAGTTGATAAGCACTTATAACCCAATAAATCTATTTGTCTGACAATCCGAGAATAAATCTGTCATATATATGGCTTTATTTTTCGCAATCACCGCGATAAAGTTTATTCTCGCATTGCCCAATCGAGTGCCAACTTCCAAACAAGCGAGGAACCAACATGGCCCGTCAGAAGATGTCCGACGCCGAGAAGGCCGAGACCCGAGCCGTCCGCGACTACCTGAAGGCCCTCGAGGCCAACCAGTCCACGCGGGGCCGCAAGCGCACCCCGGCAAGCGTCCAGGCCCAGATCGACGCCGCCAACGCGGCGATGGACGGCGCCTCGGCCACGAAGCGGCTGGCGCTGGTCCAGCAGCGCCTCGACCTCGAGGCCGAACTGGAGCAGCTCCAGGCTGCCGGCAACGTCGACCTGTCCGCCCTCGAGGCCGACTTCGTCGCCCATGCCGCGGCCTACAGTGGCAAGCGCGGCATCTCCTACGCCGCCTGGCGCGAGGTGGGCGTCCCGGCGCCGGTGCTCAAGGCCGCCGGCATCCGCCGCTCCGGCTGAGCCGGATCGCCGCAGTCAGGCGGCGCCGAGGAGGGAGCGCAGCAGGACGGCACCGTCGGCGCTGCCCAGCAGGTCGTCGCACGCCCGCTCGGGGTGCGGCATCAGGCCGACCACGTTGCGGGCTTCGTTGCACACGCCGGCGATGTCGTCGACCGAGCCGTTGGGATTGTCGACGTAGCGCAGGACGATCCGCTCCTCGTCGCGCAAGCGAGCCAGCGTGCGTTCGTCGCACGTGTAGTTACCCTCGAAGTGGTTGATGGGAATCGACAGTTCTGCACCGAGTTCGGCGGAACCGGTCAACGATGAGTCGGTTGATTCCACGCGAAGCGTGGTCGGTTGACAGAGGAACTTGAGTCCCGCGTTCTTCTGCAGCGCGCCCGGCAGCAGGCCGGCCTCGGTGAGGACCTGGAAGCCGTTGCAGATCCCGACCACCGGCCCGCCGTCGGCGGCGAAGCGGGCAACGGCCGCCATGGCCGGCGAGAAGCGGGCGATGGCGCCGGGACGCAGGTAGTCGCCGTGGGCGAAGCCGCCCGGCACGATCACCGCGTCGACGTCGCCGAGGTCGGCGTCGCCGTGCCAGAGCAGCCGGCCCCCGCCGCCCAGTCCGCCGACCGCCTCGACGGCGTCCATCTCGCAGTTGGTCCCGGGGAAGACGACCACCCCGACCGTGGTCGCCATCAGGCGGGCTCCACCGTGACGACGGCGTCCTCAATGACGGGGTTGGTCAGGAACGACTCGGTGAGGTCGCCGGCGACCTGCCGGGCGGCGTCGGCGTCGACGGCGTCGAGGGTGAAGCGGATCGTCTTGCCGACGGTCACGCCCTCGATGCCCGCGTAGCCGAGCACCGGCAGCGCCCGTTCGATGGTGGCGCCCGCCGGGTCGGAGATGCCTGACCGCAGGCTGATGTCGACGAGGACGGTGAAGCGCACGGTTCACGCCCCCCCGGTGCCGGGCCAGTCGGCGAAGGACCGGCCGGTGATGCGCTCGTAGGCCTCGATGTAACGCGCCGACGTGGCGGAGACGACCTCGTCGGGCAGGCTCGGCGGCGGCGGCTGCTTGTCCCAGTCCAGGCCGTCGAGGAAGTCGCGGACCGGCTGCTTGTCGAACGACGGCGGCGTGGCGCCCGGCGACCAGAGGTCGGCCGGCCAGAACCGGGACGAGTCCGGCGTGAGGACCTCGTCGGCTAGGACCAGCTCGCCGTCCACGAGGCCCAGTTCGAACTTGGTGTCGGCGATGATGATCCCCCGCTCGGCCGCCCAGTCGGCGCCCCGCTGGTAGCACTCCAGCGACACGGCCCGGGCCTGCTCGGCCAGGTCGGCGCCCACCAGATCGACCGCCTCCTCGAACGAGATGTTGACGTCGTGGCCCTCGTCGGCCTTGGTCGACGGCGTGAAGACGGGCTCGGGCAGCCGGTCGGCCTCGAGCAGGCCCTCGGGCAGCGGCGAGCCGTGCATGGTGCCGTGGGTGCGGTATTCCTTCCAGGCCGAGCCGGTGATGTAGCCGCGAACGATGCATTCGATGGGCAGCATCTCGGCCCGGTGGCAGACCATGGTGCGGCCCGCCAGGTCGTCGGCGCCGTCGGTGCCCGGGGCGTCCGCCGGGTCGGTGGAGACGAGGTGGCCGGGCACCACGTCGGCCAGAAGGTCGAACCAGAAGGCGGACATGGCGGTGAGGACGCGTCCCTTGTGCGGGATCGGCTCGTCCATCACCACGTCGAACGCCGAGATGCGGTCGGACGTGACCATGAGGAGTCGGTCGTCGGCGGCGGCGTAGATGTCGCGGACCTTGCCCGAATGGACGTACGGCAGGTCGATGGCTGTGCTCAACGGGGACTCCGGGGGTTCAGGGGAATTCAGCGGGCGGGAACGGGTTCGGTCAGAGAATCGGCTCGGGATCGTAGGCGGCGGCATCGGGGCGGGCGGCCACCACCTCGCCGATGCGTTCGACGACCGCCTGGACCTGCGCCGAGGCGGTGCCGACGAACACCCGGGGGTCGGCCAGCAGGCCGTCCAGGTCGTCGCGGTCGAGCGGCAGCCGGTCGTCGGCGGCGAGCCGGTCCAGCAGGTCGGTCTCGGCGACGCCCTCCTCCCGGCGGGCCAGGGCGGCGGCCACGGCGTGCTCGAGGATCGCCTCGTGGGCCGCCTCGCGGCCCACCCCGGCCCGTACCGCCGCCACGAGCACCCGGGTGGTGGCGAGGAACGGCAGGTACTGGCGCAGCTCGCGCTCGACCACGGCCGGGTAGGCGCCGAACTCGTCGAGCACCGTGAGGAACGTCTGGAAGAGGCCGTCGGCGGCGAGGAAGGCGTCGGGCAGCGCCACCCGGCGCACCACCGAGCAGCTCACGTCGCCCTCGTTCCACTGGTCGCCGACGAGGCCGCCGACCATGGCGAGGTGGCCGCGCAGGACCATGGCGAGGCCGTTGACCCGCTCGCAGGACCGGGCGTTCATCTTGTGGGGCATGGCCGAGGAGCCGACCTGGCCGGACCGGAAGCCCTCGGTGGCGAGTTCGTGGCCGGCCATCAGCCGGATGGTGCGGGCCAGGTTGGCGGGGCCGCCGGCCGCCTGGGCCAGCGCCGACACGACGTCGAAGTCGAGCGACCGGGGGTACACCTGCCCGACCGAGTCGAGCACGTCGGCGAAGCCGAGGTGGTCGGCCACACGCCGCTCGAGTCCGACGACGCGGTCGGCGTCGCCGTCGAACAGGTCGAGCAGGTCCTGCTGGGTGCCGACCGGGCCCTTGAGGCCGCGCAGCGGGTAGGCCGCCAGCAGGTCGGACAGGCGCCGGTGGGCGGCCAGCAGTTCCTCGGCCGCGTTGGCGAACCGCTTGCCGAGGGTGGTGGCCTGGGCGGCCACGTTGTGGGTGCGTCCCGACATGACGAGGTCGTCGTGCTCGACGGCGAGGCGACCGAGGCGGGCCAGCGCGGCGACCACCCGGTCGAGCACCAGCTCGAGGCCACGCCGGACCTGGAGCTGTTCGACGTTCTCAGTGAGGTCGCGCGACGTCATCCCCTTGTGGACGTGCTCGTGGCCGGCGAGGGCGCAGAACTCCTCGATGCGGGCCTTCACGTCGTGGCGGGTGACCTGCTCGCGCTGGCGGATCGATTCGAGGTCGACCCGGTCGATCACCGCCCGGTGGTCCTCGACGACCCCGTCGGGCAGGTCGATGCCGAGGTCGCGCTGAGCCTCGAGGACCGCCACCCAGAGCTCCCGCTCGAGCACGACCTTGCCCGCCTCGGACCAGAGCTCGGCCATGGGCCGGCTGGCGTAGCGGGAAGCGAGGACGTTCTCCACGGTCGGCGGCGTGCCCCGGCTCAGCGGGGGCGCATCTCCTCGCGGTGGGCCTCCAGTTCGGCGACCAGCGAGGGGTCCTCGACGGCGAGCATCTGGACGGCCAGCAGGGCGGCGTTCATGGCGCCGTCGACGGCGACCGTGGCGACCGGGATGCCCTTGGGCATCTGGACGGTGGCCAGCAGCGAGTCCCAGCCGTTGATGGCGCCACCGGAGAGCGGCACGCCGATGACCGGCAGCGTGGTGTGGGCCGCGACGGCGCCAGCCAGGTGGGCGGCCATGCCGGCGCCGCAGATGATGGCCGTGTAGCCGTTCTGGCGGGCGGCGCCGGTGAACGCGGCGACCTCGGCGGGGCTGCGGTGCGCCGACATCACGCGCACGTCGGCCTCGATGCCGTACCGCTCGAGGGTGGCGGCGGCGGGTGCCATCTTGTCGGCGTCGTTGGGCGAGCCCATCAAGATGGCGACTCGGCGGGTCGGCGTCTCGGACATGGTGGTTGGCTCCTGTGGTGGTTCGGGGTCGGGTCAGTCTGCCGCAGTCGGGGTGGCGGCGATGTCGGTTCGGCGTTGGATGCCGGGCCAGGAGATCGCGCCGGCGCCGGCGTAGGCGCGCTGGCGGGCGGCGGCGATGTCGGCCCCCCGTCCGGTGACGGCGAGGACGCGGCCGCCGGCGGTGGTGAGCCGGCCGTCGGCCTCCCCCACGCCGGCACAGAAGACGGTGACGCCGTCGAGCGCGGCGACGGCCTCGAGGCCGTCGATGGGGTCGCCGGTGCGCGGCGAGGCCGGGTAGCCCTCGGCGGCGCAGACGACGGTGACGGCGGCACCCGCATCGAATGCGGGCGCGTCACCGAGTGCGCCGGCGGCGGCGGCCGCCAGCAGATCAGCGAGGCTGTCGGCGAGGCGAGGCAGCACGACCTGGGCCTCGGGGTCGCCGAAGCGCACGTTGTACTCGAGCACCTTCGGTCCGACGGGCGTGAACATGAGGCCGCAGTAGAGGACGCCGCGGTAGTCGATGCCCCGTCGCCGCAGGGCGTCGAGGGTGGGCAGGACGGCGCCCTCCATGAGGTCGCCGACGACGCCGTCGGTGGCAGCCGGAACCGGGGAGTAGGCGCCCATGCCGCCGGTGTTGGACCCGGCGTCGCCGTCGCCGATGCGCTTGAAGTCCTGGGCGGGGGCCAGTGGCACGGCGGCGGTGCCGTCGCAGACCGCCAGCAGGGAGAGTTCGGGTCCGGTGAGCCCCTCCTCGATCACGACGGTGCGCCCGGCGTCGCCGAAGGCGTCGCCGGCGAGGTAGGCGCGCACGGCGTCCTCGGCCTCAGCGCGGTCCTCGGTGACGAGCACGCCCTTGCCGGCGGCCAGGCCATCGGTCTTGATGACGAACAGGTCGCCCATGGTGTCGAGGAACGCCAGTGCGGTGGCCTCGTCGGTGAAGGCCCCGTGGGCGGCGGTGGGCACGCCGGCGTCGACGAGCACCTCCTTCATCCAGGCCTTGGAGCCCTCCAGGCGGGCTCCGTCGGCACCAGGGCCGAACACCGCCCGGCCGGCGACCCGGAGCCGATCGGCCAGGCCGTCGACGAGGGGGGCCTCTGGACCGACCACGAACAGGTCGGCGTCGACCTCCTCGGGTGGCGTGGCGACCGAGCCGGGGATGCCGGGGTTGCCCGGCGTGACGACGACGTCGGCGTCGCGGCCGAGGACGTGGGCGAGGGCGTGCTCGCGCCCGCCAGAACCGACGACGCAGACGCGCACCTGACGGCCCCGGTCAGCCCTGGTCGCCGAACTGCAGGACCTGGTCGCGGCCGGGTCCGACCCCGACCATGCCGATCGGCACGCCGACCTGCTCCTCGACCAGCGTCAGGTACGCCTCGGCCTCGGCCGGCAGGTCCTCGCGGGACCGCACCCCGGAGAGGTCCTGCTTCCAGCCCGGCAACTCGACGTAGACGGGCTCGGCGTGGTGGAGCACCGTCTGGTGGTACGGGAGCTGGTCGAAGCGCTCACCATCGGACTCGTAGGCGACGCACACCTTGATGGTGTCGAGCCCGTCGAGGACGTCGAGCTTGGTGATCGCCAGTTCGGACAGCGAGTTGACCCGGGCGGCGTACCGGAGCATGACGGCATCGAGCCAGCCGGGGCGACGGCGCCGGCCCGTGTTGGTGCCGTACTCGTGGCCGACGTCGACGAGGTGGTCGCCGACCTCATCGGACAGCTCGGTCGGGAACGGCCCGGCGCCGACGCGGGTGACGTAGGCCTTGGCGATGCCGATGACCCGGTCGATGTGGCGGGGGCCGATGCCGGCGCCGGTGCAGGCGCCGCCGGCCACCGGATTGGACGAGGTGACGAACGGGTACGTGCCGTGGTCGAGGTCGAGGAAGGTGGCTTGGGCGCCCTCGAGCAGCACGTGGTTGCCGGCCTCGAGCTGGTCGTGGAGCAGCGACACGGCGTCGGCGATGAGGGGCGACAGCCGGGGGGCGCAGGTACCCAGGTACTCGTCGGCGATGGCGTCGCCGTCGACAGGGAGGCGGTTGAAGACCCGGGTGAGGACGCGGTTGTGGTGCTCGAGGGCGGCGTCCAACTTCTGGCGGAAGATCTTCTCGTCGAGGAGGTCCTGGACGCGCAGGCCGACGCGCATGGAGCGGTCGGCGTAGGCGGGACCGATGCCACGCTTGGTGGTGCCGATCTTGTTCTTGCCCAGGTGCCGCTCGTGGAGGGCGTCGAGTTCCTGGTGGTACGGGAGGATCAGGTGGGCATTGCCGCTGACCCGCAGGCGCCCAGTCGAGACGCCGCGGGACTCGAGCATGTCCATCTCGACGAGGAGGACCCGGGGGTCGACGACCACGCCGTTGCCGATGACCGGCGTGACGTGCTCGTAGAGGACGCCCGAGGGGACGAGTTGGAGGGCGAAGGACTCACCGTCGACGACGAGGGTGTGGCCGGCGTTGTGGCCGCCCTGGTAGCGGACCACCATGGCGGTCTCGCTCGCCACGAGGTCGGTGAACTTGCCCTTGCCCTCGTCGCCCCACTGTGTCCCGACCACGACGGTCGCGGGCACGGCACCTCTCCTCGGTGTTCGCCGGTGCTTACGGGCCAAGCCTACCGGTCGGAAGCGGCGCTCGGAGCCGGGATTGGCACGCCCCGGCGGACCGTCGGCGGCCTGCCCCCGGGGCCGGGCCGACGTCGCGAACGGTCCACGCGACCACGCAGGGTCACCAGATGCTGCGCGCTCCCCGCGCAGGTTCCGCCGTTTCCACACCCCCTGTGGAAAACCCCCGAAACCCTTGTGGCGACAGGGGGTGCACTGGGGATTGCAACACTGCCGTAACGCGCCCGGGAGGCCCTCGACGTCCGACCGACCTCGCGAACCCGCAGGTCAACGGGGGTTTTCCACAGCCGCCGTGACGGCGGATCAGGCGGGTCGAGGGCGCGTCGGAGGCCGGTCAGGAGCGCCTCGGCCGCCGCTGGCCACGGTAGAGCGTGACGCTCTGGCGGATCGGCACCAGGTCGCGGCGGTACTGCTTGTGCACCTCGGCCACGGCCTGGGTCCCCTCGCTGCGGATCGACTCGATCTCGGCCTCGAGTCGGACCACCTCGGCCTCGAGTTCGAGAACCCGCTTGACGCCCTCGAGGTTGAGGCCCTCGGCGGTGAGGTCGGCGATGCGCTGCAGCAGGGTGATGTCGGCGTCGCTGTACCGGCGGTTGCCGCCCGAGGTGCGGGCCGGGTCGACCAGGCCACGGCGTTCGTAGATGCGCAGCGTCTGGGGGTGCATGCCGGCCAGCTCGGCGGCCACCGAGATGACGTAGACGGCCTGGTCGGGTCGCGGGCGGTTCGGCATCGGCATCATCCTGTCAGGCCGCTCCGGAGGTCGCCACCGCTGGTGCCAAGCGCCGCCTCGACGGCCTCGACCGCCGCCCGCTCACCCTCCGTGGTCGCCTCGGGGACATGCACCTCGATGGTCACCAGCAGGTCGCCGCGACCGCGCCGTGCCGCCACGCCGCGGTCCTTGACCCGCAGGGTCCGGCCGGTCGGCGTGCCGGCGGGGACCTTGAGCGTGACCGGGTCGCCGTCGAGAGTCGGGACCCGCACCTCTGCGCCCAGCACGGCCTCCGGCCAGGTGACCGGCACCGTGAGAGTGAGGTCGGCGCCGCGGCGGCCGAAGGCCCGGTGCGGGGTGACCGCCACGACGACGTAGAGGTCACCTGCGGGACCGCCTCGGCCGGGCCTTCCCCGGCCCTTGATCCGGACGTGCTGGCCGTCCTCGACGCCGGCGGGGATGCGGACCCTGACGTCGCGGGCCCGGCGCTCGGTGCCCGATCCGCGGCAGGTGCCACACGGGTCGTCCACGACCCGGCAGCGGCCGCCGCAGCTGACGCAGGGCCGGCTGAACGAGAAGGGGCCCTGGTTCTCGGCTTGCACGCCGCGGCCACCACAGGACTCGCAGGTGCGCGGGCTGGTGCCGGGCCGGGCGCCGCTGCCCGAGCAGGTGGGACAGACCGCGTCGACGACCAACGGGATGGTCGTCTCGATGCCGAAGGCCGCCTCCTCGAACGAGAGCGTCATTTCGGCGTGGACGTCTTTGCCCCGACGCGGGCCGTTCCTGCCACCCGCCTGGCGGAAGAGCCCGCCGAACAGGCTGCCCATGTCGAACTGGCCGCCCGTGTCCCCCATGCCGCCCATGCCCGGGCCGAAGCCGCCGGAACCGCCAAAGCCCCCCATGGGGCCCATGGCACGGACCTCGTCGTACTCGCGGCGCTTGGCCTCGTCGCCGACCACGTCGTAGGCGGCCGAGACCTCCTTGAAGCGGGCCTCGGCGGCGGCGTCACCCGGATTGGCGTCGGGATGGAGCTCGCGGGCCAGCTTCCGGTAGGCCCTGGTGATCTCCTTGGCGGATGCCTCCTTGGAGACGCCGAGCGCGGCGTAGTAGTCCTTCTCGAACCACTCGCGCTGCGGGGCCATGGCGAGCTGCCTCCGATTCGCCGCGGCTCAGCCGCGGACCTTGACCATCGCCGGCCGCAGGACCCGACCCTCCCAGGCGTAGCCGCGGCGCAGAACCTCGACGACGACCTGGGCGGCGCCGTCGTCCTCGCCGGCCGCCTCGTGGAGGACCGCCTCGTGGCGCGTGGGGTCGAAGGGTGCGTCCTGCGGGTCGAGCACCTCGAGCCCGACCGGACCGAGGGTCGCGACCAGCGCCGAGCGGATGGCCTCGACGCCGTCGGCGCCGTGCCCGATGGCGAGGTCACAGGCGTCGAGCACCGGCAGGAGCCGCTCCGCCAGGTCGCCACGGGCCCGCCCGGCAACCTCGGCGTTGCGGCGGTCGGCCTGCTTGCGGAAGTTGGCGAACTCGGCGGAGAGCCGCTGCAGGTCGGCGAGGTGCATGTCGCGGGCCGCCTCGGCCAACTCCAGCGGGTTCGGCTCCGGCAGGTCCTCGTCGGCGAACTCCTCATCGGCCGTCGCCTCGGCCTCGAGGGCCTCTTCGGCGTCCTCGACCTCGACCAACTCCTCGGCGTCGTCGGCGCCCAGGGGGGCAGCGTCGCTCACTGCTCGTCCTGCTCGTCGACGATCTCGGCGTCGACCACGTCGTCGTCCGCGAAGCCCGGGTCGGCTGCGCCCGGCTCGCCGGCCTGCTGGGCGGCGGTCTCGTAGAGGCGCTGGCCGAACTCCTGACTGGCGGCCAGCAGGGCCCCGGTGGCGCTGCGGATGTCGTCGACGTCCTCGCCGTCGAGGGCCTTCTTGAGCGCTTCGAGCTTCTCGGTGACGTCGGCCTTCTCGTCGTCGGTGAGCTGGTCGCCCTGGTCGGCCAGCAGCTTCTCGGTCTGGTACACGAGGTTGTCGGCGTTGTTGCGGGCCTCGGCCGCCTCCTTGCGGCGGCGGTCCTCGTCGGCGTGCTCCTCAGCGTCGCGGACCATCTTGTCGATGACGTCCTTGTCGAGCGACGACTGGCCGGTGATGGTCATGGACTGCTCGTTGTTGGTGGCCAGGTCCTTCGCCGAGACGTGGACGATGCCGTTGGCGTCGATGTCGAACTTGACCTCGATCTGGGGCACGCCCCGGGGTGCCGGCGGCAGGTCGACCAGCTGGAACTTGCCCAGCGTCTTGTTGTACTGGGCCATGTCGCGCTCGCCCTGCAGCACGTGGATCTCGACCGACGGCTGGCCGTCCTCGGCGGTGGAGAACACCTCCGAGCGCTGGGTCGGAATGGTGGTGTTGCGGTCGATGAGGCGGGTCATGACGCCGCCCTTGGTCTCGATGCCGAGCGACAGCGGGGTGACGTCGAGGAGTAGCACGTCCTTGACCTCGCCCACCAGCACGCCGGCCTGCACGGCGGCGCCGACGGCAACGACCTCGTCGGGGTTGACGGCCTTGGAGGGCTCGCGGCCGGTGAGCTCCTGGACCAGGTCGGTGACCGCGGGCATCCGGGTGGAGCCGCCGACGAGGATGACGTGGTCGACGTCGCCCTTGCCGAGACCGGCGTCCTTGATGGCCTGCTCGAAGGGGGTACGGCAGCGGGCCAGCAGGTCGGCGGTGAGTTCCTGGAACTTGGCCCGGGAGAGCGTGTAGTCGAGGTGCAGCGGGCCGGCGTCGGTGGCGGTGACGAACGGCAGGTTGATCTGGGTCTGCTGGACCTGCGAGAGCTCGATCTTGGCCTTCTCGGCGGCCTCCTTGAGCCGCTGGACAGCCATGGGGTCAGCGGCCAGGTCGACGCCGTGGTCGTTCCTGAACGAGGTAGCCAGCCAGTCGATGACGGCCTCGTCCCAGTCGTCGCCGCCCAGCTTGGTGTCGCCGTGGGTGGCCTTGACCTCGAAGACCCCGTCGCCGATCTCGAGGATGGACACGTCGAAGGTGCCGCCGCCGAGGTCGAACACGAGGATGGTCTGCTCGCTGCCGTCCTTGTCGAGCCCGTAGGCGAGGGAGGCGGCGGTGGGCTCGTTGATGATGCGCAGGACCTCGAGGCCGGCGATCTGGCCGGCCTCCTTGGTGGCGGTGCGCTGGGCGTCGTCGAAGTAGGCGGGGACGGTGATGACGGCCTGGTCGACGGTGGTGCCGAGGTAGGCCTCGGCGTCGCGCTTGAGCTTCTGGAGGGTGCGGGCCGAGATCTCCTGGGCGGTGTAGTCCTTGCCGTCGATGGACTGCTTCCAGTTGGTGCCCATGTGGCGCTTGACGGACCGGATGGTGCGGTCGGGGTTGGTGATGGCCTGGCGCTTGGCGACCTCGCCGACGAGGACCTCGCCGTCCTTGCCGAAGGCGACGACGGACGGGGTGGTGCGGGCGCCCTCGGCGTTGGCGATGACGACGGGATCGCCGCCCTCGAGGACGCTGACGACCGAGTTGGTGGTGCCGAGGTCGATGCCGACTGCCTTGCCCATGTTGGTGCTCCTTGTTTCGGTGGGATGGGGTGAGATCGTTGGTTCGGTGCCGGGGTCGGGCGCCCGCCCGGCCCCGCAGCAGGGGGGCGACTGCGGGCCGGCGGGCACCCTAGGGGCTGATCCCCGGCTTCCCACCTGTTGTGGGCTGATAGCACTCTACTAAGTTGAGTCATCCTTTATCAACTTCTAAGGGGTGCTTTTTTCCGGATTCTCTGGTGGACTGGCCGCCATGCCCACGCTGATCGTCCTGCGCCACGGCCAGTCCGTGTGGAACGCCACCAACCAGTTCACCGGCTGGGTCGACAGCGACCTGACGGACCAGGGCGTCGACGAGGCCGTCGCCGGCGGGCGCATGCTGGCCGATGCCGGGATCCTCGCCGACGCGCTCCACACCTCGCTGCTGGTCCGAGCCATCCACACCGCCGAGCTGGCGCTGCGCGAGATGGGGCGCTCGTGGATCCCGGTGAACCGCTCGTGGCGACTCAACGAGCGGCACTACGGCGACCTCACCGGCCTCGACAAGGCCGCCACCCGCGAGCGATTCGGCGACGAGCAGCTCCACGCCTGGCGCCGTGGCTACGACACCCCGCCCCCGCCGATCGCCGACGACAACCCGCACAACCCCAACGCCGACCCCCGCTACGCCGGCCTCGACGCCGTGCCCCGCACCGAATGCCTGGCCGACGTGGTCGAACGCCTGGGCCCGTGGTGGGAGGAGCTGGCGGTCCCCGACCTCACCGCCGGCCGCACCGTCCTCGTCGCCGCCCACGGCAACAGCCTGCGGGCCCTGTGCAAACTCCTCGACGGCATCTCCGACGAGGACATCGCCGACCTCAACCTGCCGACCGGCACGCCCCTCGTCTACGAACTGGACGACGACCTGCGACCGGTCGACCAGAAGCCGGTCCTCGAGCGGTCGCTCGACCCCGAGGCCGCACGCGCCGCCGCCGAGGCGGTCGCCCGACAGGCAGGCTGACCACCCCGCGGGGCAGCGGATCCCTCGCGTACGGTCCGGTCGAGTCAGCCCACCGACAGCGGCTCGGCGCCGCAGCCGGGCGAGCCGTGTTCGGTGCCGTCGAGGCCGTCCAACTCCTCTTCGGTCGCCACCCGGACGACGACCCCGCGACCCGCCCGGAGTATCCTCCGGCCACGATGGAAGACCGCAGGTTCAGGCCCCACCACGCCGTCATCGGGCTCGGAATCGCCGTCGCCCTCTTCACCGCCCTCTCCGGCGTCGCCGCCACCGTCAACGGCTGGCACGACGACTCCGAGATCACCCGCGAGGTGTTCCAGAACGTCCCCGACGCCCTGAAGGTCGCCTTCTACACGGTCATCCCCGTGCTGATCGTCTACGGCGCCGTCCTGTTCGCCAACCGGATGAAGAACTGGGAGCGCGGCACCCCCGACAACCGGGCCACCACCGGGGCCAACGCCCAGCGCCGCTTCGGCGACTTCCGCTCCGGCGTCTACATGCAGACGCTGCTGCGCGAGCCCGCCGCTGGCGTCATGCACTCGCTCATCTACTTCCCGTTCCTGATCCTGCTGGCCGTCACCACCGTCCTCGAGGTCAACCACCAGGTGCCCGAGGACCTCAAGTTCCTCCACGGCGACGTGTATCGGGCCTACACGCTGGTCGGCGACGTGGCCGGCGTGCTGTTCCTGGTCGGCGTGGCCTGGGCACTGCTGCGGCGCTTCGGCCCCCGCCGCTTCCGCCCCTACCGCATCCGCATCAAGACCAAGCCCGAGCACGCCGCCGGCCTCGTCGTGTTCGCCGCCATCGGCGTCACCGGATTCGGCGCCGAGGCGTTCCGCATCGCTGCCACCGCCGCCGACCATGGCGGCGAGTTCCCGTCGGCCGAGACCTGGTCGATCGTCGGCTACCCGCTGGCGCAGGCCGTCGACTCCGTCTCGTTCTTCGCCGACTCGGTGCACGGCTGGCACCAGGCCTGGTGGGTCGCCCACGTCCTCGCCTTCATGGCGTTCCTGGCGCTGCTGCCGATCACGATGCTGCGCCACATGTTCACGTCGCCGCTGAACATGTACCTGCGCGACCGAGACCGCCCCAAGGGCGCCATGAAGCCGCTGCCCAACCTCATGGAGACCGAGCTCGAGAGCTTCGGCGTCTCCACCATCGAGGAGTTCACCTGGAAGCAGTTGCTCGACACCGACTCGTGCACCATGTGCGGCCGCTGCACCGCCGTCTGCCCGGCCCACGCCACCGGCAAGCCGCTCGACCCCCGCGAGATCGTCCTCAAGACCGGCGAGGTCATGGCCGCCACCGGCACCCCCGTCGTGTCGCCACCGATCGGCACCGACGCCGAGATCACCGTGCCCGCCAACTGGATGTTCGACCGCATCACCTCCGAGGAACTGTGGGCCTGCACCAGTTGCCGGGCCTGCGACGAGAACTGCCCGGTCAACATCGAGATCCTCGACAAGATCCTCGACATGCGGCGCTACCTGTCGCTCATGGAGTCCGACTTCCCGTCCGAGCTGGGCGCCGCCTACCGGTCCATGGAGAACTCGGGCAACCCGTGGGGCCTCTCCCAGAGCGACCGCACCGACTGGGTCGGCGACCTCGAGGGCATCGAGGTGCTCGACGGTGGCGACCCCTTCGACGCCGAGTACCTCTACTGGGTGGGTTGCGCCGGCTCCTTCGACGACAAGAACAAGAAGGTGTCACGGGCCATGGCCCAGCTCATGCAGCGTGCCGACGTGTCGTTCTCGATCCTCGGCCCGTCCGAGATGTGCACCGGCGACCCGGCCCGCCGCTCCGGCAACGAGTACATCTTCCAGATGCTCGCCATGCAGAACGTCGAGACGCTCAACGGCATGGGCGTCAAGAAGGTCGTCACCCAGTGCCCGCACTGCTTCAACACGCTGGCCAACGAGTACCCGCAGATGGGCGGCCACTACGAGGTCGTCCACCACAGCCAGCTGCTCGAGTGGCTCATCGACGCAGGGAAGCTGGACCTGTCCGAGGCCCGGCTGGACGAGCGGCTCGTCTACCACGACTCCTGCTACCTCGGCCGCCACAACGACGTGTACCTGGCGCCCCGCAACGTGGTCGCCAGCATCGGCGGCGTCGAGGTCGTCGAGGCCGGCCGTCAGGGCACCAAGGGCATGTGCTGCGGCGCCGGCGGCGGCCGCATGTTCATGGAGGAACACATCGGCAAGAACATCAACGTCGAGCGCTCCCAGGAACTGCTGGCCACGGGCGCCACCCGCATCGCCACGGCCTGCCCGTTCTGCTACGTCATGATCGACGACGGCGTGAAGGGCGAGGGCGTCGACGACTCCGAGGTGAAGGTGGGCGACATCGCCCTCCACGTGCTCGACGCCCTGGAGAACAGCGGCGCCTGAAGCCGGGCGCCGGGACGGTTCAGCGCCCGAAGTTCTCCCAGTAGCGGCTGGGCCGCGGACCCTCCTGACCCCGGTACTTCGACCCCAGCACACCGGCCCCGTACGGGTTGTCGGCGGCCGTCGTCATCTGCATGAACGAGATCTGGCCGATCTTCATGCCCGGATAGAGCGTGATCGGCAGGTTGGCGACGTTCGAGAGCTCGAGGGTGAGCTGGCCGTCCCAGCCGGCGTCCACGTAACCGGCGGTGGAGTGGATCAGCAGGCCCAGCCGGCCGAGGCTGGACTTGCCCTCCAGGCGGGCAACCAGCTCGTCGGGCACCACGACCCGCTCCGAGGTGGAGCCCAGCACGAACTCGCCGGGGTGGAGGATGAACGGGTCGTCGTCGGTGGCCTCGACCTGCTCGGTCAGGTCGGAGAGGTCCTCCTTGACGTCGATCAGGCCGCGGGTGTGGTTGCGGAACACGAGGAACCGGTGGTCGAGGTGCAGGTCGACCGACGAGGGCTGCACGCAGGCGTCGTCGAACGGCTCAATGACGATGCGCCCGGCGGTCACGGCCTCGCGGATGGAGCGGTCGGAGAGGATCATGGTCCGCCGATGCTAGGCCGGGTCCGGCGCCGTCGCGTCCGGACCGGCGTCAGTTGCCGGTACGGACGGCGATGGGCGACAGGATCTCGAACATCGCCGCCATCGACCGGTCCTCGGCCCTACCGGGCACGGCGCCCCCCTTCCCCGCCGGAGGCTCAGTCGGTCGCGCCGCCCCGCAGGTCGCCCCACGGGTTGGTGCCGAAGACCTGGCGGATCAGCGGCTCGTAGTGCCCGAGCGGATGCGAGTCGTACCCGGGGTCGAACGCCGGCGAGTCGTACTCGGCGCAGAACGCCTCGGTGCGGTCGTAGTGGGGCGAGTCGGCGAACCGGTCGCGGGTGTTGCGGTCCATGCCGAGGTGGTGCCAGAAGTAGTACCCCTGGAAGATGCCGTGGTGCTCGACCATCCAGTGGTTGGCCTCGGACACGAACGGCTTCAGGATCGCTGCGGCCACGTCGGGGTGGTTGTACGGCGTGAGCGGGTCGCCGAGGTCGTGCAGCAGGGCGCAGAGCACGTACTCGTCGTCGCAGCCGGCCCGCTCGGCCCGGGTGGCGGTCTGGAGACTATGCTCGAGGCGGTCCACGGGGAAGCCGCCGTAGTCGTTGCGCAGGTGCCCGAACTGCTCGAGGATCCGGTCGGGCAGGGCGGCCTCGAGTTCGCCCCGCTGCGACATGATCAGCATCCAGTCGTCACGGGTGGACTCCTCGAATGAGCGGAACGCCGCCCGCGGGGGCGCTCCCTGGCCGCTCATCGGGTGACCCCGGCGGTTTGCGCAAGTTGGCCGGTCATGCGGGTCCCTCCTCGAGGGCCACCTCGGTGGCGGGCTCCGGTGCCGGCGTGGCCAGCGACCAGTGGTGACCCGGCAAGCAGGTGAGCGGGGCGTAGCGGTTCGCTCATGCCCGCGAGCGTAGGACAGTCCGGCGATCCGGTCCCGCGCCGGGCTGCCTACAGGCGGCTGCGGATGAGGGCGAGGGTGCGGTTCCAGGCGGACGCCGCGGCGGCCTCGTCGTGGGTCCCGAGCGGGTTCTCCCAGTTGGCGAAGGCGTGGCCGGTCCCCTCGTAGACGTGGAACTCAACGTCCTTCCCCATGCCGCGCAGTTCCTCACCGAGGGCCTCGACGGCGTCGGGCGGGAAGAAGTCGTCAACGGCGGCGAAGTGGCCCTCGACCTTGGCCGTCAGGCCCGACCAGTCGGGCGCCCCATCGCCGAGGGGCGCCCCGTAGAACGGCGCGGCGGCCGCCACCCGGTCGCCCTCCCGGGCGGCGATCAGCAGGGTCAGCATCCCGCCCATGCAGAAGCCGACAACGCCGACGGCGTCGCCCGTGGTGGCGTCGAGGCCCAGCAGGTGGTCGATGGCGCCCGACATGTCGCGGGCCGCCCGGTCCGGTGGCAGCGACGTCATGAGCTCGCCAGCCTTGTCCATCTCGGTGTGCTCGGCGAACTCGCCGCCGTAGAGGTCGGGTGCGAGGGCGGTGAAGCCCTCGCCTGCCAACTGGTCGCAGACACCCTTGATCTGGGGCACCAGCCCCCACCACTCCTGGAGCACCAGCACCCCCGGTCCGCCGCCCTCAGGCACGGCCAGGTAGCCGGCAGCGCTCGTCCCGTTGACAGGAAACTCGACCATCGAACCACTCATCGTGCACTCCTCCGGTGACGCCCGTGGACTCTCGTCGCGCGGCGATCCTAGGCGATCGACGACATCGGTTCGCCTTGGGGTGGCGGCCGCAGGTGGGCGATGATCCGGGGCATGGCCGACCGCATCGAGGAACTGCTCAGCGAGCTCACGGTGGCCGAGAAGGCCGACCTCATGACCGGGCGCGGCATCTGGGACGCCAACGGCGTCGAGCGGCTCGGCATCCCGGCCCTCAAGGTCACCGACGGTCCAAACGGGGCGCGTGGCGCCGGCCTGCTCGGCACCGGCACCCCGGCGCTGTGCCTCCCGTGTGGC
Organism: Candidatus Neomicrothrix sp. UBA2983; assembly: GCA_002346745.1. Classification (GTDB taxonomy): domain Bacteria; phylum Actinomycetota; class Acidimicrobiia; order Acidimicrobiales; family MedAcidi-G1; genus S20-B6. The sequence goes on along the minus strand of DEAL01000019.1, from coordinate 5,817 downwards.
TCCGCCCTCGGCGCCACCTGGGACCCGGCACTGGTCGAGGAGCTCGGCGGCGTGCTCGCTGCCGAGACGGCCGCCCGCGGCTTCCACGTCCTGCTGGCGCCCACGGTCAACATCCACCGCTCGCCACTCGGCGGGCGCAACTTCGAGTGCTACTCGGAGGACCCCCACCTCTCCGGGTCCATCGCCGCCGGCTACGTCCGCGGCGTCCAGGGGGGTGGCATCGGCACGACGGTCAAGCACTTCGTCGCCAACGACTCCGAGTTCGAGCGCACCACCATCGACTCGGTGGTCCCCGAGCGAGCGCTCCGCGAGGTCTACCTCGTGCCGTTCGAGATGACGGTCCGGGAGGCCGGCGCCTGGGGGATCATGTCGTCCTACAACCGGATCAACGGCACCTACGCCGCCGAGCACCGACGCCTCCTGACCGACATCCTCCTGGACGAGTGGGGCTTCGACGGCATCGTCGTGACCGACTGGTTCGCCCGCGGCTCCACCGTCCGGTCGGCCGAGGCCGGGCTCACGCTCGAGATGCCGGGCCGGGGACGCTTCTACGGCCAGCGCCTGGTCGAGGCCGTCGAGGCCGGCGAGTTGGACGAGGCCGTGATCGACGCCGCCGTCCGTCGACAGTTGCGCCTGCTGGAGCGCACCGGTGCCTTCGACGACCCACGCGACCGTCCGGAGGGACAGCTCGACGATGCCGGGCATCGTGCGCTCATCCGCCGTGCAGCCGCCGACGCGACGGTGCTGTTCCGCAACGACGGCGTCCTGCCCCTCGACGTCGACGGGCTCGACAGCCTGGCCGTGATCGGCCCCAACGCCAGGGACGCCATGATGATGGGTGGCGGGTCCGCCGCCCTCGTGCCCCAGCACTCGACGTCGCCGCTCGACGCCATCCGGGCCCGGTTCCCCGACCTCGACGTGCGCTTCGAACCCGGAGCACGCACCGACCGCAGCACCCGGCCCATCCCGGCACGCCTGCTGCCCGACGGCTTCCGCCTCGAACACTTCGACGGCGGCGACTGGACGGGCGACCCGGTCCACGTCGACGTCGCCGACGACGGACGGCTCCTCGAAACGGCCGACCCGCCGGGGCTGGCCGCTCCCGGTGACTACTCGTGGCGCGCCACCGGCACCCTCGTGCCCGACGAGACCGGTACCCACCACCTCACCCTCGTCCAGGTCGGCCGCGCCCGGTTTTCCGTCGACGGCGAGGTCCTGCTGGACGGCATCGCCGACCCGCCACCGCCCGGCGAGGCCTTCTTCAACCTCGGTAGCAGCGAGGTCTCGACGGCCCTCGAACTCGAGGCCGGCCGGCCCGTCGAGATCCTGGTCGAATACGTTCCGCACGGGGCGTTCCTCTTCCGCGGCGCCCAGGTCGGACTCCGGCCCCCCGAACAGGACGACCTCGTCGAACGGGCCGTCGCTGCCGCTGAGGCCTCCGACGCCGTCGTGCTCGTCGTCGGCACAAACGACGACTGGGAGACCGAGGGCCGCGACCGCGAGTCAATGGACCTCCCCGGCGACCAGCCAGAACTGATCCGGCGGGTCGCCGCCGCCAACCCCCGCACCGTCGTCGTCGTCAACGCCGGCTCGGTCGTGACCATGGACTGGGCCGACGAGCCGGCCGCCGTCCTCCAGGCCTGGTTCGGCGGCCAAGAGATGGGCGACGCCCTCGTCGACGTGCTGGTCGGCGACGCCGAGCCCGGAGGACGCCTCCCCACCACCGTCCCCCACCAGCTCGAGGACACCCCGGCCTTCACCAACTACCCGGGCGAGAACGGGCAGGTCCACTACGGCGAGGGCGTGTTCATCGGGTACCGCTGGTACGAGGCCCGCGACCTCGGGGTGCGCTTCCCGTTCGGCCACGGCCTCGGCTACGCCACCCTCGAATGGGGTGAAGCCCGCCTCTCGTCGGTGCCCACCGTCTACGAGCTCGCCGACGGTGCGACGGTCAAGGCCACGGTGCCGGTTACCAACACCGGCGACCGAACCGGCAGCGAGGTCGTCCAGTGCTACGTGGCACCGCTCGCCCCCGCCCTGGCCAGGCCACCCCAGGAGCTGCGCGGCTTCGCCAAGGTGGAGGTCGCCCCCGGCGAGACCGTCGAGGCCGTCGTCGAACTGGGCCACCGGGCCTTCGCCTACTACGACCCGGCCGACCCCACCTGGCCCGACCGCAACTCGAACGCCCCCGTGGCCGCCGGCGGCGGCGGAACCGGCGCCGGCCACCGCCCCGAGCCCGGCTGGTACGCCGACCCCGGCGACTACGAGGTGCGACTAGGCGCCTCCTCGGCTGACCTCCGGGCCGTGCTGCAGGTGCACCTCGACGGCGACGAGGGCCGCCGCCGCTGACCGGTCGGCTCGGTCAGGCCTCGGACTCGTCCTCGGCGTTCGGGGCCAGGGCGTCCTCGGGCAGCGCGCGCACCTGGCGGCGGCGCGATCGCCGGTCCGGGATCATGTCGCGCATCTCCTCGAGCCGACCGAAGCACAGCAGCCGGTCGTTGGCCTCCAGCACCCGACCGGGCCGCGGATTCGGGATCACCTGGGCGCCACGGTGCAGCGTCAGGACCTGGACGTCCCGTTCCGCAAGGCCGCTATCCGCCAGGGTCTGCCCGACCAGGTGGGCGTCCTCACGCACCAGCAGTTCCGCCACCCCGTAGCCGGTGCTGACCGTCAGGCGCTGGCGCACGTCCAACTCCGGAAAGGTCACCTGGTTGTCGACGAAGTCGATGATCGAACCCGCCACGTCCAGGTCGGTGGCCCGCTCGATCCCCTCGAGGCCCGGCGACGAGTTGACCTCCATGACCAACGGACCGTCGGCCCCCTCCAGCATGTCGACGCCCGCCACCCGCAGGCCCATGATCTGCGCCGACCGGACCGCCGTGCGCTCGTACTCCTCGTCCAGCTCGATCGCCTCGACCGTCCCACCCCGGTGCACGTTGGAGCGGAACTCGTCTCCGGCCGCCGTCCGCCGCATGGCGGCAACCACCCGGTCGCCGACCACCAGCGCCCGCACGTCCCGGCCCTTCGACTCCTTCACGAACGACTGGATGAGCACGTTCTGCTTGGCGCTCTGCAGCGTCTCGATGATCGCCGACGCCACGCCGGTGTCGGGCGCCAGCACCACGCCGATCCCCTGCGTGCCCTCCAGCAGCTTGATGACCACCGGCGCCCCGCCCACACGTTCGATGGCCGGCAGAACATCTGCCCGGTTGCGGGCGAACGCCGTGGCCGGCATCCCGATGGCGTGCCGGGAGAGGATCTGGATCGCCCGAAGCTTGTCACGGGAGTTGGCGATGCCGTTCGAGGTGTTCGGCGTGTAGACGTCCATCTGCTCGAACTGGCGTACCAGGGCGGTGCCGAAGTAGGTGATCGAGGCGCCGATCCGCGGGATGACCGCGTCGAAGTCGTCAACCGGCTGGGACCGGTACTGCAGGTCCGGCTCCTCACCCGCCAGGTCGATGGCGAACCGCAACGTGTCGAGCACCTTCGCCTCGTGGCCGCGCGCCTCGGCCGCCTGCCGGAGGCGGCCGGTGCTGTAGCCGTCGGGCTGTCGGGAGAGGATGGCCAGTTTCACGGGGCTCCCGTCAGCGAGGGATCAGACACGGCGTTCGTGCCCATGGGAGGCTACGGCCGTTCAAGCGGCGATGATGGGGCGACCGGCCGACCGGGAACCGGCGTGGCCAACGGAGGGATCAGGTTTCGATGGGGACACTGCCGGTGCTCGGGTGGCGCGAATGGGTCGGCCTGCCCGACCACGGGGTCGAGTGGGTGAAGGCCAAGGTCGACACCGGCGCCCGCACCTCCGCCCTCCACGCCACAGGCCTCAAGACGATCGATCGTGGCGGCGCCGAATGGGTGCGCTTCCGGGTGCACCCCTGGCAGCGCTCCCGGCAGGACTCCACCGTGCTCGAGGCCCCCGTCGCCGACCGGCGCATGGTGCGCTCCTCGAGCGGCGAAGCCGAACTGCGGCCGGTCGTCCTGCTCCCCGTCCGCATCGGCGACCGCCTCGTGACCATCGAGTTCACTCTCACCCGACGGGAGCAGATGGGGTTCCGGCTGCTGCTGGGTCGCCAGGCCATCCGCGGCCGATTCACCGTCGATCCTGGCCGTTCCTACCTCACCGGCCGGCCGCCGCGCACCGAACGGGGGCCGGTGGACCCGACCGGCGGCTGACGCCCGCCGGCCCGACCTCGCCGGTCGGCCCCGGTGGTCGGTCCGCTACCTGGGGGGCAGCCGGACGCCGCCGTCCACCCGGACCACCTCGCCGTTGACGTACGGGTTGGTGATCAGGTCCATGACCGTGAACGCCAGCTCCTCGGCCGAGCCAAGCCGCTTCGGGAACAGCACCGACTCACCGAGGTGGGCCTTGAAGGCCTCACTCTGCTCGCCATCGCCGTAGATCGGCGTGTCGATGAGGCCCGGGGCGATGGTGTTGACACGGATCCCGACGACGGAGAGGTCTCGGGCGATGGGCAGGGTCATGCCGACGATGCCGCCCTTGGAGGCCGAGTAGGCGGCTTGGCCGATCTGGCCGTCGAAGGCGGCGACCGAGGCCATGTTGACGATGGCGCCGCGCTGGCCGTCGTCGTCCATCGGCTCGGTGGCGGCCATGGCGGCGGCGGCCCGGCTGAGCATGTTGAACGAGCCGATCAGGTTGACGCGGACGACGAACTCGAACTTCGCCAGGTCCATCGGCTCGTTGTCCCGCGAGATGGTGCGGCCGGGGTGGCCCAGCCCGGCGGAGTTCACGAGCACCCGCAGCGGCCCCATCTCGGACGCCGCGGCGACCGCCACGTCTGCCTCCTCGGTGCTGGTGACGTCGCAACGCACGAACAGGCCCCCCAGCTCGGAGGCCACCGACTCGCCACGTTCCTCGGCGATATCGGCGACGACGACCCGGCTGCCGGCGGCGGCCAACTGTCGGGCGCACGCCTCGCCGATGCCCGAGGCTCCGCCCGTGACGATCGATGAGGCTCCATCCAGATCGACTCTGGACATCGAAGGACTCCTTGGGATACGAGGACAGTGGGCTTATTGTCCCCGGTAGAAGCGGACTGAAGCAATGCGCGGTCTCCAACGCGAGGCCAGGGACACCGGTCACGTTCTGGCCTCGGCGACCGCTGGAGGTATATTTTCGTCTACCAACGCCAACTCGCCGAGAATAAGGTACGCCGACATGATCACTATCGACGAAGTTCTTCTCGAACTCGGTAGCCGGGTGGAACTTGTACCGATGGACGCACAGTGCAATGACGTGAGCATTGCCCTGTATTCATCTCTCGACCAAGGCGAACGGCTCTTTCGCCCGTACAGCTTCAGCAAGAAGCCAGGTGTGGCAGAGCGACTTGAGCACGTCGCTGAAGCCATGGCTGTTCTTGGCGGGATGGTTCTGGACGATCATCTACGGCTCAAGTTTCCTTGTGGTGAAGGGCACGTACAAGCTTGCCGGAGGCTGTTTCTGGATTCCGTCAAGCTCGACATGAACGACCCAATCGAACCCAGACCACTGTCGGTCGACGACAGGAAGACAGGTGACACGATCTTGGTTCATTCGAAAGGCTCCGGGGAATACACGCTCTCGAAGGAAAACAACGAGGTTGATGAGCGGAACCGGGTAGGGGTCGCAACGCTCGGTCTCGTGAAGTTGGGTGAACTAGAGAAATGTTCTGGTTCAGAGAACCGAATTCGCTTTACGTGTGGAGTTCCCCACGATGAGTTGTTGGCCCTCTTGTTGACGAGAGCGCTTGATGTACGGTCCGCTGTGAGGGAAATCGATGCTTTCGCATCACGTGGTGTGCTTTCCGCTCCGAGCGCCCA
>DEAL01000004.1:15269-16638 GCA_002346745.1 Candidatus Neomicrothrix sp. UBA2983 | reverse complement strand
TGGGTCACCGACGCACCCGGCTGCCCGGACGCGGCACCCGTCTATCCGGACGAGATCGCCTACGACTTCGGCGTCACCGAAGACACGATCAGGGTTGGCGCACTCGCCGACCTGAGCGGCGTCTTCGCTGGCCTGGTCATCCAGATCGTCGACGCACAGTCGGCGTACTGGGACAAGGTCAATGCCGAGGGCGGCATCGGCGGCAAGATGGTGGAGTTCGTGGTCGAGGACAACGCCTACGACGTCACGACGCATCTCGAGAAGTACGAGTTGATGCGCGACGAGGACAACGGCGTCGTCACGCTCAGCCAGTCGACCGGCTCGCCGCACACCGCGGCGATCGCCGAGATGCTGGTCGAGGACGGCCTCTCCGCCATTCCGCTGTCGTGGTACTCGGGATGGCCCGATCCGGCGTTCGGCCAGAACGTGTTCGAGTCGTACAGCAACTACTGCTACGAGTCGATCAACGGCATCGACTTCCTGAACGAGTACATGCAGACCGAGATGGGCATCGCGAACCCGACCCTGGGTCTCGTGACCTTCCCGGGTGAGTACGGCCAGGACGGCGCCGCGGGCGTCAAGATCGCTGCCGAGGCCCTCGGGATCGAGATCGTCTACGACGGCGAGGCCACGTTCATCCCGGGTGCCGATCAGACGCCGGTCATCAGCGGCCTGGCCGAGTCCGGCGCCGACATGGTGTGGACGACGGTCACCCCGTCTGGCATGGCCGAACTCGTGGGCGGTGCTGCCGCCGTGGGCTACCTGCCGATGTGGTCGGGCAACGTGCCGTCGTTCGACTACCGCCTGCTGGGCACGGCCGTGGGCCCGATCCTCGACACCAACTTCATCGTCAGCACCTATACGGCGACCTGGAACTCCGACGGGATTCCGGGCCTCGACGAGATGAAGGCATGGATGCTCGGGCACAGCCCGGACCTTCCGGTGTCGGATGCCTACATCGTGGGTTGGACCGAGGCCATGGCCGCCCATGCGGCACTGGACCAGGCGGCCCGCAACGGTGACATGACCCGCCAGGGCGTGATTGACGCCTACAACCAGGTGACGGTGGACTACAAGGGCCTGGCGCCGAACCAGTCGTGGGGTGGTGACCTCGACGACGTGGTGGTGCGCGAGTCCTTCATGTACGACGTCGTGCTCGACGAGTACGACGACGGGGCGACGATCGCCGAGGGCGGCGGCACCGGCACGGTGCTGCTCCGCGGCCCGTTCGTCTCGGACATCACCTTGGCCCAGGAGTACACCGGGGCCTGCTTCGCAGCCGCCGGCTGAGTCGCAGCGCACCTGAAAACGGGTGACTGAGTGGGTGGGGCGGCCGGTTCGCCGGCCGCCCCACCCCTCGTTCCCGCCC
>DEAL01000004.1:0-14979 GCA_002346745.1 Candidatus Neomicrothrix sp. UBA2983 | reverse complement strand
CCGCCCCACCCCTCGTTCCCGCCCGCCCCACCCCTCGTTCCCGCCCGCTTCCCGATAGCGGGCGGCAGCCTGGCCCGGAGAACCGATGCTCGAAGTCGCCAACCTGGAGGTCGTCTACAACGAGGTCATCCTCGTGCTGCGTGGCCTGTCCATCGAGGTCCCGGACGACAAGATCGTGGCCCTGTTGGGCGCCAACGGCGCTGGCAAGACCACGACGCTTCGGGCCGTAGGCGGCCTGCTCGACGTGCACGAGGGCAAGGTCACCAAGGGCACCGTGCGGCTGAACGGGGAGTCCATCGATGACCTCGACGCCTCTGCCCGGGTGCGGGCCGGCATCACACAGGTGATGGAGGGTCGGCGGATCTTCTCCGACCTGACCGTCGACGAGAACCTGGCGGCCGGGGCGTACACCAACGCCGACAAGGCCTCGGTGGCCGAGGCCCACGAACGGGTCATGACGATGTTCCCGGCGCTGGCCGGGCGACGAAAGTCGGTTGCCGGCTACCTGTCGGGCGGTGAGCAGCAGATGCTGGCCATCGGCCGCGGGCTCATGGCCAATCCGAGGCTCCTGATCTTGGACGAGCCGTCGCTGGGCCTGGCACCCAAGTTGGTGCAGCAGATCCGAGACATCATCGTCGACATCAACGGGCAGGGCGTCTCGGTCCTGCTGATCGAGCAGAACGCCGCCATGGCTCTCTCGATCGCCGACCACGGCTACATCATGGAGACCGGCAAGATCGTCATGGACGGACCGGCCGAGAAGCTCCTGAGGGACGAGGACGTCCAGGAGTTCTACCTGGGGCTCCATGGCGAGGGCGGCGAGCGCAAGTCCTTCCGGGACGTCAAGCACTACAAGCGCAGGAAGCGGTGGCTGTCGTGAACGGATCTCCAGCGGGCACACCACTTCTCGAGGTCGACCACATCAGCCTCTCGTTCAAGGGGGTCCGGGCGATCGACGACGTCTCGTTCTCGGTGGACGAGGGGCAGTTGTTCGCCGTGATCGGCCCGAACGGCGCCGGAAAGACGTCGATCTTCAACTCGATCAGCCAGGTGTACCACCCCCAGGAGGGCGACATCCGCTGGAAGGGCGAGACCGTCATGGGCCTCCGGCCCGACCGGGTGGCCGAACTCGGCATCGCCCGTACGTTCCAGAACATCGAGTTGTTCCCGCACATGACCGTGTTGGACAACCTCCTCCTCGGTCGCCACCTCCGGATGGAGCGTTCCTGGCTGGCCGGGGCGCTCTGGTTCGGACGGGCCCGCCGCGAGGAGATGGCCCACCGTCTCGCCGTGGAGGACATCATCGACTTCCTCGAGATCGAGCAGTGGCGCAAGTACCCGGTGGCGCTCCTGCCCTACGGCGTGCAGAAGCGCGTGGAGTTGGGTCGGGCCCTCGCCATGCAGCCCGAACTGCTGCTGCTCGACGAGCCCGTCGCGGGCATGAACCTCGAGGAGACCGAGGACATGGCCCGGTTCATCCTCGACATCCGTTTGGAGCTCGGCATCTCGATGGTCCTCGTCGAACACGACATGGGCCTCGTCATGGACATCGCCGACCGGGTGATGGTCCTCGACTTCGGTCGACGCATCGCGGAGGGCACTCCCGGGGAGGTCCAGCGGGACCCGGCGGTGGTCGCCGCCTACCTCGGCGACGAGTCGGTGACCCTCGGCTGAACCCTCCGGCTACAGCCGGACCTTCTCGCTGTCGGGGTCGTAGAAGGGGCGGTACGAGGCCGTCGCCGGCACCCGCTCGCCGTTCACCCCGACCTCGAACGATCCCTCCAGCAGCTGCGGCCTCGGCGTGCCGGGCTCGCAGGCCAGGTATGACATGCCGAGGGCGCCGCCGACCGTGTGGCCGTACGTGCCCGAGGTGATCCGGCCGACCAGTTCGCCTTCCCGGAAGACGGGCTCGTCGTGGTACAGCAGCGGCACGGGGTCGTCGAGGCGGAACTGCACGAGGCGACGCGACACGCCAGCCTCCCGCTGGGCGACGAGTGCCTCGCGGCCGACGAAGCCGCCCGGCTTGTCCCACGACACGCCCCACGAGAGCCCGGCCTCGAGCGGGGTGTCCTCGTCGGCGATGTCGTCGCCCCAGTGCCGGTAGGCCTTCTCCATCCGGAGCGAGTTCATGGCGTGCATGCCGGCGAGCGTCAGCCCCTCGGGCGCACCCGATGCCCAGAGGGCGTCGAACACGCCGAGGGCGAACTCGGTGGGGACGTAGAGCTCCCAGCCCAGTTCGCCCATGTAGGTGCGGCGCACGGCGATGGCCCGGGCGTAGGCCAGGTCGATCTCCTGGAGGGTGCCGAACGGGAACGCCTCGTTCCCGAGGTCGGCGTCGGTGAGCGGGGCCACGATGCGCCGGGCGTCGGGGCCGAAGACGCCGAGCGTGGCCCAGCCCGAGGTCACGTCCGTGAGCGCGGCGCGGGCACCGTCAGGGGTGTGCCGGAGGACCCAGTCGGCGTCCTTGACCTGGGTGGAGAAGGCGGTGACCACCAGGAATCGGTCCTCGTTCAACCGGTTGACGGTGAGGTCGGCCTCGATGCCACCATGCTCGTTGAGCCAGGTGGTGTACACGGACGTCCCGGGCTCGACGTCGACGTCCGCTGAGGAGATCCGGTTCAGCACGTCGGCGGCGTCGGGGCCCTGGACGAGCAGCTTGGCCAGCGACGACTGGTCGAACAGGGCCGCTCCCTCACGGCAGGCCCGGTGCTCGGCGGCCGAGTACTCGAACCAGTTCTGGCGTCGGTAGGAGTACTCGTAGACGGGTTCCACGCCCTCGGGGGCGTACCAGTTGGGGCGTTCCCAACCGCCCGCCTCGCCGAAGCAGGCCCCGAGGCCGGCCAGGCGGTCGTGGACGGCCGAATGGCGGGCGCTGCGGGCGGTGGCGAACTGTCGGAACGGCCAGTGCATGGCGTAGAGCAGCCCCAGGCCCTCGACCGACCGGTCGCGCAGGTAGCGGCGGTTGGTCTGGAAGGGCTGCATGCGGCGGATGTCGACGTCCCAGAGGTCCATCGGGGGCCGCCCGTCGACGATCCAGTCGGCGAGGACCTTGCCGGCACCGCCGGCGGACTGCAAGCCGATCGAGTTGAAGCCCGTGGCTGCGTAGAGGTTGCGCACCTCGGGCGTCTCGCCCAGCAGGTAGCGGTCGTCGGGGGTGAAGGACTCGGGCCCGTTGAACTCGAGGCGGAGTGGCACCTCGGCCAGCATCGGGATGCGTTCGCAGATGCGCTCGTAGACGGGCGCCATGTGCTCCCAGTCGAAGGGGAACTGCATGTTGGGACGGTCGGTCGGCATGCCGTCGGGCTCGAAGGGCTTGGCGACCGGCTCGAAGAACCCGACCAGGAGGCGGCCGGCCTCCTCCTTCACGTAGGTGCAGTTGTCGGTGTCGCGCAGCACCGGCAGGCCGGTGGGCAGGTCGGGGATGCCGTCGGTGACCAGGTAGAAGTGTTCGCAGGCGGCCAGTGGGATGTTGACGCCGATGTCGCGGCCCAGCTGGTGCGACCACATGCCGGCGGCCACGACGACGTGCTCGGCGTCGATCGGGCCCCGATCGGTGTCGACGCCAACCGCGTGGCCGTCCACCGTGCGGATTCGCTCGACGCTGACGCCCTCGACGACGCGGGCACCCCGTTCCTTGGCGACGGCCGCCATGGCCATGGTGGTGTCGATCGGGGAGGTCTGGCCGTCGCCGGGGATCCAGACACCGCCGACGAGGCCCTCGGGGTTCACGAGCGGCCAGCGGTCCACGATCTCGTCGACGTCGACGACCTCGACGTCGACGCCGAAGCAGCCGGCCATGCCGGCGCCGCGGACGAGTTCCTCCATTCGCCCGGCGTTGTCGGCGAGGCTGATGGAGCCGACCTTCCGGAAGCCGGTTGGGTGGCCCATCTCGCGCTCTAGCCGGTCGTAGAGGTCGGCGGTGTAGGCGGCCAGTCGGGTCATGTTTTGGGTGGCCCGGAGGGACCCGACGAGGCCGGCGGCGTGCCAGGTGGTGCCGCTGGTGAGGGTGTGGCGTTCGAGCAGGACGACGTCGGTCCAGCCCAGCTCGGTGAGGTGGTAGGCGATGCTGGCGCCGATGACGCCGCCGCCGACGATGACGACCTGTGCCCTGTCCGGGAGTTGCGGAGCCACGGTGCCCCTCCTTGCTGTGCGCCTGCCGTGCGTCGGGGCTCCCTCTTGCCGTTAGAGAGAGTTACGTATAAGTTACGGACTCTAACTTCAGTGTCCGACCCCGGCCCGAACCCAGCAGGCCCGTCGGCGCCGAACGGTCGCGGAGTGTACGTCCCCCGGCCACCACCGAACCACGAGAGCACACGAGAGCAGGAAGTGCCATGAGCGACCACCGCGGGCAGGCCCAGCGCCACCTCGTCCCCCACTTCACCCCCGCCGCCGCCTGGCGCAGCGGTGCCCTGCCCATCTTCGAGCGGGCCGACGGCTGCTACCTCTACGACACCGACGGCAACGAATGGCTGGACGGCCTGGCCGGCCTCTTCTGCGTCAACATCGGCCACGGCCGTACCGACCTGGCCGAGGCGGCCGCCGACCAGATGGGCCGCCTCGCCTTCGCCACCAACTGGGGCAACGCCCACCCGCCCTCCATCGAGGCGGCGGCCATGATCGCCGACGTCGCCCCCGGCGACCTCTCGGAGGTCTTCTTCGTCAGCTCGGGCTCCGAGGCCGTCGAGTCGGCCATCAAGTTCGCCCGCAACTACCACCTCTCGCGGGGCGACGAGGGCCGCTACAAGGTCATCTCCCGGAACTGGGCCTACCACGGCACCACCCTCGGCGCCCTCGCCGTCACCGGCATCCCCAAGTTCCGCGACCCGTTCCTCCCCAACCTGTGGGACGGCGTGCGGCACGTGCCCAACACCCGCCAGTGCACCTCACCCGCCGGAACGCCCGCCGACGAGCTGTCCTGCGTCCGGGCCATCGAGGAGACGATCCTCGCCGAGGGCCCCGAGACCGTGGCCATGGTCATCGCCGAGCCGATCCAGAACGGCGGCGGCGCCCTGGTGCCGCCCGACGGCTACTGGCAGGAGTTGCGCCGCATCTGCGACCGCCACGGCGTCCTGCTCGTCGCCGACGAGGTCATCTGCTCGTTCGGCCGGTTCGGCCACTGGTTCGCCAGCGAGCGCATGGGCGTGGTCCCCGACATGATCACCTTCGCCAAGGGCGTGACCTCCGCCTACCAGCCCCTCGGCGGCGTCGCCATCCGCGGCCAATTCGTGCAGGCCGTCCACGACTCTCCCATGGGGTCCTACGTCCACGGATCGACCTTCGGCGGCCACCCGGTCGCCACCGCCGTCGCCGTCGCCAACATGACCGCCATGCGCGACGAAGGCGTCATGGAGCACGTACTCGCCAACGAGGCCGGCATGGCCGAGTCGCTCAACAAGTTGGCCGACGCCCACCCGTGCGTGAAGGAGGTCCGGGGCACCGGCTTCTTCTACGCCATCGACCTCTGCGCCGACCGCGAGTCGGGCCGGGACCTCAGCCCCGCCCAGGAGGTCGGCCTGCGCGGCGGTGCGCTGGGCGGCTTCGTCCGCGAGCAGCGCATGACCATCCGACCCGACGACCGGGGCTACACGGGCCTCACGATCTCGCCGCCGCTGATCGCCGACGGCACCGTCGTCGACGACCTCGTGACCCGGACCGACAAGGTGCTCGACCGGGTGGGCGCCTGGCTGTCGGAGAACGCCTGAGCGGCAACCGCCTACGATCAGCGTCGGCCTGAAGGGGGGAACCGGTGAAGGACCTGTCCGTCCAGAACGTCAGCATGCTCTACGAACTGCCCAAGGGCGGTTCGGTCGAGGCGCTGCACGATGTTATGCGCCTTCTCGAGGCCCGCCTCATCCCCTGGCGCGGCAAGGGCTGATCCACCTGATGGACGTCCCGTCGCTGGTCGCCGGCTGGTACGAGCGGGCGACGGCCGACCCGGTGAGCGTGGTCCTCGCGGACCTGGGCGACCCACGGGCCGACGCCGCCGCCGAGCGGCTGCGGTCCGAGGGCCTGGCCGAGGTCGTCGAGCCGTCGATCGACCCCGCCGACCCGGCCTGCGGGCCGGCGTCCGACGCCGGCCTCGATCCGGCCGATCCGGTGGTGGCCGCCGCGCTGCTGGTGCGCGCCGGGCGGGCCGACGCCGCCGTGGCCGGCGCCACCCGGTCCACTGCCGACGTGGTCCGTGCCGGGCTCAAGGTGCTCGGCGTGGCGCCGGGGGTCTCGGTGGTGAGCAGCTGCTTCGTGATGGTGCTGCCCGACGGGCGTGGGATCACCTACGGCGACGCCGGCGTGGTGCCCGACCCCGACGTCGCGCAGTTGGCCTCGATCGCCGTGTCGACGGCCGGTTCCCACGCCGCCCTCGTCGGCGAGGAGCCCCGGGTGGCGATGCTGTCGTTCTCCACGAAGGGGAGCGCCGAGCATCCCCGGGTCGACAAGGTCCGGGCGGCGACCGCCGAGGTGCGTCGGCTGGCCCCCCACCTGGCGGTCGACGGGGAGTTGCAGTTCGACGCCGCCTGGGTACCGGAGGTGGCGGTGGCCAAGGCGCCCGGCTCGCCGGTGGCGGGTGCGGCCAACGTGTTCGTTTTTCCCGACCTCGACAGCGGGAACATCGCCTACAAGGTCACCGAGCGCCTCGCCGGGGCGCGGGCCTACGGGCCGCTGCTGCAGGGCCTCGACGGGGTGCTGCACGACCTGTCCCGGGGCTGTTCGGCCGACGACATCGTGGACGTGGCGGTGATCGCCGGCCTCCAGTCCCGGTCCTCGTAGGGGGGCGGGCCCGTGCCCCTCGAGGCGGTCCTCCTGGTCCTCGTGTCCACGGTCGTTCACGCCGGTTGGAACGCACGCCTCCACCGCCTGGCGGACCCCGAGGTGGTGATCGCCACGTCGTACCTCTGCGTCGGGGTCGCCCTCCTGCCGGCGTTGGCCCACGACGCCCCGACCGAGGTGTGGGGCTGGGTCCTGGCGTCCGCGTTGGCGCAGGCGGTCTACATGGGCTGCCTCGGGTCGGCCTACCGGGACGGCAGCTTGAGCGTGGCCTATCCGATCGCCCGGGGGACGGCGCCACTGCTGGTCGGCCTCGGTGGCTGGTGGTTGCTGGACGAGTCGCCGTCGGCGGCGACGGCGGTCGGGCTCCTGGTCCTCACGGCGGGCCTGCTGCTGCTGGCCGGGCTGGGTGCCCGACTGCGGGAGGGACGTGCGGTGGGGATGGCGGTGCTGACGGGCTTCGGGACCGTGGTCTACTCGGTGATCGATGCCCGGGCCGTGGACCTCACCGGCTCGTTGGGCTACCTGTCCGTCGTGATGCTGCTGAGTTCCATGCTCGTGCTGGTCGTCCGGCGTCCCGAACCGGCTCGACTCCGATCGTCGCTCGGACCCGGGGTCCTCATCGGCGTCGGGCAGGGCACCGCCTACGCCCTCGTCCTGTTGGCGTTCCAGCAGGCGCAGGCGGGGCAGGTGGCGGGACTGCGCCAGGTGTCGGTGGTGCTGGGGGTCCTGCTGGCCCGGGAGGCGCTGGGTCTCCGGGCGCTCGTGGGAGCCGTGGCCGTGGCGGCTGGCGCGGCAGCGGTGGTGTGGTGAGCGCTCCGGTGCAGTATGACCTCTAACTGGTCTGTGAGAGGCACTAACGCTAGGGTGAGGGCATGAGCCGCCGCACGCTCGACACCGACCAGGTGGTCTCAGTCGCCGCGGCCCTCGCCGACGAGGAGGGCCTCGACGCCGTCACCCTCACCCGCGTCGCCAACCAGCTCGGCGTCCGACAGCCCGCCCTTTACCGGCACGTCGACAACTACGACGCCCTCGTCCGGCTGCTCGGCCTTCGTGGCCGGGAGATCCTCGCCGAGCGACTGGCCGCCGCGGCCGTCGGCGTAGCCGGCGACGACGCCGTGCGGGCCGTTGGCGAGGCCTGGCGGGCCATGGTCCGCGACCACCCGGGCCTCTATGCCGCCACCGACCGCTACCCCTGCGCCGGTGACGCAGAGCTCGAGGCCGCCGTAGAGCGCGTGGTCGCCGTGCTGGGCCAGGCCCTGGCCGGCTACGACCTCGCCGCCGACGAGCAGGTCCACGCGGCGGGCACCCTGCGGGCCGCCTTCCACGGCTTCGCCCACCTCGAGGCCGGGGACGGCTTCCCCCAGCCCCAGGACACCGACGACACCTTCGGCCACCTGCTCGACCTCGTCTGCGACGGCATCCGCCCGCGGGCCATCCGCTGACCGGACGCCGGTGAGCGGACCGACCGTGGAGGCCCCTGCCCGATGACCCGCCTGGGCTTCGTCCTGGACTCGGGCAGCTGCATCGGCTGCCACGCCTGCACCGTGGCGTGCAAGAGCGAGCACGACGTGCCGCTCGGCGTCAACCGCACCTGGCTCAAGTACGTCGAGACCGGCACCTTCCCGGACACGGACCGCCACTTCTCGGTCATGCGGTGCAACCACTGCGACGACGCTCCCTGCATGGCCATCTGCCCGACCTCGGCGCTGTTCCGGGCCGACAACGGGGTCGTCGACTTCGACGACGGCAACTGCATCGGCTGCAAGGCCTGCATGAACGCCTGCCCCTACGACGCCATCTACATCAACCCGGCCACCAGCACCGCCCACAAGTGCAACTTCTGCAACCACCGGGTCACCGAGGGGCTCGAGCCATCGTGCGTCATCGTCTGCCCGACCCGGGCCATCCGGGTTGGCGACCTCGACGACCCCGACTCCGAGATCTCCCGACTGCACGCCGACGGCGGCCTCGTCCGTTCACCGGAGCAGGGCACGCGGCCCAAGGTCGTCTACGCCGGTGCCGACCCGTCGTCGCTCGACCCCCTGGCTTCGGCCATCGGCCCCGACGGCCTCATCTGGGTCGACACCACCCCGGACCACGCCACGCCCACGCCGGTGGCCCTGTCCGCCGCCCCGACCCGGACCGACGGCGCCGACATGGCCCGCACCACCTACACCACGAAGCACAAGCCCACCTGGGGCTTCATGGTCGCCGGCTACCTCGTCACCAAGGCCGTCGCCGCCGGCGTGATGTTGGTGGCGGCGCTCCTGGTGCTGCTCGGCCACGGGTCCGAGCAGGCCGCCGTCGGCGTCGTGCCGCCGATCGTGGCCGGTGCCTTCCTCGCCCTCACCGGCGCCCTCCTCGTCGGCGACCTCAAGCAGCCCGCCCGCTTCCACTACCTGCTCACCCGCGGCAACCGGACTTCGTGGCTGGTCAAGGGGGCGTACGTCCTCGGGGGGTTCGCGGCCTGCTGCGCGGCCTGGTGGCTGGCCGGCCTGGCCGACGCCGGCGGCGTCCTGCCGGTGCTGATCGTCCCGACTGTGCTCCTCGCCCTCGGGACCGCCGGGTACACGGCGTTCCTGTTCGCCCAGTGCGAGGGACGCGACCTCTGGCAGCAGCCGATCCTGCTGCCGATCCTGTTGGCCCAGGCGGTCATGGCCGGCGGCGCGGCCTACGCGGTGCTCGACCTCTTTATGCACCTTCCCAGGGCCGGCGAGATCCGACTCGCGTTCGTCCTCGGTCTCGTCGCCACCGTGCTCCTCGTCGCCGTCGAACTGGCTGGACGCCACTCCCGTCACGTGACCATGGCGATCGCCGAACTCACCCGCGGCGCACAACGCTCCCGGTTCCTCACCTGGTTGGCCACCAGCGCCGCCGCCAGCCTTCTGGTCGCCCCCAATCTCGGCGAGGTCCCGACGGCGATCGGTGGCCTGGTGGCGCTGGTCGGGCTGTTCGCCTACGAGGACGCCTACGTGCGGGCCGGACAGTCCGTGCCCCTCTCATGAGCAGCTTGACGGCCGTGAGGAGCCCCCGATGCTGACCGCCTACCCGCCCGAGGAGCAGTGGGACGACCACCGGGCCCTCGACGCCAAGGCCTGGCCAGAGCGCGTCGAGCGACGCTTCCGGCTGGTGCCGACCACCTGCTTCAACTGCGAGGCCAACTGCGGCCTGCTGGCCTATGTCGACAAGGACACCGGGAAGATCGCCAAGTTCGAGGGCAACCCGGTTCACCCCGCCAGCCGAGGCCGCAACTGCGCCAAGGGCCCCGCCACCCTCAACCAGGTCGAGGACCCCGAACGGATCCTGCACCCCATGAAGCGGGTGGGTGAGCGCGGCGAGGGCCTCTGGGAGCGCATCACCTGGGACCAGGCCCTCGACGAGATCGGTACCCGCATCGGCACCGCCTTCCGGGAGGGCCGGAAGCACGAGTTCATGTACCACGTCGGTCGGATGGGCGACGACAGCTACATGGAGCGGGTCCTGCACTCGTGGGGCATCGACGGCCACAACAGCCACACCAACATCTGCTCGAGTGGCGCCCGAGTCGGCTTCGCCACCTGGATGGGGTTCGACCGTCCGTCGGCCGACTTCGCCAACGCCAAGGTCATCTTCCTGATCTCGTCGCACCTCGAGGCCGGGCACTACTTCAACCCGCACGCCCAGCGGATCCTCGAGGGCAAGCGCAACGGCGCCACGATCGTCTGCGTCGACCCCCGGCTCTCCAACACCGCCTCCCAGGCCGACCATTGGTTCTCGGCGTGGCCCGGCACCGAGGCCTTCCTGCTGCTCGCCATCGCCCGGCTGCTGGTCGAGAACGAGACCTGGGACAAGGCATTCGTCGAGCGTTGGGTCAACTGGGAGACCTTCCTCACCGAGACCCGGCCCGACCTCGACCCCGTGTTCGACAACGTCGGCCCGGCCCTGCTCGACCACTACGCCGAGTACACCCCGGCCGAGGCGGCCCGGGTGTGCGGCATCGACGAGGACCGCATCCGCGAGGTCGCCCGGGTGATCGGCGACGGCCTCGGCGGGTTCGCCGGCCACACCTGGCGGGCCTCGTCGGCCGGCAACGAGGGCGGCTGGCAGGTGTCGCGCTGCCTCTGGTTCGTGAACGTCCTCACCGGCAGCGTCGGAACCGAGGGCGGCACCAACGCCAACGGCTGGAACAAGTTCATCCCGGTCACCCCGATCCACCCAGAGCCCCAGGGCGAGTGGAACCACCTGACCTGGCCCGACGAGTATCCGCTCACCCACCACGAGCTGTCGATCCTGCTGCCCCACTTCCTCAAGTCCGGGCGGGGGCGCCTCGACACGTACTTCACCCGCGTCTACAACCCGGTCTGGACCAACCCGGACGGCTTCACCTGGCTGGAGGTGCTGTCCGACCCGGAGAAGGTGGGCTGCCACGTGGCGCTCACCCCCACCTGGAACGAGTCGGCCTGGTTCGCCGACTACGTGCTGCCGATGGGCATCGCCTCGGAGCGGCACGACGTCGCCAGCTTCGAGACCCACAACGGTCGCTGGATCGGCTTCCGCCAACCGGTGCTGCGCCGTCACGCCGAACTGGAGGGCGAGTCGTTCGACCGTACCCACGAGGCCAACCCGGGCGAGGTCTGGGAGGAGCAGGAGTTCTGGATCGACCTGTCGTGGCGGATCGACCCGGACGGTTCGCTCGGAATCCGACGGCAGTTCGAGAGCGTCGAGAACCCCGGTACGCCGCTCACCCTCGACGAGTACTACACGATGCTGTTCGAGGGGTCGGTCCCGGGGCTCCCCGAGGCCGCCGCCGAGGAGGGCCTCACCCCACTGGAGTACATGCGTCGCAAGGGGTCCTTCTCGCTGCCCGGCGACCAGTCGCAGGTCTACGAGCGGGACGTTCCCGAGGCCGACCTGTCCGGGACCGTGCGCGACGCCCAGGGTGTCTACCGACGCCCAGGGACCGCCGGCTCGTACGGGTCGCTCGAGGACATCACCGGCCACATGCCGTTCATCGGCGACGGCTCACCGGCGGTCGACATCGATGGCGAGGCCAAGTTCGGCTTCCCGACGCCGTCCAAGAAGCTGGAGCTGTTCTCGCCGACAATGCGCGACTGGGGCTGGCCGGAGTACGCCGCGCCCACGTTCATCCGCAGCCAGGTCCACTGGGAGGACCTGGACTTCGGCGCCGGCGAACGGATCCTCGTCCCCACGTTCCGAATCCCGACGCTGGTCCACACCCGTTCGGCCAACTCGGAGTGGCTCAACGAGATCAGCCACCGGCATCCGCTGTGGGTGCACCCGTCCGACGCCGAGCAACTCGGCATCGAGGAGAACGGCCTGGTCCGGATCACCACCCGCACCGGCCACTTCGTGATCTCCGCCTGGCGCACCGAGGGCATCCGTCCGGGCGTCGTGGCGGCCAGCCACCACATGGGCCGCTGGCGACTCGACGAGGACCAGGCCCGGTCGTGGGGGGCCGGCAAGGCGTCGATCAGCCGGGACGGGGACGGCCGCTGGCGGCTGCGTCGCGAGCACGGCGCCGAGCCCTACGTCAGCGACGAGCCCGACACCGGCCGGATCTGGTGGTCCGACACCGGCGTCCACCAGAACCTGACGTTCCCGGTCCAACCGGACCCGATCAGCGGCATGCACTGCTGGCTGCAGCGGGTGACCGTCGGCCCCGTCAAGGCGGGCGACGAGTACGGCGACGTGGTCGTCGACACCGACGCCTCGCACGCCGTGTTCGAGGAGTGGCTGGCCAAGACCCGCCCCGGCCCCGGCCCCGGCGGCCTGCGCCGGCCTCTCTGGTTCGCCCGTCCCGTCAAGCCGAAGGCCACCGCCTACCGCCACGAGGACTGAGGCCGGACGCGTAACGACCCCGGCCGGAGCCGGGGCCGTCGGGATGGCGGAAGGTATGGGATTCGAACCCATGGTGACCCGGAGGCCACAACGGCTTTCGAGGCCGCCCCATTCGTCCGCTCTGGCAACCTTCCACCGGCGAGGCTAGCCAGCGGGTGGAACCCGGCCAACGGGGATCGCCGGACGCGGCTCAGCGCCGGTCGGCGAAGAAGCCCTGCAACAGGGCGGTGCACTCGTCGGCGCACACGCCGTGCACGACCGGGAACTCGTGGTTGAGGCGCGGGTCGGCGCCGAGGTGGTACAGCGAACCCAGCGAGCCGGCCTCGCTGCTGGGGGCGCCGTAGACGACGCGGCCGATCCGTGCCGCCCAGGCGGCGCCAGCGCACATCGGGCAGGGCTCGAGGGTGACCAGGAGGGTGGCGTCGTCGAGTCGCCAGGAGCCGGTCGCCGCAGCGGCATCGCGCAGGGCGAGCACCTCGGCGTGGGCCGTGGGGTCGCCTCCGGCTTCGCGTTCGTTGTGGCGGCGGGCCACGACCTCGCCTCCGACGGCGACCACGGCCCCGATCGGGACCTCGCCGGCGTCGGCCGCAAGGCGGGCCTCCTCGAGGGCCACCTGCATCAGCGCATGGTCGGTCCCGTCGGTCATGGCGGGGACCCTAGGTCCGACCCGTGCCGGCGCGGCACACCCGCCCTCGAGCGTGGCGGCCAGGCGATCTGCGGCACCCCGGGGGTTCCGCTGAGAGCTGCTGCCTTCC
Organism: Candidatus Neomicrothrix sp. UBA2983; assembly: GCA_002346745.1. GTDB lineage: Bacteria > Actinomycetota > Acidimicrobiia > Acidimicrobiales > MedAcidi-G1 > S20-B6. The sequence goes on along the minus strand of DEAL01000004.1, from coordinate 1,621 downwards.
GGCCCTGACTCGGTTCACGGGCCCCGGTCGCACAGGACCCGACCGCCACACTCGAAGGCGGGTGCAGGGCCAACGCTACCCGGCGGGTCGGATGCCCGTGCTCCGGTTCGGGCGACGCCGGTAGCCTTGGGGGCCGAATCCCGTCCTCGGACGGGGCTCCGGAGGGATGCGAGAGCGGACGAATCGGCACGCCTGGAACGCGTGTGTGGCCCCTGGTCACCGTGGGTTCGAATCCCACTCCCTCCGCCGTGCAATGGCCCGCGGCACGCCCCGGAGCGTGTCGCGGTGCCGCTGTAGGGTGAGCGGCGCATGGAGTACACATCCCTCTATCGCCGCTACCGGCCGCAGCGCTTCGCCGAGGTCCGGGGTCAGGACCACGTGGTGGCGGCGCTCCGCAACGCCGTCCGGGAGGACCGCGTCCACCACGCCTACCTGTTGAGTGGGCCCCGCGGTACCGGCAAGACCACCGCCGCCCGCATCCTCGCCAAGGTTCTCAACTGCACGGCACTCGCCGACGGCGAGCCCTGCTGCGCCTGCGAGTCCTGCCTGGCGGTCGAGGCCGGCCGCTCGTTCGACCTCCACGAGTTGGACGCCGCCTCCAACAACAAGGTCGACGATGTCCGCGACCTGCTGGCCAAGGTGGCCCTCGGCACGCCGGGCCGCACCAAGGTGTACCTCCTCGACGAGGTCCACATGCTCACGTCCGGCGCCGAGAACGCCCTGCTCAAGACCCTCGAGGAGCCGCCGGACCACGTCGTGTTCGTGCTGGCCACCACCGAGCCGCACAAGGTCGTCGAGACCATCCGCAGCCGGGCGCAGCACCTCGAACTGGGGCTGCTTTCCGCCGAGGAGTTGCGGGCGCTGGTCGACGAGGTGGTCGCCGACGCCGGCCTCGAGGTCGACGAGGAGGGCCGGGCACACGCTGTCCGGGCCGGGCGGGGGTCGGCGCGCGACACCCTGTCGGCGCTGGACCGTGTCGTGGCCGGCGGCATGACCTCCGACGACTCGACGGTCGCCGACCTGCTGGGCGCCCTGGCCGACGCCGACGCCACCGCCGCCCTGTCGGCCGTGGCCACGGGCATCGCCCGCGGGCGCGAGCCGAGGGTGCTGGGCGAGGCCCTCCTGGCGGCCCTGCGCGACGCCTTCCTCGTCCGCATGGGCGTGCCGCCCGAGCAGTTGTCGGACGCCGACCGGTCCCGGGCCGAGTCGTTCGCCGAGTCGGTGACGCCGGCGGCGATCACGCGTGCCCTGGAGATGCTCGGCAGCGCCCTCGTCGACATGCGCCGCGCACCCGATCCCCGCGTCGACCTCGAGGTGGCCCTGGTCCGGCTGACCGGGTCGGGCGATGCCGCCCCCTCCGGCGGCGATCCGACGGTGCTCGCCGACCTGGTCCGCCGCATCGAGCAGTTGGAGCAGGCGCTGGTCGCCGGACGCCCGACGAATGCACCGGCACCGCCCCCGGTTCCGCCGCGGCGACCCAAGGACGGGCCGGCGGCGAAGGGCCGGGCAGTGCTGGCCGCGCAGCGCGGCGAAGAACCGGCGGCTTCGCCGGCGGCCGCGCCCGCGCCCGAGGCCCCGGCAACCGAGGTCGAGCCGGCGGCTCCTGCCGAGCCTGAGCCCG
>DEAL01000007.1:27709-29548 GCA_002346745.1 Candidatus Neomicrothrix sp. UBA2983 | reverse complement strand
GTGCTACTTCGGCGCCGAGGACTACGTCGCGGACCTCGGCGGGGTCCGCACGCCCGGCAACGCCGAGGTGACCGTCGCACGCGTCCAGGTCGCCCAGGCGGCCCGGCTGGGTGGCGCCCACGCCGTCGACATGGTCACCGCCGACTTCGGCGACGAGGACCGCTTCCTCGCCGAGGCCGACGAGGCCCGCACGCTGGGCTTCGCCGGCAAGCTCTGCATCCATCCCGCCCAGGTGCCACTCGCCCACCGGGGCTTCCGGCCCTCCGACGACGAGGTGGCCTGGGCGGCCCGGGTGGTCGAGGCGTGGGAGACCGCCACGGCCCGTGGCGACGCCGCCATCCAGGTCGACGGCGGCATGGTCGACGAGCCGGTGGTGCGTCGGGCACGGGCGCTGCTGGCCGCCGCCGAGTGACGGGCGGTCGCAACTGACCGAGCTGGCCGCCGAGTGACCCCGGCACGTGCCGGCGTGCCATCCTGAGCGCAGACCGCACGGAGGAACGCATGGCCAACCTGGTCCCCGACGGCGGGGCGCTCTACGGCGTCCAGCTCCCCATCCAGACCCTGACCCGCGCGCTCGTCGACCCGTGGGAGGACGACGCCACCGTCGACGACCTGGCCACCGTCGCCCGGGCCGCCGAGGCCGCAGGCCTCGACTTCGTCGGCGTGTGCGACCATGTGGCGATCCCCGACAACGAGTACGCCGCCAACATGCGCACCACCTGGTACGATCCGGTGGCGACGCTGTCCTGGCTGGGCGCCCAGACCGAACGGATCCACCTGCTGTCGGTGGTGTGGATCGCCGCCTACCGGCACCCGCTGCTCACCGCAAGTGCGTTCGGCACCCTGTCGCACCTCACCGGCGGCCGGGCGATCCTGGGCGTCGGCGCCGGCCACGTCGAGGCCGAGTTCGAGGCGCTCGGCGTCGACTACCACCGGCGGGGCCGCCTGCTGGACGAGTGCATCGACGCCGTCCGGGGCGCCTGGGCCGACACCTACGTGAGCCACGAGGGCGAGCAGTACGCCTACGCCGACGTGGGCGTGTCGCCCGGGCCGCCCGGCGGCGACCTGCCGATCTGGGTCGGCGGCGCCGGGCCGGCCGCCTGGCGTCGCTGCGGCCACCGGGGCGACGGCTACATCCCGATGGGAGCGCCGCGCGACCAGTACCCGGAGATCCTCGACACGATCCGCCGCGCCGCCGAGGAGACGGGTCGGGGCGACGCCGCCTTCGACGTCGGAATCATGCCGGGCTGGGCCTACATCGGCGATCCGCCCAACGACCTGCCGCCGGCCTGGCTGACGGGCGATCCCGAGCAGATCGCCGAGTCGCTGCGCGAGGACCGGGCGGTGGGCGCCAACGTGTTCCATCTCAAGTTCCGGGGGCGCAGCCTCACCGAGTACCTCGATCAGCTGGCGGCCTTCGGCGAGCAGGTGCGGCCGCTGCTCTGAGGCGGCCTGAGGACCCGACTTCCCTGCGGAGGGGTGTGACACGGCGTTTGATGGGCGATCATGGGGCCATGGTCGACATCGACGAGGACACCCAGAAGGCCCTGCTGCTCTTCAACCGGCGCGCCGAGGCCCAGAAGGAGGCCGCCGCGGCGGCCAAGCGACTGGCCAAGGCCGAGCGGGCCAAGGACGAGGCCGCCGCCGCCGTGCAGCAGGCCAAGGGCGCCGAGGCCGTGGCCGAGGCGGAGGCCGCCTGGCGCGAGGCCCTCCAGGCCTGGCAGGACATCCGCGACGGCAAGGAGCCCGAGCCCGAGGCCAGCGACGAATCCGAAGCCGCCGACGAACCCGAAGCCACCGACGAACCCGAAGCCGCCGACGGACCCGAAGCCACCGACG
>DEAL01000007.1:14321-27368 GCA_002346745.1 Candidatus Neomicrothrix sp. UBA2983 | reverse complement strand
CCACCGACGAGCCCGAAGCCACCGCCGAGGCCAGCGACGACGACGAGCCCGAAGCCACCGAGGCCAGCGACGACGACGAGCCCGAAGCCACCGACGAGCCCGAAGCCACCGACGAGCCCGAAGCCACCGACGAGCCCGAAGCCGCCGAGGCCAGCGACGACGACGCCGAGGTCGCCGACGAGGCACCCGCCGACGAGGAGGAGTAGGGCTCCGACCGGGACCATGGGCGCCCCTTCCCCCCTGCCGGCCGAGCCGCTGCGGCCGGTCACCGCCGACGAGGTCGCGTCGTTCCGGCGTGACGGCGTCGTCCACCTCCCCGGCATCCTCCCGACCGCCTGGCTGGACCACCTGGCCGGCCCCCTCGAGCGCACGCTCGCCGACGCCGCGGTCACGACCGACCTGACCAGCATGGGCGCCGACCTGGCTGCCGGACTCGGCGTGGACCTGCTGACCGACGATCGCACCGGTGGCGGCCGCTTCCTGTCGGGTGTCGACCACTGGCGCCACGACGAGGACCTGGCCGCCTTCGCCATGCGATCCCCGCTGCCTGCCATCGCCGGTGCGCTGCTCGACGCCACCCGCATCCACCTCTACGAGGACTCGGTGCTGGTCAAGGAGCCCGGCACCGCCGAGGAGACCGCCATCCACCAGGACCTCGGCTACTTCCACCTCGAGGGAGACCGCATCTGCACGACGTGGGTGCCGCTGGACGCCGTCACGGCCGAGACCGGTGCCGTCGCCTACCTGCGGGGATCCCACGCCACCGGCGACGTCTACCAACCGAACTGGTTCGTCACCGCCGAGCCCCTGCCCGGCAGCGAGGGCCTGCCGGTGCCCGAGTTGCGGCCCGGCGACGACCACCCCGACCTGGTCCGGTTCGACGCGCTGCCGGGGGACGTGGTGGTGCACCACGCCGCCACGCTCCACGGGGCCGGCGCCAACCGGTCGAGTACGGCCCGCCGTCGCGCGGTCTCGGTTCGCTACTGCGGCGACGGCGTCCGGCACCGGCTCCGGCCCGGCGCCCCGACCAAGCCCCACCACGTCCCAGAACTGGACGGCGCCGACGTGGTCGACCATCCGGGCATCCCGCTGGTCTGGCGGCGCCCGGAAGCCGCCACGTAGGGTCGCCGCCGTGCCGGAAACGACGATCCCCCGCCTCGTCGACGAGGCCGCCGAGCGCTTCGGCGACCATGAGGCCTTCGTGGACGGCGACCTGCGCTGCTCGTACGCCGCCTACCGGGACCGGATCCGCGAGGCCGCCCGGGCCCTGATGGCCCGCGGCGTCGAGCCCGGCGACTGCGTCGCCGTCTGGGCGCCCAACGTGGCCGAGTGGGCGGTGGCGGCCCTGGGCGCCCACTGCGCCGGCGCCACGCTGGTGCCGATCAACACCCGGTTCAAGGGCCGCGAGGCCGGCGACCTGCTCGACCGCACGTCGGCCAAGGTGCTGTTCACCGTCACCGACTTCCTCGACACGGACTACGTGGCGCTGCTGGCCGAGGCGGGCGCGGGCGGCGGCCTCGAGGAGACGGTGGTGCTGCGGGGCTCGGTCCCACCGGGGTGCACCTCGTGGGACGACTTCCTGGCGGCGGCCGCGGGCGTCGACGATGCCGACCGGGCGGCCCGTTCGGCGGCCGTCGGGCCGGACGACTGCTGCCACGTCATGTTCACGTCGGGCACCACGGGCGCCCCGAAGGGCGCCATGCTGCGCCACGGCGCCGTGTGCCGGGCGTTCCGGTCGTGGAGCGACGTGGTCGGGCTGCGGCGGGACGACCGCTACCTCGTGGTCAACCCCTTCTTCCACGCCTTCGGGCTGAACTCGGGGATCCTGGCCTGCCTCATAACGGGGGCGACGCTGGTGCCGCATCCGGTGTTCGACGTGCCGGCGGTGATGGCCCGGGTGGCCGAGGAGCGCATCTCGATGCTGCCCGGCCCGCCGGCGATCTACCAGACGATCCTCAACCACCCCGACGTGGGCGACCTGGACCTGTCGTCGCTGCGCCTGGCGGTGACCGGGGCGGCGCCGGTGCCGGTGCCGCTGATCCACGCCATGCGCGACACCCTCGGCTTCGAGACGGTGATCACCGGCTACGGCCTCACCGAGGCGTCGGGGATCGCCACGATGTGCCGCCACGACGACCCGCCCGAGGTGATCTCGGCCACCTCCGGCCGGGCCATCGACGACGTCGAGGTGCTGGTCGTCGGACCCGACGGCGCCGAGGTGCCACGCGGCGAGCCGGGCGAGGTGGTGGTGCGCGGCTACAACCTGATGTCGGGCTACCTCGACGACCCCGGGCAGACCGCCGAGGCCATCGACGCCGACGGCTGGCTGCACACCGGCGACATCGGGGTGATGGACGAGGCGGGCTACCTCGACATCACCGACCGGCTCAAGGACATGTTCATCAACGGCGGGTTCAACGTGTACCCGGCCGAGGTCGAGGGCCTGCTGCTGGCGCATCCCGAGATCGCCCAGGTGGCGGTGGTCGGGGTGCCCGACGAACGGCTCGGCGAGGTGGGAATGGCGTTCGTGGTGCCGGCGTCCGGCTGCTCGCCGGACCCGGACGACCTGGTGGCGTGGGCGCGGGCCGAGATGGCCAACTACAAGTCGCCTCGCCGATTCGCGGTGGTGGATGCCCTGCCCACCAACGCCAGTGGCAAGGTCCTGAAGGTCGAGTTGCGGCAGCGGGCCACCGGCGCCAACTGACTTCTGACTTGCTAGAAAGGTAGTTGGCGAGTAGTCTGCTGGGCGTGGACACCACCACCCTCGCCCTGCTCCTGACCCGACTCGGGCGCCTCAACGAGCAGTTCCTCGCCGAGCACAGCCGCGCCCACGGCACGACGCCCGCCGAGATGCAGGTCCTCATGCTCCTGCACCACCGCGACGAGCGCCTCAGCCCCAGCGCCATCGCCGGCTTCATCGTCCAGACCTCCGGCGGCCTGACCGCCACGCTGCGCCGCCTCGAAGAGGCCGGCTGGATCGAGCGCCTCCCCGACCCCGCCGACGGCCGGGGCCGCCTCGTCGCCCTCACCGACCAGGGCGCCGCCTTCCACGACGCCGTCTTCGCCGACCTGCTCGACCGCTACCGCCTGGTGTTCGCCGACCTCCACGACGACGACGCCCTCGACGCCGTGCGCGACCTGATGCGCGGCTTCGAGCGGCTCGGCGGCGGCTCGCCCAGCGCCGACTGGACCTACCGGCCTTCGGTGACCGCCTCCTGAGAACCCCCGAGGAGACCCCATGCCCGCAACCCGCATCCTCGAACTTCGCCCACTCTCCGGGCGCATCGCCGCCGAGGTCGTCGACCCCGACCTGGACCGGCTGCTGCACGACAACGACGCCCGGGCCGAACTCGACCAGGCGCTGCTCGACCACCAGGTACTGGTCCTGCGCGGCCTCCACCCGACGCCCGAGCAGCACATCGCCCTGGCCCGGGCCTTCGGCGAACCGGAGCCCGGTGAGGAGCACCTCGAGAGCCTCCCCGACCACCCCGACATCGTCGTGTTCGACAGCGCCGGCGGCTACAAGGCCGACCGCTGGCACACCGACGTGACCTTCCGGCCCGTCATCCCCAAGGCCGCCGTGCTCTGCATGCGGGTCAACCCCGAGGTCGGCGGCGACACCATGTGGGCCAACTGCTGCGCCGCCTGGGACGAGCTCTCCAACGGCCTCAAGACACTGCTCGAGGACCGGCGGGCCTACCACGAGATCACCCCCGGCATCGGTGCTGTCCACCCCGTCGTCGTCACCCACCCCGAGACCGGGCAACGGGCGCTGTTCGTCAACGACATCTTCACCCGGCGGATCGTGAACCTGCCGCCCGACGAGTCGACGGCCATCCTGCCGTTCCTCATCCGGCACACCCAGCGCCCCGACTTCACCTACCGGCACCGCTGGGCCGAAGGCGACGTGGTGGTCTGGGACAACCGGGTCACCCAGCACTACGCCCTGTTCGACTTCGAGGGCCGGCGGGTCGTGCACCGGGTCGGCGTGGCGGGCGACGCCCCCGCTGCCTAGGCGACATTCCCCAGGCGACGACATGCATCCCGGCCCGCGCAACCCGTTCCTCGCCGACTCCGAGAACCCGATCGCGCACGGGCGCTGCGACCAGCAGGACAGCACCGCCCTCACCGGTCCCCGTCCCGACGGGCACGTGGTGGTCGCCGACGACCAGCGCCTCCACGCCCGGCTGGGCCCCGGCCACTTCGGCAGCCTCCTCACGGGGCCCTACCCCGACGGTCGGCGGGTGATCTGGTCGAACGGCCGCGAACAGCTGGCCAAGCTCGACGCCGAGACCCTCGAGGTACTCGCCACCTACGCCATACCGGGCGTTGCCCAGTCGGACCCCGACGTCCTCGAGGCCGACCTGGCCGGGCTCGACGAGCTGGATGGCGACGAGGCGATCCTGCACGCCGCCGACCTGGCCATGCGCCACCTCACCGGCCTCGACGGCGTCTACGCCCTGCTCGACCACGAGCACACCCTGTTCCTCGGCCGCCGCGACCACGCCGTGGCCTACGCCGACGCCGTCCCCGGCGACCGCCACTCGGCGATCGTCGAGACGGCCCGCTGGGACCGGCCCGACGGCATCGACGGCTCCTTCGTCGGCGTCAACCTCACGTTCGACGGCCGCCTGGTGCTCACCACCGACCACGGCTGGGTGGTGTGCCTCGAGCGGGACTTCTCGTCGTACGAGGCGATCCGGCTGCCCCGGGCCGCCGAGGAGGCCGCCGACCACTGCGCCCGCATGGAGGAGCAGCGCGGCAACACCGGCTACGGCTGGGTCCGCACCAGCTGCTGCGTGGACGAGGACGGCGGCATCTACGTGAGCTCGGTCGACCACACCCACCGGGTGGTGTGGACCGGCGACCGGCTCTCGCTGGACGAGGCCGACGGGGCGTGGATCGCCGAGTACCGCAACGGCAACGGCAACGGCACCGGATCGGGCACCACGCCGTCGCTGATGGGCTTCGGCCCCGACGAGGACCGGTTCGTGGTGATCGGCGACGGCGACCCGGTCGTCAACATCACCCTCCTGTGGCGCGACGCCATCCCCGAGGACTGGGAGCGGCTGCCCGGTGCCCCGTCCCGCCGCATCGCCGGCCTGGGTCCCGCCCACATGGGCGACCCCGGACGGCTGGCCATCCAGACCGAGCAGTCGATCACGGTGTCGGGCTACGGGGCCATGACGGTGAACAACGAGCCGTCGTCGCTACCCGACTGGCTGCCCCAGCGCGGGTCGCGGCTGCTGTGCTTCTTCCTCGGCCACCACGACAGCTACACCCCGTTCGGCCTCCACAAGTACGAGTGGGACCCGGTGGCCCGGGAGCTGCGAGAGGCCTGGGTGAACACCGAGGTGAGCTCGCCCAACTCGGTGCCGTACGTGAGCCAGGGGGCCGACCTCGTCTACACCTGCGGCACCCGGGGCGGTAAGTGGACCATCGAGGCGCTCGACTGGACCACCGGTGGGTCGGTCGGCTCGTGGACGCTCGGGAACTCGCGGTTCAACACCCTCGGCGCCGGCGTCCACCTCGACGACGACGGCCGCCTCCTCTTCGGCTCCATCTTCGGCAAGACCCGCCTGCTGGCCTGACCCGCCCTTCCCCCGACCGGGAGGGCGCGCCGTTAGCCTGCTCCCGGTCATGAGTGACGAGCAGCCCTACCCGGACGTCGGCAAAGCCGGCCCCTACCCGGACGTCGGCAAAGCCGACTTTCCCGCCATCGAGGAGCGGGCCCTCGAGCGCTGGGCGGCCGAGGGCACCTTCGCCGCCTCGGTCGACGCCCGCCCCGCCGAGCTCGAATTCACGTTCAACGACGGGCCGCCGTTCGCCAACGGCCTGCCCCACCACGGGCACCTCCTCACCGGCTACGTGAAGGACGTGGTCCCCCGCTACAAGACGATGCGGGGCCACAAGGTCACCCGCCGGTTCGGCTGGGACTGCCACGGCCTGCCCGCCGAGATGGAGGTCGAAAACCAGCTGCCGGTGTCGGGCCGGGCCAACATCCTCGAGTACGGCATCGAGGCGTTCAACGCCCACTGCCGCTCGTCGGTGATGCGCTACACGGGCGAGTGGGAGAAGACGGTCACCCGACAGGCCCGCTGGGTCGACTTCGAGCACGACTACAAGACCATGGACCGCGACTACATGGAGTCGGTCCTGTGGGCGTTCAAACAACTCTGGGACAGGGGCCTGGTCTACGAGGCGTTCCGGGTGATGCCGTACTCGTGGGGCGCCGAGACGCCGCTGTCCAACTTCGAGATCCGCCTCGACGACGCCACCCGCCCCCGCCAGGACCCGGCCATCACGGTGGCGTTCGACCTCGAGCCGGCCGACGGCGACCCGGGCCCGATGCGCCTGCTGGCCTGGACCACCACCCCGTGGACGCTGCCGTCCAACCTGGCCATCGCCGTGGGTCCCGACGTCGAGTACTCGCTGCACCGCGGCGCGGACGGCGCCGTCTACGTCCTCGGCGCCGGCGCCGTCGAGCGCTACGCCGCCCAACTGGAGGGCACCGAGCCCGCCGGCACGCTCACCGGCGCCGACCTGGTGGGCCGCACCTACACGCCGCTGTTCCCGTACTTCGCCGACCGCACCGACGCCTTCCGGATACTCGGCGCCGACTTCGTGGACGCCGCCGAGGGCACCGGCGTCGTCCACATGGCGCCCGGCTTCGGCGAGGACGACCAGGTCACCTGCGAGGCCAACGGCATCCCGATCGGCCGGGTGGTCCCCGTCGACGACCAGGGCTGCTTCACTGACGAGGTCGCCGACTGGGCCGGCACCAACGTGTTCGAGGCCAACCCCGACATCATCCGGCACCTCAAGGAGACCGGCCGGGTCGTCCGCCACGACACCTACGAGCACAACTACCCGCACTGCTGGCGCACCGACACGCCGATCATCTACAAGGCCATCTCGTCCTGGTACGTCAAGGTCACCGACTTCCGGGACCGGATGCTGGCCATCAACGCCGACATCAACTGGGTGCCGGGCCACGTCCGCGACGGCCGCTTCGGCATGTGGCTGGACGGCGCCCGCGACTGGTCGATCAGCCGCAACCGCTTCTGGGGCTCGCCGATCCCGGTGTGGCGCAGCGACGACCCCGACCACCCGCGGGTCGACGTCTACGGCAGCCTCGACGAGATCGAGGCCGACTTCGGGGTGCGACCCGACGACCTGCACCGGCCGTTCATCGACGAGTTGACCCGCCCCAATCCCGACGACCCGACCGGGAAATCGACGATGCGGCGGGTGCCCGAGGTGCTGGACTGCTGGTTCGAGTCTGGCTCCATGCCGTTCGCTCAGTTCCACTACCCGTTCGAGAACGAGCAGTGGTTCGAGGACCACTTCCCCGCCGACTTCATCGTCGAGTACATCAACCAGACGCGCGGCTGGTTCTACACGATGCACGTCCTGGCCACGGCCCTGTTCGACCGGCCGGCATTCCAGAACGTGATCTGCCACGGGATCCTGCTGGCCGAGGACGGTGCCAAGCTCTCCAAGAAGCTGCGCAACTACACCGAACCGACCGAGATCTTCCAGAAGCAGGGCTCCGACGCCCTGCGCTGGTACCTGATGTCGGCCAACATCGTGCGCGGCGGCGACCTGCGCATCAGCGACCGCGGCATCGACGACGTGGTCCGCCAGGTACTGCTGCCGATCTGGAACGCCTACTCGTTTTTCACGCTCTACGCGAACGTCGACGGGCACCGGGCCGAGTTCCGCACCGACGCCACCAGCGTGCTCGACCGCTACCTGCTGGCCAAGACCCGGGCGATGGTCGAGGCGGTCACCGAGCGGATGGACGCCTACGACCTTCCGGGTGCCACGGCTGAGTTGCAGGGATTCATCGACGCACTCAACAACTGGTACATCCGCCGCAGCCGCGACCGCTTCTGGGCGAAGGCCTCAGCCGCCAACGAGGCCGACAAGCGCGACGCCCACGACACGCTCTACACGGTGCTGGTCACCTTCGCCCGGGCGGCGGCCCCGTTTCTGCCGATGGTGATGGAGGAGGTCCACGGTGGCCTCACCGGCGGCGACTCGGTGCACCTGGCCGACTGGCCCGACCCCGACGACCTGCCCGCCGACCCCGACCTGGTGTCCCGCATGGACCGGTTGCGCGACGTGGCGTCGACGGCGCTGCGCCTCCGCGAGGACCACGGCCTGCGGGTGCGGCTGCCGCTGGCGTCGCTCACGGTCGCCGGCGTCGACGCTGAGTCCCTGGCCGACCTGGTGCCGCTGCTCGTCGACGAGGTGAACGTGAAGACAGTCGAGCTGACCGACGACCTCGAGGCCTACGCCACCTTCCGGCTCCAGCCCGACGGCCGGGCGCTGGGGCCCCGGCTCGGCGATGGCGTGCAGGCCGTGTTCGCCGCGGCCCGGGTCGGCGAGTTCACGCTCGGCGGTGACGGCACCGCCACGGTGGCCAACGAGGTGCTCCAGCCCGACGAGTTCGCCCTGGCCCTCGAGTCGCCCGACGGGGTCACCGCCGCGGCGCTCGGGAGCGGCGACGGCGTGGTGGTACTCGACATCGAGGTGACCGCCGACCTCGAGGCGGAGGGACTGGCCCGCGACGTGGTCCGCCACGTACAGCAGGCCCGCCGCGACGCCGGCCTGGTGGTGACCGACCGGATCGACCTGCGGCTGGGCGGCGACGAGGCGCTGCTCGCCGCGGTGCGCGCCCACGAGGCGTACGTGGCCGGCCAGGTCCTGGCCGCCGGGGTGGCCTACGGCCCGGACGGGTCCGGTGGCGGGGCTGCGCACACGGCCTCGGCGACGGTCGAGGGACTGGCCCTCACCCTCGCCTTCGACCGCGCCTGACGCGGTTCCCCTCCGGCAACTCCACGCGCGCCGAGCGGCGATTCGCCGACTTCCCGATGTTCCCCGCCCACGCTGCGCGCGCAGCGTCAGAAACCCGCCACCGATGTGAGGATTTTCTTGACATGGGTGTAATTACATGCGTGCAATACATGACCCGGGTCACATGTCGCTCCCCTCGCAGGATCGCCCCTGCGACGCGACGTACCGCCCGGGACACACAACGGGACCCACCGGTCACGAGGACCGGGGGAAGGGAAGGGACACCCACATGGCGCTCACCGAGGACCGCGCGCTCTCCGCCGAGGAACCGGCCAGGAACGGGCTGGACGAGGCACCGGCGATCGGCGGATCGCAGATGATGGTGCGCAAGCGCAACGGCGACCTCGAACCGGTCGACGTCAACAAGATCGTGCGGGCGGTCGAGCGCTGCGCCGCCGGGCTGGCCGGCGTCGACCCGATGAAGATCGCCACCCGCACCATCTCGGGCCTCTGCGACGGCGCCACCACCGAGGAACTCGACGCCCTCTCCATCCGCACCGCCTCGTCGTTCATGGTCGAGGAGCCCAACTACTCCCGCCTGGCCGGCCGCCTCCTCGCCACGGTCGTCGACAAGGAGGTTCGGAACCAGAACATCCACGCCTTCTCCCAGTCGGTGCTGGTCGCCCACGAGCTGGGCCTCATCGGCGACGACACCGCCGCCTTCGTAGCCGCCAACGCCCGCAAGCTCGACGACACCATCGAGCACGAGCGCGACCACCTCTTCGAGTTCTTCGGCCTGCGCACCGTCTACGACCGCTACCTGCTGCGTCACCCCGAGACCCGCCACGTGGTCGAGACCCCGCAGTACTTCTTCTTGCGGGTGGCCTGCGGGCTCTCCACCTGCCCGGACGAGGCCATCCGCTTCTACCGGCTGATCTCGTCGCTCGAGTACCTGCCATCCAGCCCCACCCTGTTCAACTCGGGCACCTCGCACTCGCAGATGTCGTCCTGCTACCTGCTGGACTCGCCCGAGGACAGCCTCGAGGGCATCTACAAGCGCTACACCGACATCGCCCGCCTCTCGAAGTTCGCCGGCGGCATCGGCGTGGCCTGGCACCGCATCCGGGCCAAGGGCTCGCTCATCAAGGGCACCAACGGCCTCTCCAACGGCATCGTGCCGTGGCTCAAGACCCTCGACAGTTCGGTCGCCGCCGTCAACCAGGGCGGCCGCCGCAAGGGCGCCGCCTGCATCTACCTCGAGACCTGGCACGCCGACATCGAGGACTTCCTCGACCTGCGCGAGAACACCGGCGACCACCAGCGCCGCACCCACAACCTCAACCTTGCCAACTGGGTCCCCGACCTGTTCATGGAGCGGGTCGAGAAGGACTGGGTGTGGTCGCTGTTCGACCCCAAGAAGGTGCCGCACCTCACCGACCTGTACGGCGACGAGTTCAACGCCGCCTACACGAAGGCCGAGGAGGAGGGCCTCTACGAGCGCCAGGTCCCGGCCCGGGAGCTCTACAGCCGGATGATGCGCTCCCTCGCCCAGACCGGCAACGGCTGGATGACGTTCAAGGACGCGTCCAACACCAAGTGCAACCAGACCGGCGAGCCCGGCCGGGTCGTGCACCTGTCGAACCTGTGCACCGAGATCATCGAGGTCACCGACCAGGCGGAGACGGCGGTCTGCAACCTGGGCTCGGTCAACCTGGGCGCCCTGGTCCGGGACGGCGGCTTCGACTTCGACCGCCTCGGCGAGGTGGTGCGCACCGCCGTGCCGTTCCTCGACCGGGTGATCGACATCAACTACTACCCGACCCCCGAGGCCGAACACTCCAATTCCAAGTGGCGGCCGGTGGGCCTGGGCCTCATGGGCCTCCAGGACGTGTTCTTCAAGCTGGGCCTGGCGTTCGACGCCCCCGAGGCCCGGGACCTGTCGACCCGCATCTCCGAGGAGATCTACTTCAACGCCCTGTGGGCGTCGACCGAACTGGCCGAGGCGGCCGGCCCGCACGAGAACTACTCGATCACCCGGGCGGCCGCCGGCGACCTGCAGTTCGACCTGTGGGGCGTCGAGCCCACCGACGCCGCCCGCTGGCAGACACTGCGGGACCGCATCGCCGAGCACGGCCTGCGCAACTCGCTGCTCATCGCCATCGCCCCGACGGCCACCATCGCCTCGATCGCCGGCTGCTACGAGTGCATCGAGCCTCAGGTCTCCAACATCTTCAAGCGCGAGACGCTGTCGGGTGAGTTCCTCCAGATCAACCGCTACCTGGTGCGCGAACTCCAGGGCCGGGGCCTGTGGGACGAGGCCATGGCCTCCAAGGTCAAGTCGGCGGAGGGGTCGGTGCAGGACATCGACGACATCCCCGGGGACCTGCGGGCCGTGTACCGCACCGCCTGGGAGGTCCCGATGCGGTCGCTGATCGACATGGGTGCCTCCCGCGGGGTGTTCATCGACCAGAGCCAGTCGCTGAACCTGTTCATGGAGTCCCCCACCATCGGAAAGCTCTCCTCGATGTACCTCCACGCCTGGAAGACCGGCCTCAAGACCACGTACTACCTGCGGTCCCGGCCGGCCACCCGCATCAACAAGACCACCACCAACGGCACCGAGGCAGCACCACCGCCCGACGGTGAGCCGGCGGCCAAGCCGGCCTTCACCGACGCCGAGGCCGTGGCGTGCTCGCTGGAGAACCCCGAGGCGTGCGAGGCGTGCGACTGATGGCCCTCGCAGAGGCGTTCCCGACACCAGAACCGGCCCACGACGCCCCGGCCTCGACGGCACCCGCCGCCAGGCGGGGCAACATCCTGGACCCGGGGTTCGACCTGACGCTGCGGCCGATGCGCTACCCGATGTTCTACGAGATGTACCGGGACGCCATCAAGAACACCTGGACGGTCGACGAGATCGACTTCTCGGACGACATCCCGGACCTCGACCGGAAGCTGTCGCCGTCCGAGAAGCACCTGGTGAACCGGCTGGTGGCGTTCTTCGCCACGGGCGACTCGATCGTCGCCAACAACCTGGTGTTGAACCTCTACCAGCACATCAACGCCCCCGAGGCGAGGATGTACCTGTCGCGCCAGCTCTACGAGGAAGCGCTGCACGTCCAGTTCTACCTGACGCTGCTCGACAACTACATCCCCGACATGGCCGAGCGCGAGGCCGCCTTCGCGGCGATCCACAACATCCCGTCGATCCGCAAGAAGGCCGACTTCTGCTTCAAGTGGATGGGGTCGATCGACGACCTGGGCGAGCTCGACACCGACGAGAAGCGCCGGGCGTTCCTGCTGAACCTCATCTGCTTCGCCGCCTGCATCGAGGGGCTGTTCTTCTTCGGGGCGTTCGCCTACGTCTACTTCCTGCGCTCGAAGGGCCTGCTGAACGGTCTGGCGGCGGGCACCAACTGGGTGTTCCGCGACGAGTCGTGCCACATGAACTTCGCCTTCGAGGTGATCAACACGGTGCGGTCCGAGCAGCCCGAGCTGTTCGACGACCGCCTGGCCGACCAGATCACCGAGATGCTCGGCGAGGCCGTGGAGTGCGAGTTCCAGTTCGCCGAGGACCTGCTGGGCCAGGGCGTGCCGGGCATGTCGACGGCCGACACCCGCGAGTACCTGCAGTTCGTGGCCGACCAGCGCCTCGCCCAGCTGGGCCTGCGCCCGAGGTACGGCTCAAAGAACCCGTTCGGGTTCATGGAGCTCCAGGACGTGCAGGAGCTCACCAACTTCTTCGAGCGCACCGTCGTCGCCTACCAGGTCGGCGTCGAGGGCGACGTGGCCTTCGACGAGGACTTTTAGGCGCCCTCGCTACTCGACCGAGTTCCCTTCCCGGTCTCCCCGGACCGGGTCCCAGACGAGGCCCCCGCAAGGGGGCTTCGTCGCGTCCGCTGGCCTACTCCTCGGGTCCCTCCTCGGCTGCACCGCTGCCGCGGTTGCGGAGGGCCAGGGCCGCTGCGCCCGCGGCCACCACCGCTACGGCGCCGATGCCGATGGCGAGGCCCGACCCGCCACCGCCGTCGTCGGACGCCGCGGCCGCCGTCTCGGCGGCCTTGGCCAGCGTCGTGGTGGGCGGCGCCGTCGTCGTGGTGGTTGTCGTGGTGGTCGGCGGCGCCGTGGTGGTCGGCGGCGCCGTCGTCGTGGTGGTGGTCGGCGCCTCCGTGGTGGTCGGCGGCACCGTGGTGGTGGTTGTCGTGGTCGGCGGCGCCGTCGTCGTGGTGGTGGTCGTGGTGGTGG
>DEAL01000007.1:0-14004 GCA_002346745.1 Candidatus Neomicrothrix sp. UBA2983 | reverse complement strand
TGGTGGTGGTGGTCGTCGTGGTCGGCGGCGGGACCACCTCGCCGCGGAACGGGCCGCTCACCTCGTAGGTGATGCCCACCGAGTTGCCCTCGGGGGGCTCGCCCCAGTCGATCGACTCGATGATGTCGCGGGTCAGGCGGCTGCCCTTCCCCCGCTGCGAACTGAAGTAGAGGCGGTTGCGGTCCGGGTTGAAGCAGGGCCCGGTGATCTCCGAGTTCTCCTCGAGCGGGTCGGCCACCCGGCAGAACGAGGCCACGTCGCCCTCGGGCGTGATGACGACGACCTCCATGTTGCCGCCGTCCTCGGCGACGAACAGGTCGCCGGAGCCGGCGTCGACGGTGAGGTTGTCCACGCCGGTGAGGGGCTGCCGGTCGCCCACCCCCTCCCAGATCAGCGTGTAGCGCTGCTCGCGCAGGTCCACGGCGTGGACCCGGTTGTCGACCTTGGTCGTGTAGAAGACCGAGCCGTCGTGGTACCAGATGCCCTCGCCGCCCGGGGTGAGGAAGGCGCCGGGCACCTGCTCCCGGGTCGGCGTCTCGGCGGCCGTCGGGTCCGGTACCTCGGCCCAGGTGACGGCCCCGGAGCCGTCCACGAGCATCGCCTCGAGCAGTCCCGATGACAGGTCCGGGTAGTTGTCGGGGGTGAAGCGGTACAGCAGGCCCTCCGGGTTGTCCTCGGTGAGGTAGACGCGCTCGTCCTCGGGGTCGACGGCGGCCGCCTCGTGTGACCAGTTGCCCATGGCGGGGTGCGCCACGGCCTCCTCGACGCCGGTCGGGTCGCACTCCCAGACCAGCCCGGCCCCGATGTAGGCCTCCTCGCAGGACAGCCAGGTGCCCCACGGGGTGGGGCCGCCGGCGCAGTTGGAGTGGCTGCCGTCGAGGATGCGGTAGGCGTCGAGGATCCCGCCCTCGGCGTCGAAGTGGATCGCCGACACGCCGCCCCGCTGCTCGCCCGGGGTCAGGAAGTTGAAGACCTCCGAGTTGCAGGCGTAGTACCAGCCGCCCTCGCCGTCGTCAAAGGTGGCGGCCCCGTCGGGGAAGAGGTGCCACTCGTAGCCGGTGTCGCCGACCGGTTCGCCGGCCACGGCAACGATCCGGGAGGTGAAGCCCTCGGGCAGGACGAGGCCGTTCTCGTCGGGCTCCCGGCCCTCCAGTGAGCCGTACGGTCCGTCGCCAGGCTGGGCCTCGCCGACGACCTTGGCGGCGGCCATCTGGGCACTCCCGAGGGTGCCGGCCCCCACCGTGGCCGCCATGCTGCGTCGCAGGAACGCCCGTCGGTCCATCGTGCTCCCCCTTGCTCGTCGCACCGTCCACGGCCTCCCGACCGCGGGGCGGCCATGTTAGGAGCGACCGCCTGGTGGAGCCAGCAGCGGGCTACGCACCCCCGAAGGCGCCGAGGATGCGGTCGGCGGCGGCCGCCGGGGTCTCGGTGCCGTCGAGCACCCGCTGCTCGGCATCGGCCAGCACCTCGGTGACGGCCGGGTCGGCGTGGAGGGCGGCCAGCAGCCGGTCCTCCACCAGCGCCCACATCCAGGCCAGGCCCTGGCTGCGGCGCCGCCCGTCCCACTCGCCGGCGGCGGTCAGGGCCGCCCGGTGCGCCTCGATCCGCTCCCAGAGCTCGGGCAGGCCCTCGCCGGTGAGGCCGCTGCAGGTCACCACCTGCGGCGTCCAGGCGGCGCTGGCCGGCTGGGTGAGCCTCAGCGCCGCCGAGTAGTCGCGGGCGGCGGTACGTGCGGCCTTGGCGTTGTCGCCGTCGGCCTTGTTGACGGCGATCAGGTCGGCCAGCTCCAGCAGGCCCTTCTTGATGCCCTGCAGTTCGTCGCCGGCGCCGGGCAGCATGAGGGCGAGGAAGACGTCGACCATCTGCGCCACCAGCGTCTCGGACTGGCCGACGCCGACCGTCTCCACGAGCACCACGTCGAAGCCGGCGGCCTCGAGCACCAGCATCGACTCGCGGGTGGTGCGGGTGACACCGCCGAGGGTGCCGGCCGACGGCGAGGGCCGCACGAAGGCGTCGGGGTCGTTGGCGAGGCGCTGCATGCGGGTCTTGTCGCCCAGGATCGACCCGCCGGTCACGGTGCTGGTCGGGTCGACGGCCTGGACGGCCACCCGGCGGCCGTTCGCCGTGAGGTGCGTGCCGAGGGCCTCGATGAACGTCGACTTGCCCACCCCGGGGACGCCGGTGATGCCGACGCGGTGGGCGCTCCCGCTGTGGGGCAGGAGGGCGGCGAGGAGGGCGGCGGCACGCCCACGGTGGTCGCCATGGGTGCTCTCGACCAGCGTCAGGGCCCGGCCGAGGGTCGCCCGGTCGCCGGCCAGGACGCCATCGACCAGGTCGTCGACGGTGGGGCTCATCACGACCGTCCGCCCAGAACCAGGACGGTCGGACTCATGCCAACTGCTCGAGCAACTCGACGGCCGCTGCGGCGACGACGGTGCCCGGTGGGAAGATGGCGGCGGCCCCGGCGGCCCGCAGTTCGTCGTGGTCCTGGTCGGGGATCACCCCGCCGACGGCGATGGCGATGTCGGGTCGCCCCAGGTCGGCGAGGGCGTCGCGCAGCTCGGGCACCAGCGTCAGGTGGCCGGCCGCCAGTGAGCTGACCCCCACCACGTGGACGTCGTTCTCGACGGCCTGGCGGGCCACCTCGGCCGGGGTCGAGAACAGCGGGCCGATGTCGACGTCGAAGCCGATGTCGGCGAACGCCGTGGCGATCACCTTCTGGCCCCGGTCATGGCCGTCCTGGCCCACCTTGGCGACCAGGATGCGGGGACGCCGGCCATGGACGTCGGCGAACCCGGCGGCGCGGGCGCGGGCGTCGGCCACCTGTCCGTCGCCGCCGACCTCTCCCATGAACACCCCCGAGATGGTGCGCACCTCCGCGACATGGCGCCCCCAGGCCTGCTCGAGGGCGTCGCTGATCTCGCCGACGGTAGCCCGTGCCCGGGCCGCGTCGACGGCCAACGCCAGCAGGTTGCCCTCGCCGGTGTCGGCGCAGCGGGCGAGGGCGGCCAGGGCGGCCTCGCAGGCCGCCGGGTCGCGCTCGGCGCGGAGCCGCTCGAGGCGGGCAACCTGGTCGGCCCGCACCTGGGCATTGTCGATCCTGCGGACGTCGACGTGGACGGCCTCGTCGGGCCGGTAGCGGTTGACGCCCACGACGGTCTGGCGGCCCGAGTCGATGCGGGCCTGCGTGCGGGCGGCGGCCTCCTCGATGCGCAGCTTCGGGATGCCGGCCTCGATGGCCGACGCCATGCCGCCCGACTCCTCGACCTCGGTGATGTGCGCCCAGGCCCGGGCCGCCAGGTCGTGGGTGAGCCGCTCCACGTGGTGACTGCCGCCCCACGGGTCGACCACCCGGCAGGTGCCCGACTCCTGCTGGAGGAACAGCTGCGTGTTGCGGGCGATCCGTGCCGAGAAGTCGGTGGGCAGCGCCAGGGCCTCGTCGAAGCCGTTGGTGTGCAGCGACTGGGTGTGCCCCTGCGTGGCCGCCATGGCCTCGACGCAGGTGCGCATCACGTTGTTGTACGGGTCCTGGGCGGTCAGCGACCAGCCCGAGGTCTGGCTGTGGGTGCGCAGCGAGGACGACCGGGGGTCGGCCGGGTCGAACTGCGCCATGAGGCGGGCCCAGAGCAGCCGGGCGGCCCGCAACTTGGCCACCTCCATGAAGAAGTCCATGCCGATCGCCCAGAAGAAGCTCAGCCGGGGGGCGAAGGCGTCCACGTCGAGCCCGGCGTCAACGCCGGCCCGCACATACTCGACGCCGTCGGCCAGGGTGTACGCCAGCTCCAGGTCGGCGGTCGCCCCGGCCTCCTGCATGTGGTAGCCGGACACCGAGATGGAGTTGAAGCGGGGCATTCGTTCGCTGGTGTAGGCGAAGATGTCCGAGATGATCCGCAGGGAGGGGGCCGGCGGGTAGATGTAGGTGTTCCGGACCATGAACTCCTTGAGGATGTCGTTCTGGATGGTCCCGGCCAGCTGCTCCGGTGGCACGCCCTGCTCCTCGCCGGCCACGACGAACAGGGCCAGGATCGGCAGCACGGCGCCGTTCATGGTCATCGACACGGACATCTGCTCGAGCGGGATGCCGTCGAAAAGGGTGCGCATGTCGAGGATGGAGTCGATCGCCACGCCGGCCATGCCGACGTCGCCGGCCACCCGGGGATGGTCCGAGTCGTAGCCCCGGTGGGTGGCCAGGTCGAACGCCACCGACAGGCCCTTCTGGCCGGCCGCCAGGTTGCGGCGGAAGAAGGCGTTGGACTCCTCGGCGGTGGAGTAGCCGGCGTACTGGCGGATGGTCCACGGCTGGGCGGCGTACATCGTGGGGTACGGGCCACGCAGGTAGGGGGCGATGCCCGGCCAGGTGTCGAGGAAGTCGAGGTCGGCGGTGTCGGCGCCGGTCGACAGGACGGACACGTCGATCCCCTCGGGCGTGGCAAACGTGCCGAGGTCGGGGGCGTCGCCGCTGCCGGCGCCTCCGGTGGTGGGTCGGCCAAGGTCCAGCCGGGTGAAGTCGGGGACGGCGCTCACCGGGCCACCCCCAGGTCGTCGAGCAGGCGGCCCAGGACGTCGAGCACGTCGGAGCGGGCGTGGACGAACTCGTCGACGCCGGCCTCGCGCCAGGCGGCCTCGTGGTCGCCGGGCCTGCCGGCCAGCAGCACGCGGGCGACGCCGCCGGCCTTCAGGGTCCGGGCGGCATCGGCCGCCTCGGCGGCGTAGCGGTCGTCGGACCCGCAGAGCACCGCCACCGGGCTCCCGGCCGACTGGGTGGCGCGGATGCCAGCCACGGCCAGCAGGTTGGCGGCGAACGTGGTGAGGGCCGAGTGCTCGGCCAGCGGGCCCAGCGGGACCAGGCGCACCTCGGCGGCGGCGGCCTCGCCGGCGTCGCGGAGGTCCTCGAAGGGGGCGGCTGGCCGCACCGGGGCGAACGGTCCGTCGGGGGCAGCCGGGCCGGGCGCCCGGTCGAGCGCCGCCTCGTCGAGGTCGGGGAACTCGGTCACGCCGGTGATGCCCTCGGCTCGGGTGGCCAGGCGGGCCACACCGGCACTCCGGGTGGCGTCGACCTCGGCGGCCACGCGGCCCGAGGCCAGTGCGGCGAGGACGCCACCGTCGGCCTCGATCGACCGGAAGCGCTCCCAGGCAGCCTCGGCCAGGCGGTCGGTGAGGTCCTCGACGTACCAGGAGCCGCCGGCCGGGTCGAGCACCCGGGACAGGCCGCTCTCCTCGGCGAGGAGCAACTGCGTGTTGCGTGCCAGCCGGCGGCCAAGGCCGTCGGGCGTGCCGACGGCGGCGTCGAAGGGGCGGACCGTCACGGCCGAGGCGCCAGCGACGCCGGCGGCGAAGGCGGCCACGGTGCCGCGCAGCAGGTTGACCCAGGGGTCGCGGCGCGTGAGCAGGGCGGCCGACGAGACCGCCGTCTGGTGCTGGCCCCGGGCGTCCGAGCCACAGGCCGCCGCCACCCGGTCCCAGCAGCGGCGGGCCGCCCGGAACCTGGCGATCGTGGCGAACTGGTCGACGCCGGCCGAGTGGGTGAAGGTGAGTGCGGCGAGGGCGTCGTCGAGGGCCACGCCGTCGGCCTCGAGCGCCCGCAGGTAGGCCACGCCGGTGGCCAGCGACAGCGCCACCTCCCAGGCGTCGGAGGCGCCGGCCTCGGCCCACACCGTGGCGTCGACGGTGACGGCGCGCACACCGGGGGCGCCGGCCACCGAGGCCACGGCGGGTGCGAGGCAGGTCAGGTCGGGCTCGCCGCCGTGGCGGGCGGCCACACCGACCGGGTCGACGCCGAGCGACCCCGAGCGTTCGGCGGCCGGGGTGCCGTATTCCTCCCACAGGGCGGCCAGCCAGCCGGCTGCCTCGGCCCCGTCCGGTCCGGGCAGCAGCGCCACCGGGGCCATCTCGAGGTACACGCCGTCGAGCACGGCCGCCAGGTCGGCGGCCGACCCGATGCCGATGGCGGACCGGTCCAGCAGCACCGACGTGGCACCCGACTCGAGTTCCTCGAGCACGGCGGCGTTGGCGGCGGCGGTGCCCGGTTCGGCAACCAACGCCCGCACGTCCCACCCGGCGTCCGTGGTCGACCCGCGGGTGTGGGGGCTGACCCCGGGCAGGCCGGCCCGGTCGGGGTCGTCGTCGTTGCCGTAGAGCGGCCGGATGGCGATGCCGTCGTCTGTGGTGGTCGTCAGCGACTCGAGCGTGCGCCCGCGCAGCGACGAACCGGCCAGGTCGACCCAGTCCTCGCGGCTGGCGGGTTCGAACCCGGCCGCCAGGTCCATCGTCTCGGAGGGCGTGGGCACGCGTCGATGGTAGGTGAGCCCCTCCGCCGGACGGGAACCCCTGTGACGCATGACCGGCCGGGGCCTGCCCACTGCGGATCATCTCCGTGGCGGGTGCGAGGATGCGGGCATGCGCATCACCACGCTCCTCAACTACGCCACCGACCCCCGCACGGCCGCCCAGCAGGCCCGCGACCTCGAGGCCGCCGGCGTCGACCGCATCTGGATCCCGGAGGCCTACGGCTTCGACGGGGTGAGCCTGCTGGGCTACCTGGCGGCCGCCACCGAGCGGGTCGAGCTGGCCAGCGGCATCCTCAACACCTACAGCCGCACCCCGGCCTGCATCGCCCAGACCGCCGCCGGCCTCGACGCCCTCTCGGAGGGCCGCTTCGTGCTCGGCCTCGGTGCCTCAGGCCCGCAGGTCATCGAGGGCTTCCACGGCGTGCCGTACACGCTGCCGCTGACCCGCATGAAGGAGATCATCTCGATCTGCAGGATGGCGTGGCGGCGCGAGAAGCTCGAGCACGACGGCCGGGTGTTCACCCTCCCCCTGCCGGACGGCGAGGGCACCGGGCTCGGCAAGCCGCTCAAGATCATCAACCACCTGGTCCGGCCCAACATCCCCATCTACGTGGCCGCCCTCGGGGCGAAGAGCGTCGAGGAGACCGCAGCCACCACCAGCGGATGGCTGCCGTTCCTCGTCTACCCGGAGCGCATGGACCGGGTGTGGGGCGAGGCCGTGCAGGCCGGCCTGGCCCGCCGCGACCCCGACCTGGGCGACTTCGACGTCGTGGCCGGCGGCATCGTGGCCATCGGCGACGATGCCGCCGGCTACCGCGACTTCGCCCGTCCGATGGCCGCCCTCTACATCGGCGGCATGGGGGCACGGGGCAAGAACTTCTACAACGACGTCTGCCGCGACTACGGCTTCGCCGACGAGGCCGTCGCCGTGCAGGACGCCTACCTCGACGGCCGCAAGGACGAGGCCGCCGGACTGCTTCCCGCCGAGCTGATCGAGAACACGACGCTCTGCGGCGACGAGGCGTACGTGGTCGACCGGCTGGCCGCCTACAAGGCCGCCGGGGTCACGTCGCTCAACGTCACGCCCATCGGCGACGACCCGGCGAAGGTGCTGGGCCGGCTCCGCGAGCTCGCCGAGCACGCCTGAGCCCGGCGGATCCGCCATGTCCGACGCCGCCATCCGACCGTTCACGATCGCCGTCCCCGACAGCGACCTCGACGACCTGCGCCGGCGCCTCGCCGCCACCCGCTGGCCCGACCACATCCCCGGCAGCGGCTGGGACTACGGCTGCGACCTGGCCTGGCTGCAGGACCTGGCCGGCCACTGGGCCGACGGCTACGACTGGCGGGCCGCCGAGGCCGAGCTCAACGCCCTCGACCACGTCGTCACCGAGGTCGACGGCCAGCGGATCCACGCCATCCACCAGCGCTCCCCTCACGACGACGCCCTGCCGCTGGTGCTCAGCCACGGCTGGCCCGGCTCCGTCATCGAGTTCCTCGACATGGTCGGGCCGCTCACCGACCCCACCGCCCACGGCGGCGACGCCGCCGACGCCTTCCACGTGGTCGCACCGTCGGTGCCCGGCTACGGCTGGTCCGGGCCGACCACCGAACCGGGTTGGCACGTCGGCCGCACCGGCGAGGCCTTCGCGGCGCTGGCAGCCCGGCTGGGCTACGACCGCTACGGCGTGCAGGGCGGCGACTGGGGGTCGATGATCTCCCGCCACATCGCCCAGGTCGACCCCGACCACGTGGTCGGCTGCCACGTCAACATGATGGCGGCCGGCCCCACCGGCGCCGACGACGACTTCGCCGACGTCACGCCCCTCGAGCAGCAGCTCATGGACCGGCTCAACTGGTACCTGGCCGAGGACAACGGCTACTTCCGGATCCAGGAGACCCGCCCCCAGACCCTCGGCACCGCCCTCAACGACTCCCCCGCCGGGCTGCTCTCGTGGATCGGCGAGAAGTTCCGGGGCTGGACCGACAACGACGGTGACCCGTTCACCGCCGTCGACCGGGACCGGCTGCTGACCAACGTCAGCGTGTACTGGTTCACCCAGACCATCAACTCGTCGACCCGCATGTACTTCGAGACCTCCAAGGGGGGCCATCAACGGGGGTCGCCCGGCGACGTGCCGCTGGGCGTCTCGATCTTCCCGAAGGAGATCATGGGCGCCCGGCGCCGCTGGGTGGAGCCGCAGTTCAACCTGACCTTCTGGGCGGACCACGAGGTCGGCGGCCACTTCGCCGCCCTCGAGCAGCCCGATGCCCTCGTCGACGACCTCCGGGCGTTCTTCCGGCCGCTTCGATGACGGCCTCCTCGACGACGGCCCCCGACGGCGTCGAGGTGGCGGTCGAGCACCTCGGCACCGACAGCGGCGACCCGACGCGGCGCCTCGTCTGCACGACCGGCTGGGCCAACGAGCGGTCGGTCTGGTCGGTCCTGGCCGACGACCTCGCCGCCGACCACGCCGTCACCACCTGGGACCTGCGAGGGCACGGCGACAGCGGCACCCCGCCCCCCGGGAACTACAGCCGCCAGCACGCCCTCGGCGACCTCGCCGCCGTGCTCGACGGGGCCGGGCGACCCGCCGTGCTGGTCGGCCACAGCCTCGGCGGCTACCTCTCGCTGGCCCACACCCTCGACCACCCCGACGACGTGGCCGGCCTGGTGCTCGTCGCCACCGGCCCCGGCTTCCGAAAGGCCGAGGCCCGCGAGGAGTGGAACGCCTCGGTGCGGGCCGCCGCCGCGAAGATGGACCAGGCCGCCGGCGTCGAGGGGATCTCGCTGCACGTCGACTCCCACGTCATCGACCACCTCGCTGACATCGCCTGCCCGGTGCTCGTGCTGCTCGGCGAACGCGACCGGCGCTTCGCCGCCTCGGCAGCCCTGTTCGAACGCGACCTCGACGTGCGGGCCACGGTCGTCGTCCCCGATCAGGGCCACATGGTCCACCTGAAAGCCGCTGCCGAATGCGCCGCGGCCATCCGGGAGTTCACGGCGGGACTCTGATGGGCGTCGATCCCCTGGCCCGGATGGTGGACCTGCCCGGTGGGACGTTCCGCATGGGCACCGACGACCCGTCCCGCTACCCCGGCGACGGTGAGGGCCCGGTCCGGGAGGTCAAACTCACCCCCTTCGCCATCGCGGCCACCGCGGCCACCACCGCCGAGTTCGCCGCCTTCGTGGACGCCACGGGCCACGTCACCACCGCCGAGGCCGAGGGCTGGTCGTTCGTGTTCGCCGGCCACCTGCCAGACGACTTCCCCGACACCCGCGGCGTCGTCGGCGCCGAATGGTGGCGGCAAGTCCACGGCGCCGACTGGCGCCACCCCGAGGGTCCGCACAGCGGCCTCGACGGCCGCAAGGACCACCCGGTCGTCCATGTGTCGTGGTTCGACGCCACCGCCTTCGCCGCCTGGGCTGGCGGACGGCTCCCCACCGAGGCCGAGTGGGAGCACGCCGCCCGGGGCAGCCTCGACCAGGCCCGCCTGCCGTGGGGTGAGGACCTCACCCCCGGCGGCGAGCACCGGTGCAACGTCTGGACCGGAACCTTTCCCGTCGAGGACACCGCCGAGGACGGGTTCGCCGGCACCTGCCCGGTCGATGCCTTCCCCCCGAACGGGTACGGGCTCCACAACTGCTCCGGCAACGTGTGGGAGTGGTGCGCCGACTGGTTCGCCACCCGCCACCCCGACGAGCGGCCACTGGTCGACCCCGCCGGGCCGCCGTTCGGTACCGACCGGGTCGTCAAGGGCGGCTCATTCCTCTGCCACGACTCCTACTGCCACCGCTACCGCCCGGCCGCCCGCTCGGCTACCACCCCTGAGAGCACCACCGCCCACCAGGGATTCCGCCTGGCCCGGTAGGCGCACGCCCGGCGCGGCAGGCCTCCTGCTGACCCGAGGGGCGACACGCGTAGCCTTGGGGCATGGGTCTGCGCACCACCGTCAACGCCGGCGTCCCACCCGCCGCACCGGACGAGTTCACGGCGCCCCGGATCGGCCCCCTCGAGGTCTGGCCGCCGGTGGTGTTGGCGCCGATGGCCGGCGTCACCAATGCCCCCTTCCGCACGCTCTGCCGCGAGCACGGGGCCGGGCTGTATGTCAGCGAGATGATCACCGCCCGTGGGCTGGTGGAAGGCCACCTCAAGACGAATCGGCTCAGCCACTTCGCCCCCGACGAGTCGCCCCGCAGCATCCAGCTCTACGGCACCGAGCCCGACAGCGTCGGCCGGGCCGTGCGGCTGCTGGTCGGCGAGGACCGGGTCGACCACGTCGACCTCAACTTCGGCTGCCCGATGCCCAAGGTGACCCGCAGGGGCGGCGGCGCGGCGATCCCGCTGCGGCCCCGGCTGTTCGCCGCCATCGTCGGCGCCGCGGTCGGAGCCGCCGGTGACGTGCCGGTCACCGTCAAGTTCCGGCTCGGCACCGACGCCGACCACCTCACGTTCCTCGACGCCGGCCGCATCGCCGAGGACCTGGGCGCCGCCTCGGTGGCGCTCCACGCCCGCACCGCCGAGCAGCTCTACTCCGGGGAGGCCGACTGGTCGGCGGTGGCCGACCTCAAGGCGGTCGTGACGACGGTCCCGGTGTTCGGCAACGGCGACGTCTGGGAGCCGTGGGACGCCCTGCGCCTCATGCGCTCCACCGGCTGCGACGGCGTCGTCGTCGGCCGCGGCTGCCTCGGCCGCCCGTGGCTGTTCGGCGACCTGGCGGCCGTGTTCGGCCCGACCCCGGCGTCGGGCGGCGCCGAGCCCGGCGACCCGCCCCGCCTAGCCGAGGTGGCCGCCACGATGTGCCGCCACGCCGCCCTGCTGGTCGACTGGGCCGGGCCACACGGCATCCGGGACTTCCGCAAGCACACCTCCTGGTATCTGAAGGGCTACGCCACCGGACCGGCCGCCCGACGGGACCTGCAGGCGATCGGCTCGCTCGACGACCTGGACCGCTGCGTCGACGGTCTGGACGGTGCCCTCGAACTGGACGTCGACTCGCTGCGCATCCCCCGCAGCCACCGTGCCGGGCCGAAGCGGGTGGTGCTCCCCGAGGGCTGGCTGGACGACCCCGACGACGCCACCCCGCCGCCGGCCGAGGCCGATGCCCTCGTCTCCGGTGGCTAGCCGCCCACGTCTGGTCCTCGCCTCGGGGTCGCCCCGTCGCCTGGACCTGCTCCGGGCCCACGGCTTCAGCCCCCGGGTCCGCCGGCCCGACGTCGACGAGACTCCGCAGCCCGGTGAGGACCCGGGCGACCTCGTACAGCGGCTCGCCATGGCCAAGTTGGCGGCCGTGGTCGAGGGCCACGAGACCGGCCTCGCCGCCGACACCGTGGTCGTGATCGACGGCGAGGTGCTCGGCAAGCCCGGCCGGCCCGACTGGGCCGCCGAGATGCTCCACCGGCTGTCGGGGCGCACCCACGCGGTCGTCGGCGGCCTGGCGGTCTGCCATGGCGGCCACACCATCTCGGGCGTGGTCCGTACCCGGGTCACGTTCCGGGACCTCGACGACGAGGAGGTCGACGCCTACGTGGCGACCGGCGAGCCGCTCGACAAGGCGGGCGGCTACGCCATCCAGGGCGGCGGCGCCGACTTCATCACCGAGGTGGACGGCTGCCGGGAGAACGTGGTCGGCCTGTCGGTCCCGGCCGTACTGGCGGCACTCAGGTCACTGGGCGCCCATTCGGCGGTGTAGCCGCTCAGTCGGGAGCGGGCGTCGGCGACACCAGGCGCTGGTCGGCGGTCAGGAACCGCTGTGCGGCGCCCAGCACGACGACGAGGCCGGTGACGGCTGCGGATCCGAGGATCAGGAAGAGGATGACCGCCTGGACGAGGGCGGCGTCGAGGGGGTCGACGCCGGCCAGGATCATCCCGGTCAGGGCTCCGGGCAGGAACACCATGCCGACCGACCGGGTGACTTCGACCTGGGGACGGATCGCCAGCCGCAGGGCGTCCCCGGTCACCTCCCGGGCGGCACGGCGTCGGTCGAAGCCGAGGGCGAGGAGGGCCTCGACCTCGCCGGCCCGGTCCCGGAAGCCGTCAACCACCCGGGTGGCGGCCACGACCACGACCTTGAGGGAGTTGCCGACGACCATGCCGGAGATCGGCACGAGCACCCTGGCCTCGATGGGCAGCACGTCGAGGCCGAACACGACCGCCAGTGAGGTGGCCAGCCCCAGCGTGTAGCCCACCGTGGTGGTGAGGAAGAGTCCGGGCAGCCTCGGTTCGCGCCGTCGGGCCGACCAGGCGGCGGCGGGCACCATGGCCGCCACCCACAGCCAGGCCCAGGCGATCGAAACGTCGTCGTCGAGCAGCAGCGCGAGCGCCCAGCCGGTGAGGACCAACTGCCCCACGGCGCGGACGGTGGCGACGACCAGGTCGGCTTCGAGTCGGAGCCTTCGGGCCGACGACACCGCCACGACGACGACGACGAGCAGCAGCGAGGCGGCCAGTCCCCACCAGCCGATGTCGACGTCGGTCATGGACGGGCACGGTAGCCAACCGGACCGGGCGCCTCCCGTTTCGGATGCGATGACCCCGAAATCCGTCCCCGAAACCCGGCGGGATCACGATGGTGGTCGCCGCGGAATCCGAAACCGCGACGACCACCATCACCATCGTCGACCCCGCCCGGGTCGATGATGCGAACGGTGGAACGGTCGCCGACGCCGGGGGGAGGAGCAGCGTCGGCGACCGGGTTCCCACGTCCTAGTACTCGCCGATGTGGTCGGTGCTGATGCCGAGGGCGTCAAGCGCTGGGGCAATGGCGGACTCCACGGCAGCTCGAATGCCGTCGGACGGCTCGGCGGCGAGAGCGTAGACCGCTTCGACCGAGTCGGTGTCGGCGCCATGGGGGCCCACCATCGGAGCCAACACACGCCAGAACGAGTAGCCCTCGGCCTGGTAGATACGAGCGGCGGCGGCGTCACCGTCAGCGAGCGCCGAAGCCGTCTTTGCCGCGTACTTGATGGAGGCCTGGGCATAGGTCACGACCAAGTTCCGGACGATCTCATCAGCCGCCGCCTGTGCACCACTGGTGTCGCCAGCCAACAGGGCGTCACGGCCGTCGTTGAACGCCGCCAGGATGTTGACATTGGCGAGCGCCGTCTCACCATCGCCGGAAAGCGTGCCAAAGTCCTTCGCCCGCTTATCGGCGGTCACATAGGCAGCACATCCCGGTTGGGCACCCGCGTAGAACGCCCAGCCCTCGTCCCAGTTGTGCGGCGCACCCTTGGCCGCATCGACGTTGCCGTCAGCAGCCTTGGCGAGTGCCGTATTCAACTCGTGGACCACCCAAGCCACAAGGGCCTGGTTCATGATCCCCTTCTGGACTGCTTGACGGCGGACCAAGTCGGGCTCACCAGCAAAGTCTCCTGTGCCTTCAAGCGCCGCCATCACATACTCGTCGATTGGTGCAACGGTGCCGTAGTGAGCGTCAACGCCATGCTTCTTGCCCTCCGCGGCAGCAAAGCCCTGAATCGTGCGAACCGAACCGTCAGACTTGACCGAGTTGGCTCCGTCAGCGTAAATCGCCATCACGGCAGCCCAGTCGAGTCCCTCCTCCTTGGGAAGAAGCGCATTGATGTCACAAACATCGACCGGAATCAGTCGGTGGCTGGATACGTCCGAGGCGTAGGCATAACCGCCATCACCCTCGGTGGCACCTGATGTCGTCGAACCGCTGGGAGCACTCGCCGAAGCGGAGCCCGACGCGGAGC
>DEAL01000009.1:127322-135437 GCA_002346745.1 Candidatus Neomicrothrix sp. UBA2983 | reverse complement strand
CGCGGCTGCCGACGAGACCGACGCCGAGGCCGACGCCGCCGAGGCTGAAGAGACCGAGGTGGCCGACGCCGCCGAGGCTGAAGAGACCCAGGTGGCCGACGCCGCCGAGGCCGACGACACCGAGGAGGAGTGACCATGGCCACGAAGGAAGAGATCCTGGACGCCATCGCCGAGATGAGCGTGCTGGAGTTGAGTGAACTGCTGAAGGACTTCGAGGAGAAGTTCGGCGTGACGGCGGCCGCCCCGGTCGCCGCAGTCGCCGCCGCCCCCGCTGATGGTGGCGACGAGGTCGCCGCCGAGGAGAAGGACTCGTTCGACGTGGTCCTCGCCGGCGCCGGCGACAAGAAGATCCAGGTCATCAAGGAGGTGCGTGCCCTCACGAACCTCGGCCTCAAGGACGCCAAGGACCTGGTCGACAACGCCCCGAAGCCCATCCTGGAGGGTGCCTCCAAGGAGGACGCCGAGAAGGCCAAGGAGGCCCTCGAGGCCGCCGGCGCCACCGTCGAGCTGGCGTAGTTCGCGGCCGGCACGAGCCGGTCGGCCAACGTGTGTGGAGGAGCCCCGAGTCCGCCCGGGGCTCTTTTGCGTCCGGAGGGTGGTTGACCTTCGGGTTCTCAGTCCCTACGCTGCGCGTCGACGCGGTCCCCGGGCCGCGCTTTTCCTCCTGTCCGGGGGGTTGCCTTGGCCTGCGCGCGGGCCTAAGATCACCCGTTGCCGTGCTCGCGCCTGCCCGTCGTCCTGTTTTCGTGACGGCGAGTCGTCGCGGCCCGGTGTTCCCCTCGTCCCATCGCCCTGGCCAGGAGTTCTAGGTGTCTGCTCGCCCCCTCGTCCGGGACCGGTACTCGTTCGGCAATCTGTCGGAGGTCCTCGAGATCCCCGACCTGATCGCCGTCCAGCGGGAGTCGTTCCGCTGGTTCCTCGACTACGGTCTCGCCGACATCTTCCGCGACATCAGCCCGATCACCGACTTCAGCGAGACGCTCTCGCTGGATCTCGAGTTCGATCCGGACGACGAGGAGCTGCGCCCGCCGCCGAAGTTCTCGGTGGACGAGTGCAAGGAGCGGGACATGACGTACGCCGCCCCGATCTTCGTCCGCGCTCGCTTCAACAACGCCGCCACCGGCGAGATCAAGGAGCAGGTCGTCTTCATGGGGGACTTCCCGATGATGACCGACAAGGGCACCTTCGTCGTCAACGGCACCGAGCGGGTCGTCGTCTCCCAGCTGGTCCGCTCCCCGGGCGTCATCTTCCAGCCCGGTGAGCGCTTCCGCCTGCGGAACCTCTCCAAGCACCAGCTGGTCACCGGCACCATCCACCCCTACCGCGGCGAGTGGATCGAGTTCGATGTCGAGCAGAAGCCCGGCAAGGACGTCACCGCCGGCACCAAGATCGCCCGCAAGCGGCGCCTCCCGATCTTCACCCTGCTGCGGGCCCTCGGCTACGACGAGTTGAACGAGCCCGGCTTCCTCACGAAGTTCGTGCAGCACTTCGACTTCCTCGAAGGCCAGTGGGAGAAGGAGCGCCTGCCCGAGGGCTGGGAGGCCGAGGTCGAGGCCGGCGAGCGCCTGGCTCCCCAGGAGGCTGCCCTCCTCGAGATCTACCGACGCGTCCGGCCCGGTGAGCCGCCGTCCGTAGAGGCCGCCCGCGCCTACCTGCGCAACGCCTTCTTCGAGTCCCGCCGCTACGACCTCTCCAGGGTCGGCCGCTACAAGCTGAATCGCAAACTGGGCGTCGAGATCGAGCGCTGCGAGGAGTTGTTCGGCATCGAGCTCGAGAAGCCCGATCCCGACCAGTCCGTCCTCACCCGCTCGGAGGTGCTGGCCACCTGCACCTACCTTTTGAGCCTCGCCATGGGCGAGCCCGGCTACCGCCTCGACGACCAGGACCACTTCGCCAACCGGCGGATCCGGTCGGTCGGCGAGCTCATCCAGAACCAGGTGCGCATCGGCCTCACCCGCATGGAGCGAGTGGTGCGCGAGCGCATGACCACGCAGGACGTCGAGGCCATCACGCCGATGACGCTCATCAACATCCGGCCCGTGGTTGCCGCCATCAAGGAGTTCTTCGGCACCAGCCAGCTCTCCCAGTTCATGGACCAGGTCAACCCGCTGTCGGGCCTGACCCACCGCCGTCGTCTCTCGGCGCTCGGCCCGGGCGGCCTGTCGCGCGAGCGCGCCGGCTTCGAGGTCCGCGACGTCCACTTCTCGCACTACGGTCGCATGTGCCCGATCGAGACGCCGGAGGGTCCCAACATCGGGCTCATCGGCGCCCTCGCCACCTATGGGCAGGTGAACCCCTTCGGCTTCATCGAGTCGCCGTACCGGATCGTCAAGAACGGCAAGGTCACCGACGAGATCATCTACCTCGCCGCGGACGAGGAGGAGGAGTACGTCGTCGCCCAGGCCAACGCGCCGCTCAACGACAACAACACCTTCCGCAACCCCCGCGTCCTCGTGCGCCGCTCGCCCCAGGCGGCGTCGCTTCAGGACCTGCGCCTCCAGCTCGAGCAGGACGTCTTCTTCGGCGCCACTACCGAGATCTCGTTCGTGCCGCCCGACGAGGTCCAGCTCATGGATGTCTCGCCCAAGCAGATCGTCTCGGTCGCCACGGCGCTGATCCCGTTCCTCGAGCACGACGACGCCAACCGTGCGCTCATGGGCGCCAACATGCAGCGCCAGGCCGTGCCGCTGGTGCGGGCCGAGGCCCCGTACATCGGTACCGGCATCGAGGCCCGCGCCGCCCACGACGCAGCCGACATGGTGCTCGCCACCGAGGCCGGCACGGTCCTGGCCGTCGACGGCGACTCCATCACGGTCGACTACCGCAAGGCCGGTCAGGTCCGCCACGCCCTCCTCAAGTTCGAGCGTTCCAACCAGGACACCTGCATCAACCAGAAGTCCCGGGTCGCCCCCGGCGACAAGGTGCGTGCCGGCCAGGTGCTGGCCGACGGTCCCTCGACTGACGGCGGCGAGTTGGCCCTCGGAAAGAACCTGCTGGTCGCCTTCATGTCCTGGGAGGGCTACAACTTCGAGGACGCCATCATCGTCTCGGAGCGCCTGGTCAAGGACGACGTCCTCACGTCAATCCACATCCACGAGCACGAGATCGACGCCCGCGACACCAAGTTGGGGGCCGAGGAGATCACCCGGGACATCCCGAACCTCTCCGACGACATCCTCGCCGACCTCGATGACCTCGGCATCGTGCGGGTCGGAGCCGAGGTCGGCCCTGGTGACGTGCTGGTCGGCAAGGTCACGCCCAAGGGCGAGACCGAGCTCACCCCCGAGGAGCGCCTCCTGCGGGCCATCTTCGGCGAGAAGGCCCGCGAGGTGCGTGACACCTCGCTGAAGGTCCCACACGGCGAGTCCGGCAAGGTCATCGACCGGCGTCTGTTCAACCGCGACGACGGTGACGAACTGCCCCCAGGCGTCAACCAGCTGGTGCGCGTCCACGTCGCCCAGAAGCGCAAGATCAGCGTGGGCGACAAGTTGGCTGGCCGCCACGGAAACAAGGGTGTCATCTCCAAGATCCTCCCGATCGAGGACATGCCCCACCTGGCCGACGGCACCCCCGTCGACATCATCCTGAACCCGCTGGGCGTCCCGTCCCGGATGAACGTCGGGCAGGTGCTCGAGGCGCACCTCGGCTACGGCGCCCGCTGGGGCTGGGACATCGACGGCGACTCCGTCGGCACCGCCCCCATCAGCGGTACCGAGACTAAGACCCGACCGTCCACGCCGCCCGCCATCCACGTGGCGACCCCCGTGTTCGACGGCGCCCACTGGGACGAGGAGGACCGCTCCGGCGACCACCCGACGATCCAGAAGGTGCTCCAGAACATCCGCCCCGAGTCGGTGGACGGCGATCGCCTGGTCGGCGACGACGGCAAGGCGACCCTCTACAACGGGCGCACCGGCGAGAAGTACGACCACCCGATCATGGTCGGCTACGTCTACATGCTGAAGCTGGCGCACCTCGTGGACGACAAGATCCACGCCCGCTCAACCGGCCCCTACTCGATGATCACCCAGCAGCCGCTGGGCGGCAAGGCGCAGTTCGGCGGCCAGCGCTTCGGCGAGATGGAGGTGTGGGCCCTCGAGGCGTACGGCGCCGCCTACTGCCTCCAGGAACTCCTCACCATCAAGTCCGACGACGTCCTGGGCCGCGTGAAGGTGTACGAGGCGATCGTCAAGGGCGACAACATCCCGGAACCGGGCATCCCCGAGAGCTTCAAGGTCCTCATCAAGGAGATGCAGTCCCTCTGCCTGGACGTCGAGGTGCTCGACGAGGCCGGCCAGGAGGTCGAGATCCGGGACATCAACGAGGACGTGTACCGCACCACCGAGGAGCTGGGCATCGACCTGTCCCGCCCCGAGCGTGGGTCCGACGAAGAGGACGAGCGCCGCAGCGCCGGCCTCCTCCGCTGACCGCAGCCAGAACGAAGAACCAGGAAAGAACGTGCTCGACGTCAACGACTTCGACCAGCTCCGAATCGGCCTCGCCACCGCGGACGGCATCCGCATGTGGTCCAACGGCGAGGTGAAGAAGCCGGAGACCATCAACTACCGCACCCTCAAGCCTGAGAAGGACGGACTCTTCTGCGAGAAGATCTTCGGCCCGACCAAGGACTGGGAGTGCTACTGCGGCAAGTACAAGCGGGTTCGCTTCAAGGGCATCATCTGCGAGCGCTGTGGCGTCGAGGTCACCCGCTCCAAGGTTCGCCGCGAGCGGATGGGCCACATCGAGTTGGCTGCCCCCGCAGTCCACATCTGGTACCTGCGTGGCACCCGCTCGTGGCTGGCATACCTGCTGATGGGCACCGAGCCCCGTGAGGAGCTCAAGGCCAAGCAGCTCGAAAAGGTCATCTACTTCGCTGCCAACATGGTCGTGTCGGTCGACGAGGAGCGCCGCCACGAGGACCTCGCCACGCTCGAGGCCGAGTTGGAGGAGGAGCGCACGGCCATCCACGAGGAGCGCGACGGCCGTCTCGCCTCGCGCCAGGAGGACCTCGAGGCCGAGTTGGCCGAACTCGAGGAGGAGGACGCCAAGGAGGTCGACCTGCGGGCCCGCCAGCGCGCCGCCGACAAGGACCTGGCCGAGATCCGCGAGGAGTATGAGGAAGAGCTCGAGGTCCTGGACCGCGCCTGGAACGAGTTCTCCAGCCTCTTCGTCCGCCAGATCATCGAGGACGAGCGCCTCTGGCGCGAGATGATCGACCGCTGGGGCGAGTACTTCGACGGCGGCATGGGCGCCGACGCCATCGCCCGCCTCATCGCCCTGATCGACTTCGACGATGAGGAGCAGAAGCTCCGCTCGATGATCGACCCGCCGGAGGGCCAGCGTCCCCTGTCGGTGCAGCGCAAGCAGAAGGCCATCAAGCGCCTCAAGATCGTGGCGGGCTTCAACCGCCGTGACGAGCACGGTCGCCGGGTCAACGAGCCCAGCGCCATGGTCCTCTACGCCGTGCCGGTCATCCCGCCCGACCTGCGCCCCATGGTGCAGCTCGACGGCGGCCGCTTCGCCACCTCCGACCTGAACGACCTGTACCGCCGGGTCATCAACCGGAACAACCGGCTCAAGCGCCTCCTCGACCTGGGCGCCCCCGAGATCATCGTCAACAACGAGAAGCGGATGCTCCAGGAGGCCGTCGACGCCCTGTTCGACAACGGCCGCCGCGGGCGCCCCGTGACCGGCCCGGGCAACCGGCCGCTCAAGTCGCTGTCCGACATGCTCAAGGGCAAGCAGGGCCGCTTCCGCCAGAACCTGCTCGGCAAGCGCGTCGACTACTCGGGCCGTTCGGTCATCGTGGCCGGCCCGACCCTGCGCTTCCACCAGTGCGGCCTGCCCAAGATCATGGCGCTCGAGCTTTTCAAGCCGTTCGTCATGAAGAAGCTGGTCGACGAGGAGCTGGCCCCCAACATCAAGTCGGCCAAGCGCATGGTCGAACGGCGCCGCCCGCAGGTGTGGGGCGTGCTCGGTGACGTCATCCAGGAGCACCCCGTGCTGCTGAACCGTGCGCCCACCCTGCATCGCCTCGGCATCCAGGCCTTCGAGCCGGTCCTCGTCGAGGGCAAGGCCATCCAGCTCCATCCGCTCGTCTGCACCGCCTTCAACGCCGACTTCGACGGCGACCAGATGGCCGTCCACCTGCCGCTGTCCGCCGAGGCCCAGGCCGAGGCCCGCGTGCTGATGCTGTCGGCCAACAACGTCCTCAGCCCGGCGCACGGTCGGCCGCTGGTCACGCCCACCCAGGACATGGTCATCGGTGCCTACTACCTGACCTCCGACCTCGAGGGCGCCGACGGCGAGGGCCGGGCGTTCCGGCGCATCGACGACCTCGAGCGGGCGATCGAGTCGGGCGAGCTCGACATCCACGCCCTCATCGAGTTCCGTTCGACGGAGATCCCGGACCTGGTCGACACCCCGGCCAACGGTTCGGCCGCCACCTGGCACCGCACCACCGCCGGCCGCGTGCTGTTCAACGAGGCCCTGCCGGCCGAGTTCCCGTACGTGAACCGCCGGATCGACAAGAAGGAGATGGGCGCCCTCGTCGACGACCTGGCCCGCCACTACCCGAAGAAGGTCGTGGCCGAGAGCCTCGACCGGGTCAAGGACCTCTGCTTCCGGTTCGCCTCCAAGTCGGGCCTGACCGTCTCCATCGACGACGTCAAGACGCCGAAGCAGAAGCAGGAGATCCTCGACCGCCACGAGCGCGACGCCGAGAAGGTCGAGGGTCAGTTCCGACGCGGCATCATCACCGACGGTGAGCGCCGCCAGAAGGAGGTGGAGATCTGGAACGCCGCCACCGCCGAGGTCACCGAGAGGATGGACGAGGCGCTGGCCGCACAGGTCTTCAACCCGATCGACATGATGGTCGACTCGGGTGCCCGAGGGAACAAGATGCAGATCCGCCAGATCGCGGGCATGCGCGGCCTCGTGGCCAACCCCCGTGGCGACCTCATCCCGCGCCCGATCAAGTCCAACTTCCGCGAGGGCCTGGCGATGCTTGAGTACTTCATCGCCACGCCGGGCGCCAGAAAGGGCCTGGTCGACACCGCCCTTCGGACCGCCGACTCCGGCTACCTGACCCGCCGCCTCGTCGACGTGGCCCAGGAGCTCATCATCAACGAGCACGACCCGCTCGACGCCGATGGTCCCGTCTTCGGCGTCTGGATCGAGGACGTGGGACCCGACACCGACAACAAGCGGACCTACCTCGAGACCCGCCTGTTCAGCCGGACGCTGGCCGACGACGTCACCCTCGCCGACGGCACCGTGTACCCGCAGGGCACGATCGTGGGCGAGGAGGAACTCGACGCCCTGCGCGACGACCCCCAGGTCACCCGGGTGCGCGTGCTGTCGCCCCTGACCGACGACTCCGCCAGCGGCGTGTCGGCGGCCTGCTACGGCATGTCGCTGGCCACCGGCAAGGGCATCGAGGTCGGCGAGGCCGTCGGCGTCATCGCCGCCCAGTCCATCGGTGAGCCGGGCACCCAGCTCACCATGCGGACCTTCCACACGGGTGGCGTCGCCGGCAAGGACATCGCCGGCGGTCTCCCCCGCGTCGTCGAGCTCTTCGAGGCCCGCACGCCGAAGGGCAAGGCCACCCTCGCCAAGACCTCGGGCGTGATCCGGATCGGCGAGGACGAGGGCCGCGGACGCGAGGTCGTGGTCGTCGCCGACGACGGCACCGAGGAGGTCAACCTCGTCCCGACCCAGGCCCGCCTCGAGGTCGTCGACGGCCAGGAGGTCAAGGCCGGCGACGCCATCGTCGAGGGTCCCCGCGACCCTAAGGAGCTGCTCGAGATCAAGGGCGTGCGCGAGACGCAGCAGTACCTGGTCGAGGAGGTCCAGAAGGTCTACCGAGAGCAGGGCGTGTCGATCCACGACAAGCACATCGAGCTGATCGTCCGCCAGATGACCCGCCGGGTGCGGATCAACGACCCGGGCGACTCGTCGTTCCTGCCGGGCGAGCAGGTCGACCAGCGCGTGTTCGCCGAGACCAACCGGGAGCTCGTCGCCGGGGGCCAGCGCCCCGCCGAGGGCCGGCCCGAGCTGATGGGCATCACCAAGGCCTCGCTGGCGACCGACTCGTGGCTCTCGGCGGCCTCCTTC
>DEAL01000009.1:125429-127018 GCA_002346745.1 Candidatus Neomicrothrix sp. UBA2983 | reverse complement strand
GGCCTCCTTCCAGGAGACCACCCGGGTGCTCACCGAGGCCGCCATCGACAGCCGCAGCGACCGGCTCGTCGGCCTCAAGGAGAACATCATTATCGGCAAGCTGGTGCCTGCCGGCACCGGCCTCGAGCGGTACCGCCGGGTGGCGACGCACGCCCCCGACTACAAGCCGATGGACTTCTACAGCTCGGCCGACGAGGAGCAGGACCTCGCCGACTGGCTGGCCGGACAGGCCGCCGCCGGCGACGAGTTCGAGGGTGCCTACGAGGCCGACGTCATCGACCTGGCCACCAGCATCGGCCCCGCCGACGCTGCCGGCGCCGGCGACGACGCGTGACATGGACCCCTCCCGGCGACACGCGCGTGTGAGTCGGGAAGGGGCTCCCGTAGACTCCTGCGCTGGCTGGGAGCCGTCTCCCGCCACCCTTCTCATGCCCGTTCCAACGCAGCAACCGAGGTAGTTCGTGCCCACGATCCAGCAACTGGTCCGCAAGGGCCGCCAGTCGAAGCGACGCAAGGAGGCCACCCCGGCCCTCAAGGGCGCGCCCCAGCGTCGCGGCGTGTGCACGCGGGTCTACACGACCACCCCGAAGAAGCCGAACTCGGCACTGCGCAAGGTCGCCCGTGTCCGCCTCACCACCGGCATCGAGGTCACCGCCTACATCCCCGGCGAGGGCCACAACCTCCAGGAGCACTCGATCGTGCTCGTGCGCGGCGGTCGTGTGAAGGACCTGCCGGGCGTCCGCTACAAGATCATCCGCGGCACGCTCGACACCTCCGGTGTCGGCCAGCGTCGCCAGGCCCGCAGCCGATACGGCGCCAAGAAGGAGGGCTGACGTGCCGCGCAAGGGCCCCGTCGACCGCCGCGAACTGACCCCGGACCCGGTCTACCGCTCGTCGGTCGTCACCCAGGTCGTCAACAAGGTGCTGCGGAGCGGCAAGCGCTCCACCGCCGAGCGCATCGTCTACTCGGCGCTGCAGACCGTCGAGTCCAAGACCGGCAGCGAGCCGGTCGGCACCCTCAAGCGGGCCCTCGAGAACATCCGGCCCCAACTCGAGGTCAAGAGCCGCCGCGTGGGTGGCGCCACCTACCAGGTCCCGATCGAGGTGCGCCCCCGGCGTGCCAACACCCTCGCCGTGCGCTGGCTGGTGGGCAACGCCCGTTCCCGCCGCGAGCGGACCATGGCCGAGCGGCTCGCCAACGAGATCCTCGACGCCTCCAACGGCCTGGGCGCCTCCGTGAAGCGGCGTGAGGACACCCACAAGATGGCCGAGGCGAACAAGGCCTTCGCGCACTACCGCTGGTAGGCCGCCCGCTCCAGGGCGGATCGCCCACCGATCTTCCGCCCCGTCCCCACCGGGTGCCGGACGCCGCCTCATGCGCCGGCCCGGGGACCTGACCGACAACCGCCACCACCACTGCGAACGAGCATGAGCAAGCGACACCCACTCGAGCACACCCGCAACATCGGGATCATGGCGCACATCGACGCGGGCAAGACCACGACGACCGAGCGGATCCTCTACTACACCGGCGTCAACTACAAGATCGGCGAGGTCCACGACGGCGCCGCCACCATGGACTGGATGGA
>DEAL01000009.1:122861-125121 GCA_002346745.1 Candidatus Neomicrothrix sp. UBA2983 | reverse complement strand
TGGATGGAGCAGGAGCAGGAGCGAGGCATCACCATCACCTCCGCCGCCACCAGCTGCTTCTGGAGCGACCACCGCATCAACATCATCGACACCCCCGGCCACGTCGACTTCACCGTCGAGGTGGAGCGGTCGCTGCGGGTCCTCGACGGCGCCGTGGCCGTCTTCGACGGCGTCGCCGGCGTCGAACCCCAGACCGAGACGGTCTGGCGCCAGGCCGACCGCTACAACGTGCCCCGCCTGTGCTTCATCAACAAGATGGACCGCACCGGCGCCGACTTCTACTACGTGCTCGGCACGATCCGCGAGCGCCTCGGCTGCAAGGCTGCGGTGGTGCAGCTCCCGATCGGCGCCGAGGCCGACTTCGCCGGCGTCATCGACCTGGTCGAGATGAACGCCCTCATCTGGACCTCCGACGACCTGGGCGCCTCCTGGGACGTCGTCGACATACCCGGCGATCTCGCCGACCAGGCCGAGGAGTACCGCCACGAGCTCATCGACGTCCTGTCCGAGTTCGACGAGAACATCCTCGAGAAGTACATCGGCGAGGAGGAGATCACCGCCGACGACATCCGGGCCGCCCTGCGGACCGGCACCCTCGAGGGCCGCTGCGTGCCGATCCTCACCGGCACTGCCTTCAAGAACAAGGGCGTGCAGCCGCTGCTGGACGCCGTCGTCTCCTACCTGCCGTCGCCGCTGGACCTGCCGCCCGTCGAGGGCGTCCACCCGCGTTCGGGCGACACCCTCGAGCGGGGCGCCGAGGACGCCGAGCCGTTCGCCGCCCTGGCGTTCAAGATCATGACCGACCCGCACGTCGGCAAGCTCACCTACTTCCGGGTCTACAGCGGCACCCTCGACAAGGGCTCGGCCGTGCTCAACACCCGGTCGGGTTCCAAGGAGCGGATCGGCCGCATCCTCGAGATGCACGCCAACGACCGCGAGGACCGCGACGAGGTCCGCACCGGCGACATCGTGGCCGGCATCGGCCTCAAGAACACCCGAACCGGCGACACCCTCTGCTCGCCGGACCACCCGATCGTGCTCGAACAGCTCGAGTTCCCGGAGCCGGTCATCCACGTCGCCGTCGAGCCCCGCTCGAAGGCCGACCAGGACAAGATGAGCAAGGCCCTCGGCGCCCTCGCCGAGGAGGACCCGACCTTCAGCGTCCGCACCGACGAGGAAACGGGCCAGACCATCATCGGCGGCATGGGCGAGCTGCACCTCGAGGTGCTGGTCGACCGGATGCTGCGCGAGTTCCGGGTGGATGCCAACGTCGGCAAGCCGCAGGTTGCCTACCGCGAAACCATCACCAAGACGGTCGCCGACCACCGCTACACCCACAAGAAGCAGACGGGCGGCTCCGGCCAGTTCGCCGAGATCGTGGCCTCCCTCGAGCCCCACGCCGACCCGGACGAGACCTACCACTTCGAGGACAACGTCACGGGCGGCCGCATCCCCAAGGAGTACATCCCGGCGGTCGATCAGGGCATCCAGGCGGCCATGACCACCGGCAACCTGGCCGGCTACACGGTGCTCGGCATCAAGGTCAGCCTCAACGACGGCAAGGCGCACGACGTCGACTCCTCGGAGATGGCCTTCAAGATCGCCGCACAGGCCTGGTTCCGCGAGGCGATCGGCCGGGCCGGCCCCGTGCTGCTCGAGCCGGTGATGGCCGTCGAGGTCGTCACCCCCGAGGACTACATGGGCGACGTCGTCGGCGACCTCAACTCCCGTCGGGGCCGCGTCGGCCAGATGGAGGCCCGCGGCAACAACCAGGTGGTCACGGCACAGGTGCCGTTGTCCGAGATGTTCGGTTACGCTACCGACCTGCGATCGCGCACCCAGGGGCGCGCGACCTACACGATGCAGTTCGACTCGTACCAGCAGACGCCCGCATCCGTCCAGGAAGAGATCGTCAAACGCTTCCGGGGCGAGTGACGTCGGTTCAGGCAAACAACACAGAAAGCAACCAGGAACAGCCATGGCCAAGCAGCAGTTCGAGCGCACCAAGCCCCACGTCAACGTGGGGACCATGGGCCACATCGACCACGGAAAGACGACGCTGACCGCGGCGATCACCAAGGTCCTCTCCGAGCGCGACCCGAACTCGACCGCCTTCACCGAGTTCGAGAACATCGACAAGGCGCCCGAGGAGCGGGAACGCGGCATCACCATCAACGTGGCGCACGTCGAGTACGAGACCGCCAACCGGCACTACGCCCACGTCGACATGCCGGGCCACGCCGACTACATCAAGAACATG
>DEAL01000009.1:122397-122557 GCA_002346745.1 Candidatus Neomicrothrix sp. UBA2983 | reverse complement strand
CATCAAGAACATGATTACGGGCGCCGCCCAGGTCGACGGCGCCATCCTGGTCGTGTCGGCCGCCGACGGTCCGATGCCCCAGACCCGTGAGCACGTGCTCCTCGCCCGCCAGGTCGGCGTGCCCAAGATCGTGGTCGCCCTCAACAAGTGCGACATGGTC
>DEAL01000009.1:96474-122083 GCA_002346745.1 Candidatus Neomicrothrix sp. UBA2983 | reverse complement strand
CGACATGGTCGACGACGAGGAGTTGCTCGAGCTGGTCGAGCTCGAGGTCCGCGAGCTGCTCGACGAGTACGACTTCCCGGGCGACGACACCCCGATCTGCCGGGTCTCGGCCCTGCAGGCCCTCGAGGGCGACTCCGACGCCGCCGAAGCCGTCGTCGAGCTGATGTCGCAGGTCGACGACTACATCCCGCAGCCCGAGCGCGACGTCGACAAGCCCTTCCTGATGCCCATCGAGGACGTCTTCACGATCACCGGCCGCGGCACCGTCGTGACCGGTCGTGTCGAGCAGGGCATCGTCAACACCGGCGACAACATCGAGATCATCGGCCTCAAGGACACCCAGACCACGGTCTGCACCGGCGTCGAGATGTTCCGCAAGATCCTCGACCAGGGCCAGGCCGGCGACAACATCGGCGCCCTGTTGCGCGGCATTGAGAAGACCAGCGTCCAGCGTGGCCAGGTCCTCGCCAAGCCGGGCTCGATCACCCCGCACACCAACTTCGAGGCCGAGGTCTATGTGCTGACCAAGGAGGAGGGCGGTCGCCACAAGCCGTTCTTCTCGAACTACCGGCCGCAGTTCTACTTCCGGACCACGGACGTGACCGGCATGATCGCCCTCCCCGAGGGCACTGAGATGTGCATGCCGGGCGACAACACCACCATGACGGTCGAGCTCATCGCCCCGATCGCCATGGACGAGGGCCTGCGCTTCGCCATCCGCGAGGGCGGCCGCACCGTGGGCGCCGGCGCCGTCACGAAGATCCTGGCCTAGATCCGATGCCGACTGGTCAGAAGATTCGTATCCGCCTCAAGGCCTACGACCACGAGGTGATCGACCAGTCGACGAAGAAGATCGTCGAGACGGTCCGGCGGACCCAGGCCGACATCCGCGGCCCGGTCCCGCTGCCGACCGAGAAGCACCGGTACACGGTGGTGCGGTCCCCGTTCAAGGACAAGGACTCCCGGGAGCACTTCGAGATGCGCATCCACAAGCGCCTCCTCGACATCCTGGAGCCCTCGCCCAAGACGGTCGACTCGCTCCAGCGCCTTGACCTGCCGGCCGGCGTGGACATCGAGATCAAGATCCAGCAGGGCTGACGCCCGGATCACTCCGAACGAACGGTGAAGCGCCCCCAGGGGGGCGCTTCACCCGTTTTGGGCCTGCGCTCCGCTACTCCAGCTTGCGGCGCTGGCGGCTGGCCAGGAGGAGGTCCTCGGAGACCTCGTGGCGTTCGGCGGCCGCCGAGACGATGGCCTGGAGGGTGGCGGCGGCCGGCAGCGCCAGCATGGCGCCG
This sequence comes from Candidatus Neomicrothrix sp. UBA2983, assembly GCA_002346745.1. Lineage (GTDB taxonomy): Bacteria > Actinomycetota > Acidimicrobiia > Acidimicrobiales > MedAcidi-G1 > S20-B6. The sequence continues at coordinate 120,788 of DEAL01000009.1, read as the reverse complement.
ACCACCCCGAGCAGCGCCGCCCCGGCGATGACCGCCCCGAACGCCAGGGCGGCGTGGATGGCCATGGTCTGGGCGGTGATCCTCGGGGCCAGCACGTAGTTCTCCACCTGCTGGTAGACGGCGATGATGATGAGCACCCACAGTCCGGTCACGGGCTCGTCGATCAGCCCGATCAGCACCGGGAGGGCGCCGGCCAGGTAGGTACCGACCACCGGGACTACCTGGGAGACGACCCCCACCCAGATGGCCAGGGCGAAGCCGGACGGGAGGCCGATGATCTCGAAGGCGGTCCAGTGCACGACCGCGGCGATGACGGCCAGCACGCCCCGGGACAGGATGTAGCCACCCGTCTTGGCGATGGCCAGGTCCCAGACCTCGAGGACGTGGCGCTGACGCTCCTCTGGCAGCAGCGAGCACACCGTCCGTCGCAGCTTGGGCCCCTCGGCGACCAGGTAGAAGGCGAACAGGCCGATGGTGAACACCTGGAACAGCACGTTGACGGCGGTGGTGCCGAACTTGGCCAGGTCGTCGGCGAAACCGGTCAACCGCTCGGCGACGGCGCCCGAGTCCCAGTCCTGGCGGAGGTCGGCGGTGGCGTTCTCGACGCCGAAGTTGTCCTCGAGGAAGTCGTCGATCGACTCGAGGTAGCCCGGCAGGTTGTCGCTCAGCTCGGTGACCTGCTCGGAGAGGAGCGACCCCATGGCGAAACCGAAGCCGCCCAGGCCGACCAGGACGCCGAGGAAGACCAGCGCCGTCCCGAGCCCGCGCCGGATGTTCCACCGTTCGAGGGCGTTGACCGCCGGCTCCATCGCGAACGACAGGAACAGGGCGACCAGGAGGATGATGAACAGGGACCGCAGCGACTCGAGGACGCCCTGGAGGTACCAGAGGGCGGCCAGGCCGCCGAGGAACAGAAGGATGGCCCGCACCACCCAGGGGGGCGGTGTCGGCGGGGCCTCGGGGGTCGGCTGCGGTTCGGTCACCGGCACGACGGTAGTTGCGGGGTGTCCGGGGACCGTGGATTCGTGGCGGCTGCAAAACACCGGCCGGTGCTGTCTGCCCTCGGTGCCGAGGCGTTGTGGGGGGACGCCAACGCCCCTAGCCTTGTCAACTGCGCTCAGGGAGCCCTCCGGGGCGCAGACACCACGACGTTCGCGAAGGCCCGTCCGCCCCGACCGGGGTCCGGCGGGAACCACTCGACACAACCGAATCGCCGCTCCGCCGGGTCCTTCCCGTGCGGAGCGTTCGCGTGAATCGGCCCGAACAGGCCGGATCGCCCGGGGGAGGACCCCGGACGGAACAGCAGGAGCCACCATGGCCAACACGGCACTCGTCGGCGAGAAGGTCGGCATGACACAGGTGTGGGATGACGACAACCACGTCGTCCCGGTCACGGTGTTGCGCGTCCGGCCCAACCGCATCGTGCAGGTCAAGACCACCGAACGCGACGGCTACAGCGCCCTCCAGGTGACCTTCGGTCACCGCGAGGAGCATCGCCTCACCCGTCCCGAGGCTGGCCACTTCGACACGGCCGGCGTCCAGGTCGGCAACCGTCTCCTCGAGCTGCGCCTCGATGACGTGAGCACCTACGAAGTCGGCCAGGAACTCACCGTCGAAGCCCTCGCCGAGACTGGCCAGGTCGATGTCACCGCCGTCAGCAAGGGCAAGGGCTTCGCCGGCGCCATGAAGCGACACAACTTCAAGGGCCAACGAGCCAGCCACGGTGCCCACAAGGTGCACCGCAAGCCCGGCGCCGTCGGCCAGTGCGCCACACCGTCCCGGGTGTTCAAGGGGAAGAAGCTCCCCGGTCGGATGGGCAACCAGAAGACCACGACGCTGAACCTCACCGTGGTCGATGCCGACGCCGAGCGCGAGCTGCTGCTCGTCAAGGGCTCGGTCCCCGGCCCCAACGGCGCCACCGTCCTCATCCGCGACGCCGTGAAGGGAGCCCGGTGATGGCCAGCGTCACGATGCGCACCATCAACGGCACCGAAGCGGGTGCCGTCGAGCTCGATGACGCCACCTTCGGCATCGAGCCCAACGCCGCCGTCATGCACCAGGTCGTTACCGCCCAGCTGGCGGCCCGCCGCAGCGGCACCCAGAGCACCAAGACCCGGGCCGAGGTCCGGGGCGGCGGTGCCAAGCCCTGGCGCCAGAAGGGCACCGGCCGGGCCCGCCACGGTTCGATCCGTTCCCCGCAGTGGCGCGGTGGCGGCGTGGCTCTGGGACCCAAGCCCCGCAGCTACGCCCAGAAGACCCCAAAGAAGATGATCCAGTTGGCGCTGCGGTCGGCCCTTTCCGACCGGGCCGCCGAGGGCAACGTCGTCGTGGTGGACGCCTGGGGCTTCGCAGCGCCCCGCACCAAGGACGCCGTCGCCGCCCTCGTCGCCCTCGGCGTCGAGGGCCGGGTGCTGGTCGTTGCGGATCGGGACGACACCAACACCTGGAAGAGCTTTGCCAACCTCTCCGAGGTCCACGTGCTCTCGCCGGGCGAGCTCAACGCCTACGACGTGCTCGTCAGCGACGTCGTGGTGTTCAGCCGGGACACGCTTCCCTCCGGTGGGCCGGCTGCCGCTGTCGCCCCACCGGTGGCCGAGGCGCCCGCTGCCGACGAGCTCGCCGACGAGCCCGCCGGCGACAACACCCCCGCCGACGAGGAGGAGTAGGGACCGTGAAGGACGCACGCGACGTCATCCTCCGCCCCATGGTGTCGGAGAAGTCGTACAACCTGCTGGAGGAGAACGTCTACACGTTCGAGGTCGCCCGCACCGCCTCCAAGCCCGAGATCCGGGACGCCGTCGAGTCCATCTTCGACGTCAGCGTCCTCAAGGTGAACACGCTGAACCGAGACGGCAAGCGCCGCCGCAACCGGCGGACGGGCACCTGGGGCAGCCGACCCGACGTCAAGCGGGCCTACGTCACCCTCGTCGAGGGCGACACCATCGAACTGTTCGAGGTCTGAGCACCATGCCGCAGCGCAAGCGCAAGCCGACCAGTCCGGGCCGCCGGTTCCAGACCGTCTCCGACTTTTCGGCGATCACGAAGTCGACCCCAGAGAAGTCGCTGGTCGAGAAGAAGACGTCGACGGGTGGCCGCAACAACTACGGCCGCAAGACCGCCCGCCACCGCGGTGGCGGCCACAAGCGCCAGTACCGGGTCATCGACTTCCGGCGCAACAAGGACGGCGTCCCCGCCAAGGTGGCGGCCGTCGAGTACGACCCCAACCGCAGCTGCCGCATCCTGCTGCTGCACTACCACGACGGCGAGAAGCGCTACATCCTCGCCCCCAAGGGCGTCGAGGTCGGCGACCGTCTCCAGTCCGGCCAGGGCTCCGAAATCCGCCCCGGCAACGCCCTGCCGCTGCGCTACATCCCCGTCGGTACCGTCGTGCACAACGTCGAGTTGCAGCCCGGCGGCGGCGGCAAGATGGCCCGCAGCGCCGGCTCGAGCGTCCAGCTCGTGGCCAAGGAGGGCGACTTCGCCACCCTGCGCCTGCCCAGCACCGAGATGCGCCGGGTTCGCATCGACTGTCGGGCGACCGTCGGCGAGGTCGGCAACCAGGAGCACGAGCTCACCAAGATCGGCAAGGCCGGCCGCAACCGCTGGAAGGGCGTCCGCCCCCAGACCCGCGGCGTCGCCATGAACCCGATCGACCACCCGCTGGGCGGCGGCGAGGGCAAGTCCTCCGGTGGCCGCCACCCCGTGTCTCCCTGGGGCAAGCCCGAGGGCCGTACCCGCCAGCGGGGCAAGCAGTCCGACAAGTTGATCGTGCGTCGTCGACGTCGGCGCGGATCGCGGAGGTAGGCAGCGATGCCACGCAGTCTCAAGAAGGGTCCCTTCGTCGACGACCACCTGCTCAAGAAGGTCGACGACCTGAACGAGTCCGGCGAGAAGAAGGTCATCAAGACCTGGTCCCGCCGGTCCACGATCATCCCCGACATGGTCGGCCACACCCTGGCCGTCCACGACGGCCGCAAGCACGTCCCGGTGTACGTCACCGAGTCGATGGTGGGCCACAAGCTGGGCGAGTTCGCCCCCACCCGGACCTTCCGGTCCCATGCCGGCCAGGAGAAGGGGGTGCGTCGCTGATGGCCACCGCCGTCAAGACCAACGAGGGCCGCCCCGGCACCCGGGCCGTCGCCCGCCACGTGCGCGTGTCGGCCTCCAAGGCGCGTGCCGTGCTCGACCTCGTCCGCGGCGAGTCCTACGGGCGGGCCAGCGAGATCCTGGCGTTCTCGGAGCGCAGCGTCTCCGACGTGGTCGCCAAGTGCCTCGACTCCGCCGTCGCCAACGCCGAGCACAACGACGAGGTGCCGGCCGAGGAGCTGTTCGTGTCGGCCTGCTACGCCGACGAGGGCCCGACCCTCAAGCGCTGGCGCCCCCGGGCCCGGGGCCGCGCCACCCGGATCAACAAGCGGACCTGCCACATCACGATGGTGGTGAGCCGCTACACCGCCGAAGAACTCGAGCGCATGGCTGCCCAGGACGCCCTGCGCGACCGGGCCGGCGCCAACGCCCGTGCCGCCGCCTCCCGTCGGGAGCGCGTCGAGAAGAGCCGGGCTGCCGAGGCCGCCCGCGAGGCAGAGCACGACCACGATCATGAGCACGACCATGACCACGACGAGGTCGCCGTGGACGAGGCCGAAGAGGCCGTGGACGCCGCCGTCGAGGCGGATGCTGCCGTCGAGGCGGATGCTGCCGTCGAGGCGGAAGAGGTCGAAGCCGACGAGGCCGAAGAGGTCGAGGAGACCGTGGCCGAGGCCGACGAGGCCGACGAGGACGAGACGAACGACGACGGCGACGCCGAAGACGACGCCGAGGAGCGTGCCTGATGGGGCAGAAGGTCAACCCGTACGGCTTCCGGCTGGGGGTCACCACCGACTGGAAGTCCCGGTGGTTCGCCACCCGGCAGGAATACGCCGACAACATCATCGAGGACTGGAAGATCCGCGACTTCCTGCGCACCGAGTTGCCGCACGCCGCCATCAGCCGCATCGAGGTCGAACGCACCCGTGACCGCTTGCGGATCGACGTCCACACCGCCCGTCCCGGCATCGTGATCGGCCGCAAGGGCTCCGAGGCCGACCGCCTCCGCGCCGGTCTCGGCCAGATCAGCGGCAACAACCGGGTCCAGCTCAACATCCAGGAGATCAAGGAGCCGGAGCTCGACGCCGCCCTCATCGCCCAGGGCGTGGCCGACCAGCTGGCCGGCAGGGTCGCCTTCCGCCGGGCCATGAAGCGGGCCGTCCAGAACGCCCAGAAGGCAGGCGCCCTCGGCATCCGTGTCCAGTGCGCGGGACGCCTGGGTGGCGCCGAGATGAGCCGCACCGAGTGGTACCGCGAGGGACGGGTACCGCTGCACACGCTGCGTGCCGACATCGACTACGGCTTCCGCGAGGCCCATACCACCTACGGCCGGATCGGCGTGAAGGTGTGGATCTACAAGGGCGACATCCTGCCCTACAAGAGCCAACTGGAGGACAAGATCACCCGCGAGGCCGCCATGGCCGTGGGCGAGACCTCCGGCCAGACCAAGACGCGCACGGTCGTCTCGTCGGCCGCCGCCCGTCGCCGCCAGGCCGAGGCCGAGGACGCCGCCGCCTCCGCACCCGCCGGGGAGGCCGTCGAGTCCGAAGAGCCGGCACCGCTGGTCAAGGAGGGCGACGCCGAGTTCGAGAAGCTCCTCGCCGAGGAGGAGGCCATCGAGGCCTCGACCCGCGAGCACCACGAGACCCCGCACTTCCGCCCCGGGGACGGTGACTGATCATGTTGATGCCGAAGAAGACCAAGCACCGCAAGCACCAGCGCGGCCGCATGAAGGGCAACTCGAAGGGCCAGACCGACGTCACGTTCGGCGAGTACGGCATCCAGGCCCTCGAGCCGGGCTGGATCACCGCCCGCCAGATCGAGGCCGCCCGTATCGCCATGACCCGCCACATCAAGCGCGGCGGCAAGGTGTGGATCAACGTGTTCCCGGACAAGCCGGTCACCCAGAAGCCGGCCGAGACCCGGATGGGCTCCGGCAAGGGCAACCCCGAACACTGGGTCGCCGTCGTGAAGCCGGGCCGCATCCTGTTCGAGCTCTCGTACTCGGACCCGGAGGTCGCCCGTTCGGCCATCAACCGGGCCATCCAGAAGCTGCCCGTGAAGGCACGCTTCATCGAGCGTGAGGAGGGCTTCTAGTGGCCCGCAAGAAGGTACTGGCCGACCTGGGCGACACCGACCTGCTCGAGCGCCTCGGCGAGTCCAAGGAAGAACTGTTCAACCTGCGCTTTCAGCTGGTCACCGGCCAGCTGGAGAACCACTCCCGCCTGGGGCAGGTCAAGAAGGAGGTGGCCCGGCTCCTCACCGAGCTGCGGGCCCGCGAGATCGAGGTCGCCGAGAGCGTCGCGGCCGTCGAGGAGGTGGCCGAGTGATGGCCGAGACCACCGACACCCGTCCCAACGCCCGTAAGGTGCGCGAGGGGCTGGTCGTCTCCGACCGGCAGGACAAGACGGCGATCGTCGAGGTCGTCGACCGGGTCCGCCACCGCCGGTACGCCAAGACCGTGCAGCGCAGCAAGCGCCTGCACGTCCACGACGAGTCCAACGAGCTGCGCACCGGCGACCGGGTCCGGGTCCAGGAGACCCGCCCGCAGTCGAAGCTCAAGCGCTGGCGCCTCGTCGAGATCCTCGAGAGGGCCAAGTAATGATCCAGCAGGAGACCCGACTCCGGGTGGCCGACAACTCGGGCGCGCGCGAGGTCCTGTGCATCAAGGTCCTCGGCGGCTCGAAGCGCCGGTACGCCTCGATCGGCGACGTCTTCACGGCCACCGTCAAGGAGGCCAACCCGGGCGCCGCCGTCAAGAAGGGCGAAATCGTCAAGTGCGTGGTCGTCCGCACCAAGAAGGAGCGGCGCCGCCCCGACGGCTCGTACATCCGCTTCGACGAGAACGCCGCCGTGCTCATCAACGACCAGATGCAGCCCCGCGGCACCCGCATCTTCGGCCCGGTCGGCCGGGAGCTGCGGGAGAAGAAGTTCATGCGCATCGTCTCGCTGGCGCCGGAGGTGCTCTGACATGAAGATCCGCAAGGGCGACAAGGTCCGCGTGCTCGCCGGCAAGGATCGCGGCAAGGAGGGCGTCGTGAGCCGAGCCATCCCCACCGAGGACAAGGTCATCGTCGAGGGCGTCAACATGGCCAAGCGCCACCAGAAGCCCACCCGGGCCACCATGCAGGGTGGCATCATCGACAAGGCCATGCCGATCCACGTGTCCAACGTGGCGATCCTGAGCCCGGCCGACCACAAGCCCACCCGCATCGGCTACCGGTTCGCCGACGACGGTGCCAAGGTGCGGGTCTGCAAGCGAACGGGGGTGGACCTCGATGGCTGAGGCACTGAGCACCGCGGTCCGCCTGGGCGACCGCTACCGCGACGAGATCCGGCCGGCGCTCCAGGAGCAGCTGGGCCTGGCGAACGTCATGCAGGTCCCCAAGCTGGTGAAGATCGTCGTCAACATGGGCGTCGGCGGCGCGGCCCAGCAGGCCAAGCAGCTCGACGGCGCCCTCGCCGACCTCGAGGTCATCACCGGCCAGAAGCCGCTCGTCACCCGGGCCAAGAAGTCGATCTCGAACTTCAAGCTCCGCGAGGGCCAGGCCATCGGCGCCAAGGCGACCCTCCGCGGCGACCGGATGTACGAGTTCCTGGACCGCCTGATGAACCTGGCGATCCCGAGGATCCGCGACTTCCGCGGCCTCAACAACCGGTCCTTCGACGGCCGGGGCAACTACACGTTCGGCGTGACCGAACAGCTGATCTTTCCCGAAATCGACTACGACACCGTGGATGCGACCCGCGGCATGGACATCACGATCGTGACGTCCGCCGACACGGACGAGGCAGGCCGGGCCCTCCTCGACGCCTTCGGGTTCCCGTTCCGACCTGAGGTGAACTGATGGCGAAGAAAGCACTCGTCAACAAGCAGCAGAAGACCCCCAAGTTCAAGGTGCGCGCCTACACCCGCTGCCGCCGCTGTGGCCGGCCGCGCTCGGTGTACCGGGCCTTCAACCTGTGCCGGGTCTGTCTGCGGACGATGGCCCATGCCGGAGAGATCCCCGGCATGGTGAAGTCGAGCTGGTGAGGGGAGGGACGACATGACGATGACCGACCCCGTCGCCGACATGCTGACGCGCCTGCGCAACGCCAACCAGGCGATGCACGACGGCGTCTCGATGCCGTCGTCGAAGCAGAAGGTGGCGCTGGCCGACGTGCTCAAGTCCGAGGGCTACATCATCGACTACCAGGTCGAGGACGCCCGACGCGGCCCCGGCAAGGAGCTCACTATCCGGCTCAAGTACTCGCCGGAGCGCGAGCGGGTGATCTCCGGGATCCAGCGGATCTCCAAGCCCGGCCTGCGCGTCTACCGCAAGTCCGACACGATCCCCCGCGTGCTGGGCGGCCTCGGCGTCGCCGTGGTCAGCACCAGCCGGGGCCTGATGAGCGACCGCGAGGCTCGCCGCCGCAAGATCGGCGGAGAGATCCTCTGCTACGTCTGGTAGAGGAGGCCGTCATGTCCCGCATCGGCAAGGCCCCGATCACCGTGCCCTCGGGCGTCGAGGTGACCATCCAGGGAGGCAACGTCGCCGTGACCGGCCCGAAGGGCTCGCTGGATTTCGACGTGCCCGGCGACATCACCGTTCGCCAGGAGGGCGAGGAGCTGCTCGTCGAGCGCTCCGACGACGAGCGCCGCAACCGGGCCCTGCACGGCCTGGCCCGCTCGCTCGTCAACAACATGGTCGTGGGCGTCTCCGAGGGCTTCACCAAGGAGCTCCAGATCGTCGGCGTCGGCTACAGGGCCGTGGCGAAGGGCAGCAATGCCCTCGAGCTGCAGCTCGGCTACAGCCACTCGATCGACGTCAAGGCCCCCGACGGCGTGAGCTTCGAGGTCCCCGAACCGACCCGCATCGTGGTCTCCGGCATCGACAAGCAGGCCGTGGGCCAGGTCGCCGCCGACATCCGTTCGCTCCGCAAGCCCGAGCCCTACAAGGGCAAGGGCGTGCGGTACGTCGACGAGTACGTGGCCCGCAAGGCCGGAAAGGCGGCCAAGTGAGCACCTCGACCGATCGCCGAGGCGCACGGCACCGGCGCCACCGCCGGGTCCGCCGGCGCGTGCAGGGCACCCCCGTCCGGCCGCGCCTGTCCGTGTTCCGCTCGGCGAAGCACATCTCCGCCCAGGTCATCGACGACTCGACGGGTACCACCGTGGCGTCGGCGACGACGCTGCAGGCCGGCGTGGCCGACGGCCTCACCGGCGTGGCCGCGGCCACCGAGGTCGGTCGCACCGTGGCCGAGCGGGCCAAGGCCGCCGGCATCGAATCCGTCGTGTTCGACCGCGGCGGCTACCTCTACCACGGTCGTGTCGCCGCCCTCGCCGATGGCGCCCGCGACGCCGGACTGGAGTTCTAGTGGCACCCAACACCACCCTCGAGGAGACCCAACTGCGCGAGTCGCGGGTCATCCACATCAACCGCGTCGCCAAGGTCGTCAAGGGCGGCCGGCGCTTCTCGTTCACCGCCCTCGTGGTGGTCGGCGACGGCGCTGGTCGGGTCGGCCTCGGCTACGGCAAGGCCAAGGAGGTGCCCCTCGCCATCCAGAAGGGCACCGAGGAGGCCAAGCGCAACCTGTTCGCGGTGCCGCTGGCCGGGACGACGATCGTGCACGCCATACTCGGCGAGAACGGCGCCGGACGCGTGCTGCTCCAGCCCGCCGCCCCCGGTACCGGGGTCATCGCCGGTGGTGCCGCCCGCGCCATCCTGGAGGAGGCCGGTGTCCACGACGTGCTCTGCAAGTCGCTGGGCTCGCCCAACCACATCAACGTGGCCCGGGCGACCATCGCCGGCCTCGAGGGCCTGCGCCGCCCCGACGAGGTGGCTCGCCTGCGCGGCCTCGACCCGGAGGAGTTCGTGCCGGCGCCGCTGCTGGACGCCTACCGCCGCAGCGAGGCCGGCATCCCCGCCGGTCCCGCCGATGAGGACGGGGAGTGACCATGGCCGACGACAGGCAACTCAAGGTCACCCAGGTCCGTTCGGCCATCGGGGCCAAGCCCAAGCAGCGCGGCACGTTGCGTGCCCTCGGACTGGGTCGCATCGGCCGCTCCAACACCCTGCCCGACCGTGGCGAGATCCGGGGCATGATCGCCCGGGTTCCGCACCTGGTCGAGGTCGAGGAGGTCATCTGACATGAAGGTCCATGACCTGACCCCGCCATCCGGCTCGAAGAAGCGCGCCAAGCGCGTGGCACGCGGCATCGGCGGCAAGGGCGGCAAGACCGCCGGCCGTGGCATGAAGGGCCAGCGCGCCCGCAACACGGTGCGCGTCGGCTTCGAGGGCGGCCAGATGCCGCTGCACCAGCGCGTGCCCAAGCTGCGGGGCTTCAAGAACCCGTTCCGCGTCGAGTACCAGGCCGTCAACCTCGACGCCATCGAGGCCTCCGGCCTCGACGAGGTGACGCCCGAGTCCCTGCTGGGGCTGGGCCTGGTCGGCAAGAAGTCGCTGGTCAAGGTGCTGGCACGCGGCGAGATCACCCGCGCGGTGACCGTCCGTGTGCACGCCTGTTCGGCCGCCGCCGAGGCCGCCATCACGGCCGCCGGCGGCACCGTCGAGCGCCTCCCGTTGCCGTTCGCAGTGCGGCCGCCCGCCAGCGGCAACGCCCTGATGAACCGCTGACTGTCCGACCGAACGCCACGAGGAGGACGCCGTGCTCGCCAGCATGCTGAACATGTTCCGGGTCCACGACCTGCGGAACCGGATCCTGTTCACCCTGCTCATGATCCTGCTCTACCGGGTCGGGGCCTTCATCCCGGCGCCCGGGATCGACGTCGAGCAGGTGCAGTTGCTGCGCGACCGTGCCAGTCAGGGCGGCGTGCTGGCGTTCCTCCAGCTGTTCTCCGGCGGCACGCTCACCACGTTCGCCGTGTTCGCCCTGGGCGTCATGCCCTACATCACGGGCTCGATCATCATGCAGGTGCTCGGCGTCGTCGTCCCCCGCATCGAGCAGTGGCAGCAGCAGGGCGCCGTCGGCCAGCGCAAGATCACGCAGTGGACCCGCTACCTGACGGTCGGCATCGCGGTGATCCAGGCCACCAGCTTCGCCTTCCTGTTCAACGACGGTGGCAATTCGATCAGCGGCCAGGGCGGCGCCAACCTGCTGCCGCGCTTCCACATCGGCACCGTGAGCATCGTCGTGCTGACGCTCGCCGCCGGCACCGCCCTGCTCATGTGGATGGGCGAGCTGATCACCCAGAAGGGGATCGGCAACGGCATGTCGCTGATCATCATGATCTCGGTGCTGAGTGCCTTCCCCGCCCAGGGCTCGGTCGTCCAGGCCGAGAACGGCGTCACCACCCTCGCCATCGTGGTGGCGGTGCTGGTCGCCATGATCGCCGCCATCGTCTTCGTCGAACAGGGACAGCGGCGCATCCCGGTGCAGTTCGCCAAGCGGGTCGTGGGCCGGCGCATGTACGGCGGCCAGAACACCTACATCCCGCTGAAGGTCAACCAGTCTGGCGTGATCCCGATCATCTTCGCCTCGTCGGTGCTGTACCTGCCGGTGCTGATCGCCGCGGCGCTGCCATGGGACGGCTTCCGCTCCTGGATCGACAACAACCTGGCGCAGCCCGACAATGTCTTCTACTTCGCCATCACCGGCGTGCTGGTGATCGGCTTCGCCTACTTCTACACGGCGATCACCTTCGACCCCGTGAAGCAGGCGGACCAGATCCGCAAGCAGGGCGGCTTCATCCCCGGCATCCGGCCCGGCCACCAGACCGAGCGCTACCTGGCCAGGATCCTGTCCCGGATCACGCTGCCCGGCGCCCTGTTCCTCGCCGCCGTGGCCCTGGTGCCGTCGATCCTCGTCAACATCTTCCTCGACACGCAGGCCGGTGTCGGCAGCTCGAGCGCCGCCGGCTTCGGCTTCATCGGCATCTCGATCCTCATCGCCTCCGGCGTGGCGCTCGAGACGATGAAGCAGATCGACTCGCAGTTGACCATGCGCAACTACGAGGGTTTCCTCAAGTAGCCCGCCCCAGCGGAGCGCGATCACCATGGCAGCCGTCCGTCTCGTCATCCTGGGCCGTCAAGGCTCCGGCAAGGGCACCCAGTGCGCCCGCCTCGTCGAGGAGCTGGGCCCGTTGCACATCTCCACCGGCGACATGCTGCGTTCGGCCGTCGCCGAGGGCACCGAGCTGGGACGTCGGGCGGGCGCCCTCATGGATGCCGGCGAACTGGTGCCCGACGACGTGATGATCGGGATCGTCGCGGAGCGGCTCGCCAAGCCCGACGTGGCCGAGCACGGCTTCCTCCTCGACGGCTTCCCCCGCACCCCGGCCCAGGCCGAGGCGCTGGAGGCGATCCTCGCCGACAACGGCGTGGCCCTCGACCGTGCCCTCAACATCGACGTCCCGGTCGGCGAGGTGATGCAGCGGATGCTCGTCCGCGGCCGTGCCGACGACACCGAGGAGGCCATCCAGCGCCGCCTCGACCTGTACGAGTCGTCCACCGCTCCGCTGGTCGCCTGGTTCGAGGACCGGGGCCTGCTGGCCGTGGTCGATGGCCTCGGCAGCGAGGACGAGGTCTTCGGTCGGCTCTGCGACGCCGTCCAGGCCGCCGACAGTGTCGGGAACGGGGTGTCGGCGTGACCGCCGCCCTGTCGCGGTGCCCAGCCGCCACCGGCCGTTGGGCGCGTCGCCGCCCGCTGCGTTGGGCGCGTCGGACCACCCCGGTAGCGTGGTCCGTCGGCCTCTGCCGGGTTTTTCCGCATGCCCGTGCAACCCATTCCGAACCATCCACCCCGACCGGGAGGACGACCCTGCCGAAGCCAAAGGAAGACGCGATCGTCATGGAGGGCACGGTGCTCGAACCGCTGCCCAACGCCATGTTCAAGGTCGAGCTGGAGAACGGCCACAAGGTGCTGGCCCACATCTCCGGCAAGATGCGGATGCACTACATCCGCATTCTTCCCGGCGACCGCGTGCAGGTCGAACTCACCCCCTACGACCTCCAGCGGGGTCGGATCACCTATCGATACAAGTGAGCGAACGATGAAGGTTCGAGCCAGCGTCAAGCCGATGTGCGAGAAGTGCCGGATCATCCGGCGCCGCGGTCGCGTGCAGGTCATCTGCAGCAACCCCCGCCACAAGCAGCGCCAGGGCTAGGACAGGAGCAGACACGACATGGCACGCATCGCCGGCGTCGACATCCCCCGTGAGAAGCAGGCCTGGGTCTCCCTGACCTACATCCACGGGGTGGGCGCCACCACCGCCGAGCAGATCTGCGCGGCCGTCGAGATCGACCCGGCCGCCCGGGTCCGCGACCTCACCGACGACGAGGTCGCCCGCATCCGGACCTACATAGACCAGAACCTCAAGGTCGAGGGCGACCTGCGTCGCGAGACCTCGCAGAACATCAAGCGCAAGATGGACATCGGCTGCTATCAGGGAATCCGCCACCGCCGCGGCCTCCCGGTCCACGGCCAGCGCACCCACACCAACGCCCGCACCCGGAAGGGTCCCCGCAAGACGGTGGCCAACAAGAAGCAGGTAATCAAGTAATGGCGAAGCCCACGGCCGGCGGCCGCCGCCCCCGCAAGAAGGAGCGCAAGAACGTCCCCCACGGCGTCGCGCACATCAAGAGTTCCTTCAACAACACGATCATCAGCATCACCGACCAGGGCGGCAACACCCTGGCGTGGGCCTCGGCCGGCAACGTCGGCTTCAAGGGCTCCCGCAAGTCGACGCCGTTCGCCGCCCAGATGGCGGCCGAACAGTGCGCCCGCCGGGCAATGGAGCACGGGGTCCGCAAGGTCGACGTGGTCGTGCGTGGTCCCGGCTCGGGCCGCGAGACCGCCATCCGTACCATCCAGAACACCGGCATCGAGGTGACCGGCATCAAGGACGTCACCCCGATCCCGCACAACGGCTGCCGCCCGCCCAAGCGGCGGAGGGTCTGACATGGCTCGCTACACCGGCCCTCGGGCGCGTGTCTCGCGTCGCCTCGGCACCAACATCTTCGGCACCAAGGGCGAGACCATCGCCCTCGACAAGCGTCCGTACCCGCCCGGTGACCACGGCCGCACCCGCCGCCGCTCCAACCAGTCCGAGTACCTGCTCCAGCTTCAGGAGAAGCAGAAGGCCCGCTTCACGTACGGCCTCTCCGAGAAGCAGTTCCGCCGGATCTACGACGAGGCCAACCGCCGCGATGGTGTCACCGGCGAGAACATGCTCCAGTATCTCGAGCTGCGCCTCGACAACGTCGTGTACCGGGCCGGCCTGGCGGCCACCCGCCCGCAGGCCCGCCAGATGGTGAGCCACGGCCACCTCGACGTCAACGGCCGGCGCGTGAACGTGCCCAGCTACCGCGTGCGCAAGGGCGATGTCGTCAGCCTCCGGCCCAAGTCCCGAGACATGGTCGTGGTCCGCTGGAACGTCGACGTCCTGGACCGGCAGGCCCCGGCCTGGCTGGACGTCTCCGGCGATGGCTTCGAGGTCACCATCGGCGAACTCCCCGTCCGCGAGCAGATCGACATCCCGGTGCGCGAGCACCTCATCGTCGAGCTCTACAGCAAGTAGTCCGACCCGTCAGGGTCATCCCCCGGATCAAGAGAGAAGAAGCATGCTGGTCATTCAGCGTCCCACCGTCGAGGCAATCGACGAGTCCACCGGTAACACGCAGCAGTTCGCCGTCGGCCCGCTCGAGCCCGGCTTCGGCCACACGCTCGGCAATTCGCTGCGCCGCACCCTGCTCTCGTCGGTGCCCGGCGCCGCCGTCACGCAGGTGCGCTTCGAGGGCACCGAGCACGAGTTCGGCACCATCGACGGCGTTGTCGACGACATCACCGACATCATCCTGAGCCTCAAGGACGTGGTCGTGCGCAGCCACAGCGACGAGGCCGTCACCGTGCGGCTCGACGCCAGGGGCCCCGCCGAGGTCACCGCCGGCGACCTGTCGCCGCATGCCGACATCGAGGTTCTCAACCCGGACCTGCGCCTGGCCACCCTCAACAAGGGTGGCCACCTGGCCGCCGAAGTCACCATCGAGCGGGGACGGGGCTTCCTGTCCTCGAACCGCCCGACCGATGACGGCCTGATCGGCGTGATCCCCGTCGACGCCCTGTTCTCGCCGGTCCGGCGGGTGGCGTTCAACGTGGCCGACATCCAGGTCGACCAGTCGACCGACTATGACCGCCTCGTGCTCACCATCGAGACCGACGGCTCGCTGACCCCCCGCGACGCCCTGGCCTCGGCCGGCGGCACCCTGCGGGCGCTGGTCCAGCTGGTCGAGGAGATAAGCGAGGAGCCCCAGGGCCTGGAGCTCGGCGAGACCGGCCCAGTCGGTGGCGAGTCCCCCGACATGGACCTCCCCATCGAGGACCTCGACCTGTCCGAGCGTCCCCGCAACTGCCTCAAGCGGGCCCAGGTCGACACCGTCGGCCAGCTGCTGGAGCGCACCGAGGACGACCTGCTGGCCATCACCAACTTCGGCCAGAAGTCCCTCGACGAGGTGCTCGAGAAGCTCGACGAGCTTGGGCTCACGCTGCGGGTGCGGGGCTGAGTCCATGCCGGCCACCCCGAAGAAGGGCCGCAGGTTCGGCGGCAGCTCGGCGCACCAGAAGTCGATGCTGGCCAATCTCGTGGCTTCGCTGATCGCCGCCGAGGCCATCACGACGACCGAGGCCAAGGCCAAGGCGCTGCGCCCGGTCGCCGAGAAGATCATCACCAAGGCCAAGAAGGGCGGCCTCCACAATCACCGTCAGGTGGTGTCGTTCCTGCGCGACAAGGAGATGGCCGCCAAGCTCTTCGAGGAGATCGGTCCCCGCTACGCGGATCGTCCGGGCGGCTACACCCGGATCCTCAAGGTCGGGCCTCGCCAGGGCGACAACGCGCCGATGGCCCGCATCGAGCTGGTCTGACCCGGCCCACGGCATGCGGGTCCGGGGGGCCGTCTCCTACGATGGGTCCCCCTTCCACGGATTCGCCGCCAACGACGGCGTCCGTACGGTCGCCGGCGACCTGAACGAGGCGCTTTCCCGCGTCGCTGGCGTGCCGGTCGCGGTCACCTGTGCCGGCCGCACCGACCGCGGCGTTCACGCCGTCGGTCAGGTGGTCAGCTTCGACCTACCCGACGACGCCGACCTCGACCGGATACGGCGTTCGGTCAACCGCCAGTGCGGACCGGCGGTGGTGCTGTGCTCGCTGGAGCCGGCCGGCGAGGACTTCGACGCCCGCTTCTCGGCCACGGGCCGTCGCTACCGCTACCGGGTGCTCGCCCGAGAGGACCCCGACCCATTCCTGGCCGCCACCGCCTGGCACGTGGCCGCACCGCTCGACGTGGCCGCCATGCAGGAGGCGGCCGGGGACCTGGTCGGCGAGCACGACTTCGCCTCGTTCTGCCGGCGCCCCAAGCCGGCTGTTGGCGAGCCCGAGCCCAGCCTGGTGCGGCGCATCGAGGAGGCCTCCTGGGAGGGGCCCGACGTCGACGGCCTCCTCGTCTTCGAGGTGTCGGCGACGGCGTTCTGCCACCAGATGGTGCGTTCGATCGTCGGCACGCTCGTGGAGGTGGGACGCGGCCGTCGCCCGGCCGCCGGGATGCCGGACGTCCTCGCCGCCCGCGACCGGCACGCCGCCGGCGAGCCGGCGCCACCCCACGGCCTGACCCTCTGGGCGGTCCGGTACCCCGAGGGGTGGGGCGTTTCGGCCCCGGGTGACGCATGACCCGTCCGGTGGCGCCGGTGGCCGCTCGCCGCAGGGTTGCCGCGTCCCACGCGCGGTCGTAGCCTTGCTCTCTGGCCCGACGGACCGTGGCGGCCCCGGCCCCCTGCCCGCCGGGTGGCTGCCCACAGCGATTCAGCCCAAGAGGTACCCCGTGTCCACCTACACCCCCAAGGCCGGCGAGATCGAGCGTGCCTGGCACGTCGTCGACGCCGAGGGCCTCGTGCTCGGCCGCTTGGCCAGCGAGGTCGCCGCCATCCTCCGCGGCAAGCACAAGCCCATCTTCACGCCCCACCTCGACACGGGCGACCACGTCGTCATCGTCAACACCGACAAGGTCGTGCTGACCGGTGCCAAGGCCAGCGACAAGATGGTCTACGACCACTCCGGCTACCCGGGTGGCCTCAAGTCGCGCGCCTACGGCGACGCCCTCGCCGACCGCTCCGACGAGGCCGTGCGCCGCACCATCCGCGGCATGCTCCCGAAGAACCGGCTGGGTCGCCAGATGCTCTCCAAGCTCAAGGTCTACCGCGGCCCGGAGCACCCCCACGCCGCCCAGGAGCCCCAGCCGCTCGTGATCGAGCACGCCCGGGCCCGCACCGTCTGATCGAGGTTCCCGTCATGTCGCAGCCCCTCATCCAGACCACCGGACGCCGCAAGGCCGCCGTCGCCCGCGTCCGCCTGCGCCCCGTCGACGGCGCCTCGTCGATCACCATCAACGGCCGGGCCGCCGAGGACTTCTTCCCCTCCGAATCGCACCGCCTGGTGTTCCTCGAGCCCCTGCGCGTCACCGGCGCCGAGGGCGCCTACGACATCGACGCCACTGTCCACGGCGGCGGCTCCGCCGGCCAGGCCGGCGCCCTGCGCCTCGGCATCGCCCGGGCGCTCGAGGCCATCGAGCCCGAGCGCCGCGACGCCCTCAAGCGGGCCGGACTCCTCACGCGGGACGACCGCAAGAAGGAGTCCAAGAAGTACGGCCTCAAGAAGGCCCGCAAGGCGCCCCAGTACAGCAAGCGCTAGCGACGGTCGGCGACCCGTCCCGGGTGGTCCGAACCGGCCCCATTCCCATGGCCCTGCGCTTCGGCACCGACGGCGTCCGAGCCCGTGCGGACACCGTGCTCACCGGGTCGGTCGTGCGCGCCCTCGGCAGGGCAGCCGCAGCGCATCTCGGTGCCGACGAGGTCGCCATCGGCCACGACACCCGTGCGTCGGGGCCTGCGCTGGCGCGCGCCCTCGCCGAGGGCTTCGTCGCGGGCGGCACCCGGGTCCGCCTGCTCGGCGTGGCGCCCACGCCGGCCGTCGCCCACGTGGCCGCCGTCGACGGGATCGCCGGCGCCGTCGTGTCGGCCTCGCACAACCCGTGGACCGACAACGGGGTGAAGCTCTTCGCCGCTGGCGGCCGGAAGCTGGGTGATGCCGCCCAGGCCGACCTCCAGGCCAGCTGGGACGCCGTCCCCGAATTCGACGACGTCGACGTCGAGGTGCCGGAACCGGCACCCGACGGTCGCTGGGCCGTCGCCGTGGCGTCCTCGGTCGAGGCCGGCGCGCTGTCCGGTATGCGGCTGGTCGTCGACTGCGCCAACGGCGCCATGTCCGCAGCGGCGCCGTCGGTGCTCGAGGACCTCGGCGCCGACGTCACCGTCCTGTACGCGGAGCCCGACGGCTGCAACATCAACGAGGGGTGCGGCTCGATGCACCCGGATGACCTCTGCAGGGCCGTGGTGGCCGCCGGCGCCGACGCCGGGCTGGCCTTCGACGGAGACGGCGACCGGGTCGTGGCCGTGGGCGCCGACGGCGCCCTGCTCGACGGCGACCACCTTCTCGCCGCCTGCGGCACCGACCTCCACGAGCGCGGCCTCCTCGCCGACGACACCGTCGTCGTGACCGTCATGGCGAACCTGGGCCTGCGTCGGGCCCTCGCCGCAGCCGGGATCGCCGTCCACGAGACGGCCGTTGGGGACCGCTACGTCCTCGAGGCACTGGAGGCCAACGGCTGGACGCTCGGCGGTGAGCAGTCGGGACACGTGATCCTGCGCCACCTGGCCACCACCGGCGACGGCCTCCTGGCCGGTGTGCAGGCGCTCGACGCCGCCCGCCGCCGGGGCCATGACCTCGGCGAGTGGACCACCCGCCTGGTCATGAAGGCCCCACAGGTCCTGCGCGCCGTCACCGTTTCGTCCCCCGGTGACGACGTGGTCGCCGCCATGGCGGACGACATCGCCTCCGCCCAGAATCGGCTGGGGGGCGAGGGCCGCGTCGTGGTCCGCCCCTCGGGGACCGAGCCGGTCGTGCGGGTGATGGTCGAGGCGCTCGACGCCGACCTGGCCGACGAACTGGTCGACGGGCTCTGCGCGGCGGCTCGGCGGTCCGCGGACCCTGCGGCGGGGTGACCGCGTAGAATCCCTCCCGAGACGGCCCGACGGGGCCGGTGGGCCGCCCGGCGGCCGCGGGCCCGGGAGCAGCGGCCTCGAAAACAGCGGTCCCAACAACAGCGGAAAGGACACGAGGACACCATGTGCGGCATCATCGCGGTGCTTCGTGGCCCCGCCACCCGACCGGTACCCGCCGCCGATGCCGTCCTCGAGCCCCTCCGCGAGGCTGTCGGGCTCGCCGCCGCCGCCGACCCGACGTCGCTGGACGCCGCCGCCGACCTGCTCGAGGCCACCGACGCGCTCCTCGGGGGCGCCGCTGGCCTCGAGGCGCTCTTGGGGACCGCCGGCCTGCCCGAGGCGGTCGCCGAACAGGTGGCGGCCGTTCGTTCGCGCTTCGCTGACCTGAGTGAGGCCATCGCCGGACTCGCCGCCGAGCGGGAGGCCGGCAACGCCGCCCTGGTCCGGCTCCGCGACGCCGTCTGGTCGCTCGACCAGGACCGCCTGGGCGCCGCCCGCGGCGTCGTCGGCCTGTCGTCGGCCGCCGAACCGTCGAGCAGCGCCGGACTGGCCGTCCTCCTGTCGATCCAGCAGTCGCTGACCGCCCTCGACCGCCTGGAGGTCCGCGGCCGGGACTCGGCGGGTCTGCAGGTCACCGTCTGGGACCACGACCTCGACCTCGACGACCCGACCGTGTCGGCCCTGCTCGCCGCCCGCAGCGCCGACCCGCTGCTGCGCTCCGGCAGTGCCCGGGTGCTGCCCGGCGGAGGCCTGGCTTTCGTCGTGAAGACCGCTGCCGAGATCGGCGAGCTGGGCGACAACACCACCGTCCTGCGCCGGGCGCTGGCCGGCGACGACCTGCTGGCCCGGGCCCTGACCGGCCCGTCGGTCCGGGGGGCGGTGCTCGGCCACACGCGCTGGGCCAGCGTCGGGATCATCGCCGAGGCCAACGCCCACCCGCTGGACTCCAGCAGCGACGGCGAGTCGGCGCCCACCCACCTCGTGACCGCCGTCCAGAACGGCGACGTCGACAACCACGCCGACCTCGTCGTCGCCGAGCAGCTCGACGTGCCCGACGCCATCACGACCGACGCCAAGGTCGTGCCCCTCCTGTGCGCCCGAGGGCTGGCCGGTGGGGCGACGGCCGACGAGGCCTTCCGCCACACGGTCGCCGCCTTCGAGGGGTCGCTGGCCATCGCCGCCGCCTTCGGGGACTCGCCCGACCGCCTGCACCTGTCGCTGCGGGGCAGTGGGCAGGCCCTGTATGTCGGCCTGGCCGAGGACGCCTTCGTGGTCGCCAGCGAGCCCTATGGGGTCGTCGAACTCACCGCCGACTACGTCCGCATGGACGGCGAGGCGCTCGCCGACCCGGGCAACCCGGCGTCGGGCGGACAGGTCGTCGAGCTCGACGCCGCGGCCGCCGGCACCCTGGCAGGCCTGCGGCGCCGGTCGTACGACGGCCGGGAGCTTCCGGTGGGTGACGACGAGGTGACACAGGCCGGCATCACCACACGCGACATCGACCGGGGCGACCACCCGCACTACCTCCTCAAGGAGATCGGCGAGTCCCCCGAGTCGGTGGCCTCTACCCTGCGGGGCCGCCTGCTCGACGGCGACGCGGGACCCACCGTCGCCCTTGCGCCCGCGTCCATGTCGGATGCGCTGCGGGACGACCTGGCCACCGGACGGATCGCCGAGATCCTCGTCATCGGCCAGGGGACCGCCGCCATCGCCGCTGAGGCCGTGGCGGACGCCATCGCCGCCGAGCTGGCCGGCACCGGCGTGTCCGTGGCCGCCCGGCCCGCCACCGAACTCTCCGGCTTCGGCCTGCGATCAGACATGTCGGACACGCTTGTGGTGGCGATCAGCCAGTCGGGCACCACCACCGACACCAACCGCACCGTCGACCTGGTCCGGGCCCGCGGCGGCCGCGTGGTGGCGATCGTCAACCGTCGCAACAGCGACCTCACCGACCGGGCCGACGGGGTGCTGTACACGTCAGACGGCCGCGACGTGGAGATGAGCGTCGCCTCCACCAAGGCGTTCTACGGCCAGGTCGTGGCCGGCTTCCTGCTGGCCGCCGCACTCGCCGACGCCGCAGGTGCGCCCGGTGCGCCCGACCGTGCAGCCCTGCTGGCCGGCCTGCGCACGCTGCCTGACGCCATGACGCAGGTCCTGGCCGAACGGCCCCGGATCGCCGAGATGGCGTCCCGGCACGCCCCCGGCCGCCGCCACTGGGCGGTCGTCGGCAACGGCGCCAACCTGACCGCCGCCCGCGAGGTCCGGATCAAGCTCTCGGAGCTCTGCTACAAGTCCATCGCCAGCGACGCCACCGAGGACAAGAAGCACATCGACCTCTCCTCGGAGCCCCTGGTGCTGGTCTGCGCCACGGGCCTCAGCGGCTCGACGATCGACGACGTGGCCAAGGAGGTCGCGATCTACCGGGCCCACCGGGCCGCACCCCTGGTGGTAACCGACGCCCCGGGCCGCTTCCCCGAGGCCCTCGACGTGGTCGCCGTCCCGGTCGTCCACCCGCGCCTGGCCTTCGTGCTGGCCACCATGGTGGGACACCTGTTCGGCTACGAGGCCGCCCGGGCCATCGACGCCCAGGCCCAGCCGCTCCGGGAGGCGCACGCCACGATCGAGCAGGCCGCCGCCGGCGAGCTGGACGAGTCGGTGGACGGGGCCGACGACGCCCTGGTCGAAGCCGTTCGGCGACGCCTGGAGCCGGCCGCCAACCGGTTCCACGACGAGTTGCGGTCGGGTCGCCTCAACGGCCATCTCGAGGCCGCCACGGCGGTCCGGCTGGCGTCGCTGTTCCGCTACGCCCTCGGCGACGTTCCCCTCGAGTCGTACCAGCGCGAGTTCGGCCGGGTCGGCACCCCGGCGCTGGTGCTCGACGACCTGGCGTCGGCCCTGTCGGTCGCCATCGAGGAGCTCACCCGCCCGATCGACGCCATCAAGCACCAGGCCAAGACCGTGACCGTGGGCATCTCCCGCTCCGACGAGACGCTGCTCGAGTCCCGCCTGGCCCGGGCCGTGCTGGACGCTGGTGCGCCGCGCGACGGCCTCACCTACCGGACGCTGCGGCTGCTTCTGGCGCTCGATCCGGCCATCGCCGAGGTCAACGGTTTCACCCGCTACCGGCTGGACGGCGTCGAGGGCGCCGCCCCGACGGCCGCCATCCTCGACCGGGGCGGCGTGTCGACCGGCATCCCGTCGCGCACCGAACGCGACCCGGCCCTCGTGGGCACCAAGCACCGGGTGGCGGTCGACCGCGAGGTGCTCGTCGCCCGGGGTGCCCGCGACGGCCGCACGATCGTGCTGGTGCCAGAGGTCAAGGACGCCGAGGCGGTCGGGCTGACGCTGCTGCACGTCACGACCGTCGACCACCTGGCCGCCGATGCCGTCCGCGGGGTGCTCGAGGGCTACCGCAACCGCTACGGCCAGATCCGGGACGCCGTCTGCGAGACCGAACCCTCGCTGCGCGACGACCTGCTGGCGGCCCTCACCGTCGAGGACCTGCTCACCGACGAGGTCGGCGCCATCGCCGACCGGCTCCGCGCCTAGCGGCCCCTCGATGGCCGGCATCGGCGTGGGTCGCCCGGGGAGTCCCGCATGATCGGCATCGGGACCGACCTCGTCGACATCGAGCGCTTCCGCCGCTCGCTGGAGCGCACGCCGGGGCTGCGGGAGCGCCTCTTCCGCCCCGACGAACGGGCCTACGCCGAGCAGCGCAACGACCCGGTCGAACGCTACGCCGGGCGCTTCGCCGCCAAGGAGGCCGCACTCAAGGCACTGGGCCTGGGCCTGGGCGGCATGGCCATGTACGACATCGAGGTGGTCCGGGCCGAGTCGGGGTCGCCGTCGCTGCGCCTCCACGGGGAGGCGGCCGCCGTGGCGGCCGGCGCGGGGGTCGCCGACTGGCTGGTCACGATCTCGCACACCGACACGGTCGCCCAGGCCGTGGTCGTGGCACGCTGAGTGGATGCGCCCGGTCGCCACGCCTGAGGAGATGGCGGCCATCGACGCCGCCGCCCCCGAGCCGGTCGAGGTCCTCGTCCAGCGGGCGGGTGCCTCCGTTGCCGATGCCGCCGTCGCCCTGCTGGGCGGTGCCGACGGGCGCCGGGTCCTCGTGGTTGCCGGCAAGGGCTCGAACGGCGCCGACGGACGGGTGTGCGCCGAGCGGCTCCGTGCACTGGGGGCACAGGTCGAGGTCCTCGACGCCGCCGCTGCCCCGGAACGGCTGCCCGACGCCGACCTAGTGGTCGACGCTGCCTACGGCACCGGCCTGGGCCGCCCCTACGGGGCGCCGGCGACCGACGCCCCGGTGCTCGCCGTCGACCTGCCGTCCGGCCTCGACGGCCTCACCGGGTGCCCGCTGGGACGCCCGGTGACCGCCACACGCACCGTGACCTTCGCCGCCCTCAAGCCCGGACACCTCCTCGGTGCCGGCCCGGACCACTGCGGTGAGGTCGACGTGGTCGACATCGGCCTCGACGCCTCCGGGGTGGGCGCCCACCTCGTCGAACCCTCCGACATCGCCGGACTGGTCCCACCACGGCCCCGCGAGGACCACAAGTGGCGGAGCGCCTGCTGGGTGGTCGCCGGCTCGCCCGGCATGGAGGGCGCCGCCCACCTCGCCGCCCGAGCCGCCCAGCGGTCGGGCGCCGGCTACGTCCGCCTGTCAGTTCCGGGCGGCGGCACGGAGGCGGCGCCCCTCGAGGTCGTGGTGGATCCGGTCCCGGCCGACCTCACGCCGCCCCCGGACCACCAGCGGTTCGCCGCCCTGGTCCTGGGCCCCGGGCTCGGTCCGGTCGCCACCGCCGACGTCCGGGCCCTTCTGAGGGCGTTCACCGGACCGGCGGTGGTCGACGGCGACGGCCTGACCGCCCTCGGCCTCGTCGAGGCGCCACTTCGGCCCGCCCCGACCGTGCTGACTCCCCACGACGGCGAGTTCGAGCGCCTCACGGGGTCGCCTCCCGGACCCGACCGCCTGGCCGCAGCCCGTGCCCTGGCCGCCACGTCGGGGGCGGCCGTGCTCCTGAAGGGCCCGACCACCGTGGTGGCCTCGCCCGACGGCCGGGTGCGCCTCGCCGCCTCGGGCGACCAGCGCCTGGCCACCGCCGGATCCGGCGACGTCCTGGCGGGGATCCTCGGCGCCTTCCTCGCCCGCGGCGCGGACGCCCTCGATGCGGCGG
>DEAL01000009.1:23943-96177 GCA_002346745.1 Candidatus Neomicrothrix sp. UBA2983 | reverse complement strand
CCCTCGATGCGGCGGCCGCCGCCGCCGTCGTCCACGGCCTGACCGTCCGGGACCTGCCGGCCGAGGGCGTCGTCGCCGGCGACCTCGACCGGAGCCTGCCCGAGCTGCTCTCGGCCCTGTTGGGTGCCGGGGACGAGTCGGAGGACCACGCCTGATGCGACCGACTCGCTACGACGTCGACCTCGACGCCCTGCGGCACAACGTGGGCGTGCTGAGCGGTATCGCCGCAGGGGCCACCTTCTGCGCCGTGGTCAAGGCCGATGGCTGCGGGCACGGGGCCGTGCCGGTGGCCCGGGCGGCGGTGGAGGCCGGCGCCGACTGGCTGGCGGTCGCCCTGGTCGAGGAGGCCGCCGAACTGCGCGCTGCCGGGATCGACGTGCCGCTGCTGATGCTCAGCGAGCCGCGGCCCGCCGAGATGGCCGAGGTCGCGGCGGTCGGCGGCCTGCGACCGGTCCTGTACACCACGGCCGGAATCGAGGCCCTCGCCGCCGCCGCTCCCGGGACGCCGGCCCACCTGATGGTCGACACGGGGATGCACCGGACCGGGGTGGCGCCCGACGAGGCGGTGGCGACGGCCCGACACCTGCTCGACGCCGGGCTGCGCCTCGAGGGCGTCGCCACGCACTTCGCCGTCGCCGACGAACCCGACGACCCGTTCACCGGTGAGCAGCTGCGCCGGTTCGACGCCGTCCTCGCCGACCTGGGCGCCGCCGGCATCGATCCGGGGATCGTCCACGCCGCCAACAGCGCCGGGACCATCGCCTTCCCCGCCGCCCACGGCTCCATGGTCCGGGTGGGGATCTCGCTGTACGGCGTGGCCCCGTCGCCCGACCTGGCCGCCGCCGTCGACGGACTCGGCCTCCGCCTCGTGGGGTCGCTGCGCAGCGAGGTCGCCCGGGTCGCCGTCGTCGAGCCGGGCGAGACCGTGTCCTACGGCCGCCGGTGGCAGGCAGATCGTCCGACCCGGGTTGCCACCGTCCCGATCGGGTACGCCGACGGCGTGCCACGGGCGTGGTGGGAGCGCGGCGCCGTCCTGGTGGGCGGTCGCCGTCGGCCGATCCGGGGCGTCGTCACGATGGACCAGCTGATGGTCGAGGTCGACGACGACGTGGCGGTCGGCGACGAGGTCGTCCTGCTCGGCTCGCAGGGCGAGGCGTGCGTCCGCCCCGAGGAGGTGGCGGACGCCGTCGGCTCGATCGTCTACGAGGTCCTCACGTCCGTCGGGGCACGGGTGCCCCGGCGCCACTGAAGGGCGACGGGCCTGTGCCCTGCCGGGTGCTGCTGCTGGAGCCGTTCCACAGCGGTTCCCACGCCGCCTGGGCCGACGGGCTTTGCGCCCACAGCCACCACGAGGTCGTGCCGGTCACGCTGCCGGGCGCCTTCTGGCGGTGGCGCATGCGTGGCGGGGCGGTGAGCCTCGCCGAGGCCGCCCGGACGGCGATCGCCGACCACGGCCCGCCGGACGTGGTGCTGGCCAGCGGCATGCTCGACCTCTCGGCCTGGCTGGGCCTCGTGCGCCGTGATCTGGGCGACCCGCCGGTGGTGCTCTACCTGCACGAGAACCAGCTCGGCTACCCGGCCAGCCCCAACCAGCGGGACGGCGACGAGTTCCCGCTGGCCAACTGGCGGTCGATGGTCGCCGCCGACGAGGTGTGGTGCAACTCCCGATTCCAACTGGACGAACTCCTGGCGGGGCTGCCGGCCCTGTTGGGGCGGTCGCCGGATGCCCCCCACGCCCACCTGCTGGACGGGGTGGCCGCCCGCTGCTCGGTGGTGCCGGTCGGTGTGGACCTCGCCGGGATACCGGCTCCCGAGGAACGGCCGGCGCCGGATGGCCGACCCCCGCTGGTGCTCTGGAACCACCGCTGGGAGCACGACAAGAACCCGACGGCGGTGTTCCGGGCCCTCGAGCGGCTGGCCGGCGAGGGGATGGCGTTCGAGGTGGCGATCGCCGGCGAGAACGTACGAGCCGACCCCCGGGAGATGGACGAGGGTCGGGCGGCCCTGGGAGACCGGGTGGTGCAGTTCGGCCACCTGCCCCGGGCCGACTACCTGGCGCTGCTGGGTCGGGCGGACCTGGTCGTGAGCGCTGCCTACCACGAGTACTTCGGGATCTCGGTGGTCGAGGCGACCGCCGCCGGCGCCGTCCCCGTCCTGCCGGACCGGCTCAGCTACCCGGAGGTGGTGCCGGCCGATTGGCACGCCACCGCCCTCTACCCCGACGGCGGCCTCACGTCACGGCTGCGTGAGGTGCTGGGCGACCTCCCGGGCTGGCGGGTGCGCTGCGCCGGCCTGGCGGCGGCGATGCGGCGGTTCGACTGGCCGGCGGTGGTCGGGGACTACGACGACCGACTGGCGGGGCTGGCGGAGGGGTACGGTCGCGCCCCGTGAGGATTCCGATCGACGGCGTGCGCGTCGGCCACTGGACCGATGAGGTGGCCCGCACCGGCTGCACCGTGGCGCTGCTGCCCGAGGGCACCGTCGCCTCGGGCGAGGTGCGCGGCGGCGCCCCGGCCACGCGCGAGTTCGACCTGCTGGCGCCGGAGCGCACCGTCGGCCGCCTGGACGCCGTCGTGTTGGCCGGCGGGTCGGCGTTCGGCCTGGCCGCCGCCGACGGCGTGGTCGCCCACCTCGAGGCCGCCGGCGTGGGGTTCCCGACGGGTGCCGGACCGGTGCCGATCGTGGTCGCGATGGCCCTGTTCGACCTGCTGGAGGGCGACGGCGCGGTGCGCCCCGGAGCGGCCGAGGGCCGTTCGGCAGCCGAGGCGGCGTCGGACGAGGTGGCGTCCGGCCGAATCGGTGCCGGAACCGGTGCCACCGTCGGCACCTGGCGGGGCCGCGACCGGGCACGGCCCGGCGGCATCGGGATCGCCTCCACTGCGAGGGGCGAGGTCACGGTGACGGCGATCCTGGCGGTGAACGCGGGCGGCGACCCCGACGACGGGACGGCCTCGGCGGCTGTCGCCGACGGCACCTTCGCCGCCTGGCCCGACGACGAGGTGGCCCCGTTCGGCGGACGCCAGCACACGACGATCGGCCTGGTCGCCACCAACGCCGCCCTGTCGAAGGGCGAGTGCCACCTGGTCGCCCAGGCCGGCCACGATGGCCTGGCCCGGGCACTGTTTCCCGCCCATCTGTCCACCGACGGCGATGCCCTGGTCGCCGCGGCCACCGGCACGACGCCGGCTGCCACCGACCTGGTCCGGGTCCTGGCCGCGGCCGCCGTGGAGCGGGCGGTCCGGGTCGCCTGCTGACGCCCGTCGGTACGCTTGACGGGTGCCCACCTCGAGTCCCACCGCCGACGCGCCCGCCCGCCTGGCTCTGCTGGCCGACGAGGCCGCCGGCTGCACGCGCTGCGGCCTCGCCGAGGGCCGCACCCAGGTGGTGTTCGGGACCGGCGCCCCCGACGCCGACCTCATGTTCGTGGGCGAGGGCCCGGGCGCCCGGGAGGACGAGCAGGGCCTCCCGTTCGTGGGCCGCTCCGGCCAGCTCCTCGACCAGCTCCTGCGCGAGGAGGTCGGCCTCGACCGCAGCGACTGCTACATCGCCAACGTGGTGAAGTGCCGTCCCCCCGGCAATCGCGACCCGAAGCCCGACGAGATCGCCGCCTGCCGCCCGTGGTTGGAGGAGCAGCTCGAGCTCATCGATCCGACGGTGGTCGTCACGCTCGGCAACTTCGCCGCCAGGCTGCTGCTCGACACCGACACCGGGATCACCAAGCTCCGCGGGCAGGCCTACCATTTCG
The DNA here is from genome assembly GCA_002346745.1 of Candidatus Neomicrothrix sp. UBA2983. GTDB lineage: Bacteria > Actinomycetota > Acidimicrobiia > Acidimicrobiales > MedAcidi-G1 > S20-B6. The sequence continues at coordinate 92,432 of DEAL01000009.1, read as the reverse complement.
GCGGCCGGCACCTGGTGCCGACGTTCCACCCGGCGGCCGCCCTGCGGGGCGGCGCCGACGTCCTGGCGAAGATGCGCGCCGACCTGGTGCGCGCCAAGAAACTGGTGGCCGCATGAGCGCCGCCGTCCGCACCGATTCGGCCGCGGCCACCCAGGTCGTGGCGGCCCGCCTGGCCACCCTCGTACGGTCCGGCGACCTGATCGTGCTGTGTGGCGACCTGGGCGCCGGCAAGACCACCTTCACCCAGGGCCTCGGCGAGGCCCTCGGCGTGACCACGCCGGTCACCTCGCCGACGTTCACGATCGCCAACCGCTACGAGGGCTCGCTGGTCGTCAACCACCTCGACGTGTACCGCCTCGGGCACATCGACGAGGTCGCCGACCTGGGCCTGCCCGAACTGGTCGACGACCGGGCGGTGACCCTCGTCGAGTGGGGCGACGCCATTGCCGGCGCCCTGCCCGGCGGCTACCTCGAGGTGCGCCTGCAACTCGGCGACGGTCCCGACGACCGGACCATCGAGTTCCGGACGGTCGGCCCCGAGTGGCAGGCCCGGGCCGTTTCGCTCGAGGCGCTCGCGTCGGCGGGCGGCGACGGGGAGGAACCGGGATGCTGATCCTCGGCATCGAGAGCGCCGGCAGCCAGGTGGGCTGCGCCATCGGCGGGCACGAAGGCGTCCTGGCGTCGGCCCACGCCGCCAAGGGCCGCCGCCACGCCGAACACCTCGCCCCCCAGATCGACTTCGTGCGGCGCCAGGCCGGCATCGAGCTGTCGGACCTCGGGGCCATCGCCGTCGACGTCGGGCCGGGGCTGTTCACGGGCCTCCGGGTGGGGATCGCCACGGCCGTCTCGATGGCGCACGCCCTCGGCGTGCCGATGATCCCGATCACCAGCCCGGACCTGATGGCGTTCCCGGCCCGGTGGACCAGCCGCCTCATCGTGACGGCCCTCGACGCTCGCCGCGGCGAACTGTTCACCGCCCTGTTCCGCCGCGTGCCGGGTGGCATCCAGCGGGTGCGCGACGTGAACGTCTGCACCCCGGACGACCTGGCGGCGGAACTCACGGCGCTGGACGAGCCGACGCTGCTGTTGGGCGACGGCGCCCTGCGCTATGCCGACACGTTCCACGACCTCGGCCGGGTCGAGATGGCCGAGCAGGGACTGGCCCTGCCGAGTGCCCGGGCGCTGGTGCAGCTGGCGCACGCCCGGGCCATGCGCGAGGAGTTCGTGCAGCCCTGGGAGCTCGAGCCGGTGTACCTGCGCAAGCCGGACGCCGAGATCAACTGGTCGACCCGGGAGGGCGGGGCGTGAGTGCCATCGGGGCGCCCCCCTCGGGCGACGTGGTGCTGCGGCCCATGGCCGACGCCGACCTGGACGTGGTTCGCGGCATCGACACGCTGGTCTACCCGGATCCGTGGGCGCCGGAGTTCGTGGCCGGCCAGCTGCGCGACACCGAGCGCTGGGTGCACCTGGTGGCCGAGCGGTCAGGGGCGGTGGTCGGCCACGCCGCGTTCACGGTGGCCGTCGACGAGGCCCACGTCACGACCGTGGCGGTCCTGCCCGACGAGCAGGGGAGCGGCATCGGCGCCCGGCTGGTGGCGGCGCTGTGCCGTGAGGCGGTTGCCCGGGGGCTCGACGCCATGACCCTCGAGGTGCGGGCGTCGAACCGGCGGGCGGTCGACCTGTACCGGCGCTTCGGCTTCGCCCCGGCAGGGGTGCGCCCCGACTACTACAACCCGGCCGGCGACGACGGCCGCGAGGACGCCCTCGTCATGTGGGCGCACGACATCGGCGAACCGGCGTTCCTCGCCCGGGTGGACGTCGCCGAGCAGGAGGCCCGCCCGTGACCGACGTGATCCTTGGCATCGAGACCTCCTGCGACGAGACGGCCGCCGCCGTGGTCGAGCGCGCCCAGCTGGTGCGCTCCTCGGTGGTGTCCAGCCAGGTCGAGCGCCACGCCCCGTTCGGCGGGGTGGTGCCCGAGATCGCCGGCCGTGCCCATGTCGAGGACCTGGTGCCGGTGGTTGCCGAGGCGCTGGTGTCGGCGGGCGCCGACGGGGCCGACCTGGACGCCGTGGCCGCCACGACCGGTCCCGGCCTGGCCGGTTCGCTGCTGATCGGCGTGAGCGCCGCCAAGGCGCTGTCGCTGGTGTGGGGCGTGCCGTTCGTGTCGGTCAACCACCTCGAGGCGCACCTCTACGCCTCGTTCGTGGAGGAGCCTGACCTCGAGTTGCCGCTGGTCGTGCTGCTGGTGTCCGGCGGCCACACGATGCTCGTACTCATGGAGGACCACTGCCGGTACCGGCTGCTGGGCTCGACGCTGGACGACGCCGCCGGCGAGGCCTTCGACAAGGTGGCCCGCTACCTGGGCCTCGGCTATCCGGGCGGCCCCGTGATTGACCGGCTGGCCGGCGACGGCGATCCGACGGCGTTCGCGTACCCCCGGTCGCTGGTCCAGGAGAACCCGGACACCCTGCCCGACGACCGGCGCTTTGCCTTCTCGTTCAGCGGCCTCAAGACCGCGGTCGTCAACCACGTACGCAACGAGCCCGACGTCCCGACCGCCGACGTGGCGGCATCGTTCCAGGAGGCCGTGGTGGACGCCCTCGTCACGAAGGCCCGCTGGGCCGTCGAGGCGACCGGGGCGAGGGGGGCGTGCCTGGGCGGCGGCGTGGCGGCCAACTCCCGACTGCGGGAGGCGTTCCTCGACGAGTGCGAGTCGCTGGGCGTGCGGGCGTTCCTGCCGTCGCGTTCGATGTGCACCGACAACGCCGCCATGGTGGCGGCGGCCGGCTGGTGGCGTCTCTCGATGTTCGGCCCCAGCCCCCTCGACACCGGCGCCGATCCCAACCAGGGCCTCCCCCTCATCTCCTGATCAGGTGATGTGGGGCGAAAACGCCGCCCTGACACGTTGGGAGGCCGGAGAGGCGACCGTATCGTTGGCACTCGTCAACCGAGAGTGCCAAGGGCACTCGACGCCCATCCGGCGGCCATCCCGGTCGTCGTTCCGATCAACGAAGAGGGAAGAAGCGTTCGATGAACCTGCAGCCCCTGGAGGACCGCATCGTGGTCCGTCCCAGCGATTTCGAGGCCACCACGGCCAGCGGTCTGGTGATCCCCGACACCGCCAAGGAGAAGCCCCAGCAGGGTGACGTGCTGGCCGTCGGCCCCGGCCGTCGCTCCGAGAACACCGGCGAGCTGGTGCCGATGGACGTCGCCGAGGGCGACACCGTCGTCTACAGCAAGTACGGCGGCACCGAGATCACTGTCGGCGGGGAGGACCTCCTGATCCTCAACGCCCGCGACGTCCTCGCCATCCTCAAGTAGGCGCCCGATGGCAAAGATTCTCACGTTCAACGAAGAGGCCCGCCGGGGCCTCGAGGTCGGCGTCAACAAGCTGGCCGACGCCGTCAAGGTGACGCTCGGCCCGCGCGGCCGCAACGTCGTCCTTGACAAGAAGTTCGGCGCACCCACCATCACCAACGACGGCGTCTCGATCGCCCGCGAGGTCGAGCTCGAGGACAGCTTCGAGAACATGGGCGCCCAGCTGGTGAAGGAGGTCGCGACCAAGACCAACGACATCGCCGGCGACGGCACCACGACCGCAACGGTGCTGGCCCAGGCGCTGGTCCGCGAGGGCCTGCGCAACGTGGCCGCCGGTGCCAACCCGGTCGGCCTCAAGCGGGGCATCGAGCAGGCCGTCCATGCGGCCGTCGAGGCCATCGCCGACCAGGCCGTGCGCGTCGACGACTCGAAGGATCAGATCGCTAACGTGGCCGCCATCTCGGCCGCCGACGCCGAGATCGGCGGGATCATCGCCGACGCCATCGACCGGGTGGGCAAGGACGGCGTGGTGACGGTCGAGGAGTCCAACACGTTCGGCATGGACCTCGACTTCGTCGAGGGCATGCAGTTCGACAAGGGCTACCTGTCGCCGTACTTCGTCACGGACCCGGAGCGCCAGGAGGCGGTCCTCGAGGAGCCGTACATCCTGCTCAACCAGGGCAAGATCGGCTCCGTCCAGGAGCTGCTGCCGGTGCTCGAGAAGGTCATGCAGTCGGGTCGCCCGCTGCTGATCATCGCCGAGGACGTCGAGGGCGAGGCCCTCGCCACACTGGTCGTCAACAAGATCCGCGGCACCTTCAACTCGGTGGCCCTCAAGGCCCCGGGCTTCGGTGAGCGCCGGAAGGCGATGCTCCAGGACATGGCGATCCTCACCGGCGGCCAGGTCGTCGCCGAGGAGGTCGGCCTGAAGTTGGACGGTGTCACGCTCGACATGCTGGGCACCGCCCGCAAGGTGGTCGTCACCAAGGACGACACCACCATCGTCGAGGGTGCCGGCGAGACCGCCGACGTCGAGGGCCGGATCGGCCAGATCAAGGCCGAGATCGACAACACCGACTCCGACTGGGACCGCGAGAAGCTCCAGGAGCGCCTCGCCAAGTTGGCCGGGGGCGTGGCCCTCGTCCAGGTCGGCGCCGCCACCGAGGTGGAGCTCAAGGAGAAGAAGCACCGCATCGAGGACGCCCTCTCGGCGACCCGGGCGGCGATCGAGGAGGGTGTGGTCGCCGGCGGCGGCACCGCCCTGCTGCGGGCCCGTGCGGCCGTCGCGGCGGCGGGCGAGGTCTTGTCGGGCGACGAGGCGACCGGTGTCCGGATCGTCCACTCGGCCCTGGAGGCCCCGGCCCGGCTGATCGCCGACAACGCCGGCCTCGAGGGTGCCGTCATGGTGCGCGAGGTCGAGCAGGCCAGCGGTTCGACGGGCCTCAACGCCGCCACCGGCGAGATCGTCGACCTGGTCGACGCCGGCGTCATCGACCCGGCCATGGTGACCCGTGCGGCGCTGCAGAACGCGGCGTCGATCGCGGCCCTGCTGCTCACCACCGAGGCGCTCGTGGCCGACAAGCCCGAGCCCGAGCCGGCGATGCCCGCCGGGGGCATGGACCCCATGGGCGGCATGGGCGGCATGATGTAGCGAGGGACCCGCCCCTCCGGGGCGACCCTTCGAGGTGGAGCCGGGCCGCAGGGCCCGGCTCCCCTCGTTTTCGGGGGCGGCGGTACCCTCCGGGGATGGACGAGGCCGTCGACGACCCCCGGCCGGCGCCGGACCCGGCGAAGCTGGCAGGGCAGTTCGACGAGTGGATTCGGGGCGAGACCCTGCCGGGCCGGATGCTCGCCAACCTCAAGACCGGCCGCCTGCCCGAACTGCTGGCCACTTCCGGCGACCGTGGCGGCGACCGTGCCGCCGGCCTGGCCGAAATCTGGCAGGGCTGGGAGAAGGGCACCACGGTCCCGCTCGAGGTGGCGGAGGGCCTCGCCGACGGCGGGCTCACCGACCTGCTGGCCGACCTGGCCGAGGCGTGAGCACATCGACACGTCCGGACCGCCGAGAATCGGCGTGAGCGGCCCGCCGGGCCGCGGCGGGCCGCAGCTGATCCCCCGTCCCGACGGCTGGCGACCCGGCGACCCGGCGCCCTGGGCCGGCGTAGCCGACCGCACCTTGACCCTCGACCGGGTCCTCGCCGCCGTTGAGGGTCGACAGCCCGCCGGCGTCCGAGGCCGACAGCACACCGGCGAGGAGCAGGCTGCCGGGGTCCTCGTGGCCCTCTACGACGACGACGGCCCCCACGTGGTGCTCACCCGCCGGTCGCCCCGCCTGGCCTCCCACACCCACGAGGTCAGCTTTCCCGGCGGCCGCCACGACGCCGACGACCCCGATCTGTGGTCCACCGCCCTGCGGGAGGCCACCGAGGAGACCGGCCTGGGCCCCACGGTGCCGAGGCTCGTGGGCCACCTCGACCTGCTCACCACCGTCGGCAGCGGCAGCATCATCCACCCGTTCGTGGCGCTGCTGCCCGGCCGGCCCGACCTGGTTGCCAACCCCGACGAGGTCGAGGCGGTCCTCCACGTGCCCCTGGCCGAACTGCTCCTCGACGGGGTGTACCGGGAGGAGGAGTGGGACTTCCCCGGCGGGCCGTGGCGCATCACCTTCTTCGAACTGGTAGGCGACACCGTGTGGGGAGCCACGGCGGCCATGCTGCGCCAGCTGCTCTGCCTGACACTGGGGGTAGACGACCCCCTCGGGTATGTTCGCGTCGATGGCGACGCCTGAGCCCACGGAGTCCCCGCAGCCACCCCGACACCAGACGCCGGAGGAGTTCCGCGCGGCCGGCCACGCCACCGTCGACTGGCTGGCCGACTACCTCGCCGGCGTCGCCGACCGCCCCGTCACCCCCGGCATCGCCCCCGGCGACGTACGGGCCCTGCTGCCCGACCGGGTCCCCGAGGCGGGCGAGCCGTTCGAGGCGCTGCTCGACGACGTCGACCAGGTCGTCGCCCCGGCCCTCACCCACTGGCAACATCCCGGCTTCTACGGCTACTTCCCGTGCAACTCGTCGCCGCCGGCGGTGCTCGGCGAGTTGCTCTCGGCGGGCCTCGGCACCCAGGGGATGCTCTGGTCCACCGGCCCCGCCTGCACCGAGCTCGAGATCCACGTCCTGGACTGGCTGGTCGACCTCTGCGGCCTGCCCGACCGGTTCCGGTCCGACGGCCCCGGCGGCGGCGTCATCCAGGACTCAGCCTCCTCGGCGACCCTCTGCGCCATCCTGGCTGCCCGCGACCGGGCCGGCGGGGCGCCGGCCATTGCGAACCTGGTCGCCTACACGTCCACCGAGGCCCACTCGTCGGTCGAGAAGGGCGTCCGCATCGCCGGGTTCGAGGCGGGGCAACTGCGGGCCGTCGCGGCCGACGCCGACCACGCCATGGACCCCGTCGCCCTCGCCGAGGCGGTCGCCGCCGACCGGGCGGCGGGCCTCGTGCCGTGCATCGTCGTCGCCACCGTGGGCAGCACCTCCTCGGGCGCCGTCGACCCGTTGCCGGCCATCGCCGAGGTCGCCGCCGAGGCGGGCGCCTGGCTCCACGTCGACGCCGCCTGGGCCGGCTCGGCCGCCGTCTGCCCCGAGCACCGGCACCTGCTCGAGGGCCTCGACCGGGCCGACAGTTACTGCTTCAACCCCCACAAGTGGCTGCTCACCAACTTCGACTGCACCGCCTTCTACCTCGCCGACCGGGCGCCGCTGCTGGACTCGCTGTCGATCCTCCCCGAGTACCTGCGCAACGCCGCCAGCGACGCCGGCGAGGTCGTCGACTTCCGGGACTGGCAGGTGCCGCTGGGCCGCCGCTTCCGGTCCCTCAAGCTCTGGTTCGTGCTGCGCTCGTACGGCGTCGAGGGCCTGCAGGCCCACATCCGCCACCACGTGGCCGCCGCCGGTGCCCTCGCCGAGCGGGTCGCCGCCCACCCCAGGCTGGAGCTGGCCGCCCCGCCGTCGCTGGCACTCGTCTGCCTCCGCCACGTCGACGGCGACGACGCCACCGAGGCCCTGCTGGCCGCCGTGAACGCCACCGGCGAGGCGTTCCTGACCCACACCCGGCTCCACGACCGCTACGTGCTCCGGGTCGCCGTCGGCGGCACCTGGACCACCGCCGGGCACGTCGAGCGCCTCGGCGACCTGCTCGACGCCCACGCCTGAGCGCCGCGGCAGCGACGTCCCACACCCCGGCCGGGGGCGCCGCGAAACGCACCGTCACCCTCCCTGCCGCAGACTCCCGGACGGCTAAACTCGCCCCTTCTCCACGGGCGCGAACAAGGGACCACAGGCATGCCGGAGATCGAGATCGGGCTGGGCAAGAGCGGTCGTCGGGCGTACGGCTTCGATGACATCGCCATCGTGCCGAGCCGCCGCACACGCGACCCCGAGGACGTCGACATCTCCTGGCAGATCGATGCCTACCGTTTCGACCTGCCCCTCATGGCCTCGGCCATGGACGGCGTCGTCAGCCCCGCCACGGCCGTCGCCATCGGCCGCCTCGGCGGCGTCGGCGTACTCAACCTCGAGGGCCTCTGGACCCGCTTCGAGGACGCCGACAGCGTGCTCGCCGAGATCGCCTCCCAGCCCGTCGAGAAGGCCACCCCGCGGATGCAGGAGCTCTACCAGGAGCCCGTCCGCCCCGAGCTGGTCACCCAGCGGATCAGCGAGATCAACGACGCCGGCGTCGTGTCGTGTGCCTCGGTCACCCCGCAGCGCACCGAGGCCTTCCTGCCCCACATCCTCGAGGGCGAACTGGACATGCTCGTCATCCAGGGCACCGTCGTCTCCGCCGAGCACGTCTCGACCACCGTCGAGCCGCTCAACCTCAAGACCTTCATCCGCGGCCTCGACATGCCCGTCATCGTCGGCGGCTGCTCCACCTACAAGGCCGCCCTGCACCTCATGCGCACCGGCGCCGCCGGCATCCTCGTGGGTGTCGGTCCCGGCCACGCCTGCACCACCCGCGGCGTGCTCGGCCTCGGCGTCCCCCAGGCCACCGCCATCGCCGACGTGCGGGCCGCCCGGATGCGCCACCTTGACGAGACCGGCGTCTACTGCCAGGTCATCGCCGACGGCGGTATGGCCACCGGTGGCGACATCTCCAAGGCCATCGTGTGCGGCGCCGACGCCGTCATGATCGGCTCGCCGCTGGCCGCTGCCGCCGAGGCGCCCGGCCACGGCTACCACTGGGGCATGGCTACGTTCCACCCCACCCTGCCCCGCGGCGCCAGGGTCCAGACCACCGTGCGCGGCACGCTCGAGGAGATCCTCGTCGGCCCCGCCAACGAGAACGACGGCAAGCTCAACCTGTTCGGGGCGCTCCGCACGTCGATGGCCACCTGTGGCTACGTCGACATCAAGGAGTTCCAGAAGGCCGAGGTCATGGTGGCGCCCGCCCTCCAGACCGAGGGCAAGTCCCTCCAGAAGGCCCAGGGCGTGGGCATGGGCCACTAGGCCCGGCCCGACCCCCGGCCGCCGCCGCACCGCATGCCCCCCGTCTCGTTCGGCGCCGCCGTCGCCGGCGATCGCGTCCTCGTCGTCGACTTCGGCGCCCAGTACGCGCAGCTCATCGCCCGGCGGGTCCGCGAGGCGAACGTCTACAGCGAGATCGTCTCGCACGACCTGACCGCCGCCGAGTTCGCCGAGCGGCGACCCACCGGCATCGTCTTCTCGGGCGGCCCGGCCTCGGTACACGTCGACGGCGCCCCCCGCATCGATCCCGGCGTCTACGACCTGGGCGTGCCGATCCTCGGCATCTGCTACGGCGCCCAGCTGATCGCCCACCAGTGCGGTGGCAACGTGGGACGCAACGAGCGGGGCGAATACGGGCGCACCGACCTCTCCGTCGGCGACCCCGGCACGCTCCTCGCCGACGCCGGCCCCGGCGTGCAGCCGGTGTGGATGAGCCACTTCGACGCCATCACCGACGGCCCCGACGGTGCCCGCACCACGGCCTCGTCGCCCGACGCTCCGGTGGCGGCCTTCGAGGCGCCCGAGCGGGGCCTCTACGGCGTCCAGTTCCACCCCGAGGTGCACCACACGCCGTGTGGCCAGGACGTGCTGCGACGCTTTCTCGTCGACGTGTGCGGCGTGGCCGGCGACTGGACGATGGACTCGATCATCGAGTCGTCGGTCGCCGCCATCCGGGAACAGGTCGGCACCGGCCGGGCCATCTGCGGCCTCTCGGGCGGCGTCGACTCCGCCGTGGCCGCCGCCCTCGTCCACGAGGCCATCGGCCCCCAGTTGACCTGTGTGTTCGTCGACACCGGCCTGATGCGGGCCGGCGAGGGCGAGCAGGTCGTCGAGACCTTTCAGCGCCATCAGGGCATCGAGCTCATCCACGTGCGGGCCGCCGACCGCTTCTTCGAGCGCCTCGCCGGCGTCACCGACCCCGAGGACAAGCGCAAGGCCATCGGCGAGCTGTTCATCCGGGTCTTCGAGGACGCCTCCGGCGGCATCGAGGATGCCCGCTTCCTCGTGCAGGGCACGCTCTACCCGGACGTCATCGAGTCGGGCACCAAGGACGCCGCCAAGATCAAGAGCCACCACAACGTGGGCGGCCTGCCCGAGGACCTCGACTTCGAGCTGGTCGAGCCGCTGCGCAACCTGTTCAAGGACGAGGTGCGGGCCGTCGGCTCCCAGCTGGGCCTGCCCGACGAGATCGTGTGGCGCCAGCCGTTCCCTGGCCCGGGCCTCGGCGTGCGCATCATCGGCGAGGTCACGCCCGACAAGGTCGAGACACTCCAGGCCGCCGACCTGATCGTCCGCGAGGAGATCGCCAAGGCCGGCCTCGAGCGCGAGATCTGGCAGTCGTTCGCCGTGCTGGCCGACGTCCGGTCGGTGGGCGTCATGGGCGATGAGCGCACCTACGGCCGGCCCATCATCGTCAGGGCGGTCACCAGCGAGGACGCCATGACCGCCGACTGGGCGCGTCTTCCGCACGACCTGCTCGAGACGCTCTCCAGCCGGATCATCAACGAGGTCGACGGCGTCAACCGCGTCGTCTACGACGTCACGTCGAAGCCGCCCGGCACCATCGAGTGGGAATAGGAGGATGGGGGTGGGCGCCGAGGGCCTGCTCGCCGACTACCGGGCGGCCGCCGCCCTGTTCGGGGAGCAGTTGAGCCAAGTCGGCGACGACGACTGGGCCAACCCCACCCCGTGCGACGACTGGGACGTGCGTGCCCTCGTCGCCCACCTCGTCATCGGCGAGGCGCTGGTGGCGGGCCTGTTCCGCGGCGACGGCGGCGCCGTGTCCGTGGAGGTCGACACCTCGGTGCTGGGCCCCAGCCCGATGGCCACCTGGCGGGGGACCGCCGTCGCCGCCCTCGAGGCGGCAGGCGGCGAGGGGGTGCTCGACGCCACCCATTCGTACCCGAGCGGCGACTTCCCCGGCTCGGTGATCGTCGGGTTCCGGACTACCGACAACCTCGTCCACGCCTGGGACCTCGCCCGGGCCTGCGGCCGCGACCCGGAGCTCCCTGACGACGTCGCCGGGCGCTGCCTCGACTTCTGGCTGCAGCTGGCCGACGTCATGGCCGCTGGCGGCGTCCGTGGGCCCCACTTCGCCCCACCCGTCCTGCCGGCCGACGACGCTCCGGCCGGCGTGCGCCTGTTGGCACTCCTCGGCCGCAGCGCCTAGCAACTCGGGCGTGACCGGCACCGACCACGTATTCGAGGACGGCGCCTACTTCCGGGTCGACGGCGACACGATCGTGCCGCTGCCGCTCGCAGGTGGCCCCTGGAACCCCGGGGAGCAGCACGGCGGCTCTGTGTCGGGAATCCTCGCCCACCTGGTCGAGGGGGTTCCGACGGCGGTCCCGATGCGCATCTGCCGCCACACCGTCGACCTGATGCGCGGTGCTCCGATGTGGCCGCTCCGCGGCGAGACCGAGGTCGTGCGCGACGGGCGTCGCCTCCAGGTCGTCCGGGCCTCGCTGTTCGACGACACCACCGGCGAGCCCCGCGAGGTCGCCCGGTCCATGTCGGTGCGGCTGCGGGTCAGCGACGAGCCCACGCCGTTCGACGATGACCGCATGCGCCACGTCGACGACGAGCCGCCACCCCTGCCCGACGAGTCGGCCACGCTCACGATGCCCGGCACCGGCGTGCCCGGGTTCCTCCGCGGCGTCGAGTTGCGACGCCCCGGCGGGGAGTTCCGCACCGGCGCCCCCGGGTTGCTCTGGCTGCGGATGCACCGGCCGTTCGTGGAGGGCGGCCCGACGTCTCCGTACGTGCAGATGGCCGCCGTGGCCGACATGGCCAGCATGGTCGCCGGCTACCTCGACCCCTCGGTGTGGCTGACCATCAACACCGACCTGCACCTCCACACGTTCCGCGACCCGGTCGGGGAGTGGGTCGGCCTGCGGGGCCTCCACAAGAACGTCGGTGACGGCATCGGACTGTCGGAGGCGGTGCTCTACGACCTCGACGGCCGCTTCGGCCGGGCAACGGCGACGATCCTCATCGACCACCGCTGAGTCGGTCCGCCGGCGCGGTTTGCGGTCCCTGGGACGGATCGCACACGCTGGAGGCCCACCGCCCCGAAGGAGCACCGATGGCCCCGCACGCCCCACCCGAGTACCCCGTCAAGGTCGGGAGCATGCTCTACACCTTCGTCGACCCGCACAAGGGCCACGAGGTCGCCTACAACCGCTGGTACGAGCGGGACCACTACTACGGCGGCTGCCTGTCGGGCCCGTGGTGCCTCGCCGGCAGCCGCTGGGTCGCCACCCGGGAACTCAAGGACCTGCGGTTCCCCGTCGAGGGCAACGCCATCAGCGACCCCGTCGACCGGGGCTCCTACGTGGCGATCTACTGGGTGGAGGACGGCCACCACGACGAGCACTTCGCCTGGGGCGCCAAGCAGGTGGTCGACCTCTACGGCGCCGGACGCGGCTTCGGTGAGCGCACCCACGCCCACACGGTCCTCTACCTGCACCATTCGAACCGCTACCGCGACCCCGATCCGGTGCCCGTCGAGGTCGCCCTCGACCACCACTACGCCGCCATCGCCTCGGTTGCCGTCCGACGGGCCGACGGCGTGTCGGCCGAAGAACTGGACGCCTGGCTGGACGCCGAGGGCCTGCCGCCGGTCTTCGAGGCTGGACCGGTCGCCTCGTGCGCGGCGTGGACGGCGGTGCCCCGGGACGACATGACGTCCAACGCCCCGATGGACCTCGGGTCGCCGCCGCTCGACGAGCAGTCGATCCTGCAACTGTTCTTCCTCGAGGACGATCCGCGGGCCTGTTGGGACCGGTTCGTCGACTACGGGGAGCGCGTCGCCGCCGCGGGCCTCGGGGAGGTCACGTCCGCAGCGCCGTTCCTGCGGACGATCGTCGGGACCGACCGGTACACCGACGAGCTCTGGTAGCCGGGGCTACACGCCGGCCAGGGCCTCCACGACCGGGGCGAACTCGACCATGGCGTCCTCGCTGATGCCCACGTAGGAGATGCCCCAGCGCTCCCGCCAGGCCAGCAGCGTCTCGACGCACTGGCCGACCGAGCCGGCCAGCACGTGCGGCGAGGCGAGGGCGTCCTCGGGCTCGATGCCCAGGGCGGGGGCCATCAGGTCCGCCATGCTCTGCGGGTCGTCGGTGATCGTGGCGATGTGGACGCGGGTCTGGAGCTCGATCTCGCCGAACCGGTCGCCGGCCGCCTCCCGGACCCAGCCCAGCTTCTCGTCGGTCGCCGCCGGGGTGGCGCTGGGGCCGGCCCGCTGGTCGATCACGCCCGCGTACATGTTGGCGTTGAGGCCCACGATGTTGGCCTCCTGGGCGGCCAGCGACAGGACCCGCTTCCCGCCGCCGGCGATGATGATCGGCGGGTGCGGCTGCTGGACGCACTCGGGCTGCCCTTCCAGTCCGTCGATCGTGTAGTGCTCGCCGTCGAAGTGGAACGGCCCCTCGGCGAAGAGGCCCTTGAGGACCGTGACCGCCTCGGTCAGGCGCTCGATCCGCACGCCGGGGCGGTCCAGCGGGATGCCGGCCCGGTCGTAGTCGGACGACTGCCATCCGGCGCCGATGCCGAGCTCGAGGCGGCCGTCGGACAGCAGGTCGAGGGTGGCCGCCTGCTTGTGCAGGAACGCCGGGTGCCGGTAGTCGTTGCCGAGCACGAGGGTGGCGAGTTTCAGGTTGCGGGTGGCCTGCGCGGTGACCGCCAGGGCGATGAGCGGCGCCATCTCGGCGTCGAGGTGGTCGGGCATCGACAGCGTCGAGAAGCCCAGGTCCTCGGCCCGACGGCCAAGTTCCCGCCACTCGGCGGCTGGCCGCGGCGCGGCCGCCGAGACGGAGAAGCGAAACGCGCGCGGCACGGCTGCGTACCCTAGACGCTGCCCCCGGGGTGGTCGCAGGCCGCCGGTAGGGTGCCGCCCGATGGTGGCGCGGCTCGAGGACGATCGGATCGACGACGGGCTCAACCCCGCCCAGCTCGACGCCGTCACGCACCCGCAGGGGCCGCTGCTCGTCGTCGCCGGTGCCGGTTCCGGCAAGACCCGGGTGCTGACGCGCCGCATCGCCCACCTCATCGGCGAGCGGGGCATGTCGCCCTTCGGGATCCTGGCCATCACCTTCACCAACAAGGCCGCCGGCGAGATGAAGGAACGGGTCGCCCGCCTCGTCGGCGACATCGCCCACCGCATGTGGGTCTCCACCTTCCACTCGGCGTGCGTGCGGATCCTGCGCCGTGACGCCGAGCGCATCGGCTACCCGTCCCGGTTCAGCATCTACGACCAGGGCGACAGCACCCGCCTCGTCGGCCACGTCGTGCGCGACCTCGGCCTCGACGCCAAGCGCTACCCGTCACGGGGCCTGCAGGCGGCGATCTCGGCCGCCAAGAACGACGGCCTCGACGCCGGCGCCTACGCCGACCGGGCCACCGGCCTCCACGAGGCCCGGGTCGCCGACGTGTTCACCGGCTACCAGCAGCGGCTGCTGGCGGCCGGCGCCATGGACTTCGACGACCTGCTCGGCAACGCCGTCCGCCTTCTGCGCGGCCACCCCGAGGTCCTCGCCGACCACCGGCGCCGCTTCGAGCACATCCTCGTCGACGAGTACCAGGACACCAACAGCGTCCAGAACGAACTGGTCCTGCTGCTGGCCGAGGAGCACCGCAACGTGTGCGTCGTCGGCGACAGCGACCAGTCCATCTACCAGTTCCGCGGGGCTGATGTCCGCAACATCCTCGAGTTCGAGCAGGCCTTCCCCGACGCCACCGTCGTCGTGCTCGACCAGAACTACCGGTCCACCCAGACGATCCTCGACGCCGCCAACGCCGTCATCACCCGCAACGAGGACCGGCCGCCCAAGGACCTCTGGACCGACGCCGGCCCCGGCGATCGCATCGTGCGCTACCGGGCCGACGACGAGGACGACGAGGCGCGCTGGATCACCCGCCGACTCGCCGGGCTCCACGACTCGGGCCGTCGGGCCTGGTCCGACCTGGCCGTCTTCTACCGCACCAACGCCCAGAGCCGGGCCATCGAGGAGCAGCTCATCCGGTTCGGCGTGCCCTACCGGGTCGTCGGCGGCACCCGCTTCTACGACCGGCGCGAGGTCCGCGACGCCCTCGCCTACCTGCGCCTCGCCGCCAACCCGGCCGACGAGGTGGCGGCCCGGCGGGTGCTCAACGTCCCCAAGCGGGGCATCGGCGACACCTCGGTCGCCCGCGTCGACGCCTGGGCGCAGCATGACGGCACCACGTTCACCGAGGCGCTCGGCCACGCCGAGGAGGCCGGCGTGTCCGGTCGGGCCGCAGCCGGCATCCGGGGCTTCCTCGACCTGCTCGACGACCTGACCGCCCGGGTCGACGACGGCCCGGGCGCCGTGCTCGAGGCGGCGCTCGACCGCTCCGGCTACCTCGACGAGCTGCGGGCAGAGCTCACCATCGAGGCCGAGGGCCGGCTGGAGAACCTGGCCGAACTCGTCGGCGTGGCCGCCGAGTTCGACTCGGTGGACGAGTACCTCGAGCAGGTCGGCCTCGTCGCCGACACCGACCAGCTGCCCGACGCCGACGACGTGGCCGACGGCGACGGATCCGACGACGGCCAGGTTGTGCTCATGACGCTCCACGCCGCCAAGGGCCTCGAGTTCCCCGTCGTGTTCCTCGCCGGCGTCGAGGAGGGCGTGTTCCCCCACGTGCGGTCGCTAGCCGACCCCCAGCAGCTCGAGGAGGAGCGGCGCCTCGCCTACGTCGGCATCACCCGGGCCCGCGAGTTGCTCCACGTCAGCCACGCCTGGACCCGCATGCTCCACGGCGCCACCCAGTACAACCCGCCCAGTCGCTTCCTCGACGAGATCCCCGAGGCACTGATCGTCGAGTCCGAGGACGGCCGCAAGGCCCGTCGCAGCCCCGGCGGCGGCTGGCGGGACCGGCACGATCGCGGCGGGCGCAAGGACCGCTGGGACGACGACACCGGCTCCCAGGTCGCCGACGACGGCGAGCCGGGTGGCTCGGTGATCGGGGCCGGCACCCGCGCCCCGGCCGGCGTCGGCGGGCTGCGGGCACCGGCCGCGACGGGTGCCCACGAGCTGGGCCTGGCCGCCGGCGAGCGGGTCGTACACGGCGCCTGGGGCGAGGGTGTCGTCGTGGCGGTGTCCGGCGAGGGCGACCGCACCGAGGCCGTCGTGCGCTTCCCGTCGGTCGGCGAGAAGCGCCTGCTGCTGGCCTGGGCGCCGATCACCCGGGCCTGACCCGGGTCTGCCCGGGACTCGACGGCGCCGAATCCACCGGCGGCACGACAGGGCCGCCTCGCTACGCTTGCGCCCTGCGCCCGTGTAGCTCAGTCGGCAGAGCGGCTCACTCGTAATGAGCAGGTCCGGGGTTCGATTCCCCGCGCGGGCTCGTTTCGCCAACCCGAGGCGCCCCGCCGGAGAGGTGGGGCCCGCCCCGGCCGACCCCCTAGGATGCCCGCCATGAACGTTCTCGCCGGCGTGATCTGGCACTACTGGCTGGCCGTCTCGCTCGTGGCCGGGGGCGTGGTCCTCTGCATCGCCACGCTGGCGGGCTACTTCCAGAAGGTCTCCTCCACCCGCTACCCCCGCCGTTAGCCCCGGCGCCCGCGGCCAGGGCTCCATGGCGACCCACCCCTCCACCATCGACTGGGACCTGGCGGAACGCGTCGCCATCCGGGTCGCCGAGCGGGCCCCCTTCGCCCACGCCCACGAGCGCGTCGACCTGGTCGCCGACTTCGAGCGGCACACCGCCCTCGCCGAGCGCCTCGTCGCCGAGACCACCGGCCTGGTCCCGCTGCACGGCGCCGCCCGTGCCCGCGTTGTCGACCGGGCCGCCTGGATCCGGGCCAACCTGGCGTCCCTGCAGCGCCTGTTGCGTCCCATGCTCGAGCGCATGGCCGACCGGCCGCCCGGCCTCCTGGCGCCCTTCGCCACGCGCATCAGTGGCGCCGAGCTGGGTGCCGTGCTGGGCTGGATGTCCACCCGGGTGCTCGGCCAGTACGACCTGCTGGTGCTCGAGGACGAGGACGCCGAGGACCAGGACCTCGTGTACTACGTCGGCCCCAACGTCGTGGCCATCGAGCGCCGCTACGCCTTCCCGCCCGACGACTTCCGGCTCTGGCTGGCCCTCCACGAGGTCACCCACCGGGCCCAGTTCACGGGCGTTCCCTGGATGCGAGAGCACTACCTTGGCCTCGTCGAGACGCTGCTCGACGTCGACCTCGACGACGAGGAGGACGGCATCACGGACCGGCTCCGCAACCTGGCCACCCCTCGCCGCCACGCCGACGACGAGGCTGGTCGGGCCGTTGGGGCCGGCTTGCTTGAGGCCGTCGCCGGCCCCGAGCAGCAGGCCGCCCTCGACCGCATCGCCGGCCTGATGAGCCTCCTCGAAGGCCACGGTGACGTCACCATGGACCGGGCGGGGGAGGGCCACGTGCGGGGTGCGGACCGCTTTGCCCGGGTCATGCGCGAGCGACGCCGCTCCGCCACCGGCCTGGTGCGGCTCCTCCAGAAGGTCATCGGCCTCGAGGCCAAGTTGGCCCAGTACGCCCAGGGCGAGGCCTTCATCGCCGCCGTCGAGGCCGAGGGCGGCACGGCCCTGCTCGACCGGGCCTGGGACGACCCCGGCAACCTGCCCGACCGGGCCGAGATCGCCGAGCCGTCGCGCTGGATCGAGCGGATGGCCGCCCTGGCCGTCTGAGGTCGCCCATGGATGCCGCCGACCTGCTGGCCCGCTGCGACTTCCCGCCGCCCGGCACCGCGGTCGACTGTGCCGTCTCCGGCGGGCCCGATTCGCTGGCCCTGCTGGTGCTCGCCGTCGAGGCCGGCTGCACGGTCACCGCCTGGCACGTCGACCACGGGCTGCGCCCCGGCTCGGACACCGAGGGGGAGGCGGTGGCCGGGGTGGCCCGGGCGCTCGGTGCCGCCGCCGTGTCGGTGGCCGCCCACGTCGCCGACGGCCCCAACCTCGAGGCCCGGGCCCGGGACGCCCGCCGCGACGTGCTGCCACCCGGCGTGCTCACAGGCCACACCGCCGACGACCAGGCCGAGACGGTCCTGCTCAACCTGCTGCGCGGCGCCGGCATCCACGGCGCCGCCGGCATCGGCGAACCCCACCGGCGGCCCCTGCTGGGTCTGCGCCGCAGCGAGACCCGTGCCCTCTGCGCCGCCCGGGGGCTCGAGCCGCTCGACGACCCCATGAACGGCGACCCCCGGTTCGTCCGCAACCGCATCCGCCACGAGGTGCTGCCCCTGCTGGCCGAGGTCTCCGACCGCGACCCGGTGCCGCTGCTCGCCCGCCACGCCCGCCAGGCCGGTGCGGCCGCCGCCCTCCTGGATGGGCTCGTCGACGACGTCGACGCCACCGACGCCCACTCCGTCGCCGCCCTCCCGCCCGACCTGGCCCGCCTGGTGCTGCGCCGCTGGCTCACCGACCGACTCGAGGGACGCCCGCCCGACGCCGCCGCCGTCGACCGGGTGCTGGCCGTGGCGGCCGGGACCGACCGGGCTGCCGAGGTGGCCGGTGGCCTGCGGGTCGAGCGCTCCGGGGGCCGCCTCCGGGCCGTACCGGTGGGCGGGGCCACCGACGGCGGCCGCTAGGGTCCCGACCCATGGGCAGCGCCTCCTCGGACTCGTTCGCCCCCGGCCGCGTCCTCATCGCCGAGGAGGACCTGGCCACCCGGGTCGCCGAGTTGGGCGCCTCCATCACCGCCGACTACGCCGGCCGGGCACCCCTCCTGATCGGGGTGCTCAAGGGCGCCTTCATGTTCATGAGCGATCTGGCCCGGGCCGTGGACCTGCCCGTCGAGTTCGACTTCATGGCGGTGTCGTCCTATGGCCACTCCACCCGCTCGTCGGGCGTGGTGCGGATCGTGAAGGACCTCGACCTGGACCTGGCCGACCGCGACGTCATCCTCGTCGAGGACATCGTCGACAGCGGCCTCACCCTCAACTACCTGCGCAAGAACCTGCTGGCCCGCAACCCGGCCAGCCTCGAGGTGTGCGCCCTCCTCGTCCGCGACAGCGACGTGTACGACGAGGACTCGCTGCGCTACGTCGGCTTCCGGGTTCCCGACGACTTCCTCGTCGGCTACGGGCTGGACGTGGCCGAGCGGTTCCGGAACCTGACCGAGATCCGGGTGCTCGACACCGACGGGGCCGGGGAGGGAGCCGCGTGAGCGAGGAGTTCACGGTCGACCTGGATCGCATCTCGGCCGCCGTGCGGGAGATCCTCGAGGCCATCGGCGAGGACCCCGACCGCGACGGCCTGCGCGAGACCCCGGACCGGGTCGCCCGCATGTACGCCGAGGTGTGCAGCGGCCTCCACGAGGAGCCCGCCGAGCACCTCATCAAGACCTTCGACGTGGACCACGACGAGATGGTCATGGTGCGCGACATCCCCCTCTACTCGCTGTGCGAGCACCACCTCCTGCCGTTCGTCGGCCGGGCGCACGTCGCCTACATCCCGCAGAAGGGCGGGATGATCACCGGCCTCTCGAAGCTGGCCCGCCTGGTCGAGGGCTACGCCCAGCGCCTGCAGGTCCAGGAGCGCCTCACCTCGCAGGTCGCCGACGCCATCCAGCGCACCCTCGACCCGCAGGGCACCCTCGTCGTGGTCGAGGCCGAGCACCTCTGCATGTCGATGCGGGGCGTCACCAAGCCCGGGGCCGTCACCGTCACGTCGTCGGTCCAGGGCATCTTCCGGACCAAGGTCTCCACCCGGCTCGAGGCGATGCGCTTCATCGACCACGGGCGGGTCTGAGTCCGCCCCGGGACGCCAGCGTGCCGGCCGACGCCGTTGCGGCGGGCGCCGTGATGGGCGTCCTCAACGTCACGCCCGACTCCTTCTCGGACGGGGGTCGCTTCCTCGACCACGGGGCTGCCCTCGAGCACGGTCGTCGACTCGTCGAGGAGGGTGCCGCCATCGTCGACGTGGGTGGCGAGTCCACCCGTCCCGGCGCCGACCCGGTCGGGCCCGAGGAGGAGGTGCGCCGCGTCCTGCCGGTCGTCGCCGGCCTGGCCGGCCGGGTCCGGGTCTCGATCGACACCCGTCACGCCGAGGTCGCCCGTGCGGCGGTGTCGGCGGGCGCCACGATCGTGAACGACGTCAGTGCCTCGCTGGGGGAGGTGGCGGCCGAACTGGGCGTGGGCTGGGTGGCGATGCACATGCGCGGCGACCCCCGAACCATGCAGGACGAGCCCGTGTACGGCGATGTCGTGGCCGAGGTGCGCGACTTCCTCGTCGGCCGGGCCGATTGGGCCGCCGAGGCCGGCGTGGGCGAGGTCTGGATCGACCCGGGCATCGGCTTCGGCAAGACCTCCCGCCACAACCTCGAGCTGCTGGCCGCGCTCCCGGCACTGGTGGAGACGGGCTGGCCGGTGATCGTCGGGGTCAGCCGGAAGCGGTTCCTCGGCGTGCTGGCGGCCGCCAGCGACGGTACCGACGGCCAGACGTCGCCGGACGACCGCCGGGAGGGTTCGATCGCCGCCGCCACCTGGGCCTATGCCAGTGGGGTCGAGGTCGTGCGGGCACACGACGTTCTCGCCACCGTGCAGGCCGCACAGGTGGTCGGATGAGCCCCAGCCCCGGCATCATGCAGGGAACGCGGCCGGGCGGCCGGCCCTTCGACGACGAGGTCCGATGATCCGATGAGAGGCAAGTGGGCGCAGGGCATCGTGCCCCGCGGGTTCAAGTGGATCATCACGGACCGACTGGCGGTCTGCGAACGGCCGGGTGGCTGCGGCACCAGCCACCGCAAGGTGCGCCGCCAGGAGGAGATCATCTGGTTGCGCGAGAACGACTTCGACCTCGTGGTCTCACTGCTCGGGAGCGAACACAACCTCGCCCACTACGAGGAACTCACCGTCAAGTGGGCGCAGGTGCCCTACGGCGGACCCGACGAGGGACCCGAGCGGCTGACCGAGGTGCTGGACCGGCTGGTCGAGCTCACCAACGACGCCCTACGGGTCATGGTCCACCGCGACGAGCTCAACGACGTCGTGTGCGGCCTCATGGGCGCCTACCTGCTGTGGAGCGGGCTCGTGACCCAGGGCCCACAGGTGGTCTCGTTGACCGAGCGGCTCCTCGAGCGGCGCCTCGACACGCCGGGACGACGGATCATCGAGCAGGCGATCGCCCTCCGCGGGGGCGTGGACGACGGCGACGCCGACGACGGCGCAGGGTGACGGCCATGGCCGACGACGTACCGGGCGACCGCATCCAACTCCGCGACCTGCGGGTGTCGGCCTTCTGCGGCGTGCTGCCCGAGGAGGTCGCCCGTCGGCAGCCGTTCGCCTTCGACCTCGACGTCCACGCCGACCTGGCGACGGCCACCATCTCCGACCGGCTCGAGGACACCATCGACTATGGCGCCCTGTCCGCCCTCGTGGGCGGTATCGCCGAGGACGAACGATTCGCGCTGCTGGAACGGTTCGCCGGGCGGGTGGCCGAGGCGGTCCTCGCGGTCGACGGGGTCGAGGCCGTGACCGTCGAGGTGCGCAAGCTGCGGCCGCCGGTCCCCGAGGCACTCGGCACCAGCGGCGTCCGCATCCACCGCCGGGCATGACGGCGGTCCCGCGCCGGGCATTCCTCGGCCTGGGGTCGAACCTGGGCGACCGTCGGGCCCACCTCCGCGACGCCGTGGCGGCGCTGCCGGACGTCGTGGCGGTCTCGTCCGTCTATGAGACGGCGCCGGTCGGCGGGCCGGAGCAGGGGCCGTACCTCAACTGCGTCGTCGAGCTCCGGACGGCACTGACCGGCCACCAACTGCTGGACGCCGCCCGGGCCTGCGAGGCGGCTGCCGAACGGGTGCGGGAGGTCCGCTGGGGGCCTCGCACGCTCGATGTCGACGTGCTCTGGATCGACGGCGAGGAGGTCGCTGACCCGGACCTCGAGGTTCCCCACCCCCGCATGTTCGAGCGGGCGTTCGTGCTGGTGCCGCTGCGGGAGCTGGCCCCGGACCTTGTCGCCGAGGCCCCGGTGTCCACCGGGCCCGATGACGTCGTCCCGGCGGGCACCCTCGACTCGTCGGTACCCTGATGGGGAGCGCCATGCGACGGGTACGGATCATCGGACCGGGACGGGCCGGCGGGTCGCTGGCCGGGGCGCTGCGCCGCTGCGGCTGGGCGGTCGAGCCCCTGCTGGGCCGTGACGACGACTGCACCTCGGCCGCCGACGGCATCGACCTCCTCGTGGTCGCCACCCCCGATGCGGCGATCGCCGACGTGGCGGCCACCGTGGCACCGTCGCGGGGCACGGTCGTGGCCCACCTCTCCGGAGCCCTCGGGCTCGACGTGCTCTCCCCACACCACCGGCGGGCCGGGCTGCACCCGCTGGTGTCCCTGGCCGACGCCGAGCGTGGTGCCGACCTGCTCGCCGACGGCGCCTGGTTCGCGGTGGCCGGTGACCCCCTGGTGGGGGAGGTCGTCGAGGCCCTGGGGGGCCGGTCGGTCACCGTCGACGACACCGACCGGACCGCCTACCACGCCGCCGCCGTGGTGGCCTCGAACCACCTCGTGGCCCTGCTGGGTCAGGTCGAGCGGCTGGCCGGGCCCTTGGGCGTGCCGCTCGAGGCGTTCCTCGACCTGGCCGACGGCAGCCTCGCCAACGTCCGGGCGCTCGGCCCGGCCGACGCGCTCACCGGACCCGCCGCCCGTGGCGACGAGGCCACCATCCAGCGGCACCTGGCCGCCCTCGCCGCCGACGAGCGGCCCGGCTACGAGGCGGTCGCCGAACTGGCCCGCCGGCTGGCGGGCCGGAGCCGGCCGTGAGTGCCCCCGAGGTCGTCACCGCCGCCGCCGACCTCCGACGACGGCTGGACACCGTCCGGGAGGCCGGGTCGTCGGTCGGTTTCGTGCCGACCATGGGCTACCTCCACGAGGGTCACGGCTCGCTGGTCGACGCCTCGGTCGCCGCCAACGACCTGACCGTGGTGTCCGTCTTCGTGAACCCGCTCCAGTTCGCTCCCAGCGAGGATCTAGCCGACTACCCGCGGGACCTCGACGCCGACGTGGCCCGCTGCGGCGACCACGGGTCCGACCTGGTGTTCCACCCGACCGTCGACGAGGTCTACCCGGAGGGCGAGGACGAGCCCGTCGCCCCAGGCGTGGTCGCCGGCCCGTTGGAGGGCGCCAGCCGGCCCACCCACTTCGCCGGCGTGGCAACGGTGGTCGCCCGGCTGTTCCGGATCGTCGGTCCGTGCCGCGCCTACTTCGGCGAGAAGGACTTTCAGCAACTGGCCGTCATACGGGGAATGGTCGCCGACCTGGCTCTGCCGGTCGAGGTGGTCGGCCGTCCGACGGTCCGCGAGCCCGACGGGCTGGCGAAGTCCAGCCGCAACGTCTACCTGCGCGATGAGGAGCGCCGCCAGGCGACGGTGCTGTACCGCGCGCTGCGGGCCGGTGCCGCCATCGTCGAGGACGGGGAGCGCGATCCGGACGCCGTCATCGCCGCCATGGAGGAGGTGCTCGCCGGGGCACCGCTGGTCGAGACCGACTACGCGGCGCTGGTCGAGTCCGCCACCTTCCTGGCTCCTGACCGGCTTGACGCCGGCGACGAGGTACGACTGCTCGTCGCGGCTCGACTCGGCAACGCCCGGCTCATCGACAATGTGGGAGTCGTGGTGACGTGACTCCCGGCCCGGAGACGGAGGGAACCGGGCGGTGAACTCCGGCGGGGACCATTCGTCCACCGGCGACGCCGTGCGCCAACGGCTGGTGCTCGGGGTCGACCGGGGTTGGTGCGCCGACGGTTGGCGGACCGCGGTCGGGTCGGCAGGCTGGAGGCGTGAGCCCGACCGTCGAACCTCCTGCCACCGCCGTCGTCGAGGCCGTCCAACGTGCCCTCGTCGAGGACCTCACGCCCCTCGGTGACCTCAGCGCCGCCCTCGTGCCCCCGGACGCCAGGGCGGTCGGTGCCATCGTCGCCCGCCGCGACGGCGTGCTGGCCGGCACCGCCTGTGCCGACGAGGCGTTCCGGCAGGTTGCCCGGCAGGCGGGCACCGAGGTCGAGGTCGACTGGCGTTTGGGCGATGGCGACCCGCTCGCCGCCGGCAGCGTGGTCGCCACCGTGGACGGCCCCCTGGCGCCGGTGCTGACCGCCGAGCGGACCGCCCTCAACTTCCTCGGCCACCTCTCGGGCGTCGCCACCGGGGTCGCCCACTGGGTCGCCGCGGCCGGCGGCGGCGCCGTGGTGTGGGACACCCGCAAGACCACCCCGGGCCTGCGCGCTCTCGAGAAGGCCGCCGTGAGGGCCGGTGGGGGCCGCAACCACCGGGCCAACCTGAGTGACTGGGTGATGCTCAAGGACAACCACCTGCGCGGCACCGACATCACCTCGGCGGTCAAGCGGGCCCACGACCTGTGGCCGGGCCGCATCGTCCACGTCGAGTGCGACAGCCTCGACCAGGTGGCCGAGGCGTTGACCGCCGGCGCCGACGCCCTCCTGCTCGACAATATGTCGCCCGACACCGTGCGCGAGGCGGTCGCCGCCGCGCGGGTCCACGGTGAGGCCGGCGGCCGGGTGCCGCTGCTCGAGGCGTCGGGAGGCATCACCCTCGACACGGTGGCCGACTACGCCGCCACGGGCGTCGACTGCATCTCCAGCAGCGCCCTCACCCAGGCGTCCTCGGCCCTCGACCTCGGCCTCGACCTCGAGGCCACCGGCTGAACCCAGCCTCCCGCCGCCACCAAGGGTCGGCTGGCTGACCGGATCGTGCGATGATGACCCCAGGCGCCGAAACCATTCCGGAGGAGCGACCTTGCTACTGACAATCGACGTCGGCAACACGCAGACCGTCATCGGCCTCTACGACCGCGAACTCGTGTCGGGGGCCACCGCCGACGCCGGCCTGCTCGACCACTGGCGCATCGCCACGGACGCCGTGCGCACCGCCGACGAGCACGCCGTCGTCATCCGCAGCCTCCTGCAGTCGGCCGGCTACCCCTTCGACGTGGATGGCGTGGCGATCTGCGCCGGCGTGCCCCGGGTGCTCGCCAGCCTGCGCGAGATGGTCGAGCGCAACATCGACGTCGAGCCGATCGTCATCGAGCCGGGCGTCCGCACGGGCATGGCGATCCTCTACGACAACCCGAAGGAGGTCGGCGCCGACCGCATCGCCAACGCCGTCGCCGCCTTCGACCTGTACGGCGGGCCCACCGTCGTCGTCGACTTCGGCACCGGAAACAACTTCGACGTCATCTCGGCCAACGGCGAGTTCATTGGCGGGGCCATCGCCCCGGGCGTCGAGATCAGCCTCGACGCCCTGTTCGGTCGGGCGGCGGCACTGCGGGCCGTCGAACTGGTCGCCCCCCGCAGCGTGATCGGCAAGAGCACCGTGGAGTCGCTGCAGTCGGGCGCCGTGTTCGGGTTCGCCTCCCAGATCGACGGGATGGTCGAGCGGTTCCAGGCCGAGTTGGGGGGCTGCACGGTCGTCGCCACCGGCGGCCTGGCGCCCCTGATCGCCCCGGTCGCCGAGACCATCGAGCACGTCGAGCCGTTCCTGACGCTGCACGGCCTGCGGATCGTCTTCTTCCGCAACCAGGAGCACTGAATCGATGAGCGACGACGGCATTCCGGAGTCATCCGAGTCCATGGGCACCGACGGCATCCCCTACCGCTTCGAGCCGACCGCCACCGCCGCCGGCCTGCACGCCGCCCACGGCGACCTGGAGGCCGGCGCCGAGACCGGCATCGTTGTCACCCTCGCCGGCCGCCTCATGCTGCGCCGCGACCAGGGGAAGCTGTTCTTCGGGGTGCTCCAGGATGCCACCGGCCGGGTCCAGCTCTTCGCTCCCGAGAAGTCCACCCCTGACTTCGCCGGGTTCACCGGACTGCACCTCGGCGACTGGGTCGGCGTCACCGGTGAGGTCATCGTGACGCGGCGCGGCGAACTGTCGGTCCGCGTGGGGGAGTGGGTGCGCCTCGCCGCGGCCCGCCGGCCGTTCCCCGACAAGTGGCACGGCATCTCCGACACCGACACCCGCTACCGGCAGCGCTACGTCGACCTCTGGGTGACCGACGAGGCCCGGGAGGCGTTCGTCCTGCGTAGTCGGGCGCTCTCGGTGATGCGCCGCTGGCTGGAGGACCGCGGGTTCCTCGAGGTCGAGACACCCGTGTTCCATCCCATCCCCGGCGGGGCCCTGGCCCGGCCGTTCACGACGCACCACAACGCCCTCGACCTGGACCTCTACCTGCGCATCGCCCCCGAGCTGTACCTGAAGCGGCTCACGGTCGGCGGCATGGAGCGGGTGTTCGAGGTGGCCCGGGTGTTCCGCAACGAGGGGGTGTCGACCCGGCACAACCCCGAGTTCACGATGCTCGAGCTCTACCAGGCCTACGCCGACTACCACGACATCATGGCGCTGGTCGAGGAACTGGTCGCCCACCTGGCCGAGACGCTGCTCGGCACCACGCAGCTCGAGTACGACGGTCGCCAACTCGACCTGTCGGTGCCGTGGCGGCGGGCCACCCTTACCGAGTTGCTGGCCGAGCACGCCGGCCTCGAGATCGACCTCGACACGCCCCGCGACGAACTGGTCCGCTTGTGCGAGGAGCGCGACATCCCGGTCAAGGACCACGACGGACCCGGCAAGCTGATCATGGAGCTCTACGAGAAGACCACCGAGCCGGAGCTCTGGGGCCCGGTGTTCGTCGTCGACTACCCCAAGGAGGTCTCGCCGCTGTCGCGCGATCACCGGGACCGGCCCGGCTGGGTCGAGCGTTTCGAGGGCATCGTGGCGGGCCGCGAGTTGTGCAACGCCTTCACTGAGCTCGTCGACCCGGACGACCAGCGGGAGCGCTTCGAGGCCCAGGAGGCGGGTCGTGCGGCCGGCGACGACGAGGCCATGGTCGTGGACGAGGACTACCTGCGGGCCCTCGAGTACGGGCTGCCGCCGACGGGTGGCCTCGGCATCGGCATCGACCGGCTGGTCATGCTGCTGACGGGCACGACCGCCATCCGGGACGTCATCCTGTTCCCGACGCTGCGGCCCGAGCAGGGCCTGGGGACGCCGGCCGACCCTGGCGACGGGGGTGACGGAGAAGGCGACGCCGACGAGGGCGCCGGGTCCTAGCCGGCTGCCGCGGCGTCGACCCGGGCCAGCAGCAGGTCGCAGGTCTGGCGCAGCGTGGCCACCGCCGGCGTGGACGGCAGTTGGTCGAGCAGGTCGCCGGCCTCGGTAGTGTAGGCCACCGCGGTGGCCATCGAGTCGGCCAGTGACGGGTCAGCCCGCACGATGGCGAGCGCCCGGTCCCGGGCGTCCTCGTCGATCGGACCGCCCAGCAGGTGGCGCAGCTCCTCGCCGGCCGGACCGGCCAGCGTGCGGATTACCGGCAGTGTGTAGACGCCCTCGCAGAGGTCGTTGCCGGCGGGCTTGCCGAGTTGGCCGTCGGTGGCGGTCAGGTCGAGCACGTCGTCGACCACCTGGAACGCCATGCCGTAGGCGTGGCCGAACCCGGTGAGGGCGTCGACGTGGTCGCGGGGCAGGTCGGCGACGATGCCGCCGATGCGCGCGGCCGTGGCCAGCAGGACGGCGGTCTTGCCGCCGATCGACTCCAGGTAGGCCGCCTCGGTGCGGTCGACGTCGTAGTTGCTGGCCAGTTCGCGGACCTGGCCCTCGCAGAGGCCGGCGATCGTGCTGGCCAGCAACCCGGCCACCTCGGTGCCGAGGTCGGCGGCGATCTCCGAGGCCCGGGCCAGGAGGTAGTCGCCGGCCAGGATGGCCTCGAGGTTCCCGAAGCGGGCGTTGACGCTCTGGACGGTGCGCCGGGTGTCGGCACCGTCGATGACGTCATCGTGGTACAGGGAGCCCTGGTGGACCAGTTCGACGGCGACGCCGCCGCGGACGGCCTCCTGGATGGCAGGTCCGGGTTCCGGCGCCGTCGCCAGCGAGGCGGTGATGGTGAGGGCGGGTCGCACCCGCTTGCCGCCGGCGTCGATCAGGTGTCGGGCGACCTCGGTGAGGAACGGGTCGTCGCTGGCGACCACCCGGCGCAGTTCGTCGTCGACGCGGCCCAGGTCGTCGGCCATGCCCGGGAGTTCGAGCAGCGAGGTCGATTCGGCGGGTACGGGCACCGTTGGAGGATACGACGGGGGCCGACGGCGCGAAACCGGACCGGACGGCGCCCCCCGGCCACTCGTCACGGGCCGTGGATACACTCATCGCAGGGGCGAACGGACGCCGGACCCCGGCGACCGACAGGAAGGCGCCGGAGCAGGCGCAGGAACAGGAACGAGGAGAAGGCCGGTTGTTCGAGCGGTTTACCGACAGGGCCCGCCGGGTCGTGGTGCTGGCGCAGGAGGAGGCCCGCCTGCTCAACCACAACTACATCGGCACCGAGCACATCCTGCTCGGCCTCATCCACGAGGGCGAGGGCGTGGCCGCCAAGGCCCTCGAGGAGCTCGGCATCTCCCTCGAGGCCGTGCGCAACCAGGTCGAGGAGATCATCGGCCAGGGCAGCCAGTCGCCCAGCGGCCACATCCCCTTCACCCCGCGGGCCAAGAAGGTCCTCGAACTCTCGCTGCGCGAGGCCCTCCAACTGGGCCACAACTACATCGGCACCGAGCACATCCTGCTCGGCCTCATCCGCGAGGGCGAGGGCGTGGCCGCCCAGGTTCTGGTCAAGTTGGGCGCCGACCTCTCCCGGGTGCGCCAGCAGGTCATCCAACTGCTCTCCGGCTACTCGGGCTCGGGGTCGGGCGCCCCCTCGGGTGGCGGCGAGAAGGCCCGGGCCTCCTCGGGCGGCGGCAGCGGCGACGCCGCCTCCGGCTCGATGGTGCTCGACCAGTTCGGCCGCAACCTCACGCAGATGGCCCGCGAGAAGAAGCTCGACCCCGTCATCGGCCGGCACCGCGAGACCGAGCGGGTCATGCAGGTGCTGTCCCGACGCACCAAGAACAACCCGGTGCTGATCGGCGAACCCGGCGTCGGCAAGACCGCCATCGTCGAGGGCCTGGCCCAGATGATCGCCAACGACGACGTCCCCGAGACCATCAAGGACCGCCAGCTCTACACCCTCGACCTGGGGGCGCTGGTGGCCGGCAGCCGCTACCGGGGCGACTTCGAGGAACGCCTCAAGAAGGTCCTCAAGGAGATCCGCACCCGAGGCGACATCGTCCTGTTCATCGACGAGATCCACACGCTGGTCGGCGCAGGCGCCGCCGAGGGCGCCATCGACGCCGCCTCGATCCTCAAGCCGATGCTGGCACGCGGGGAGCTGCAGACCATCGGCGCCACTACGCTCGACGAGTACCGCAAGCACCTCGAGAAGGACGCCGCCCTCGAGCGACGCTTCCAGCCCATCACCGTCGACGAGCCCACCGTCGCCCACAGCATCGAGATCCTGAAGGGCCTCCGCGAGCGGTACGAGGAGCACCACCGGATCACCATCACCGACCAGGCGCTGGTGGCCGCCGCCAACCTGGCCGACCGGTACATCTCCGACCGGCACCTGCCCGACAAGGCCATCGACCTGATCGACGAGGCCGGCTCGCGGCTGCGCATCAAGCGCATGCACACGCCCGAGGACCTGCGGGAACTCGAGACCGACCTGGCCGAGGTGGTGCAGCGCAAGAAGGCCGCCGTCGAGTCCCAGGACTTCGAGGAGGCCGGCCGGCTGCGCGACCGCGAAAAGGAGCTGCTGGCACAGAAGGAGGCCAAGGAGGCCGAGATCCGCTCGTCCGGCGTCGACCTGTTCGAGGAGGTCGACGAGGAGGCCATCGCCGAGGTCCTCTCGGTCTGGACCGGCATCCCCGTCTACAAGCTCACCGAGGAGGAGACCCAGAAGCTGCTCCGCATGGAGGACGAGCTGCACAAGCGGGTCATCGGCCAGGAGGACGCCATCAAGGCGGTCAGCCAGGCCATCCGCCGCACCCGGGCCGGCCTCAAGGATCCCAAGCGGCCGTCCGGCTCGTTCGTGTTCCTCGGCCCCTCGGGCGTCGGCAAGACCGAGTTGGCCAAGACGCTGGCCGAGTTCCTGTTCGGCGACGAGCAGGCCCTCATCGCCCTCGATATGTCCGAGTACATGGAGAAGCACACGGTCAGCCGGCTCGTCGGCTCGCCCCCCGGCTACGTGGGCTACGAGGAGGGCGGCCAGCTCACCGAGGCCGTCCGCCGCAAGCCGTTCTCGGTGGTGCTGTTCGACGAGGTCGAGAAAGCCCACCCCGACGTCTTCAACACGCTGCTCCAGATCCTCGAGGAGGGGCGGCTCACCGACGCGCAGGGCCGCTCCGTCGACTTCCGCAACACCGTCCTGATCATGACCTCCAACCTCGGCACCGCCGACCTGCGCAAGGCCAACCTGGGCTTCGCCAAGGCCGACGAGGCCGTGTCGTACGAGCGCATGAAGGCCAAGGTGCAGGACGCCCTCAAGGCCCACTTCCGGCCCGAGTTCCTGAACCGCATCGACGACACGATCGTGTTCCACGAGCTCACCCAGCCCGAGATCGTCCGGATCGTGGACCTCATGATCCGGCGGGTCTCCCAGCAGCTGGCCGGCCAGGGCATGGGCCTCGAGCTCACCGACGCTGCCAAGTTGCACCTGGCGAAGGAGGGCTACGACCCGACCCTGGGTGCCCGTCCGTTGCGCCGGGCCATTCAGCGCCTGGTCGAGGACCCGCTGTCGGAGCGCCTGCTCCACAAGGAGTTCCGGGCCGGCGAGATCGTCGTCGTCGACGTCGAGGACGACCCCGAGGCCGAGGGCTCCCAGAAGGTCGTGTTCCGGGCCATCGAGGGCTTCGAGCCGCCGACCGTCGAACTGGCGGTCGAGGGCGTCGAGTAGTTCACCTGCGCGAACCCCGCCCCCGCCCCATCGCCTAGCGTCCCGACCATGCGTCGTCCTGCGCGCCGAAGGTGGCGCCCGACCTCGGGTGCGGCCGCGTCCCCTCTCCGGTGGGTCCTCCTCGCGTTTCTGGGCCTGCTGCTCGCCACGGGCTGCCGGGCCGACGCCACGGTCGACATCGTGGTGGCCGAGGACGGCAGCGGCACCGTCACCGTCGGCCTGATCCTCGACGACGAGGCCGTCGAGGTCGTCGGCGGGATCGAGGAGCAACTGCGCCTCGACGACCTGGTTGACGCCGAGTGGACCGTCGACGGGCCCCGGCGCCTGTCCACGGGGGACACGACCGTCACGGCCTCCAAGGCATTCGACGCCGCCACGCGACTTCCCGATGTGCTCGACGAGATCGCCGGCCCGGACGTGTTCGAGGACGTGGCGCTGACCCGGCACCGGTCGTTCGCCCGCACCGAGTGGCGCCTGGCCGGCCGGGTCGACCTCGGCGGCGGGCTGGAGTTGTTCAGCGACGCCGATTTGACCGAGACCCTGTCAGGCCTGCCGCTGGGGCGCACCGACGCCGAGCTTGCCGAGCTGGTCGGCTGCCTGCCAGGCGCCTGCGACCTCGAGGAGTCGTTCGAACTGACCCTGTCGGCAGCGCTGCCGGGCGGTCCGGCAGCCGACGCCGAGGGCGCCAGGTGGACGATCGGGCTCGGCGACCTGGCGTCCACCCGGTTCGGCGTCGAGGGCGTACTCACCGACCGGGTGCCGCGCATGTGGCGCAACGGGGCCATCGTGGCCGCGGTGCTGGCGGTGCTGGCGACCGTGTTCCTCGTGGTCCGCGGGTTCCTGGCCGGCCGCTCTGACGGTCCGCCCCGGGCGGTGCGGCCGGCGCGGACGTCCCGGCGGGCGGACGAGATCGTCGAGGAGTCGTCGGGCGCCGAGGAGGACCGAGGCGAACGCCGGCTCGAACTGCTGGTGCTGGGCGGCGTGGGCGTCATCTGGGACTCGGGCGGCGACCCCGAGGGCCTGCTGGTGCGCTTCGTGCGCGAGCGGGGCGGGATCGCCGACCCACGGGAGGTCGCCGACCGGTACCGGTCGGCCAGCCTGGGGCACGTCTCGACGGCCGAGTTCTGGTCGTCGATCGGTGTGCGCGGCGAGGCCGAGCCGCTGGACCGCGAGTACCTCGAGCGGGTACAGCTGCGTCGCGACGTGCTGCCGTTCCTGGACCGGATGAAGGAGCGCGGCCTGCCGGTGGCGTGCCTGACCAACGCCGTGCTGCCCTGGACCGAGGTGCTGCGTGAGCGGCTGGGCCTCGACGAGCTGATGGCCCACTGGGTGGTCAGCGGCGAGGTCGGGGCACGCAAGCCCAGCCAGGCCATGTTCGAGGCGTTGCGCCGCATGTCGGGTGTGCCGTTCCGCAACATGCTGCTCATCGACTCCGAGCCGCCGACGCTCGAGGCGGCCCGCTCGATGGGCATGTCGACGGTGTTGATGCGCGGGTCGGCGCTGATCCCTGAGGGCTTCCCGCACCCGGTGATCGGCGGGTTCGCCGAGCTGTTTCGGCCGAGTGGCACGTCGGCCACGTCCTCCGAGGGGGGTGCCGGGGAGTCTGAGGGCGGCGGGGGCGGGACCTGACCGGGAGCGCTGTCACAGGCCGTCCGTAGGTTCGGCCCCATGACGAGCACCGACCTCCACCCCGAGCCCACGACGCTGCGGGCGCAGCGCCGCCCCCGCACCGACTTCGCCTGTACCGCCTGTGGTGCCACGCAACCCACCTGGGCCGGGCGCTGCCCCGGCTGTGGCGAGTGGAACACGCTCGAGGAGGTGGTCGGAAGGGCCATGGCGTCGGCGGCGGTGGCGACGACCGAGGCGGTGCCGCTGGCCGACGTGCCCGCCGGGTCGGCGGTGCCGGCGCCCACGGGCTGCTCCGAGCTCGACCGGGCGCTCGGCGGCGGGCTGGTGCCGGGGTCGGTCACCCTCCTCGGCGGCGAGCCGGGTATCGGCAAGTCCACCCTCACCCTCCAGGTGGCTGCCGGTCGTGCCCGGGCCGGGGGTCGGGCGTTGCTCGTGAGCGCCGAGGAGTCAGCGGCCCAGGTGCGGCGCCGCGCCGAGCGGCTGGGCGTCCTCGAAGACGGGCTCTGGCTGGCCGGCGACGCCGACCTGGGATCCATCCTGGCGCACCTCGACCGGCTGTCACCCGACCTGCTCGTGGTCGACTCGATCCAGACCGTGCACGACCCGGATGTGACCGGGGCGCCCGGCTCGGTGGCCCAGGTGCGGGCCTGTGCACACCGGCTGGTCGTCGAGGCCAAGCGGCGGGGCACCACGGTGCTGCTGGTCGGCCACGTCACCAAGGAGGGCTCGCTGGCGGGTCCCAAGGTTCTCGAGCACGTGGTCGACACCGTGGCCGACCTGGTGGGCGACCGGCACCACGCCTTGCGGCTGCTGCGGGTGGCCAAGCACCGGTTCGGCCCCACCGACGAGTTGGGACTGTTCGCCATGGAGGTCGGCGGCCTGGCGCCGGTGGAGGACCCGGGCCGGCTCTTCCTCGCCGACCGGGCGGTCGAGGCGTCCGGATCGGCGGTGCTGCCCGCCATGGAGGGGCGCCGGCCCCTGCTGGTCGAGCTCCAGGCCCTGGTGGTCCGGGCCACCACCCCGCACCCCCGACGCTCCTCCCAGGGGGTCGATCCCCGCCGGCTGGCCCTGCTGCTGGCGGTCCTCGACCGCCGGGCCGGCCTCGAGCTGGGGGCGCTGGACGTCTACGTCACCGCCGTGGGCGGCGTGCAGGTCACCGAACCGGGTGCCGACCTGCCACTGGCCCTGGCGGTGGCGTCGGCACTCACGGGACGGCGGTTGGGGGCCGACTCGGTGGCGTGTGGCGAGATCGGGCTGGGCGGCGAGGTCCGACAGGTGGCGCACCTCGAGCGGCGACTCCAGGAGGCCCATCGTCTGGGCTTTCGGCGGGCCGTGTTGCCCCAGTCGGCACCGGCGGGACCGGACGGCCTCGAGGTGGTCCGGGTCCGCACCCTGGCCGAGGCGGTTGCCGCCACCGGCCTGCTGGGGGACGGGCCGGCCGTGGGCGACTAGAACGGGGCCCATGCGCATCCAACTGCCCTCGGGCACGCCCGCCGAACTGGCCCACCCCGCCGACGGTTCCACCGACCGCGGCCTGGTCGTGGTGCCCGACATCATGGGCCTGCGGCCCCTGTTCGACGACCTGGTCACCCGGCTGGCGTCCGAGCAGGGCTGGTCGGTGTGCGCCTTCGAGCTCTACCCGGGGCGCGAGGACCTCGAGGTTGCTGACCGCCTGGCGGCGGGCGCCACGCTGCACGACGACCGGGTGCTGGGCGACGCCGTGGCCGCCGCCGATGCCACCGGGGCCGGCACCGTCGGCATCCTCGGCTTCTGCATGGGCGGCATGTACACGCTCAAGGCCGTGTCCACCGGGCGCTTCCATCGCCACTGTCCCTTCTACGGGATGATCCACGTGCCGGACGAGTGGGCGGGCCCGGGCCAGGGTGAGCCGCTCGGCCTGCTGGCGGACGGTGACGCTTCCTCGGTGCTGGCGGTCATCGGGACCGACGACCGCTGGACACCGCCCGACCATGTCGACGAACTGGAAGCGGCCGGCGTGTCGGTGGTGCGTTACGAGGGCGCCGACCACGGCTTCGTCCACGACGCCTCGCGGCCCGCCCACCGTGCCGACGACGCGGCGGACGCCTGGGGGCGGGTGCTGGGCTGGCTGGCGGGCTGACCGGGGGGAGCCGAGCTCAGCGGGAGCGGATCGTGAGTTGCTCGCGGTTGGTGATCCGGTAGGTCCGGTCGATCTGCTCGATCCACCCCAGCTTGATGAACGAGGCGATGGCCTTGTTGACCCGCTCCCGCGAGGCGCCGACCATTCCGGCCAACTCCTCCTGGGTGATCGGCAACGAGAACTCGTCCGACTCGCCGGCGAGGTCGAGGAGTCGCTTGGCGGTGCGGCCCGTCACGTCGAGGAACACCGAGTCGGCGAGGGCGGCGTCCATGTTGCGGAGGCGGCCCGCCAGCATCGCCACCACCCGCCACAGCAGGGTGGGTTCGTCCTCGTAGAGCTGCCGCACCGGCCCGTACGGGACGGCGATGGTCGTGGAGGATTCGAGCGCCCGGGCCTCCGCGGACCGTCCGCGCCCGTCGAACAGGCCCATCTCGCCGAACAGGTCGCCGCCCTCCATGAGCGCCACCATCGACTCGCGGCGGTCGAAGGACTTGTTGGCGATGGCGATCCGCCCGGACTCGACGAGGTAGAGCTCGTGGGGCTCGTCGTCCTCCCGGAAGATGACGTCGCCACGGCGCAACTCGCGGTCGGTGGAGGCGTCGACGATCGTGGCGAGGGCATCCTCGTCGAGGTCGGCGAACAGGCTGGTTTCGCGAAAGAGCGTGGCGTCGGGCATGTCGGCTGGCCATGCTAGTGAGGTGAACGCCTCCGCACGGACGATGCCGTGCCACACCGAACGGATCCACCCATGAGCGTGTGGACGGTCGTCGTGGCGGCGGGCAGCAGCGAGCGCTTCGGCGCCGACAAGCAGTCGGCGGACCTGGTGGGCCGCACGGTGCTCGAGCGATCCGTCGACGCCGCCGGCGACTCGGACGGGGTGGTGGTGGTCGTCGCCCCGGCCGTCGTCGGGGAGGTCACCGAGCGCCTGGGCGGCTCGGTCCATGCCGTGGTCGCCGGCGGGGCGACGCGGTCGGCGTCGGTCCGGGCCGGGCTGGCGGTCGTGCCCGACGTGGCCAACGTGGTGCTGGTGCACGACGGCGCCCGTCCGCTGGCGAGTCGCGACCTGTTCGCCAGGGTGGTGGCCGCCGTGGAGGCGGGTGCCGACGCCGTGGTTCCCGGGGTCCCGGTGAACGACTCGTTGCGGCGCGTCGACGGCGCGGTCGATCGGGAGGGGATGATGGCCGTGCAGACGCCGCAGGGCTTCCCGGCAGCCACGCTGCGGGCCGCCCACGCCAGCGGTGCCGACGCCAGCGACGACGCCACGCTCGTGGAGGCGTACGG
Source organism: Candidatus Neomicrothrix sp. UBA2983 (assembly GCA_002346745.1). Taxonomy (GTDB): domain Bacteria; phylum Actinomycetota; class Acidimicrobiia; order Acidimicrobiales; family MedAcidi-G1; genus S20-B6. Next base: position 56,807 of record DEAL01000009.1, on the reverse strand, counting down.
TGGCAGCGTGGTGGTCGTGGGCGGCGAGGCGGACAACCTCAAGGTGACCCGGCCCGTCGACCTGCTCGTGGCCCGACAGGTACTGGAGGCCTCCGGTGGCTGAGGTCCGCGTCGGGCAGCGTGGGGTGTGGCGTGGCTGAAGTCCGCGTCGGGCAGGGGTTCGACGTCCACGCCTTCTCCGACGACCCGGCTCGCCGGATGGTGCTGGCTGGCGTCGAGTTCGACGGGCCGGGCCTGGTCGGCCACAGCGACGCCGACGCCGTCGCCCACGCCTGCATCGACGCCCTGCTGGGCGCCGCCGGCCTGGGCGACATCGGTGGGCGCTATCCCGACACGGACGAGCGCTGGGCCGGCGCCGACAGCATGGCCCTGCTGGCCGACACCGTCGCCGCCGTGCGGGCCGAGGGGTGGGAGGTCGCCAACGTGGACTGCTCGGTCGTGGCCGAGGCGCCGAGGCTGGCGCCCCGGCGCGACGAGATGCGGAAGCGCCTCGAGGAGGTCGTCGGCGCCCCGGTCCGGGTGACTGGACGGCGCGCGGAGGGCCTCGGGGCGTTCGGTCGTGGCGAGGGCATCGCCTGCCTCGCCGTGGCCCTGGTACAGCGCCCGTGAACGGTCGGGGACGTGGACCCCAGCAGGGCCGGGGCAAGGGCCAGCAGCGGGGAGGTGGTCCGCGGGCCGGCCAGCGGGGGAGCACCCCGCAGCGCCGGCGTTCCGACGGGCCACCCAAGGGGCTCGGCGGTGACCAGGTCGAGGGCCGTCAGGCAGTGCGCGAACTGCTGCTCGCCGGCACGCGGCGAACCCGGGAGGTCGTCCTGGCCGGCGACCTCGACCCGGCGCCGATCCTCGACGACATCATCGACCTGGCCGACGAACACAAGGTCGCCATCAGGGAGGTCTCCCGGTCCAAGTTCGAGTCGATGGCCCGCACCGAGGCACCCCAGGGCGTCGTGGCGTTCGCCGCACCGCTGGAGGACCATGGCCTCGAGGCGCTGCTGGCATCGAGGACCCCGGCGGGCGGGCCGCCGTTCCTGTTGCTGCTGGACGGCGTGACCGACCCCGGCAACCTCGGGGCGATCCTGCGTTCGGCCGAGTGCGCCGGCGTGTCGGGGGTGGTGCTGCCCCGCCACCGGGCGGCTCGGGTGACGGCCGCGGCGGCCAAGTCGGCGGCGGGCGCCGTCGAGCACCTGCGCCTCGCCACGGTGTCAGGGCTCCCCAAGGCCATGGCCCGTCTCACCCGGGCAGAGATCTGGACGGTGGGCCTGGATGCGGGCGGGACCGCTCCGATCCACGACCTGGCCGTCACCGACGGGCCGGTGGCGCTGGTGATGGGTGCCGAGGGGGCCGGGCTGTCGCGGCTGGTTCGGGAGCGGTGTGACACCCTGGCGCACATCCCACTGCAGGGCGTGCTGGCGTCGATGAACGTCTCGGCAGCGGCTGCCGTGGCCCTCTTCGAGGTCGCCCGCCGCCGCTCCTGAGGCGAGGCGCGGACCGGCCCGATCCCTGGCTGGACGTTGGCCGGACGGCCCCCCCCACCCGAGTTTCCAGTGGCGCGCGGCACGGTCGGCTGAGGGGGAGGGGGTCGCTTGGCGGGCTCATGCGAAGCCTGGAGCCCGAGGTCGGATTCGAACCGACGACCTGACGCTTACAAGGCGCCTGCTCTGACCAACTGAGCTACTCGGGCGGGATGGCGCGTCTCATGGCGTCCCAGGGGAGCCGTCGACGGGTTCCCGTGCCATGGAGGCTACCGAGCCGACCCGGGGGACGATCGGGAATGGCGGCAGCGCCTACCGGCCGAGGGTCCCGGTCGCTGAGGGGTCTTCCAGTCGGGCCTTGAGGCGACGCAGATTGCCGCGCCAGATCCCACGCAGGACCGGCCGGGCCAAGAACCCACCGATCGCACCACCCAGGAACCAGGGGAACGAGAGGTCCTCCTGCCAGCGGAACTCGGTGCGCCCCCCTGGCAGGTCGCGCAGGGAGAACTCACCGGTCCCGACCACGAGGCCCACGTGGCGGACGCCCATCTGGCGGGCCTCCTCCCAACTCGTGGTTTCCATGAGGTCGGTCAGCGAGAACGGACCTACTCTGGTCCTGCATCGGAATCGCACGCCGACGCCCTCTCGTTCTTCGCCCAGGAAGTCGATTGCGACCGCATCTTGCATCCACGTCACGTGTGAGGCGATGTCGCGGACATCGGCCCAGACCTCGCTGGGTGTCCGCTGGATTTCGATGCTCACGACCACCGCTCGTTCCGCCATCACTACCGCCGCCTTTCCGTGGGGGGGGGTCGGGGGCTCGCCGTATCCCGGGAGTCCTGCGGAATCCGGTCTCCCCATCCTCTGCCGTGCAGAGCGGTGGTGGTTCCGGTCCACCTTTGGGCTTGTGGTGCCACTGCAGGCTGAGACGTTATCCTCCTGCTTTGGCCTCCTGCTTTGGCCACCTGCCCGGGCTCACGCGCCGATTTGTTGGGCGGGGTGGCTGCCTGAGAGCCTCGTGGCGCAGGGAGGCGACGTCAGGTGCGCGAAGGACGACGAGCGGAGACGTGGGTGGTCGGACATCGGCGGCCCGTTCACAGGCTGACCTCCGGTCGTGCAGCGCCACCGTGGGCCCGCGTCGGGTTGACCTGAGATGCCGGGACTGTCCGATGTCCGGCGCGGCCCCTCCTTCCACGGGTTCCTGGCGGAGCGCCACCTGGCCACCCTGACCCTGGTGCGCCGCGATGGCCGCCCGCACGTCACCCCGGTGGGCTTCACGTGGTCGGACGAGGAGGAATGCGCGCGCGTCATCACCTGGTCGGGCAGCGTCAAGGCCCGGGTGCTTGCCGCCGGCCCGTTGGAGGCGGCCATCTGCCAGGTGGATGGCGGCCGCTGGTTGACCATCGAGGGGACCGCAGAGGTCAGCGACGACCCGGAGGTGTGCAGGTCGGCCGTGGAGGCCTATGCGGCCCGGTACCGCCCCCCCAAGGACCGGGGGGCTGAGCGTCGGGTCATCACGGTGGCGACCACGATGATCCTCGGCAGCACAGGGCTCCTGGATGGATCCTGAGGCGGTCGCTGCCTCCCACCAACCGCTACCCCTGCGGGTCTGGTCGTCGAGGGACTCGACTCGTCGCGCACGCCTGCGTCGCCGGGTCGTCACCCTGCCCGCGGTCCTGCTGGGTTTCGTGCTGTTCCTGGCCCTCCTGGTGCCGGCGCTGGTCGTTGGTGCGCTGGTCGACGTCCTTGGACGGCGACGCTGGGCCACGGTGCGCGTGGCGCTCTACGCCGTCTGGTGGGCGGGCCTCGAGTCGATGGGTGTAGTCATGGCGGGCGTCCTCTGGTTGCGGTTCGCGCCCGGCGGGCGACTCCGAGGCGAGGCCTCGTTCCGGGCCCACAGCGGACTGCAGCGCTGGTGGGCGACCAACCTGGTGCGGGGTGCCCGCCGCCTTCTCGGTTTGCGCTTCCAACTCGATGACGCAACCCCCCTGCAGCGCGGAGGGCCGCTGGTCGTGCTGGCCCGGCACGGGAGCCAGGGCGACGCCCTACTGGTTGCCGCGATGCTGGCCTCCTCGGGCCTGCGTCCTCGCTTCATCCTGAAGCGGCAACTGCTCTGGGATCCGTGTCTGGACCTGGTTGGCCACCGAATCCCCAACTACTTCGTGGATCGGGACACGGCGGACAACCGGGAGGAGGTCCGCAACGTGGGCCGCCTGGGCGAGGGTCTCGGTGCGGACGAGGCGGTCGTGTTGTTCCCGGAGGGGACCCGCTTCTCTCCGGCCAAGTTGGAGCGTGCGGTCGGCATCCTCGGGGACACCGACCCCGGGCGGGTCCCTCAGGTTCGGGGACTGCGTCGGGTCTTGCCGATCCGAACCGCCGGGATACTGGAGATCCTGGACAGCGCCCCGACCCCCGACCTGGTGTTCCTCAACCACGTTGGGGTCTCGGACTTCCGCTCGTTGCGGGACCTGTGGCGGAACGTGCCGTTCGCCTCTCCGCTCAGGTTCACCGCTGAGCGGTTCGATCGCGGGCAGGTTCCCCCAAATGGGGAACAGGCAGCGCTGGTCCGCTGGCTGGACGAGCGGTGGGTGGAATTCGACGCTTGGGTCGCCGCCAATTCAGTCCAGCCGGTGGGTCACCGCCTGGACAGACGGGGCCACAGGACGGGCGTGCGGGCCTTGTAGGCGAGGTAGTCGGCGTGGTCTCCCCATTTCCGGTCTGCTGCCGCCTCGAGGAGTGGAACGCCGCTTACCCGGGTCAGTAGCAGCCAGACGAAGACGGGTGAGAGCAGGGTGAGGTGGCTCCAACCCGTCAGCGCCGGGGCCGCCAGCACGGCGATGCCGCACCACAGGAGGATCTCGCCGGCGTAGTTGGGGTGCCGCGACCGGCCCCAGAGCCCGATGGTGATGAAGCGACCCCGGTTGTCGGGCTCGGCCCGGAAGCGCCGCTTCTGTTCGTCGGCAACGACTTCAAGTCCGAAGCCCACGACCCAGAGGGAGACACCCAGGAGGGTCAGTGGTCCGACGACGGGTCGTCCCGTCTGCGTGATGGCGGCGAGCGCCGCCCCAGCCGTGGCCAGTACCCACAACCCCTGCGTGGTCCAGGTGAAGAGGAACCACGCGAATCGGTACTTCATCGCGTCGAAGCGGGAGTCCGACCCGTTGGCGTGGACGCGCCTCGCGAGGAAGGTCCCGAGTCGGACTGCCCAGATGGCCACCATCGCGGCAACGAGGCACGAGTGGAACCCCGGTGACTCCGCCAGGGCTAGGCAGAACCCCACGGCTCCCAGGTAGGTGAGCGAGCCGACCAGGTCGAAGAAGCGCTCGCTGTGGATGGACCAGGCGACCAGAAATGCGATCCACTGGACGGCGAAGATGGCAATCGCCGCCCAGGCGAACACCGGTAGCCCAGAGGTCTCGACGCTGCCGTCTCCACCGGCGACGGCGATTCCGACCCCCAGGAGGATTGCGCCGAGCGTGGACGCGAGGGCGGTCTTGGTGGACATGCTGGGACCTCGAGGACCGTGTTCGAAGGCGGCGGTGGCGCGAGGGTTCCTGCGATCCGGCGTGGACGAGGGCCTCGATCCCAAATCTGCCGTGGTTGCGCCGGCGGTGGCTAGTCGGGAGCACCCGCAATAGGTTCTCCCCGTCCCACTGCCCGGCGGGCACGAGGACGCGGAACGTCCAACCAGCAAGTGGGAGCCACATGCGCACCATCGCCGTGACCGGGGCCTCGGGCCTGGTCGGAAGGGCGCTCACCAGCGCCCTCGAGCAACGTGGGGACCGAGTCGTCCCGGTGGGGAGGCGGCCGGTGGACGGTGGGGTCGTCTGGGACCCGTCCGCTGGTCGACTCGACGGGTCGCGCCTCAGCGGCGTGGACGCCGTCGTCCACCTGGCAGGCGAGAGCATCGACGGCCGGTGGACCGCTGCCAAGAAGACGGCGATCATGGACAGTCGCGTGAAGGGCACCGAGTTGCTGGCGGAGGCGTTGGCCGCCCTCGACCGTCCACCCGAGGTGGTGGTCTCGGCGTCCGCCGTGGGCATCTACGGGGACCGCGGCGAGGAGGAGCTCACCGAGGCGTCTCCACCGGGCACCGGCTTCCTGGCCGACGTCTGCGGGGGCTGGGAGGCGGCCGCCGCCCCGATGGCGTCGTCGGAGACGCGCCTGGCGCTGGTTCGTACCGGCATCGTCTGCACGGCCGATGACGGGGCCCTCCGGCGGATGCTCACGGTGACCCGCTTGGGCCTGGGAGGACGACTCGGGAGTGGGCGCCAGTGGTGGCCGTGGATCACACTGCGGGACCAGGTCCGGGCCATCCTCCATCTGCTGGATGTTCCCCTGTCGGGAGCCTTCAACTTGGTTGCTCCGGAGTGTTGTCGCAACGCAGAGTTCGTGCGCCTGCTGGCTGCGGCGGTTCGACGCCCGGCCGTGCTGCCAGCGCCCGCCGTGGCACTGCGCCTCGCCCTTGGCGAGATGGCCGACGGACTGCTGCTCGCGAGCGCCCGTGTGCGACCGGCCAGACTGGAGGAGTCGGGCTTCGAGTTCCTCGACTCCGACTGGGCGCCCGCCGTCCGGCAACTGCTCGGACCGGGGTGAGCGCAGGCTGCGACGGCCTTCGGCGGGCTCCCGTGCCGTGGAGGCTGCCGAGCCGACCCGGGGCCGATCGGGAATGGCGGCAGCACCTGCCGGCCGGGCCTCGAGGCGACGCAGATTGCCGCGCCAGATCCCACGCAGGACCGGCCGGGCCAAGAACCCGCCGGCCGCGCCGCCCAGGAACCAGGGGGGTGCTTGCAACGGGGGCCGTGGGGCGGGATGATCGCGGCGTGTCACTGACGGAACGGGATCGTGCGATCCTCGACTTCGAGCGATCCTGGTGGACTCTCGACGTCCCCAAGGAGGGGCTGATCAACGAGCGCTTCGAACTGTCGGTCACCCGCTACTACCAACTGCTGGCGGAACTGCTTGAGTCGCCTGACGCTTTCGAGTACGACCCGTTGGTCGTGCGCCGGCTTCGCCGCCAGCGCGACCGGCGACGTCGGGCCCGCTTCGAGGCCCCGGTGCGCGAGGAGGACGGACGGTCGTGACGGCGCCACGCGGCGGCATCGGTCCGAGCAACGCCGCGGCTGCACCGCGGGCGCTGCTGCTCATCGTCGTGGCGGTGCTGCTCGGCGCCACGCTGCTCTGGAAGGGCCTCGACGACGGCACCGCGCCCGCCGTCCAGGACGCTTCGCCGACCACCACCGTCGCCTCCGACGACGGCTCCGGGGACGCCGCGTCGGGCGACGGCTCCGGGGGTGACGGCTCCGGGGACGCCGCGTCGGGCGACGGCTCCGGGGATGACGGCTCCGGCGACGACGGCTCCGGCGACGACGGCTCCGGCGACGACGGCTCCGGCGACGGGACCACCACCACGTCGACCCTCTTCCCGACGGTCACCGAGCCGCCCAGCGAGGTCCAGGTCCTGGTTGCCAACGGCTCGGGCATCCCGCGGGGCGCTGGCACGGTGACCGAGATGCTGGTCCCCAAGGGCTACGCCACGCTGCCGCCCGCCAATGCCCAGCCGACCGAGGCCACGATGATCTACTTCCGGCCCGGCATGGTCAACGAGGCCCGTGCCGTCATGGAGATCCTGGCGCCCGACAGCCCGGACCTGCTGGCCCAGATCCCCCCGACGGGCGTGGCCGTGGCCGAGAACGCCGTGGATCGCCTCGAGGCCGCCGACATCGTCGTGATCCTCGGCGCTGACGAGCGCATCTACTCCGGCTGAGTCCGGCGCCTCGGCGAGGACCCGCCGCATCAGTCGGCCACGCGCGATGCACGTCGTCGCCACTCCCGACAAGTTTCGGGGCACCGCCTCCGCCGCCGAGGTCGCTGACGCTGTGGTGCGGGGCGCCCGTGCGGCGGGAGGCACCGGGACGGCGCTGCCGATGGCCGACGGTGGCGAGGGCACGCTCGCCGTCCTGGGCGGGGCCAACCGCCGCTCCACCGTGACCGGCCCGCTGGGGGAGCCCGTCGAGGCGGGCTGGCGCTTCGACGGCACGACGGCGGTCATCGAGATGGCGGCGGCGTCGGGGCTGTTGCTGGCCGGAGGCGCTGAGGAGAACCAGCCCCTCGACGCCACCACTGCCGGCACCGGCGAGCTGGTCCGCGAGGCCGTCGAGGTGGGTGCCCGACGTGTGATCGTGGCGGTCGGCGGCTCGGCCACCACCGACGGCGGCCTCGGAGCGCTCCGGGCCATGGGGTCGTCGGTTCGCTACCGGAGCGTCGAACTGCTGGTCGCCTGCGACGTGCGGACCCGCTTCACCGACGCCGCCGAGGTGTTCGGTCCCCAGAAGGGGGCCTCGCCGGCGCAGGTGGAGATGCTGCGGCGGCGGTTGGTCCGGTTGGCCCAGCAGTACGAGGAAGACTTCGGCGTCGACGTGGCGGACCTGCCGCGGGCGGGGGCCGCCGGTGGACTGGCCGGCGGCCTGGCGGCCCTCGGTGCCGAGCTGGTCGACGGCATCGACCTGGTGGCCGAGGAGTTGGGCCTGGACGAGGTGCTCGAGGGGGCGGACCTGATGGTCACGGGGGAGGGGCAGTTGGACGCCACCTCGTGGGAGGGCAAGGTCGTCGGCGGCGTGTCGGCCTATGCGGCCGCCACCGGCCTGCCGGTGCTGGTGGTGGCGGGCCGGATCCACGCCGACCTGGCAGGCCGCACCGACGCCGTGTCGCTGGTGGAACGATTCGGCGTGGAGCGGGCCATGTCCGACACGGCGGCGTGTGTCGAGGCCGTGGTCGCCGAGGTGGTCGCGGAGGCCGCCGGGCGCTGATCGCCGGGTGGCGTCGGTAGGTTTTCGGGCATTCGTTTCCTGCCGGCGTCCGCCGGCGCCAGCCCACGGAGGCACCCCATGGCCGTCACCATCCGCATCCCCACCACGTTGCGCCCGCTCACCGCCGGTGCCGGCGAGGTTGAGGTCGACGGTGGGACGGTCGGCGAGGCCCTGGCCGCCCTCGAGGCCGCCCACCCGGGCTTCGGGTCCCGCATCCTCGACGAGGCGGGCGCACTGCGTCGGTTCGTCAACGTGTTCGTGAGCGACGAGGACGTGCGCTTCCTCGACGGCCTCGACACGCCCGTGCCCGACGGCGGAACCGTGGCGATCGTCCCGGCCGTGGCCGGTGGCTGACGTCTCGCCGCCTCCGGCACGACCCTGCCGCCTCCGGCACGACCCTGCCGCCGCCCGCCGAGGTTGTGATTCCCGGCTGCGGCTGATTGGATTGGCACTCGCCGAGTGAGAGTGCCAAGCACCGCGACCCACGTTCGCCGCTGCGCCGCGCTCCACGACTTCGAACCGAAAGAAAGGCTTTCCGCCAATGGCGAAGATCATCAGTTTCGACGAGCAGGCTCGCCGCTCGCTCGAGAAGGGCATGAACCAGCTGGCCGACGCCGTGCGCGTCACGCTGGGTCCCAAGGGCCGCAACGTCGTGCTCGAGAAGAAGTGGGGAGCCCCCACGATCACCAACGATGGCGTCTCCATCGCCAAGGAGATCGAACTCGAGGACCCGTACGAGAAGATCGGCGCCGAGCTCGTCAAGGAGGTCGCCAAGAAGACCGACGACGTGGCGGGTGACGGCACCACCACCGCCACCGTGCTGGCCTGGTCGATGGTCCGCGAGGGCCTGCGCAACGTGGCCGCCGGCGCCAACCCCATGTCGGTCAAGAAGGGCATCGAGGCCGCCGTTGCCTCGAGCGTCGAGTCGATCCTCGCCGACGCCGTGGACGTGTCCAGCGACAAGGACCAGATCGCCAACGTGGCCGCCATCTCGGCCGCCGATCCCGAGATCGGCGCCATGATCTCCGAGGCCATCGACAAGGTCGGTAAGGACGGCGTCATCACCGTCGAGGAAGGCCAGACCTTCGGCATCGACATGGACCTCGTCGAGGGCATGCGCTTCGACAAGGGCTACATCTCGCCGTACTTCGTCACGGACCCCGAGCGCATGGAGGCGGTCCTCGAGGATCCGTACGTGTTGTTCGTCGGCTCCAAGATCTCGGCCGTGCGCGACCTCGTGCCCGTGCTCGAGAAGGTCATGCAGGCCGGTCGGCCGATGCTGATCATTGCGGAGGACATCGAGGGTGAGGCCCTGGCCACCCTCGTGGTCAACAAGATCCGTGGCACCTTCAACGCCGTTGCCGTCAAGGCCCCCGGCTTCGGCGACCGCCGCAAGGCGATGCTCCAGGACATGGCCATCCTCACCGGCGGTCAGGTCATCACCGAGGAGGTCGGCCTCAAGGTCGAGAACGCCTCCCTCGACATGCTGGGCCGTGCTCGCAAGGTGGTCGTCTCCAAGGACGAGACCACCATCGTCGAGGGCGCCGGCGACGAGGCCGACATCAACGGCCGGATCGGCCAGATCAAGGGCGAGATCGACAACACCGACTCCGACTACGACCGCGAGAAGCTCCAGGAGCGCCTCGCCAAGCTGTCGGGCGGCGTGGCCGTGCTCAAGGTCGGTGCCGCCACCGAGGTGGAACTCAAGGAGAAGAAGCACCGCATCGAGGACGCCGTCAGCACGACCAAGGCGGCCATCGAGGAGGGTGTCGTCGCCGGTGGTGGCGTCACCCTGCTGCGTGCCCAGGCGGCGGCCGAATCGGTCGCCGACGGCCTGGCGGCCGACGAGGCCACCGGTGCCCGCATCGTGGCCCGCTCGCTCGAGGGTCCGCTGACCCAGATCGCCGTGAACGCCGGCCTCGAGGGCGGTGTCGTCGTCGAGCGGGTGCGCAGCCTCGAGGGTTCCTCGGGCCTCAACGCCGCCACGGGTGACTACGAGGACCTGATCGCCGCCGGCATCATCGATGCCGCAAAGGTGACCCGGTCGGCGCTGCAGAACGCGGCGTCCATCGCTGCGCTGTTCCTCACGACCGAGGCGGTCATCGCCGACGCCCCCGCCGAGGGCGCGGCCGGTGGTGGCATGCCCGACATGGACTTCTAGTCCGCACCGGTCCGAGCGCGTGTGGGGCGCCCTTCGGGGCGCCCCGTGCCGTTTTCGGGACGTTTTGGGCCACGAGGCGGTTCACTGGTGGTCGTGGACGAGCAGGAGGCCGGTCGGTGAGCCGGGGGCGCACCCGCCGGGTGCTGACGCGCCGGATCGACGGCGAGGGCAGCCGCCGCGTCCAGGACGAACTGATCGTCGAGGAGCCGATGTCGGTGCGCCTCGACGGCGAGTTGGTCGCCACCACGATGCGCACCCCCGGCGACGACTTCGAGTTGGCGGTCGGGTTCCTCGTGACCGAGGGGGTGCTCGACGGCGTCCCGGTCCGTGCGGTCCGCTACTGCGGCCAGGGCTCGGCGGCCGAGGCCGAGTACAACGACGTCACGGTCGAGACGGGCGGGGTGGCGCTGGCCCCGACGCCCCGGCTGGGCCCCGCCTCCTCGTCGTGCGGCATCTGCGGCACGGTGGCGATCGACGAGTTGGCGGCCCGCCTCGACCCCCTCGACGCCGACCCGTTCGACCCCGAGGTGCTGGCCGGCGTGGCCGCCCGCATCGACGGCGACCAGGCCCTCTTCGGTGCCACCGGCGCCGTCCACGCCGCTGCGGCGTTCGACCGCACCGGCGAGCCGCTACTGCTCCGGGAGGACATCGGCCGGCACAACGCCGTCGACAAGGTGGTGGGTCGCCTCCACCTCGACGGTGGCCTGCCGGCCAACGACCTTGGCCTGTGGGTCAGCGGCCGGGCCTCCTTCGAGATGGCCCAGAAGGCCTGGGCGGCCGGCTTCGCCGCCCTGGTGGCGGTCAGCGGGCCCTCGGCGCTGGCCGTCGAGACCGCCAGGGTGGCCGGCCTGCAACTGGCCGGCTTTGCCCGCGGCGAGCGGCTGAACCTCTACACCGGCGACTGACGACCGCCACGCCTCCCCGGCGCGCTGCGTTGGGGCGCGGTTTCGTACACTCGGCGCCATGAGCGAACCGGTCACTCCCGCCGAGGGCCTCGGCGTCCTCCACCTCTTCTGCCGGGTGGGTCCCCTCGCCGACCCCGAGGGCGTCGGCACCGCCGTCACCGCCGCCGAGGCGGCGGGCGCCCAGGTGGTGCCCGTGGCGATCCTCGGACACAAGGCCGACATCGCCCTCATGGCGCTCAGCGACGACCTCTGGCGGCTCCGCGACCTTCAGACCGGCGTGGCGGCCGCCGGCCTCGAGGTGGTCGACAGCTACCTCTCCCTCACCGAGGTATCCGAGTACGCCGCCGGGATTCCCGACGAGATGAAGGAGGCCCGCCTGCGTCCGGTGCTCCCACCCGCGGACAAGCCGGCCTGGTGCTTCTACCCGATGTCGAAGCGCCGTGGCGAGCAGGACAACTGGTTCACGCTGCCGTTCGAGGAGCGCAGCGGGCTGATGCACGAACACGGGTCGTCGGGGCGGAAGTTTGCCGGCCGGGTCGTGCAGCTCATCACCGCCTCGACCGGCGTCGACGACTTCGAGTGGGGCGTCACCCTGTTCGGCCAGCGTCCCGACGACCTCAAGGACGTCGTCTACACCCTGCGCTACGACCGGGCGTCGGCGGTCTACGCCGATTTCGGGCCCTTCTACACCGGCCTCGTGGCGTCCCTCGACGAGGTCCTCGACCGAGCCGGCTGCCGGGCGGGATAGCGGCACCGTGACCGCCGCGCCGCCGGTGCCGCTCAAACGACTGCGGGCGGAACTGCGGCGCCTGGGCCGGGTGGTGGTCGCCTTCTCCGGCGGCGTCGACTCGGCCTTCCTCGCCTACGTCGCCCACACGACACTCGGGCCCGGGTGCGCCAGGGCCGTCACCGCCGTCTCGCCGTCGCTGGCCGGCGTCGAGCGGGAGGAGGCGGCGGCACTGGCGACGGAGTGGGGCCTCGACTGGTCGACCGTCGAGACCGACGAGATGGCCTCGGCGGCCTACCGGGCCAACGACCCCGATCGCTGTGCCCACTGCAAGGACGCCCTGATGGACGCCGTGGCGCCGCAGGCCGAGGCGGCGGGGGCCACGGTGCTGTTGGGCGTGACGGTCGACGACCTCGGCGACCACCGACCGGGCCAGCAGGCCGCCGCCGACCGGGGTGCCCGGTTCCCGCTGCTCGAGGCGGGCTTCACCAAGGCCGAGGTCCGGGAGCAGTCGCGGCGCCTGGGGCTGCGCACCTGGGACAAGCCGGCTGGCCCGTGTCTCGCCTCCCGGATCCCGTACGGGACGCCGGTCAGCGTCCAGGTACTGGGGACGGTCGAGCGGGCCGAGGCGGCGGTGCGCCGCCTGGGATTCGACGAGCTCCGGGTCCGCCACTACGGCGACACCGCCCGCATCGAGATCGCCGGACACCGCCTCGCCGAGGCGGTCGAGCGGCGGGACGAGGTGGTCGCAGCGGTGGAGGTCGCTGGCTACCGCTACGTGACGCTGGACCTTGCCGGCCTGCGGTCGGGCAACCTCAACGACGCCCACCGACCACCATCGTGACCCGGCGGGTGCGGGCGTTCGTCCCCGACCTCATGGACCGCTCCCGCCTGCGGGCCCCGGGGGTGGAGGTCGGGTTCGTGGCGGACCCCGCCACCCTGCTCGAGGAGTCCGCCGAGCTGTATGTGGTCGACCTGGCCCGGACCGGCGTCCTGGAGGCGCTCGGGGGGCGGCCCGGCGACGGGGCCCGCCTCGTCGGGTTCGCGCCCCACGTCGACGAGGCGGCCATGGCTGAGGCACGGGCGGCCGGCCTCGACGAGGTGTACGCCCGGTCGACCTTCTTCCGGCGCTTCCCCGAGGTCTGAGCCTCCCACCTCACTCCCCGTCAGGGACAGTTCATACAGTCGAAACACTCGTGTGACGGTCGGGACACCTGCTTTGGGCAATCTGACGCAGTCCGCACCGGCGGACCATGTGCCCAGAGAATCCGAGGAAAGGAAGGCCGAACCATGGGGTCCGGTGACTACGCGTGGATGTTGACCTCGACCGCCCTGGTGGTCTTCATGGTGCCGGGGCTGGCGCTGTTCTACGGCGGCATGGTCCGCTCGAGGAACGTCCTGAACATGCTCCTGATGAACCTGGCCTGTATCGGAATCGTGCCCATCGTCTGGGTGCTGGTGTCGTACTCGTTGGGCAACAGCCCCGACGGCTCGGGCTTCTTCGGCGGTGACTGGATCGGCAACTTCGACGCCATCGGGTTGAAGGGGCTCAACGGCGACGCCGAGAGCCTCATCTTCGTGGCGTTCCTGATGACGTTCGCCTCGATCACGCCGGCGCTCATCTCCGGTTCCGTCGCCGGTCGGCTGAAGTTCTCGGCCTGGCTGGTGTTCGTCCCCGTCTGGCTGCTGCTCGTCTACACCCCCGTCACCTACTGGGTGTACAGCGGCTGGCAGCACGGCAACGGTGCCCTCGACTTCGCCGGCGGCACCGCCATCCACCTCAACGCCGGCGTCGCCGCCTTGGCGGTCGTGCTGGTGCTGGGTCGCCGTCGCGGTTGGCCCAGCGAGGCGATGCCCCCGCACAACGTCCCGATGGTGCTCATCGGCACCGGGATCCTGTGGTTCGGCTGGTTCGGCTTCAACGCCGGGTCGGCGGGTGCCGCCAACGAACAGGCTGTCCAGGCCCTGCTCAACACCTTCCTCGGCGCCGCCGGCGGCATGGTGGGGTGGCTGGCCGTGGAACGCCTGAGGGGTGGGCGTCCCACCACCCTCGGGGCCTGCTCCGGCGTGGTGGCAGGCCTCGTGGCGATCACGCCAGCCGCCGGCTACGTGGGCGGCATGGCCGGCATCGTGTTCGGTCTGGTGGCAGGCGGCGTTTGCTTCTTCGCCCTGTCGCTCAAGACCCGGTACGGCTTCGACGACAGCCTCGACGTCGTGGCGGTCCACGGCGTGGGCGGCCTGCTGGGCGGCCTGCTGCTCGGCCTGTTCGCCGACGCCAGTGCCATCCCCGGGGGTGGCTTCGACGACGGCCTCTTCTTCGGTGGCGGGATCGAGCTGCTCCTCGACCACGTCGTCGCCATGGGCTCGGTCATCGTGTTCTCGTTCGTCGTGACCTGGCTGCTGGCCAAGGCCCTGGACGCCACCATCGGCCTCCGGGTCGACGCCGACGACGAGGTGGTGGGCCTCGACCCGGCGCTGCACGCCGAGTCGGCGTACAACGAGCCGCCCGTCGGCGGTGTGGCCACCTGACCCCGGCCGCCGGGCATTCGGGCGTGCCGGGGTCGCGGGCATGATGTGGCGGTGACCACCGGGCAACCGGACGCGCCGGCGTACGCGATCGACGACCTCCTTGCCGACGGCGACCTCACGGGCGTCGCCTGGTGTGAGGCGCGGACCGCACGCACCGACGCCTACCTGTTGGCGCTGTACGGGGCCGCCGGCGCTCCGGCCGGCACCGCCCTCGTCGCCCTCGGTGGATACGGCCGCGGCGACCTCTGCCCGGAAAGCGACCTCGACGTGGCGCTGGTGCACGCCCCGGGCGTCGACGTGGGTGGCGTGGCCGACCGGATCTGGTACCCGGTCTGGGACGCCGGGCTGAAGCTGGGCCACCAGGTCGGCACGGTCGAGCAGATCCTCGAGGTGGCCCGCGAGAACCTCGACACGGCGACCAGCCTGCTGGCGGCACGTCACCTTGCCGGTGACGAGGCGCTGTCCGGAGACCTGGCCGAGCGGGGTCGGGCGCAGTGGACCTCCCGCCGGCAGACCCACCTGGCCGACCTTCAGACCGCCGTGGCGGAGCGCCACGCCCGCTTCGGCGAGGTGGCCTTCCTGCTCGAGCCCGACCTCAAGGAGGCCCGGGGAGGGCTACGGGACGTCCACACCCTCGGCTGGTTGGAGGTGAACGAGCCGGTACTCCGCGAAACCGAGTCGGCGGCACTGGCAGAGGCGGCCGAGACGCTGCTGGCCGCCCGAGTCGAACTCCACCGGGTGACGGGCCGCCGCAGCGACCGCCTGCTGCTGGAACTCCAGGACGAGGTGTCGGCTCGCCTCGGCTACCGGGACGCCGACCTGCTCATGGCCGACGTGGCCGCCGCCGCCCGGACCATCGCCTGGATGGGCGACGGAGCGGCCCGTCGCATCAGTCGGGCGCTCAGCGACCGGATGCGCCGCCGCCCGCTGGGTCGCCGTCGATCGCGGGAGGTCGCCCCGGGGATGCTCCTCGAGGACGGCCTCCTCCACCTCGACGCCGACGTCGCCGTCGACGACCCGCTGGCTGTCCTGCGCTGTGCCCGGGAGGCGGCCGGCCATGGTGCCCTGCTGGCCCGCCGCGCACTCGACCGTCTGGCCGACGAGGCTGCCGATCTGCCCACCCCGTGGCCGGAGGAGGCCCGTCGGCTGTTCGTCGACCTGCTGGCCGCCGGCGAGCCGATGGTGGCCGTGGTCGAGGACCTCGACCAGCGGGGTCTCTTCGTCCCGATCCTCCCAGAGTGGGAGCCCTGCCGGTCCCGGCCGCAGCGCAACGCCTACCACCGCTTCACCGTCGACCGCCACCTGCTGGTCGCCGCCGCCGAGGCGTCGGTGCTCGTGGACCGGGTCGACCGCCCCGACCTGCTGCTCGTCGGCGCCCTCCTCCACGACATCGGAAAGGGGTACCCGGGGGACCACACCGAGGTCGGCATGGGACTGGTAGCGACCATCGGTGAGCGCATGGGGTTCCCGCCGGCCGACGTCGACGTGCTGGTGGCCATGGTCGAGCACCACCTCCTGCTGCCCGACGTGGCCACCCGGCGGGACGTCGACGACGACGGGACGATTCGTGCTGTCGCCGGGATCGTGGGCGGCCGCCGGTTGCTGGCGCTGCTCGGCGCCCTGACCGAGGCGGACTCCATCGCCACCGGCCTATCCGCCTGGAGCAGCTGGAAGGCGGAGCTGGTGGGCGAGCTGGTCCGGCGGGTCGACCACGTCCTGGCGGGCGGTGACCTCGGTGAGATCGTCGGGACGTCCTTTCTCAACGTCGAGCAGCGAGGGCTGTTGGACGGCACGGGTCTGCACGTCGAGGGGTCGGGGTCGACGCTCACCGTCGTCGCCGACGATCGGCCGGGCACCTTCTCGAAGGTGGCCGGCGTGCTGGCCCTCAACGGCGCCGGGGTTGCGGCGGCGGCGGCGCATTCCGAGGACGGTCGGGCATTGTCGGTCTTCCGGGTGGAGAGCGAGTTCGGTGGAGACCCCGACTGGGGGCGCATCACCGAGCAGGTCGAGCAGGCCCTGGCCGGCCGGCTCGCCGTCGCTGCCCGGCTGGGCGACCGCTCCCGCACCTACCGCACGGCGCCCACGTCCGCCCGCCCGGCCCGTCCCCGGGTGACGGTCGACAATGCCACCTCTGACGTCGCCACGGTCCTCGAGGTGACCTGTCCCGACGGGGTGGGGGTGCTCTACCGGATCACCCGGGCCTTCGCTGAACTCGACCTCGACATCGTCAGCGCCCGGGTCCAGACCCTCGGGTCGGACGTGGTCGACGCCTTCTACGTCCGGGATGTCTCCGGCGCCAAGATCGAGGACCGCGACCACCTGGCCGAGGTCGAGTTGGCTGTGTTGCGCTGGATCGACGTCGACTTCTGAGGTAGCCGCAGCGGACGACATCGCCTACGGTCGCTCCCGTGGCTGGACTGGACCCTCCCTCGCAGGCCGACCTGATTCGCTGGTCGGAGGCGCTGGCAGCCATCGCCCGCACAGGCCTCGGGTTCTCGGACCTCCTGTATGAGCGGGAGCGGTTCGAGGAGGTTCTGCACGTGGCCGCCGACATCCGGGCCCGTGCCGACTCGGAGTTCGACGCCGAGGCCCTCGTCGAGCACTGGATGGGGGCGGTCGGGTCTGGCGTGCCCGGCTACGTGACCCCGAAGGTCACGGTGGGAGCGGTGGTCGGCAACGACGACGGCGAACTGTTGCTGGTGCAGCGAGCCGACTCCGGGCTGTGGCTGTATCCGACCGGCTGGGCCGACGTCGGGTATTCGGCGGCCGAGGTGGTGGTCAAGGAGGTCCGGGAGGAGACGGGCATCGAGTGCGAGGTCGTGCAGCCGGTCGCCATCCTCGACGGCATGCGCCTGGGCTTCACCGGCATCCCGCTGTACTCACTGGTCTTTCACTGCCGGATGACGGGCGGCTCCCTGCAGCCGCACCCACTGGAGGTCCGCGACGTCGGGTTCTTCGCCGAGGGCTGTCTGCCCGAGGACACGATCCTGCCCGAGGCGTGGGCGGCGGAGTCGTTCGCCGCCATCCGCGGCGAGCCCGTGGAGGTGCGCTTCGACCTGCCGCGTGAGCCACCCTGGCAGGGTGACGCGAACCCCTAGCCGGAGTGGTTGCAGGGAACGTCCCGGCTCGCCCCTAGTCGGGGTGGTTCCGGAGGAAGTCCTCGACCTCGGCCACCAGCGCCTCGGGGTCGTCGGCGATGCTGGCGACATCCGAGGCGTCGACGCCCCGGACCCGGTCGTTGCCCCGGTCCGGTCCACCCTGCTCGTCGTAGTCCTCCTCGAAGGCCTGGACGAGCTCGGGGATCCCGTCCTCCTCGGCCTCGGCCACGAGTTCGCTGATCTGGGCGACGTAGGCCTCGCTGGCGATCTCGAGGTCGGTACGCGGCAGCGGGACGCCGAGGACCACGCTGATCTTCTCGACGAGGGCGAGGGCCGCCTTGGGGGACGGGGCACTCGAGATGTAGGACGGGACGCTGGCCCACAGGGAGGCGGTCGAGAGGCCGCACTCGCGGAGTCGGGCACCGAGCACGCCGACGATGCCGGTCGGACCCTCGTAGGTGGATGGCCGGATTCCGAGGCGGTCGGAGAGCTCCGGCTCGTCGGCGAGGCCGAAGACGGGGACGGGCCGGGTGTGGGGGATGTCGGCCAGCAGGGCCCCGAGCGTCACGACATGGCTGGCCCCGAGGGCGTCGGCGACGGCGACCACGTGGTCGGTGAAGGTCCGCCAACGCAGCTGCGGCTCGTGGCCGATGAGGACGACCAGGTCGTTGGGCGCGCCCGCGATGCTGCCGGCATAGACGGTGGTGGTCGGCCACTTGATGACGCGCTGTCCGCCCCGGAGGTGGACGAACGGACGGGCCACGGTGAAGTCGAAGAAGTCCTCGGCCTCGATCGTCCCGACCGGCGTGGCGTCGAAGTGGTCGCGCACGTAGCGGGCGGCGGTGCTGGCGGCCTCGCCGGCGTCGTTCCAGCCCTCGAAGGCGGCAAGCACGACCGGGCGCTCCAGGTCGGGTCGCTTGTCCCAGTGGAGGTGCGGTGCCGGGGAAGCGCTCATCGGGCGCGAGGGTAGCGGTGGTGGGGTCCGGACGCGCCTGCGACCCGATGTCGGACGAGGGTCGCCCTACACTCGGCGTCCGTGCTGGAGATCCGAGAGGCGACGGTGGCCGACCACGACCTGCTGGCGGCGATGGCGCGCCTCATCCCGCAACTGTCGAGTTCGAACCCGCCTCCCGACGCCGCCGACCTCGAGGAGATCGTGGCGGCGGATGCCTCGGTGCTCCTGTTGGCCGTGGACGACGGCGAGGTCGTGGGGAGCCTCACGCTGGCGCTGTTCCGGATTCCGACCGGCCTGCGGGCCTGGATCGAGGACGTGGTCGTGGACGGGTCGTCACGTGGCCGGGGCGTGGGCGAGGCGCTCAACCTCGCGGCCCTCGACCGGGCCCGGGCCGAGGGGGCGACGACGGTCGACCTGACCTCGCGTCCGTCCCGGGAGGCCGCCAACCGGCTCTACCGGCGCCTGGGCTTCGAGGAGCGCGAGACTAACGTCTATCGCTACCGGCTCTAGGCAGGACGCCGGGAGCCGACGTGTTCGGGCTCCAGGGCTGAGGGGCCGGCCAGACCTTCCGGCTCCAGCGGAGCGGGGAGCTGGTCAGGCCTTCCGGCGGCGGGCGATGCGGGCCTCGAACTTCTCGGCCTGCTCGATGAGTCGGCCGGTGATGCCCATGATCTCCTCCTGGGCCTCGGCCGCCTCGCCGTCCAGTCCCTCGAGGTCGGCGACCTTCCAGTAGCGGATGAGCGGCTGGACCACCTGCTCGGCATGGACCCGCAGGTTGTAGATGCCGGTCTTGGCGATCTCAACGGCCCGGCGCTGGAAGTTGGGGATCTCGGTGCCGGGCATCGAGAAGTTGGCGAGGACGCGCCGCAGCGACCTGACGACCAGGCTGGGCGCCTCGCGCAGCATGGCCGTGGTGACGCCCCGGTAGAATATGAAGTGGTGGTTCTCGTCGACGGCCACCCGGTTCATGACCTCGTAGGCGATCGGGTCTTCGGCCTTCACGCCGGCGTTGCGGTGGCTGACCCGTGTTGCCAGTTCCTGGGCCGACGTGTAGTTGAAGATGTCGACCGGGTCGGTGTAGCCGATGCTCCAGCCGCGGCTCACCGTGGCGAGGCGGTCCTCCTCGAGGAGGCGGGGGTCGCAGTTGCGGGAGGTCAGCAGGAAGTCGCGGATGGCGATGGAGTGCTGGCCCTCCTCGGCGGTCCACAGGCCCGACCACTCGGCCATCGCCGAGTCTGCGGGAAACGCCCCGGCAATGCGGGCGTGGTAGTAGGGCAGGTTGTCCTCGGTCAGCAGGTTGAGGACGAGGGCGGTGCGCACCGGTCGGGACACCGAGGCCTGGGACTCGTCCCAGGGTTCGTCCCGGTAGTTGCGGCCCTGCTCCCACGGGACGACCTCGTGGGCGTACCAGTGCTCACGGCGCTCACGGTGCGTGTCCATGAGCGAGCGGATGTCGGGCTCGACGGTCTGGACCAGTTCGAGCGATTCGGCGGTGGTGGTCACGGATGCATCCCGGGAGAAAGGGGGGGTGGAGGACGACGGGTTGGCCACATCGCCCGATGCGCACAGACTACGTGCGAATCTGGGGCCATGGTGCGTCGACCCGGCGCGATGCGGCAGCATGGAGGCATGGAGGTATGGCGGACATGACGGACCTGCCCGACATCGACTGGCAGTCGCTGCGGTCGATCGCCGCCGAGGCGGCGGCGGCCGCCTACTGCCCCTACTCGCGCTTCCCGGTGGGTGCGGCCGGGCTGGTCGACGGCGGCCGGGTCGTGTCGGGTTGCAACGTCGAGAACGCCTCGTATGGGCTCACCCTGTGCGCCGAGTGCGGGCTGGTGTCCGACCTGCACCTGACGGGTGGTGGCCGCCTCGTGGCGGTGGCGGTCGTCGACCCGGACGGTACGGCGATCACCCCGTGTGGACGCTGCCGGCAGCTGCTCCACGAGGCCGGTGGCGCCGACCTGCTGGTCGACGGGCCCGACGGACCGCAACCGCTGGGTGACCTGCTGCCCGGGGCGTTCGGCCCCGACGACCTGGCCGGCTGAGCCGGCATCGGACGACTGGAGCATCCGGTGGACGCCGTCGAGGTCATCCGCACCAAGCGCGACGGCGGCCGCCTCAGCGACGAGCAGATCGGGTGGTTCATCGGTCGCTACGCCGAGGGTGGCGTCATCGCCGATGAGCAGGCGGCGGCGCTGGCCATGGCGATCTTCTTCAACGGCATGGAGCCCGACGAACTGGCGACCTGGACCCGCGCCATGGTCGACTCGGGTACCACGCTGGACCTGTCCGGCGTGGGACGGCCGACGGTCGACAAGCACTCCACCGGCGGCGTGGGCGACAAGGTCTCGCTGCCACTGGTGCCACTGGTGGCGGCCTGCGGGGCGGCGGTGCCGCAACTCTCGGGCCGGGGCCTCGGCCACACCGGCGGCACGCTCGACAAGATGGAGTCGATCCCCGGCTGGAGCGCCCGGCTCGAGCCGGACGCCATGGTCGAGGTGCTGCGGACCGTGGGCGGGGTGATCGCCGGGCCCACCGAGGACCTGGCGCCCGCCGACCGGCGCCTCTACGCCCTCCGGGACGTGACCTCGACGGTCGACTCGATCCCGCTGATCGCCAGTTCGATCATGTCCAAGAAGGTGGCCGAGGGCACCGATGCCCTGGTGCTCGACGTGAAGGTGGGCTCGGGGGCGTTCCTGCCCGAGGTCGAGCGGGCCCGGGAGCTGGCCGAGACGATGGTCGGCCTCGGTGAGCACAACGGGGTCCGCACGGTGGCGCTGCTCACGGCGATGGACACGGTGTTGGGCCGCACGGCCGGCAACGCCCTGGAGGTCGCCGAGTCGGTCGAGGTGCTCGACGGGGGCGGCCCGCCCGACCTGGTCGAGGTGACGCTGGCGCTGGCTGGGGAGATGGTGGCCCTGGCCGGAATCGACGCCGACCCGGCCGAGGTGCTGGCGTCGGGCCGGGCCCGGGAGGCCTGGGACGCCATGGTGCGGGCCCAGGGCGGCGACCCCGAGGCGCCCCTGCCTGCCGCCCCGCACGTCGAGGTCGTGGAGGCGCCCGAGTCGGGCGTGCTGTCGCGGCTCGACTGCCGGTCGGTGGGTGTGGCCGCCTGGCGGTTGGGCGCCGGCCGGGCCCGGAAGGAGGACCCGGTCAGCCCGTCGGCCGGCGTGGTGTGCCTCGCCAAGCCCGGCGACCCCGTGGAGGCCGGCCAGCCGCTGCTGGAGCTCCACGCCGACGACCCGGACCGATTCGTCGCAGCGAGGGAGGCGCTCGACGGTGCCGTCGAGGTGGCCGACGAGGCCCCGCCCGCGTCCCCGCTCGTCCTCGACCGCATCACCGCCTGAGCCCCCTGAGCGGGCCTCGGCACGGCTTCAGCGGCCGATGGGGTGCCAGACGGTCTTGAGCTCGAGGAAGGCGGCGACCAGCATCGGGGAGGCGTCGTCGGGGTTGCCGTGCACCAGGCGCTTGACGTTCTCGGCGGCGTCGGCGAGGGCCTCGTCGGGCAGGTCGTCGGGGGCGCCGGCCAGGTCGACGGCGTTGACGTCGAGGTGGCCGAGGGCCCACGGCAGCAGTGCCGCCACGTCGCCGGTGAGCACGTTGACCACGCCGCCGGGTACGTCGGAGGTGGCCAGCACCTCGGCGAGGCTCATCGCCACCAGGGCCGAGCCGGCGCCGGACAGCACGATCGACGTGTTGCCGGTGACGATCGCCGGCGCTACCCGGGAGGTCAGCCCCAGCAGGGGCGGGTCGTCGGGGACGGCCTGGACCACCACGCCGGTGGGTTCGGGGACGGTGAAGTTGAAGTAGGGGCCGGCCACCGGGTTGACGGTGCCGAGCACCTGGTGGACCTTGTCCGCCCAGCCGGCGTACCAGACCCACCGGTCGACCGACTGCTCGACCTCGCGCCGGGCGGCACGAGGGGTGCGCCCGGCGTTGCGGAGCAGGTCGACGAACTCGTCGGCCCTCGCGTCGAGCATTTCGGCCACCCGGTAGAGGACCTGGCCCCGGTTGTAGGCGGTGCGCCCGGCCCAGCCCGACTGCGCCGACCGGGCGGCCCGGACGGTCTCGCGCAGGTCCTTGCGGGACGCCTTGGCGGCGTTGGCGAGGAACTGGCCGTCGGCACCGTGGACCTGGAACGTGTGGCCCGACTCGGAACGCGGGAAGGCGCCCCCGATGAAGAGCTTGAACGTCTTGTCGACGGGGAGGTGGCCACTCATCGGGAGACACCCCCGGCGTCGCGCACGTAGGCACCGAGGCCGGTCAGGCCGCCCTCACGGCCGAAGCCGCTCTCCTTGTAGCCGCCGAACGGACTGGCGGGGTCGAACCTGTTGAACGTGTTGGCCCACACGACGCCGGCCCGGAGCCGCTCGGCCATCCAGTGGACCTTCGAGCCCTTCTCGGTCCAGATGCCCGCCGACAGCCCGTACGGTGTGTTGTTTGCCTTCTCGACGGCCTCCTCGGGGGTGCGGAAGGTCTGGACGGCCAGCACCGGGCCGAAGACCTCCTCGCGGGCGATGCGGTGGCTCTGCTGCACCTCGGTGAACACCGTCGGGGCGAACCAGAACCCCCGGTCGGGCAGGTCGCAGGCCGACTGGTGGAGGACGGCTCCCTCTTCGACGCCGGACTCGACCAGCGCCGTGATGCGGGCCAGATGTTCGGCCGAGTTGATGGCGCCCACGTCGGTGTTCTTGTCCAGGGGGTCGCCGACCCGGAGGCGGGCCATGCGGGCGTGGAGCCGCTCGACGAAGTCGCCGGCGATCGACTCCTGGACCAGGAGGCGGGATCCGGCGCAGCAGACGTGGCCCTGGTTGAACCAGATGCCCTGCACGACACCCTCGACGGCCTGGTCGAGGGCGGCGTCCTCGAAGACCACGTTGGCGGCCTTTCCGCCCAGCTCGAGGGTGAGCGGCAGCCGTCGGACGGCGGCCGAGCGCTGAATGCGCTTGCCGACCTCGGTCGAGCCGGTGAAGGCCAGCTTGTCGACGCCGGGATGCTCGACCAGGGCGGCGCCCGTCTCGCCGGCGCCGGTGACGACGTTGACCACCCCGGGGGGCAGGCCCACGTCGTTGAGTACCTCGGCCAGCAGCAGCGCCGTGAGCGGCGTGGTCTCGGCCGGCTTGAGCACGACCGTGTTCCCACAGGCCAGGGCCGGAGCCAGCTTCCAGGCGGCCATCAGCATCGGGAAGTTCCACGGGATGACCTGCCCGGCCACGCCGTGGGGTGCTACCCGACGGTTGGGGAAGGCGTACTCGAGCTTGTCGGCCCAGCCGGCGTGGTGGAAGAAGTGGGCGGCGACCAGCGGCAGGTCGACGTCTCGGCTCTCCCGGATCGGCTTGCCGCCGTCCATGGTCTCGAGCACGGCGAACTCCCGGGACCGCTCCTGGAGTTGGCGGGCGATCCGGTACAGGTAGCGGGCGCGCACCGTGCCGGGGGTGTCCCGCCAGTGGTCCTCGAAGGCCGTCCTGGCGGCCGCGACCGCCCGGTCGACGTCCTCGGCGCCGGCCTCCGACACCGTGGCCAGCCGTTCCTCGGTCGAGGGGCTGATGGTGTCGAATGTGCGGCCCGAGCGGGCCTCGACGAACTCGCCGCCGATGTAGAGGCCGTACTCGTCGGCCAGTTCGACGATGCCGGTCGACTCGGGTGCCGGCGCGTAGTCGAGGTCGAAGCCCTGCTCGTCCGCCATCAATCCCGCTCCGGGCTGCCGGTCGCCGCGTCCATCAATCAACCGTCACGTAGTCGGGGCCGCCGTAGCGGCCGTGGTCCAGCTTGGCCAACTGCAGCAGCACGTCATTGAGCAGGCTGGAGGCGCCCAGCCGGAAGCGGTCCGGCGTCAGCCAGCCGGTGCCGAG
Organism: Candidatus Neomicrothrix sp. UBA2983; assembly: GCA_002346745.1. Lineage (GTDB taxonomy): Bacteria > Actinomycetota > Acidimicrobiia > Acidimicrobiales > MedAcidi-G1 > S20-B6. The sequence goes on along the minus strand of DEAL01000009.1, from coordinate 32,296 downwards.
CGTCTCGCCCATCAGCACCAGGTAGTGCCAGGCCTGCTTGGCGGAGCGGATGCCGCCGGCCGCCTTGAAGCCGACCGACCGCCCCTCACGCTGTGCGAACTCCCGGATGGCCTCGGCCATGCACAGGGCCGTGGCGTGCGTTGCCGCCTTCGGGATCTTGCCGGTCGAGGTCTTGATGAAGTCGGCGCCGGCGGCCATGGCGAGCATCGACGCCCGGCGGATCGGCTCGTAGCCGCCCAACTCGCCGGCCTCGAGGATCACCTTGAGGTGGGCGTCGCCGCAGGCCTCCTTGGAGGCGGCCACCTCGTCGTGCACGCGTGCCAGGTCTCCGGCGAGGAACGCCGATCGGTTCAGCACGATGTCGATCTCGTCGGCACCATCGACCACGGCACTGCGGATGTCGTCGCAGCGCACGTCCAGATCCGAGAGGCCCGACGGAAAGGCGCCCGCCACGCTGGCCACGGCCACCCCGGTGCCGGCGACGGTCGCGGCGGCGTGGGCAACCATCTCCGGGTAGACGCACACGGCGGCCACAGACGGGACCGACGGGTCCGTGGCGTCGGGCCGGATCGCCTTGCGGCACAGCGACGACACCTTGCCGGGCGTGTCGACGCCCTCGAGCGTGGTGAGGTCCATGCAGCGGATCGCCAGGTGGAGGGCCGCCCGCTTGCTGGTCGTCTTGATGGAGCGGCTGCACAGTTCGGCGGCGCGTGCCTCGAGGGCCACCTCGTCGACCGGGGTGGTCGGCACCGGGGCATAGGCCGTGCGGGTCACGACGGGGACCCTAGGAGGCCGAGGGCGGCGTCGGCGAGGGCGGCGACGGCTGTGTCGCCGGTGGCCTCGGCGTCGGCCGGATCGTCGCCAACGGGGACGACCACCTCGGCGTAGGCCTTGAGCAGCGGCTCGGTGCCGCTGGGGCGCAGCAGGAGGCGACCCCCGTCGAGGTCGAGGGCCAGGAGGTCGGCGGGTGGCAGGCCCGTGCCCGGCTGCAGGTGGTCGGCGACGGCGGCGACCGCCCGGCCCGCCACCTCCGTCGGCGGGTCGGCACGCAGGCCGTCGAGAAGTTCGGCGAGGTGCCGGGTGCCGTCGGGGCCCTCCAGTCGCAGCGTGCGCAGTGCCGTGCGGTGGGCGCCATGGCGCCGCCACAGGTCGTGGAGCAGGTCCAGCACCGTCCGACCCGCCGCCTTCGCTGCGGCCGCCAGGTCGGCGAACGCCACGGCGGCGGTGATGCCGTCCTTGTCGAAGGTCAGGTCGCCCACCAGGTAGCCCAGGGCCTCCTCGTAGCCGAACACCATCCGGGCCGAGGGGTCGGCGAGGGCCGGGCGGACGATCCACTTGAAGCCGGTGAGGGTGTCGGCGTAGCGGACCCCGTGGTGGGCGGCCTGTGCGGCCAACAGGCGGGAGGACACCACGGTGGTGGCCACCAGCCGGTCGTCGCCCGACCCGCCGGCCAGGACGTGTTCGGCTAGCAGGCCACCGATCTCATCCCCGGTGAGTGGTCGCCAGCCGTCGCCGGTGGGGATGGCGACCGCCAGCCGATCGGCGTCGGGGTCGTTGGCGAGCACCAGGTCGGCGTCGACGTCGTCGGCGAGGGCCAGCGCCAGGTCGAGGGCTCCGGGTACCTCCGGGTTGGGGAACTCGACCGTGGGAAACGAGCCGTCGGGCTCGGCCTGTTCGGCGACCACGTGGGGCGGGGCGAAGCCGGCGAGCGTCAGGGTGTCGACGAGGACGTTGCGGCCGACGCCGTGCAGTGGCGTGTAGGCGATCGTCAGGTCGTGTGGGGCGTCGACGTCGGACAGTCCGGCGGCGGCCGCCACGTACGCCTCGACGTCACCGGCCGAGCCCCGATCGAGCAGCGGGTGGTCCTCGTCGGCCAGATCGTCGTCGGTCGGCAGGGCACCGTGGAGGATGGCGTCGAGCTGCGTCGAGATGTCGGTGTCGACCGGCGGGACGATCTGGGCGGCGTCGGACCAGTAGACCTTGATGCCGTTGTCCGGCCGCGGGTTGTGGCTGGCCGTGACCATGATCCCGGCCTCGGCGCCGCTGCGCAACAGGGTGTGGGCCAGCACCGGCGTGGGCAGGGGCTCGGGCAGGAGCAGGCTGCGCACGCCGAGCCCGGCCAGAACCCGGGCGGCATCGGCGGCGAACGCGTCGCTCTGGCGGCGGGCGTCGAAGCCGATCACCACGGTCGGCGCCTCGTGCCCGGCCAGCAGGCAGCGGCCGACCGCGGCGGCAGTGGCCCGGGCCAGCACGCGGTTCATGCGCTGCGGACCGGCACCGAGGGCGCCGCGGATGCCGGCGGTGCCGAACTCCAGCCGGCCGGTGAAGCGCTCGGCCAACTCGGATCCGCCGTCTTCGAGCAGTCGCTCGGTCTCGGCGCGGGTCCCGGGGTCGGGGTCGGCCGCCAGCCAGCGGCGCGCGGCCGCGACGGGGTCGCTCACCGGCGCTCGAGCACCCCGCGCAGCAGGGCCAGCATCCGGGGGCCGGCCTCGGCGGCGGCGTCGAGCACGTCCTCGTGGTCGAGGTCCTCGTCGCCCAGACCGGCGGCGGCGTTGGTGACTAGGGAGATGCCCAGAACCTCGGCGCCGAGGTGGCGGGCGGCGATAGTCTCGAGCACGGTCGACATGCCGACCAGGTCGGCGCCGAGGCCGGCCAGCATGCGGATCTCGGCCGGGGTCTCGAAGGCGCCGCCCAGTAGGCCGGCGTACACGCCCTCGGGGAGGGTCGGGTCGACCTCGAGGGCGAGTGCCCGCAACCGGGTGGAGTAGGCGGTGGTGAGGTCGGTGAAGCGGATGGGCCGGTCGGGCGGCGGCGCCGGACCGGCCAGCGGCGAGGCCCCGGTCAGGTTCAGCTGGTCGGCGATCAGGACCGGCTGGCCCACCGGCCAGTCGGGGTTCAGGCCACCGGCGGCGTTGGTGAGCACGATTTCGGTGCAGCCGGCGGCGATCGCCGTGCGGATGCCGTGGACGCACGTCGAGGCCGTGTGGCCCTCGTAGAGGTGGGCGCGGCCGCCCAGCACGAGGGCCCGGGTGTCGCCGACCCGCACCGACAGGGCGCTGTTGCGGTGGCCCAGTACCGTCGGGGCCGGGAATCCGGGGAGTTCGTCCATCGGCACGTCGGCGACGATGTCGCCGAGGCCGTCGGCGGCGGCGGCCCAGCCGGAGCCGAGCACGAGCACCACGTCGTGGGTGTCGACGCCGGTCCGGTCGGCCAGCACTGCGGCCGCCTCGTCGGCGAGGGCGAACGGTTCGGGGTCGTGGCTCATGGGCGTCCGGGGGCGTCGAGCTTCGGGAACCTCCCGCCTCGCGCCGCCCCGGCACGGTAGCGGGTCGGCGGCACCTGACGCCGCTGAGGGGCGGTTCGGGTCGGTCGCGTAGGTTCCGGCCATGGCCGGCTTCACCGATGGGCCCGACGACGGCGAGTTCCCGCTCAAGGACATTCTGGGCTTCGAGTACGAGGAGGCCCCCGAGGGCCGGGGCGAGGCCTGGCTGGACGTCGCCGAGCACCACCTGAACCCCAACGGGGTCGTGCACGGGTCGGTGCCGTACGCCCTGGCCGACACGGCGATGGGGCGGGCCACGATGTCGGTGCTGGACGAGGGCATGTACTGCGCCACCGTCGAACTGGCGGTGCGGTTCCTGCGCCCGGTCACGGGCGGCCGGCTGCGGGCACGGGTGGAGGTCCTGCACGCCGGGAAGCGGATCGTCCACCTCGAGGGCAAGGTGTCGGTCGACGGCGACGAGCGCCCGGTCGCCTCGGTCGCTGGTTCCTTCGCCCTCCTCGGCGGCTGACACCGTGGCCGGGCCCGGCCTCCGGTGGGGCATCGTGGGACACGGGGGGATCGCCCCGACCTTCCTCGCGGCGGCACGGCACTGCCGCCACGAGGTCGTCGTGGTCGTGGGTCGGGACCGCGGGCGGGCCGGCGCCTTCGCCGAGCGGCACGGGGTCCCCGTCGTGGCGGAACGCCCGGCGGACCTCGCCGGCACCGTGGACGCCGCCTACGTGGCGACGCCCCACACCGCCCATCACGACGCCACGATGGTGCTCCTCGAGGCGGGTGTGCCGGTGCTGTGCGAGAAGCCGCTGGCCGTGAACCGCACGCAGGCCGTGGCGATGGTCGATGCCGCCCAGCGCAGCGGCACGTTCCTCATGGAGGCCATGTGGACCCGCCACCTGCCGGTCCACCAGGGCGTGCGCCGGTGGATCGGGGAGGGCAGGATCGGCGCGCCGAAGCTGGTCGAGGCCTCGTTCGGGTTCGCGGCGCCCCACGACCCGTCGGGGCGCCTCTGGTCGCCCGATCTCGCCGGTGGCAGCCTGCTCGACGTCGGCGTCTATCCGCTCACCCTGGCCGACCTGGTCTACGGCACCCCGCCGACGGAGGTCCACGCCGTCGCCGAACGGTCGCCGGAGGGTGTCGACGCCCACGTGGCGCTGGCCCTCCGGTATACGTGCGGAGGGCTGGCCCGCCTTGGCTCGGCGATCAACGCCCCGCTGGGCTGGACCGGCCACATCGTCGGCGAGCACGGCGTCATCGAGGTCCCGGAGTTCTGGCGGGCACAGGCCGCAACACTGTCGGCCCGGGGCGAGGTCGAGGAGATGGTCCATCCGCACGCCGTCAACGGCTTTGAGTACCAGGTGGCGGACGTCGAGCGCTGCCTGGCGGACTCGCGCATCGAGAGCGACGTCGTCCCCCACGCGTGGTCCGTGGCGATGGCCGAACTGCTCGACCGGATCCGTGCCGACATCGGCGTCACCTACCCGGCCGACAGGGGGGTGTGATGCGGCGTCGTGTGATCCCGGGAATGCGCCGACCGCTGCCGGCCGTGGTCCAGGGGGCGACCCCCCTGTTCGGCGATCTCCTCGTCGACGACGTGCCGGCGCTCCTCGACGGCGTCCTCGAGGCGGGGATCGACGCCTTCGACACCGGGCTCGTCTACGCCGACGGCGAGGGGACGAGCGACGGGCGGCTCGGCGTCTGGATCGCCGGCCGTGGGGTCCGGGACGAGGTGACCGTCATCGCCAAGGGGTGCCACCCCGGTCCGCCCGACTGGTCGGCGTCCCGGGTCCGGCCCGGGAACGTGTCCACCGACGTCGGGACGACCCTTGACCGGATGGGAACCGACCGACTCGACCTCTGGCTCTTCCACCGCGACGACCCCGACGTGCCGGTGGAGGAGCTCGTCGATGCGGCGTCGGCGCAGGTGGCCGCCGGGACCATCGATGCCTGGGGGGTCTCCAACTGGACCATCGAGCGCCTCCGGGCGGCCGTGGGCGCCGCCGAGGCCACGGGTGCGACGCCCCCCGTGGTGACCAGCCCGCACCACTCGCTGGTCGAACAGGCGGAACCCCCGTGGTCGGGCGTGGTGTCGATCGCCGACGACGGGGCGGGCGTACAACGGGCCTGGTTGGCTGAACAGGAGTTCCCGGTCCTGGCATGGTCGGTACTGGCCGGCGGCTACCTGACCTCGACACTGGACGCGGCAGCGCTGGCCGCAGGGGCTGACGCCGAGGCCGCCCAGGCGGCGCGCTGTTACCACACTCCGGCCAACGCCGGACGCCGCCGCCGGGCGGAGGAGCTCGCCGCCCGGCGGTCGACCTCCCTCGAGGCGATCGCGGTGGCCTGGGTGCTGGGGTCGTCGTTCCCCGCGCACGTCGTTGCCGCGGCGCGGACGTCGGCCGAGGCGCGTGCGAACATCGAGGCGGCCGACATCGAGCTCTCCGAGGAGGAGCGGGCCGTGCTCCGGGAGGGAGGACCGGCATGAACGACGACGAGAGACGGGCCGCCAACCGGGCGCTGCTGGAGCGGGTGGTCTCGCTGATCGGCACCGGCCGCCACGCCGAGCTGGCGGGGCTGTACGCCGACGACTACGTGCTGGAGCTGCCGTACAGTGACCCGCCGAAGCGCCTCGAGGGGCGCCGGGAGATCGCCGAGTATTTGGGCCCCAAGCTGGGCACGTTCGTGTTCACGCTGGCGCTCACCGAGGTGCACGACTGCGTCGATCCGGACCTGCTGGTCGCCGAGTACACGTCGGACGGCCACGTGTCGACCACCGGCAAGCCGTACCGCAACACCTACATCGCGCTGTGGCGGTTCCGGGACGGCAAGGTGTGCGGGGTGAAGGAGTTCTCCAACCCGCAGGTCGCCGCAGAGGCGCTCGACCCCGACTGAGCGGAGGCCCCGGGGGGGGTCAGCCCTCCCGCTCGCTGCGCTTCTGCTCGAGTCGCTCGGCCAGGCGCCGGTCGTTGCGTTGCACGGCCGCCCGGGCACCCATCATCAGCAGCTGCACGACGACGAAGATCACCGACAGCGCCACGAGCACGGGCCAGCCGATCAGCAGCCCGACGACGAGGGCGCCGATGCCGACGAGGGTGGTGGTGAGCACGGCCCGACCCTAGGGCGCCGGGGAGCCGGTCAGCGCTGCTCCGCGGTGCACGGGCCGTCGCAGGTGCGCACGACGACGCCGGTGTCGAGGAAGGTCCCGCGCTGGAAGACCGAGGCCGGCTCGGTGCGCGGGTCGTCGTGGGGGTCGTCGCCGTCGCGCGGCGGCAGGTTGGCCGTGGGCGGCAGGGGGATGCCGGAGTCCCAGACCACCAGCGCCGAGCCTTCGTGCTCGTCGTCGGTCCAGCGTTCGAGTCCCCAGTACGGATCGACGTCGTCGTGGCGGCCTTCGGCCACGGCCGGCCACTGCACCGCCGCCCCGACGGTGCGGGCCATGACCTCCGTGGCCACGTTGGCCACCTGGTGGTCGCCGACCGCCAGGTGCAGCAGGACCCGCTTGGGGTTCGCCCCCGGCAGCGGGTCGTCGCCGAGGTGGTTGGCGAAGCCGTTGCCCTCCGAACGGTCCCAGAGCAACTGGATCAGCAGGATGAAAATGCCTTGGTCGTAGGTCGAGGGGTAGGAGACCTTCAGGCCGGCGAAGAACGGGTCGAAGTCGATGCTGCGGTGCAGAAGCGTCGAGTAGTTGATGGCCGGCACGCCGAGCACGGCCAGGTCCCAGTCGGTGGACACCGCCGTCGAGACACCGCCCATGATCCCGCCCTGGCTGATCCCGTAGTAGGCGAGGCCGTGGTCCTCGCCGGTCCGGAGCAGCGGCCCGTCGGCGTCCCGGAAGGCGTCGTCCGAGGCCAGCCCGTCCGGGTGGACCATGAGCCGACCGAGGAACAGCGTGTTGAGGTGGCCCTGGAGGAGGCGGTCGGCCATCGTGTGGAAGTTGGAGAGGTCCTGGATCACGGCCACGGCGTTGATGGTGTCCTCCTCCGCCATACCGATGAGATCCGTGCCGCAGACCACCCGTCCGAACTCGGCGGCTACGGCCCGCGGCCCTGAGGAGGTGGCCTGCTCGGCTTCGCCGAGGAGGCCGTGGCCGTACAGCAGCGGGGCCTCCGGGACGGTGCCACTGGCGGTCTTCGGGATGCCGCACACGAAGCGGGCGGTGAGGTCGATGCCCCGCTCGGGCTCTCCGGCGTCGTCGCGCCGGAGGTGTGTGCCGACGCCGCCGTCGTCGGTGAGGAAGCCCGGGACGGTGTAGGTGCCGGTGACCCGCCGTATCAGCTGATCGCCGCTGAGCAACTCGACGCCGGTGATCGTGAAGGCGGGAGCGGCGTCGCCCAACTCGGCGAAGGCGGCGTCGCGCAGGGCCAGCATGGGGCCCGTCAGGCTCTGGGTGGAGGCGACGGTGAAGTCCCAGGCCACCTGGAGGTCGCCACGGTCGATGCCCGCGGCGTCGAGGTCGGCGAACACCTCCTCCATGGCGGGGCGCCGGGCCTCGAGGTCCGGGTTCCCGGTGTCCAGCCGGTCCCGGTAGGCGCGGAAGGCGTCGGTGGGGGCGATCGGCTCTCCCGTGGCGTCCAGGAGCCCGCGGAGGCCGACCACGATCCGGTGGCCGTCGGGGAAGTTCCGGGCGGGCCGCAGGTAGAGGATCGGGTCCTCGTCGCCCGCATTGGCATCCAGTTCGGCCCAGTGGGGCCACCGCTCGCCGGTCGTGGCGTCGAGGACGACGGTGGGCGAGTCGTCGGCGAGGGAGCGGGCGATGTCGGTGATCGGCGGGAGCCCGGACGCCTCCGGGTCGAGCCCCGGGAAGCGCACCGTCATCGCCGCACCGGGGCTGAAGCCGTCGCTGCGGTTCCACGGGGCGGGGTCGGGGATAGTGCCCTCGTTGTTGACCGGAAGCGCCTCGGCGACGAGCGCCAGGCGCCTCCCGGTGGGCGTGTCCGGGTCGGCGACGGTGAGGTGGTCGCTCGGGAACGGCAGCAGGCAGTCGGGGAGCAGTGGGTCGCAGCCGTCGACGATGGCGGCCGGGTCGACGGTGATGGGCGCCATGGAGGTCGTCGTGGTGGTGGGCGCAGCCGTGGT
>DEAL01000009.1:0-23525 GCA_002346745.1 Candidatus Neomicrothrix sp. UBA2983 | reverse complement strand
TGGTGGGCGCAGCCGTGGTGGTGGTCGGCGGGGCCGTGGTCGCGGGAACCGTGACGCTCCCGCCACCACATGCGGCGAGCAGGCACACTGCGAGGGCCGGGATGAACCTTCGTCTCACTGCCGCCTCCCCGGGGCACGATAGTACGCGCTTGAATGGAGGGATGCAGCCGACGAGGGAACAGGTCGGGGCATTCCGTCGCGCCGGGGTCTTCGCCCAGCCTGGCGTGCCTCCCGCCGAGGAGGTCGCGTCGCTCCGGCCGGCCGCCGACGTTGTCGCCGCCGTTCCCGGAGCTGGAGGACGCGCTGGACGACGCCGCGCCGTTGGACCACGATCTGTTCCCGGTGGTGTGGCCGAGGGTCGGCGACCCGCCGGAGGAGGCTGTGTGGATGGCCCCAGGCACCCGCTGACCGGACTCCGGGTCCTCGAGATGGGGAGCCGGGTGGCCGCCCCCTACGTCGCCAAGCTCCTCGTGGATGCGGGTGCCGACGTGTGCAAGGTCGAGTCCCCGGCCGGCGACCCGTTCCGGCGGTGGAGCGCCTCGGGGGCGACGATTCCCGACGGGGAGGACGCCGCCTGGTTCTGCTTCCTCAACGGCGGCAAGCGCAGCGTGGTGGTCGACCTGGATGGGCCGGAGGGCCGGGGCGAACTGCTCGAGCGGGTGGCCGGCGTCGACCTGGTGCTCGACGACCACACACCGGCCGAGGCCGCACGGCTCGGCATCACGCCCGGGGAGCTGCGGGACGCCAACCAGGCGGCCGTCGTCGCCACGCTCACACGCTTCGGGACCACCGGACCCTGGGCTGACCGGCCGGCCAATGACTTCGTCCTGCAGGCGCTGGTCGGGTCCACCGAGGTGCGCGGTGTCCCGGGCGAGGAGCCGCTGTCGGTCGGTGGCGACCTCGGCGACTTCGTCGCCGCCTCGTTCGCCGCACCCGTCGTGCTGGCCGCCACCCTCGCCGCCCGGGCATCGGGCCGGGGGGTCCACCTCGACTGCTCCCAGTATGAGGCCATGATGCATGCCTTCCAGGTGTTCCGGCCCATGTACGAGGCGATGGCGCCGGACTACGCCTTCGAACGCCAGATCATGATCCCGTCCATCGAGCCCGCCGCCGACGGCATGGTCGCCCTGTGCTGCATCACCGGCCAGCAGTGGCAGGACCTCTGCGCCATGATCGACGCCCCCGACCTCGCCGACGACGAGGAACTCTGGACGCTGAAGGGACGCCAGGACCGCCGTGAAGAGGTATGGCCACGGCTGCACGCCTTCACCACGGCCCACACCGTCGACGAGGTCGTCGACCTGGCAACGGCCTTCCGCATCCCCTGCGGCCCGGTGGGGGATGGCGCCACCCTTCCGACGTACGACCACTTCGTCGAGCGTGGCGTGTTCGTGTCGTACCCGCAGGGGTTCACGGCGCCCCGGCCGCCGGCGACGTTCTCGGCCATCGAACCGGCACCGAGGCGCCCGGCCCCGGCGTTGGGCGCCTCGGGGGATGAGCCCGAACCGGCACTCGGTCCGGCACTGGGCTCCGATCCCGCCCGTCCGCTGGCCGGGATCCGCATCCTCGACCTGGGTGCCTTCTGGGCGGGCCCCATCGCCACCAACCTCCTGCGGGTGCTCGGCGCCGACCTCGTCAAGGTCGAGTCGCACGTCCGCCTGGATGGCATGCGCTGGGCGGCCGGCTACCAACGGGAGCGGCTCTGGGAGTGGTCGCCCGGCTACCACGGCGCCAACGCCGGCAAGACGCTCGCCGTGCTCGACCTGACCACCGAGGCCGGCCGCGACGTGGTGTGGCACCTCCTCGACGACGCCGACGTCGTGCTCGAGAACTTCAGCCCCCGGGTGATGGACTCGTGGGGCCTCACCTGGGTGGCCATCCACGACCGCAACCCCCGTGCCGTCTACCTCCGGGCCCCGGCGTTCGGCCTCGACGGGCCGTGGCGGGACAGGGTCGGGTTCGCCATGACGATGGAGCAGGTCGGCGGACTGGCCAACCGGACCTGCCGTCCGGGCGGTCCCCGACACGTGCCGATGGGGCCCGTCGACATGGTTGCCGCCATGCACTCGGCCGTGGCGATCCTGATGGCCCTGACCGACCGGGAACGGACGGGTGCCGGCCAACTGGTGGAGGTGCCGCTGATCGAGGCGGCGCTGCAGGCCTCCGCCGAGCAGGTTGTCGAGCGCTCGGCCACCGGCAACGTCCTCGGGGGCCTCGGGAACCGTTCGCCGTCCGCCTCGCCGCAGGGTCTCTACCGGACCGCCGACGACGACCGTTGGCTGGCGGTCAGCGTCGAGGACGACGGGCAGTGGAGGGCGCTCTGCCGCCTGGTCGATGGGCTCGACGGCCTGGACCGCCACGACGCCGACGCGGTCGACGCCGTACTGGAGGCCTGGGCCGCCGGCCTACCGGGCCCGCAGGTCGCCGATCGGCTGTGGCAGGAGGGCGTGCCGGCCGCCTTCTGCGTCCACCCCAACGCGAGCGGCGGGACGCCCCAGAACGAGCACCGTGGTTTCCTCCAGTGGCATGAGCACCCGGTGGCGGGACGGATCCCGTACTTCTCGTATCCGTTCCTGGTGGACGGCGACCACCTGCCACTGGGCGGCCCCGCTCCGACCCTTGGCCAGCACACGGACGAGGTGCTGGGTGCCCTCGGCTACGACGACGCGGCGATCTCTGCGCTTCGGGAGGCCGGGGTAACCGGCGACTGGCCCGTGGGGATCCCGCGGGGCTGATCGGCGATGCTGTCCCGATGACCGGCCCCCAGTCCTCCGCCCAACTCGACGCGGCACTTCAGGCCCTCGTGGGCCGTCAGGGTCCGGTGCAGGTTGCGGCGCATCCGGTCGCCGGCGACGAGATCCGCGCCTGGTGTGGGGTGATGGGTGAGGCCAACGCCCGCTTCCTCGCCGGTGACGCCGCCCCGCCGGCCACGCTCAACATTTGGACCATGCCGGACCGGCTCGAGGGGTCCGACGCCGGCCGTGACGACGCCCAGCCCCAGCACGCCGCCTACGGGCTGCTGGACGCCGCCGGCTTCACGGGCGTCGTCGCCACCAACTCGGACCAGGCCTACGAGCGGCTGATCCTGGCGGGCGACGTGCTGTCGGCGCAGACGACGCTGGCCGGAATCTCCGCCGAGAAGCAGACGGCCCTCGGGACTGGCCACTTCGTGACCACCGAGGTGGCGTACACGGACGGGTCGGGGGCACCCGTCGGGAGGCTCACCTTCCGCATCTTCAAGTTCCGGCCGGGCACCGGACGAGGGCGGGAGGAGGCGCCGCAGGACCCCGGTGTCGACGACGAGCCGCCCCGCCGGCCCCGGCCCCGCTGGAACCAGGACCAGGCCTGGCACTGGGAGGGCTTGCGGGAGCGCGAACTCCGGATCCAGCGCTTCACCGACAGCGGCCGGCTGGTCCACCCGCCGGCCAACGCCGACCCGGTCACCCACGGCATGGACCACGACTGGGTCGTCGCCTCGGGCCGTGGCACCCTCTACAGCTGGACCGCCCCGGAGCACCCGCAGGTGCCTGGCTTCGACTACCCGCTGGTGGTCGGCCTGGTCGAGCTGGAGGAGGGGGTCCGGCTGGTCTCCAACGTCGTGGGCCTCCCATCCGACCAGCTCGAGATCGGCATGCCACTGGAACTCTGCTGGCTCGACAGCCACGACGATGTGACGCTGCACCAGTTCCGTCCCGCCCAACCCGGGCGCCGGGACGGCACGCTGCGACGCGGGGAGGTGGCGGTCGGTGACCGCCTGCCGCCGTGCCCGGTCGACGTGACCCGGGAACTCGTCGTGGGCGGGGCCACGGCCACCTTCGACGGGCAGGACGTCCACCACGACCCGGCGGCCGCCCGGGCCAAGGGGCTCCCCGACGTCATCATGAACATCCTCACCTCCAGTGGCGTGGTGGCCCGCTGGCTTGGCGACTGGGCCGGCAACGACGCCGAATTCCGCAACCTGCGGATCGGCCTCGGTGTCTCCAACCACCCCGACGACGTGATGACCCTGACCGGCTCGGTGGAGGCCTGCGAGGGCGACACGGTCACCGTGGCGTTCGCCGGCACCAACTCGCTGGGGCGCCACGTCCACGGTGCCGCCGACCTGGTCCTGCCCGACGACGGACGGGGTGGCTGACATGTGGACCCCCGCCCGGCAGACGGCCATCGTCGGCATCGGCGCCACTGAGTTCTCGAAGGACTCCGGACGCACGCCGATGCAGCTGGCCACCGAGGCCTGCCTGGCGGCCTGCGCCGACGCCGGCCTCGACCCGCACGAGGTCGACGGCATGTCGCTGTTCTCGATGGAGCGCAACTTCGAGATCGAGGTGGCGCGCAACCTGGGCATCCCGCGGCTGCGGTTCTTCAGCATGGTCAACCACGGCGGCGGCGGGGGGTGCGCCACGGTGGGCATGGCGGCCATGGCCGTCCACACCGGCGCTGCCGACCACGTCCTCGCCTACCGGGCGTTCAACGAGCGCTCGTGGCACCGGTTCGGTCGGGGCGTCCAGGGCCACCACCAGAGTCCGGAGGCCAACGACGTCTCCTACAGCTGGACGTCGCCGTTCGGGCTGCTGACCCCGGCGCAGTGGGCGGCGGTGTTCGCCACCCGGTACATGCACGAGTACGGGGCCACCTCGGAGGACTTCGGCCGCATCGCCGTCGCCGACCGCCGCCATGCGGCGAACAACCCGGCCGCGTTCTTCCACGGGCGACCCATCACGCTCGAGGACCACCAGGCCAGCCGTATGATCTCGGCGCCGCTGCGCCTGCTGGACTGCTGTCAGGAGAGCGACGGTGGTGTGGCGCTGCTGATCACGACGGCCGACCGGGCCCGCGACCTCGACCAGCCGCCGGCCTGGATCGCCGGCGCCGCCCAGGGGGTCGCCGAGGACCAGTGGATGATGCGGTCGTACTACCGGGAGGACATCACGGGCATCCCCGAGATGGGCGTCGTGGCCGAACAGTTGTGGGCGGCCTCGGGGGTCGGCCCGTCGGATGTCCAGGCGGCCATGCTCTACGACCACTTCACGCCGCTCGTGCTCCCGCAGTTCGAGGAGTTCGGCTTCTGCGGCCGCGGCGAGGCACGGGACTTCATCGCCGACGGCAACATCGAGGTGGGGGGCGGACTGCCGGTCAACACCAGCGGCGGGCAGTTGGGCGAGGCGTACATCCACGGCATGAACGGCATCGCCGAGGCGGTCCGACAGGTGCGTGGCACATCGGTGAACCAGGTCGCCGGGACGACGAACGTGTTGGTGACCTCCGGCAGCGGCGTGCCGACCAGCGGCCTGCTCCTGAGCAGCGAGGGCGGCTGACCCGCTCCGATCCGGGGTCAGCCGGTGAGCGCCGGCACCTCGCGCAGGTTGCGCGGGCCGCCGCGCCGGCCCGGCCAGCGGGAGCCGCCGATGGTGTCGGCGTGGGGCCAGAACGCCACCGGGTCGAGGGGGCCGGCGAGGGTGATCGACCGGTCCTTGTGGGCCGAGGTGACGAGGCGGGCGGAGAGCTGCTCGCGCATGGGCAGCAGCTCGGTGTGGGGGTCCCAGGGGCTGTCCCGCAGGACCAGTTCGCCCTCCAGTTCCTCGACCGCCACCTCCTCGCTGACCTGGCGGACCCGGACAACGTGCGGCGGGAAGTCGTACTCGCCCTCGACGTTGCCGACGGCCCGGGAGTACTTGATCCACCACTCGTTGTGCTCGAGGTCGCCGGGCGTCGGGTCGACGGCGCCGACCGTCCGGCCGCGGAACTCCATGAACGTGTACCCCTGGTGCGTGGCGGTGGCCTCGACCCGGTCGCCGAAGCGGAAGTAGCGGGTCGTGCAGGGGAACTTGGGCTGGCCGTTGGTCTCCTTCGAGTTGAAGATGGCGGCCTCCTGGTCGATGCCGATGCCGAGCGAGTAGTCGCCGGGGATCCCCTCCCAGGTGGCCGAGATCCGGGTGCTGGTGCCGTACTCGGGCTCGTCGAGGATCGGGACGCAGTAGACGCCGATGGTCACGACGGGCTCGTCGCCGGGCTCGAGGCCCGGCGGGAGCAGTGCGGCGACCTTTTCGGGGTCCGTGCGGTAGGTGATGACCAGCTTGGGCCATCCAGCGATCTCGGCGGGGCGGGTGCCGTCAGCCATGGGGCGCCTCCTCGGGCTCGTGCTCTGTGACAGTGTGACACGGAGGCCCGCCACGGCCCCAACCGGCGGTCCTCAGAAGTCGCCGGCACCCTCACGGAGGCCGGCAAGGGCATCGGTCACGCCACGCAGGTCGTCGCGGCCCATGCCCTCGAGCCCGAAGTGGACCTCAGCCAGGGCCCCGGCGGCCGCTTCGACCGTCGTGCGGCCTCGGCCGGTGATTTCGGCCAGCGTCGTCCGGCGGTCGGTGGGATGGGCCCGCCGCCGGACCAGGCCGTCGGCCTCGAGGCGGTCGACGGTGTTGGTCACCGAGGTCGGGTGGACCTGGAGGCGGTCGCCGACCTTGCCGAGCGGCAGCGCACCGGTGCGGGAGAAGTGGAGGAGGGCCAGTGCCTCGAAGCGGCTGAAGTTGAGGCCGTGGGGCTCGAGGGCGGCGTCGATCCGGTGGAGCAGGACCTGGTGTGCCCGGGTGATGGAGGTGGCGGCCGACATGGCGTCGACGGCGCCCCAGCGGCGGGAGCGCCAGTTGCGGCGGGCCTCGGCGATGGGGTCGAACGGGAGGGGCACGGCGACAGTGTAGGCACGCCACGGTCCTGATGTTCGGGTGGCAAATAGTAGGACATCCAAGTAATCTTCCTGATGTGAACGACGAGCACCGGACCCTCTCGGGAATCCCCGTCGACCCCGTGTACGGCGAGGCGCCGCTTCCCGGCGACTTCCCCTACACCCGCGGCATCCACCCCGGGATGTACCGGGACCGCCACTGGACGATGCGCATGTTCGCCGGCTTCGGCACCGCCACCGACACCAACGGTCGCTTCCGCGAACTGCTGCGGTCCGGTGGCACCGGCCTCTCCACGGCCTTCGACATGCCCACGCTCATGGGGCGCGACTCCGATCACCCCCTGTCGCTGGGCGAGGTCGGCCGGGGCGGCGTCGCCGTCGACACCGTCGAGGACATGGCCGGCCTGTTCGCCGACATCGACCTCGGGGCCGTCACCACGTCGATGACCATCAACGGGCCGGCACCGATCCTGCTGGCCATGTACGTCGTCGTCGCCGAGGAGGGCGGCGTCGAGCGGGCCCGCCTGGCCGGCACCCTGCAGAACGACATCCTCAAGGAGTACCAGGCCCAGAAGGAGTACCTCTTCCCGCCCCGGCCCTCGGTGCGCCTCGTCACCGACACCATCCGATTCACCGCCGCCGAGATGCCCCACTGGAACCCCGTGTCCGTCTCCGGCTACCACATCCGTGAGGCCGGCTCGACGGCCGCCCAGGAGTTGGCGTTCACGCTTGCCAACGGCTTCGCCTATGTGGAGGCCGCCGTCGCCGCCGGCCTGGCAGTCGACGAGTTCGCTCCCCGGCTGTCGTTCTTCTTCAACAGCCACAGCGACTTCTTCGAGGAGGTCGGCAAGTTCCGTGCCGCCCGCCGCATCTGGGCCCGCTGGCTGCGCGACCGCTACGGCGCCACCGACGAGCGCAGCCTCAAGCTCCGATTCCACACCCAGACCGCCGGCGTCTCGTTGACCGCCCAGCAGCCGGAGGTCAACATCGCCCGGGTCGCCCTCCAGGCCCTGGCTGGCGTGCTGGGCGGCACCCAGAGCCTCCACACCGACGCCTACGACGAGGCCCACGCCCTCCCCACCGAGGACGCCGCCCGCATCGCCCTGCGCACCCAGCAGGTCATCGCCCACGAGACCGGCGTGACTGGCGTGGCTGACCCGCTGGGCGGTTCCACCTACGTCGAGTGGATGACCGACGAGTTGGAGCGCCGGGCCGAGGAGGTCTTCTCCCGACTGGAGGACGAGGGTGCCGGCTCGATCCTCGAGGGCGTCCTCGCCGGCATCGACAGTGGATGGTTCATGCGGGAGATCGCCGAATCGGCCTACCGCTTCGAGCGGGAGGTCAACGCCGGCGAGCGGATCATCGTCGGGGTCAATGCCTTCACCGAGGGGGACGAGGGACGGGCGGGGAGACTGCTGCGGATCGACCAGGACACCGAGGACCTCCAGCGGAAGCGACTCGACGCCGTGCGGCGAGCGAGGGACGACGGCGCAGTCCGCACGGCGCTGGAACGGGTCGCCGCCGGCGCGGCACAGCCCGACGTCAACCTGCTGCCCGCCCTCGTCGAGGCCGCCCGTGCCCGCGCCAGCGTCGGTGAGGTCGTGGACGTCCTCGAGGGCGTGTTCGGCACCTACGTCGAGACGGTGGTGGTCTGATGGCCGGGACGCCGATCCGGGTGGTGCTGGCCAAGCTTGGCCTCGACGGCCACGACCGGGGACTCAAGGTCGTCGCCCGCATCCTGCGCGACGCCGGCATGGAGGTGGTCTACCTGGGACTCCGCCAGACGACCGACACGATCGTCGATGCCGTCGAGCAGGAGGACGCCGACGTGGTCGGCATCTCGATGCACAACGCCGGCCACCTCACGCTGGCACCGCTCATTGTCTGCGCCCTGGCCGAGGCCGGCCTCGACGACGTCCCGGTCGTGATCGGCGGGATCGTCCCCGAGGAGGACCGAGGCGAACTGGCGGCGGCCGGCGTGGCGGCGGTCCTCGGACCGGGCGCCTCGGCGGCCGAGGTCGTGGCCTCGGTCCGGGCTGTGCTCGGAGCCGATGCGCCCACGAGCTGACGACCGCGCGCCGGCCGGACTGCTGGCCGCCGCACGGGGCGGCGAGCGCCGTGCGGCAGCCCGGCTGCTGACCATCGTCGAGCACGGGGGCCCCGCCGCCGAGGAGGTCGCCGAGGCCACCCATCCTCTGTCGGGCGGCGCCCACGTGGTCGGGATCACGGGTGCCCCCGGATCGGGCAAGTCGACGCTGGTCGGCGTACTCGCCACCCGCCTGACCGAGGCGGGTGGTCGGCCCGCCGTCGTCGCCGTCGACCCGTCGTCGCCCCTGACCGGTGGCGCCATCTTGGGCGACCGTGTCCGCATGGAGGCTGCTACCGCCGCCGGGGCGTTCATCCGCTCGGTCGCCACCCGGGGGCACGGTGGCGGGCTGGCCTTGTCGGTGCCCGGCAGCGTCCGGGTCCTCGATGCCTGCGGCTTCGACCCGATCGTCGTGGAGACCGTCGGGGTCGGTCAGGTGGAGGTCGACGTGGCCGCGGCCGCCGACACGACCGTCGTGGTGGTCACGCCGGGCTGGGGCGACGCCGTCCAGGCCAACAAGGCCGGCCTGCTCGAGGTCGCCGACCTGTTCGTCGTCAACAAGGACGACCGCCCCGGCGCCGACGACGCCCGTCGGGACCTCGAGTTGATGCTGGACCTCTCGGAGGTGTCCGGCTCGGCCGGCGACGACCGACCCGCCGTGCTGTCCACGACGGCAACCGCCGGCGACGGGGTCGACCGGGTCCTCGCCGCCGTCGAGGACCACCACCGACGACTGGCCGCCGGGAGGGGTCTGGTGGAACGCCGTGCCCGCCGGTACGACGCCGAGGTCCGGGCGCGGCTGGGCCACTTGCTTGAGGACGCGGTCGGGCACCTGTTGACGGGGGAGCCGGCCGGAGGGCGGTCATCCGAGACGCCCGTGGCGGCGGCCCGACGGCTGGCCGGGCGGCTCCTGGCAGGAGGGGAGCACGGGTGACTTGTGCCACGACCGGCGAAGAGGGGTGCGGGTAGGCTCCCCGGGCATGCCCACCGACCACCTCTCCCTCGTCGCGCGCCTTTGGCGCGACTACGGCCAGAAGCTGATCCGCTTCGCCGGGGTCTCCGTGGTCAACGTCTTCACCGGCCAGACGCTGCTGTACCTCTGCTACGCCCGCCTCGGGTGGCCGGGGATGCTCGCCAACGTGGTCGCCGTGGCCGCCGGTAGCGTCCCGGCCTACCTGCTCAGCCGCCACTACGTGTGGGAGCGCGAGAAGGGCGACCACAAGGTCGGCGCCGAGATCCTGCCGTTCTGGGGCCTGGCGTTCGTCGGGCTGGTGCTCTCCACGGCGCTGGTCGGCGTGGTCGACAGCTTCTCGGACCACACCCTCGCCGTCCAGGGCGCCAACGCCGCGGCCTTCGGTGCGCTCTGGATCGTCCGCTTCGTGGTGCTCGAGCACCTGCTGTGGGGTGAGCGGACCGAGCACGAGCTGGTGCGCAGGCACGACTGAGTCCGTGGACGACCGCCAGCGGGACCTGCTCGCCCTGGCGGACGCCGCCCGCGGGTTCATGCCGCGGGACGAGGGGCTGGCCCTCCACCAACACGCCGGTGGGGTCGATGCACCCGGCCCGTTCCTCGAGGTCGGCAGCTACTGCGGCAAGTCCAGCGTCTACCTGGGTGCCGCCGCCGAGGCACAGGGCCGCCTCCTCTTCGCCCTCGACCACCATCGTGGCTCCGAGGAGAACCAGCCCGGCTGGGAGTGGCATGAACCCGACCTGGTCGATCCGGCAACCGGTCGGATCGACACGCTGCCGCACTTCCGCCGGACCATCGGCGAGGCCGGCCTGGACGACACCGTGGTGGCGCTGCTCGGCGACTCGCCGCGGGTGGCAGCCGCCTGGGCCACGCCCCTGGCCCTGTTGTTCATCGACGGCGGCCACGGGGAGGAGCCGGCGCACCTCGACTACGAGGGCTGGGTGCCACACCTGGCGGTCGGGGGCACGCTGCTGATTCACGACGTGTTCCCCGATCCGGCCGACGGCGGCCGGCCGCCGTACGAGATCTGGTGCCGGGCGGTCGGGTCGGGGGCGTTCGCCGAGGTCGACGCCGTCGGGTCGTTGCGGGTGCTGCGTCGGACGGCGCCCGGCTGCTGAGGCGGGCTCGGGCGCCGAAGACCGCTCAATCCGTCTCGCGGACCGGCAATTCGCTGGCGGCGTGGGCCTCCACATCGATGATGTCGGGCAGGTCCCGGTGGTCGACGAACAGGTGCGCGGCGGGGCTGGCGCCGCCGAGGGCATCTGCGGCGAGGATCACCGCTGCCGCCGTGTAGGTCGTGTACTCGTCGCCCGGGAAGCTGACGGCCTGCGGGTAGGCGATGCCGGTCAGGTAGCGACCGTCGTCGTTGCGCATCGTCTGGGCCCAGGCGAACAGGCGCTCGGCGGTCGGACGGTCGCCGGCGGCCAGGTACGCCATGGCGCACTCGCAGGTCTCGGCGGCGGTCGTCCAGTCCTTGTCGGACACGCAGCGGATGCCGCGGCCTGGGAGGGCGAACGTGTCGAACTGGGCTGCCAGTTCCTCCTCGGCCTGGCGTCCGGTCACGGCGCCGGACAGCACCGGGTAGTACCAGTCCATCGCCCAGCGGTCCTTGGGGGCGAAGGCACCGTCGGGCCGGGTTCGGATCACGTGGGCCAGGTAGGCCAGCGAGAGTTCCCAGTCGGGGCGTTCGTGGCCGAGTTCCTCGGCGACTGCGATTCCGCAGCGGAGGCTGTGGCAGACGCTCGACGAGCCGGTGAGGAGGGCGTAGGGCCAGGGTGTGCCGTCCGGGTGGCGGGCCCAGAGCACCTCGCCGCGGGGCGTCTGGAGGTCGAGGACGTAGTCGAGGGCCTTCTCGACGACCGGCCACTGGGCCTCGAGGAAGCCCCGGTCGCGGGTCAGCAGCCAGTGGTGCCAGGTGCCCGTGGCGACGTAGGCGATGACGTTGGCGTCGAACTTGGGGTCTTCGACGCCCCCGCCCACGTAGTAGGCGTGCCAGGCGCCGTCGACGTGCTGCGTGTCGGCCAGCCACCTGTAGGCGGCCTCGGCCTCGTCGAAGTGGCCGGTGACGGCCAGGGCCATGGCGGCTTCGACGTGGTTCCACGGATCGGCGTGGCCGCCCTCGAACCAGGGGATCATGCCGTCGGCCAACTGCACGTCGATGATCGACTCGGCCGTTCGGATCAGGTCGGCCGTGGTGAGCAGGCCGGGGACCTCAGGCAGGGACATGGACGGGCTCCCGGTCGTGGTCGGAATGCCTGACCGGCTTCGGCGTGTCGCACGACGCCGGCTTGGTGGCGTAGACGACGAGGCTCTTGCCGAGCACGGGGTTGAGGAGGCGGTCGAGGCCGCGGGTCAGGGCGGGGGCCTCGACGATGTCCCAGGTGAGGAAGCGGTTGTAGAGGCGGACCAGGCGGGAGTCCTCGACGGGCCGGTTCGGGCCGACGGCGCAGCGCAGCCACCAGTAGGGGCTGTGGAGGGCGTGGGCCCGGTGGTCGCCGTCGACGACGAGGCCGGCCGCCGCCATACGCCGGCGCAGCTCGTGGCGGCCGTAGATGCGCACGTGGCCGCCGAGTGCCGCCGGTGCGTGGTAGTCGGACGAGAGCCGCCAGCAGATGCGCTCGGGCAGCGTCGCCGGGACCGTGATGGCGATCGTGCCGCCGGGGCGCAGCACCCGGGTCAACTCGGCGAGGGCTGCGACGTCGTCGTCGATGTGCTCCATCACCTCGCTGGCGATGACCCGGTCGAAAGCGCCGTCGGCGAACGGCAGGTGGGTGGCATCGCCGTTGGCGGTCTCGAGTACGACGTCCGGCGCCACCTCGTCGGCCTCCCACATGGCGGCCACGGTGGCCCGCACCTGCTGAAGCTCGTCGATCCCGAGGTCGCAGGCCACCACGTGGGCGCCCCGTCGCAGGGCCTCGAAGGCGTGGCGGCCGAAGCCGCAGCCGAGGTCCAGCAGGCGGTCGCCGGGTCGCAGCCCGAGGCGGTCGTAGTCGGCGGTGAGCACTAGCGGCGGGGTCGGCCCCGGTGGTCGGCGAGGAGTTCCCGGTACTGCTCGACGGTTCGGAGGGCGGTGTGGCGCCAGCTCCAGTGGTCGATGACGCGGCGTCGGCCGTTGGCGCCGACCCGGGCGCGGGCGTCCGGCGCGTCGAGGACCGTGCGGAGCATGGCGGCCAGGGCGTCGGCGTCGCCGGGCGGGACCTGGAAGCAGGTCTCGTCGTGCGTGCCGGTGACCTCCGGGAGGGCGCCGCCGGTGGTGGCCACGAGCGGCACGCCACACGACATGGCCTCGATGGCCGGCAGGGAGAAGCCCTCGTAGAGCGATGGGACGACGGCGACCTCGGCCTCGCTGTAGAGCTCGACGATCCGCTGGTCGGGGACGCCGTGGACGTAGGTGACGCAGTCGGTGAGGCCGAGGCGCTCGAAGGTGTCACTGGCGGCGCTGGACGCCTTGGGCTTGCCGATGATGACCAGCTCGACGTCCCGCTCCGTCCGCAGCTTGGCGACGGCCTCGAGGAGGAACCGGAGCCCCTTCATGGCCACGTCGGCGCTGGCGGTGGTGACGATCCGGCCCGGGACCGGGGCGACTCCCTCGACGGGGCGGAAGAGGTCGGGGTCGACGCCGACCGGCACCACGTGGACCCGGTCCTCGGGGACCTGGTGGTCGGCCACGATGTCGCTGCGGGAGGACTCGGAGACGGTCATCACGCGTCGCATCCGCTTGGCGACCTGGGTCTGCATCCGGGTGAACGAGTACCAGCGGCGCTTGCCGAACTCCTCCCAGAGGGTGCGGGCGTGCTCGATCTCGAGCCGGCGGTCGACCGTGATCGGGTGGTGGATCGTGGAGAGGACCGGTAGCCGCAGTTGTTCCTGCATCAGGAGCAGTCCCCAGCCGAGGCACTGGTTGTCGTGCACGAGGTCGAAGTCGTCGGGCCGCTTCCGGAGGTGGTCCCAGGCGCGGAGGCTGAACGCCATCGGCTCCGAGAAGTTGCCGGTGTTGAACGACATCGCCTCGGCGACGTCCCAGACGCTCTTGAACTCCCAGATCCGGGCCTTGCGCATCGGAAAGTGGTCGTTGTAGAGGTCGAGGCTGCGCAATGGGACCAACGGGACCTGTTCGTCGAGCACCGGGTAGGGCTGGCCGGCGAGGACCTCGACGTGGTGCCCGAGGTCGGCCAGCGCACGCGTGAGGTGGCGGGTGTAGACGCCCTGCCCGCCGCAGTGCGGCTTGCCGCGGTACGCCAGGTAGGCGATCCGCAGGGGGGCGTCGTCGAGGGGGCCGGGGAGTTGGCCGGAAACGGGCATCGGACAAGTCTGGCGGGACGTCGGCGGGAACGCGCCACCGGGTGACGTGCCGTCGGTCGCTTTCGGGTCCCGGGAGGCGTGCGGGGTACCGTCGGCTGCATGCGAGCCCTGGTGCAGCGTGTGAAGCGGGCCTCCGTGACGGTCGACGGCGAGGTGGTCGGCGCCGTCGGTGCCGGGCTGTGCGTGCTCGTGGGGGTCACCCACGACGACGGTGGGGCGCAGGCCGACCGGCTGGCGGCCAAGGTCGCCGGGTTGCGGATCATGGACGACGACGACGGGGTGATGAACCGTTCGGTGGTCGACGTGGGCGGCTCGGTGCTGGTCGTCAGCCAGTTCACCCTCTACGGCGATGCCGCCAAGGGCCGTCGCCCGACCTGGATCGCCGCGGCGCCGCCCGAACAGGCCGAGCCGCTGGTCGAGCAAGTCGTCGCGGCGCTGCGGGCCGAGGGGCTCGAGGTGGCGACCGGCCGCTTCCGCGCCGAGATGCAGGTCGAACTGGTCAATGACGGCCCGGTCACCCTGTTGCTCGAGGTCTGAGCGTGCCCGGCATCGAGGGTGACCGCTTCGGGTCCCGGGCCGACGACTACGCCCGGCACCGCGCCGAGTTCCCCGCGGCGTCGGTGGACCGGCTGGTGGCCGGCGGGGTCGGCCTGGCCGGACAGCGGCTGCTCGACCTGGGATGTGGCACCGGCACCCTCGCCCGGCAGTTCGGCGCCCGCGGCTGTCGGGTGACGGGCCTCGACGTGGACGGGCGGATGCTCGCGGCCGCCCGGCGCATGGCTGTCGACGACGGCGTCTCGGTCGAGTGGTGCGAGGCGCCGGCCGAGGACACCGGCCTCCCCGGTACGTCGTTCGACGCCGTGGTGGCGGCCCAGTGCTGGCACTGGTTCGACGGGGACGCCGCCGCCGTCGAGGTACGGCGGCTGCTCGTCGCCGGGGGGCTGCTGGCCATCTGCAACTTCGACTGGCTGCCACTGCCGGGCAGCGTGTCCGGAGAGACCGAGGACCTGATCGCCGCCCACAACCCGTCGTGGGACATGGGGGGCATCCGGGAGCCGCTTCCGCCGGCTGTCGAGCAGGTCGAACGGGCCGGCCTGGAACTGTTGGAGACCTGGGTCGAGGACCTGGACGTTCCGTACCGGGCCGACTCGTGGCGGCATCGGATCGTGGCCAGCGCCGGCATCGTGAACCTGTCGTCCGAGGCAGCGGCCGCCTTCGACGCCGACCTGGAGCGACTGCTGGCCGAGCGGTTCCCCGGCGACGAGGTGGTCGCCCCGCACCGGGTGTCGGTGCTCGTCGCCCGGGCGCCCGCCCCGGCCGGCTAGCCCGCCCCGGCCGACCAGCCCGCCCCGGTCGATCGAGAGGCGCGGGCCGGGCGCCGTCCGGGCTGGTGGGCGGCGGCGAGGCACACGAGGGCGACGAGCAGCATGGGCCACGGGCCGACCCGCGTGGCCCACGTGTCGCCGGTGCGGCGCTCGACCGTGGCGTGGAGCACGGCCTGCTCGGAGACGCCGGTGCGCTGGAGCACCCGGCCCTGGGGGTCGACGACGGCACTGAACCCCGTCGGGGCGACCTGGAGCACCCAGCGGCCCGTCTCGAGCGCCCGCAGCCGGCTGGACGCCACCTGCTGGGACTGCAGCACCGTCAACCAGTAGCTGGCGCCGTTGGTGGGGTTGAGGAGGACCTCGGCGCCGTCGGCGGCGGCGTCGCGGGTGCGGTGCTCGAAGAACACCTCCCACGAGATGGCCACGCCGAGTCGGCCGATGCTGGAGTCGAGGACGGCGGGACCGGTGCCGGGCAGGACGTCGCGGGCCGGCAGGTCGGTCCCCGAGACCGCCTCGAGGAGGCCGCGGAACGGGACGAACTCACCGAAGGGGACGGTTCGGACCTTGTCGTAGCGGTCGACGACCCGTCCGTCCGGCTCCATCGCCGTCGAGTAGTTGAGGTTCGCCGTGGCGATCGTGGGGTGGCGGTGGAACCAGCCCGGTACGAGGACGGCGTCGAGTCGACGGGCCTCGGCTTCGAGGGCGGCAGCGGCGTCGTCGGCGTAGAGGCGGTCCGGCGACCGCACGCCGTCGGCAGGTTCGGGTGTCGGGTTGACGACGTTCTCGGGCCACACCACGAGGTCGACCGGTGTCTCGACGAGTCGATTGGCCTCGAGCTGCTTGGCGAACACGATGGCGGCCCCGGTCGGGGTGGCCCGGGTGCGCTGCGGTCCGCCGCCCTGGACGAGCGCCACGTCCAGCTCACCCACCGGCTGCCCGGCCGGTGCCAGGGCGGCGAGCACGGCGGCAACCGTGACGGCGGCGACCGAGCCGACGATGGCGGCGATCGATCCGGTGCCGGCACGGCGCCCGTCGAACAGTGCGGCCAGGCCGACGCCGACGACGACGACGAGGGCGGCCAGCAGCAGTGGGCCGCCGACGCGCACGACGGGGGCCAGCGGGCCGGCGGCCTGGCCCATGGGCAGGGTGGCCAGCGGGACGCCGCCGAACGGCCAGTTCCAGCGGGCGAACTCGCCGAGGACGACGACGCCGACCAGGCCGATCCGTCGACCGCGGCCGGCGGGTAGCAGGGCGGCGCCCAGCCCGAAGTAGGCGCTGTAGAGGGCGTTGGCGATGAGCCAGCCGGGCGGGGTGAGGTCCCAGATCCAGACCGTGCCGGGGAACAGCCAGGCGGCGGCCACACCGGTGGTTCGCCAGAAGCGGCGTCGGGCCGGCTGCCCCTCCAGCAGGCGGTCCAGCAGGGCGATCCCGACGAAGGTGGTCGGCCACCATCCCCAGGGGGGAACCGAGGCGGCCAGCAGCAGGCCGGCGAGCACGGCGGTGACGACGGTGCGGGGCCCGGACGGCATGGTGTCAGTCCAGGCGGGGGCCGAGGCGCTGGATGCCCCGGACGGAACCCACGCCGCGGATGTCGACCTCCTCGACCTCGAGCACCTGCATCCAGTTCGGCAGGTAGTCGACGTCG
Source organism: Candidatus Neomicrothrix sp. UBA2983 (assembly GCA_002346745.1). Classification (GTDB taxonomy): domain Bacteria; phylum Actinomycetota; class Acidimicrobiia; order Acidimicrobiales; family MedAcidi-G1; genus S20-B6. The sequence goes on along the minus strand of DEAL01000009.1, from coordinate 6,518 downwards.
CAGCTGGCGAGGATCTCACCGGGCTCCGCGACGCTGCACAGCTTGGCCGCCAGGTTGACCGGCTCGCCGATGTAGTCGTCGCCCTCGAACAGCAGGGCGATGCCGGTGGCCAGTCCGGCCCGGACCTCGACGCCGGCCTCCTTGAAGTGCGAGATGACGTGTCCGCCCCAGGCGATGGTGGGGGTGGGCTCGGTGCCGACCATCATCACGCCGTCGCCCAGCCACTTGGCGACCCGCACCCCACGCTTGGCGGCGACGTCACGGGACACCCTGCGGAACTCCTCGAGCCGGTCGACGGCGGCCAGTGGGCCGTGCTCGCTCGTATAGCGGGTGAAGCCGGAGAGGTCGGCGAAGCAGAAGGTCCGCTCGATCTGCAGGTAGTTCGTGGCGGGCAGTTCGTCGGGGTGCTCGGAGCCGGTCCCGGGGCGCGCCTCGGCCCATTCGTTGGCGGGCGTCGTCTGGGGTGCCATGCCCCCATCGAACCATGCCGGGGCCGGGAAACCTGCGCTCCCGGCGGGATTCCCCCGGATTCCAGCCGGATCGACCTCAGGCGACGGCGGCCGCCGCCTCGGCGCCGGACCGGATGCAGGCCGGGATGCCCACGCCGTGCCGGAAGGCGCCGGCCACCGCCAGGCCGGGGGCGGCTTCGGCCAGGCGCTCGTCGACGGTGGCCATCCGGTCGAGGTGGCCGGAGGCGAACTGGGGGAGTGAACGCGGCCAGGGCGACAGCCGGACGGCGGCCGGGGGCTGTTCGATGCCGACTGTGGTGGCGAGGTCGCGGGCGAGGGCCCGCTGGAGACCGTCCCGGTCGATGCTCAGGTGGCGGTCGTCGTCGATGCGTCCCGCCGACACGCGGAGCAGGCAGCGGTCGCCGTCGTCGAGGTGCGCCCACTTGCTGCCGGCGAACGAGCAGGCGGTCATGAGCAGTCCGGCGTGGCGCGGGACGAGGAAGCCGCTCTGGTCGCCGGGGGCCGCGAAATTGTCCCGGCGGTAGGCGAACGTGGCGAGCACCACCGAGGCGTGGGGGATGGCGGCCAGGAGGTCGGCGGCCTCGGCATCGACGGGGGTGAGGAGGTCGCCGGCGACGTGGGCGGGAACGGCCAGGACGACGGCGTCGGCGACCTCGACACCGTTGTCGGTGCCGACCAGCCAGCCGGCGCCGGTGCGTCCGATGCCGGTGACCGGCGTGCGGAGGCGGAGCCGGTCGCCCAACCGGGTGGCGAGGGTGTCCACGAGGTGCCCCATGCCCGCCGGGTGGGTGTTGAACACCGGCGCCGACGGGTCGGCCTGCTGCTGTGCGGCGCGGAGTGCGGCGAGGAGTCCGTCGGGGTGGCGCGCTGCGGCGAGGAGCTGTGGCGCCATTACGGTGCAGCTCAGGTCGTCGGCCCGTCCGGCGTTGACACCGCCCAACAGGGCGTCGACGAGCCGTTCGAAGACGGCGTCGCCCACGCAGGCCCGGACGACCTGCCCGACGGTCGGGTCGCCGTCGGGGATCGGCGTGTCGGGCCGCCCGTCGCCGGCCAGCCGCTCAAGGTCGCTGGCCGGCAGCGTGCCCGATGCGACGCCGGCCGGGTCGAGGGGCACACCCAGCACGTTGGGGGTCGGCAGCGGACGGAGGGTGCCGTCCAGCCAGACGGAGGCGGCCCGGGCGGAGGGCGTGACCAGTTCGTCGGCGAGGTCGAGTTCGCGGCACAGGTCGAGTGCCCAGGGGACCCGGACGAGGAACGCATCGGCGGCCTCGTCGACCGGTAGGCCGGCGAAGGGGCTGGTCCGGATGCGGCCGCCGGCGGCGTTGGCGGCCTCGAGGACGGTGAGGTCGACGTCGGGGTGGTCGGTGGCGAGGCGGTGGGCCGCCGAGAGGCCGGCGATGCCCGCGCCGACGACGATGACGCGGCGACCGGCCACGCTCAGTCCCCGGACCGGTGGGCGTGGACCAGGTCGGCCACGTGCCCGAGGATCCCCGGGTCGGTCTCGGGGAGCACCCCGTGGCCGAGGTTGAAGACGTGGCCGGGGTGGCCACCGTTGCGGCGCAGCACGTCGGCGACGGCCGCCTCGACCGCCTCGACCGGCGCAAGGCAGGCGGCGGGGTCGAGGTTTCCCTGGAGGACGGCGTCCGGGCCGAGTCGACGCCGGGCTTCGTCGAGGGGAACCCGCCAGTCGACGCCGACCACGTCGGCCCCGGCGGCGGCCATGAGGGGCAGGATCTCGCCGGTGCCGACGCCGAAGTGGATGCGGGGGACGTCAAGGTCGGCGACCTCGGCGAACACCCGGCGACTGGCCGGCAGGACGTAGCGCTCGTAGTCGGGTGGGGCGAGGGCGCCGGCCCAGCTGTCGAACACCTGCAACGCCCGGGCGCCGGCGTCGACCTGGGAGCGCAGCGAGGTGATGGCGAGGTCGGCCAGCCGGTCGAGCAGGGCGAACCACAGGTCGGGGTCGCCCAGCATCAGGGCCTTGGTCCGGGCGTAGGTGCGGGACGGGGCGCCCTCGATCAGGTAGGAGGCAACGGTGAACGGCGCCCCGGCGAACCCGATCAGCGGGACCGGGAGCTCGGCGGCCAGCGACCGGACGGTCTCGAGCACGTAGGGCGTGTCGGCCTCGGGGTCGAGTGGCCGGAGTCGGTCTAGGTCGGCGGCTCGCTCGAAAGGCTGGTCGACGACGGGGCCGACGCCGGGCCGGACGTCGACGCCGAAGCCGATGGCGTGGACGGGGACGACGATGTCGGAGTAGAGGATCGCGGCGTCGGTGCCGTAGCGACGGATGGGTTGGAGCGTGATCTCGGTGGCCAGTTCGGGGTCGGCGATGGCGTCGAGGATGCTGCCGGTGCCGCGAATGGCGCGGTACTCGGGCAGCGAGCGGCCGGCCTGGCGCATGAACCACACCGGGGTACGGTCGTGGGGCAGGCCGCGGCAGGCGGCGAGGAAGCAGTCGGCGGCGGGGGTGCTGGCAGGCACGCTGCGACGCTAGCGACCGTCCACCGGCTTGCCGTCAGGGAAGGCGCTGTCAGGGAGCGAGGCGGGCCTCGACCTGTGCCGCCGCCAGCAGTCGCCGGGCGGGTTCGGCGTCGGGGTGGGCCAGCCGGGCCAGCGTCGACACCCGGGCGGCCTCGCAGATGGCGAGGTTGGTGTCGCCGTCCAGGTCGTTGCCGCCCCGGACCTCCAGGTCGTCGCCGGTGGGCTGGAGCACGAGGACGGCGGTGCCGCGTCGGCGGAGTCCGGCCACCTCCCGGATCAGAGTCCGGCTGTGCCAGGCCCGGCTGAGGGGGCCGGCCGGCCACGTGTCGAGGCCGCGGACGGCGGTCATCGACGACGAGACGACCACCACGTCGAGGCCGAGCGTCGCCAGCAGGTCGGCGTTGGTCGAGGAGTGGACGCCGCCGTCCACGTATCGCCGTCCCGCCCAGGACACGGGCTGGAGGAAACCGGGGACGGCGCACGAGGCCTGGACGGCGGTGCCCAGGTCGGGGTCGAAATCGTCTCGTCCGAACACGGTCCGCCGGCCTGAGTCGAGGTCGACGGCGCAGATCCAGGTGGGCCGGTCCGGCCAGTGGCCGGGGTGGACCTGCCGGGCGCGTTCGCCGAACATCGTGCCGTCGACGCCGCCCTCCGGCAGCAGGCCGGCGAGGGCAACGACCGGGCGGGGACGCCCCCGACCGAACAGGCCCCGGGCGACCAGCAGCGGGTTGGCGGGGCGTCGAGAATCGGGCGGCGGCGGCGAGGTGGGGAGGTCGAACGGCGTGGTGATCCGGTCGACGATGGCCTGGCCGTCGGGGGAGAGCCTCCGACCCGTGTAGTAGGTCCGGTGGTCGGCGGCGTCGAGTCCGGCCCGGAGCGTCGCGGCGGTGCCCGACCCGGCCGATGTGCCGACGACCAGGTCGGCGGCACGTGGGTCCCAGCCGGTGCCCTTAGCGAGGGCGGCCAGCACCCCGGCGTGGTGCGCGGCGGCGTGCATGCCTCCGGCGCTGAGGACGAGTCCGACGGTCACCATCGGGTCATCGTGGCACGCCGTGGGCGCAGGTGGCGCGAGGGGTGGCTGCGAGCCGGTCCGGTAAACTCGCTGTTCGGCCAAAACGGGTCCGGGCCGCTCCCGGACCCCCGAGCCCCCCGGTTTTCCCGGCTGGCACCCTCCACCGAACCACCAGGAGCGTCGGAGACGATGCACCCCGAACTCGTCGCTGAACAGGACTACGTCGACCGGGCGTACGCCTTCCTTGAGGCGGCCCGGGATCGGGCCCGTGAACTCACCGGCATGGTGCAGGTGGGGCGCGGCGGCACCAACCAGGCCCGCTTCGAGCGCGAGGCCATCTGGGACGCCGTGGCCGCCCGCCTGGGCCGCCTCGAGATGGGCGATGCCGCCCTCGTGTTCGGCCGCATCGACCAGGAGGCTGACGGAGGGGGCGACGGGACGACCGGCGGCGGCCGCTACTACATCGGCCGTGTCGGTGTCTGGGACGACGACCAGGAGCCCGTGGTCGTGGATTGGCGTGCCCCGGTGGCGGAGGCCTTCTACAGGGCGACGGGCCGCATGCCGATGGGACTCGAGCGTCGGCGCCACTTCGTGAGCCGCGGCCGGGAACTCCTGGCCATCGAGGACGAACTGTTCGGGGACGTCGAGCGGTTTCGGGACGGCGACGGCCTACGCGGCGAGGGGGCCCTGATCGCCGCCCTCGAGACGGCGCGCACCGGGCGACTGGGCGACATCGTCGGCACGATCCAGGCCGAGCAGGACCTCGTGATCCGGGCGCCGATGCCCGGCGTGCTGGCCGTTCAGGGCGGCCCCGGCACCGGCAAGACCGTGGTGGCGTTGCACCGGGCCGCCTACCTGCTGTACACGAACCGGTTTCCCCTCGAGGGACAGGGGGTGCTGGTTGTCGGCCCGAACCGGCTCTTCCTGGCCTACATCGAGCAGGTGCTGCCGTCCCTCGGCGAGGCCGGCATCGAACTGGCGACGCTGTCCGACGTGGTCGGCGGCGTCCGTGTCGACGACCGCCACGATGCCGAGTCGGTGTCCCGGCTGAAGGGCGACCTGCGCATGGTCAGGTTCGTGGCCCGGGCGGCCCGGACCCGCCAGCGGTCGCTGCGCCGCGACCTGCGGGTCGGCTACGGCGTTCAGTGGCTGCGGATCACCGTCGAGGAGACGGAGCGGATCGTGGCCGAGGCGCGTCGCCGCTTCCGCACCCACAATGCGGCCCGCCGCTATGTAGAGCAGGAGTTCTTCTCGACGCTGGCCGAGAGTGCCCGCGCCGACCTCGATCCGGGCGCCGTCCGGGAGCGCCTGCGCGGCGAGCTGTCGGTCCGCGAGGCACTGGAGTGGATGTGGCCGGTCCTGACGCCGGCGCAACTGCTGAACGACCTGTTCGGGTCGCGTGCGCTGCTGCGGGCTGCCGACTCGTCGCTCACCGCCGACGACGTCGAGTCGTTGTTCCGACCGCGGGCCGCCGACGTCGACAACATCCGCTGGTCGGCCTCCGACGCCCCGTTGCTGGACGAGGCCCGGGCGGTACTGGGGCCGCGGCCGGGCCGTCGGGAGCAGGACGCCGTCCGCACCTACGGCCACATCGTCGTGGACGAGGTCCAGGACCTCTCACCGATGGAACTGCGCATGCTCGAGCGGCGGTCCCTGAATGGTTCGATGACCGTGGTGGGCGACATCGCCCAGGCCACGGGCGCCTGGGCCCACGACGGCTGGGAGAGCATCCTCGACCACCTGCCCGACAAGCGTCCCTCGCAGCGGCACGAGCTGACCGTGGGCTACCGCATCCCCGGTCCGCTCATGGACCTCGCCGGTCGGGTGCTGGCCGTGGCCGTCCCCGACCTCACGCCGCCGGTGGCGGTTCGGGGTGACGGCGAGGAACCGCGGTTCGTGGCCGTGGAGGACGTGGCGGCATCCGTGGCGGAGGTCGTCAGCGAGGAGTCGGCGGCGGTCGAGAAGGGCAACATGGCGGTGATCGTGGCGGCGTCACAGGTCGCCGAGGTGGAGGCGGCCCTGGAGGCGGCCGGCGTCGAGTTCGGCCGTCCCACCCGTCGGGGCCTCGACGCCCCGGTGGCGGTCGTCCCGGTGACGCTGGTCAAGGGCCTCGAGGTCGATGCCGCCGTGGTGGTCGAGCCGGCCCGGATCGTCGCCGAACAGGTGCAGGGCCTGCGTGCCCTCTACGTGGCGCTCACCCGGGCCACCCGCCGCGTGGCCGTCGTCCACGCCGAACCCCTCCCCGAGGCGCTCACCGACTGAGCGCTGCCCCACGGCGCCACCCGCTGTCACACCCGCCCCCTACCGTCGGGACCCTCGCTTCCCCCGAGCCGTCCGGCGCCTTGCCGGGCAGGACCCGAGGAGGAAGAATGACGGTGGATGAACGGGATCGGCAGACGCTGCGCGAGCAGCTCGAGGTGGTGCTGGGCGACCAGCCGGCCGGTGTGCTGATGGAACTGCTCGAGACGCCCGGCAGCGACGACCTCGCCCGCCGCAGCGATGTCCTGGCCATCGGCGCCCGCCTGGACGGCATCGATGCGCGTCTCGACCAGATG
>DEAL01000041.1:6473-6598 GCA_002346745.1 Candidatus Neomicrothrix sp. UBA2983 | reverse complement strand
ATCCGTAGTCAGATGCTCTATCCAATTGAGCTACGAGCGCAGGCGCCCGAGTCTACGAGCGGCCCGCCGCCGCCCACCGTGGCGCGTGGCACGGCGGTCGGAAATGGCGGAGAGGGTGGGATTCG
>DEAL01000041.1:0-6162 GCA_002346745.1 Candidatus Neomicrothrix sp. UBA2983 | reverse complement strand
GGTGGGATTCGAACCCACGATGAGCTTTTGGGCCCATACTCCCTTAGCAGGGGAGCGCCTTCGACCTGACTCGGCCACCTCTCCTCGAACGCACGAGGCTACCGGAGGGCCCGAAGCCGCGGACCCCGGCCATCCGCCTACGCTCGGCGGCGGAGGGATGGCAGAGCGGACGATTGCGACGGCCTTGAAAGCCGTTGAGCCCACGGGCTCCGGGGGTTCGAATCCCCCTCCCTCCGCCAATTCGGCCCGCGTGGCGGTGAACCGTCCGAGGTTCAGTCGGTGATCCGGCCCCGCAGGTCGCCGAGCCAGACGTCGGCGGCCTGCATGGCCGCCGAGGCCTCGCTGCGCACCTCGTCGCCGTTGCTGCCCGCCGCCGGATACGAGCCGAGGAACTTCACGCGGCCGTGCTTCATGTGCAGGTTGCGAAGGCAGTCGGCCACGACGTCGTCGGCCACGTGCCCCTCGAGGTCCATCAGGAAGCAGTAGTCACCGAGGCCCTGCTTGGTCGGGCGGGACTCCAGGCGGGTCAGGTTGATCGAACGGGCGGCGAACTCCTGGAGGATCCCGAGGAGGCTGCCGGGCCGGTCGGCCCGTTGGAACACGACCAGCGAGGTTTTGTCGTGGCCGGTCGGGGCCGGGATGCCGTCGTCGGCGACCAGCACGAACCGGGTCTCGTTCTCGGGATGGTCCTCGACGTCCTCGGCCAGGACGTCGAGGCCGTAGACCTCGGCGGCCCGGGCCGGGGCGATGGCGGCGGTGGTGGAGCCCTCGCCGTCGGCGATCCGGCGGGCCGCGTCGGCGGTCGAGTTGGAGGCGTCGATGGCGGCGTCGGGCAGGTGCTCGGCCAGCCATCCACGGCACTGGGCGATGGCGTGCGGGAACGACACGACCCGTTCGACGTCGGCCAGGGTCGTGCCCGGCCGGGCCAGTAGGTTCAGCTGGACCGAGATGACGACCTCGCGCTGGATCAGCAGGTCGGCCTCGAAGGCCAGCGTGTCCTGGGTGACGTTGACGCTGCCCTCGATGGAGTTCTCGATGGCGGCGAACCCCTGGCAAACCTCGCCCTCGGCGACCCGCCGCAGCACGTCGGGGATGGACGTCGCCAGCACGTGGTCGAGCGCCACGAGGTCGGGCTGGGTGAACAGGGCCTGCTCGGTGAAGGTTCCCGCCGGACCCAGATAGGCGACGGTCGTGGGGTTTGGGGGTGCGTCATCGGCCACGACGGGAGAGGATAGTGACATGGACGCCGAGGCCCTTCGGGGTTTGCTGAACGCCGTCGCCGCCGGCGAGGTCGAACCGGACGATGCGGTGCGTCGCCTGGCGGCGCTGCCGTTCACCGACCTCGGCAACGCACGGGTCGACCACCACCGGGCGCTCCGCCAGGGCCTCCCCGAGGCGGTGTACGGGCCGGGCAAGACTCCGGAGGACGTGGCACTGGTCGTGGGGGAGCTGCTGGCCGGCGGAATCGGCCCGGTGGTACTGACCCGGGCCGACAAGGCGCAGTTCGAGGCGGCCTTGGCGGTCGACGCCACCGCCACCGTCCGGGGGGCGACCGCCGTCTGGCGGCGGGCCGCAGAACGCGGCGAACAGGTTGCCGTGGTCACCGCCGGAACCGCCGACCTGCCGGTCGCCGACGAGTGCGCCACCGTGCTGTGGGCGCACGGCCTCGACCCCGTGCGCATCACCGACGTCGGCGTGGCTGGCATCCACCGCCTCCTCGCCGAGGTCGAAGTGCTCCAGGCGGCCGACGCCGTGGTCGTGGTCGCCGGCATGGAGGGGGCTCTCACCAGCGTGGTCGGCGGCCTGACCGGGGCACCGCTGGTCGCCGTGCCCACCAGCGTCGGCTACGGCGCCTCCCTCGAGGGCGTCACCGCCCTGCTGGGGATGCTCGCCTCGTGTGCCTCGGGCCTCACGGTCGTCGGCATCGACAACGGCTTCGGCGCCGCCTGCGCCGTGATGCGCTGGCTGGGGCCGCCGTCGTGACCCGCCTGGCCTGGTTCCACTGCTTCTCCGGCATCGCCGGCGACATGGCCCTCGGGGCACTGGTCGACGCCGGCGCCGACGGCGACCAGGTGGTCGAACTGGTCGAGCGACTGCCGGTGGGCGGCTGGAAGCTCGAGTTCGAGCCGGTGCTGCGCTGCGGAATCGCCGCCACCAAGGCCCGTGTCCACGCCGAGGACACCACGGTCCACCGCACCGCCGGGAACATCACGGCCATGATCGAGGAGGCCGGGCTGCCGGAGCGGGTGGCCCGTCGGTCCCTCGCCACCTTCCACGCCCTCGCCGAGGTGGAGGGCCGGCTGCACAACCGCCCGCCCTCCCAGGTGCACTTCCACGAGGTCGGGGCGCTCGACAGCATCGTCGACGTGGTCGGCACCTGCGCCGCCCTCGAGGTGCTCGGCATCGACGAGGTCCACGCCAGCAGCGTCGCCACCGGGACCGGCATGGTGCGCTCCGCCCACGGCCTCATCCCCGTGCCGGCCCCCGCCACCGTCGGCCTCCTGGCCGGCGCCCCGACGCACGGCACCGACGTCCCGTTCGAGTTGACCACCCCCACGGGTGCCGCCCTGCTGGCCGCCACGGCCTGCGGGTGGGGGGCGATGCCGGCCATGGCGATCGCCGCCAGCGGCTTCGGTGCCGGCGACCGCGACCTCGACGGACAACCCAACGCCACCCAGGTGGTGGTCGGCGAGGCCACCGTGGCCGACCGGCCGGGACAACCGGTCGCCGTGCTGGAGGTCAACGTCGACGACGCCACCGGCGAGGCGCTCGCCCACGCCGTGGAGCGGTGCCTCGAGGCCGGCGCCCACGACGCCTGGGTCACCCCGATCGTGATGAAGAAGGGCCGCCCCGCCCACGTGGTGAGCGCCCTGTGCGATCCGGCCCGGATGGGCGAGGTCGCCGCCGTCCTCACCGCCGAGACCGGGTCGCTGGGCGTGCGCGGCCACACCATCGAGCGCTGGCCGGCCGCCCGTTCGTTGGACGAGGTCGAGGTCCTCGGCGAGCGGATCGCCATGAAGGTCACCGCGGGGCGCGCCAAGCCCGAGCACGACGACGCCGCCCGGGCCGCCCGCCTCCTGGGTCTGCCGTTGCGGGAGGTCGTGTCCCTGGCCGAGGAGGCGTGGCGACAGCGGGGGGTCGAGCCCCTTGTGCCACCGCCCGACGGCGAGCCGGCCTGACCTGCTCCCTACGATGCGGTCATGAACGACGGTTCCGGTTCCGACGGCGGCGCCCCGGGCGCCGTGCCCGGCGACGACCGCCTCTACTTCCGCCAGCTCCTGTCCGGCCGGGACTTCGGGCACCGCAACCAGTTGGCGCAGCAGATGGTCAACTTCGTGTACCTGATCGGCGACCGGCAGACCGGCGAGGCGGTGGTCGTCGACCCGGCCTACGACGTGGCGGGCCTGTTGGGGATCCTCGAAGCGGACGGCATGCGCTGCGCCGGGGTGCTGGCCACCCACTACCACCCCGACCACGTGGGCGGTTCGATGATGGGCTTTGACATAGCGGGCGCCAAGGAGCTGCTCGAGGAGGTCTCGGTGCCGGTCCACGCACAGCGGGAGGAGGCCGAGTTCATCCGCAAGGTCACCGGCCTTGGCGAGGGCGACGTGGTCGAGCACGCCAGCGGCGACCGGGTTCGGGTGGGGGAGGTCGACATTGAGTTGATCCACACCCCTGGCCACACGCCCGGCAGCCAGTGCTTCCTCGTCGACGGCCGCCTGGTTGCCGGGGACACGCTGTTCCTCGAGGGGTGTGGCCGCACCGACCTGCCGGGCGGCGATCCGGCGGCGCTCTACCAGAGCCTCACCCAGCGGCTGGCCCGGGTGCCCGACGAGGCGGTGCTCTATCCCGGGCACCTGTACTCGCCGCAGCCGTCGGCGACCATGGGCCACACCCGGTCCACCAACTTCGTGTTCATGCCGCGCTCCGAGGAGCAGTGGCTGGCCATGTTCGGCCGGTAGTCCGGCGCACCGCCCCCCATCCCCGAGGAGATCCCGTGTTCCGTGCCCTGCTGGTCGACAAGGACGACGACGGCTTCCGGGCCGGCGTCACCGAGGTCGCCGACGACGCCCTCCCCGCCGGCGACGTACTCGTCGACGTGACCCACTCGACGGTCAACTTCAAGGACGGCCTGGCGGTTACGAACTCGTCGCCGATCGTGCGCTCGTGGCCGATGGTCCCGGGCATCGACCTGGCCGGCACCGTGGTCGAATCCGAGCATCCGGATGTGGCGGTGGGTGACGCCGTCATCGTCAACGGCTGGGGCATCGGCGAGGACACCTGGGGCGGCTTCGCCCAGCGGGCCCGGGTGAACGGCGACTGGACGGTTCCGCTGCCCGACGCCTTCACCTCCGAACAGTCCATGGCCATCGGCACGGCCGGCTACACGGCGATGCTCTGCGTACTCGCCCTCGAGGAGCACGACGTACGGCCCGACGGCGGCCCCGTCCTCGTCACCGGCGCCGCCGGCGGAGTGGGCAGCACCGCAATCGCCCTGCTGGCTGCTCGCGGCTACGAGGTCCACGCCTCGACGGGTCGCCCCGAGGAGGCCGACTACCTGACCGGCCTCGGTGCGTCGACCATCGTCGACCGCAACGAGTTGTCGGAGTCGTCGACCCGGCCGCTCCAACGCAGCCGCTGGGCGGGCGCCGTCGACGCCGTCGGCAGCCACACCCTGGCCAACGTGCTGGCCGCCATCGAGCCCGAGGGCTGCGTGGCCGCCTGTGGGTTGGCGCAGGGCATGGACCTGCCGACCACGGTGGCGCCGTTCATCCTGCGGGGCGTGACGCTTCGGGGTGTTCACTCGGTGACCGTGCCCCGGCCCCGGCGCCTCGTGGCCTGGGAGCGCCTGGCCGCCGACCTGGACCAGGGCCTGCTGGCGTCGATGACCCACATCGTCGGCCTCGACGACGTGATCGGCGTCTCGGAGGAGATCCTGGCGGGGCGGGTCCGGGGGCGCGTCGTGGTCGACGTCAACGCCTGAGGCGCTTTCCATGAAGCTCGGTCTCGGCCTCGACGTCTGGTCGTCAGCCCGCCTTGACCTGCCACTGGACCGGGTCCTGTTGGCCGAGCGGCTCGGCTACGACTCGGTGTGGACCGCCGAGATCTACGGCGCCGACGCCGTCACCCCCCTCGCGTTCCTCGCCGCCCACATCAGTCACCTGCGCCTGGGCACAGCCGTGGCGCAGGTCGCCGCCCGTCCTCCCACGACGGCAGCCATGCAGTTCGGCACCCTCGAGGCGATGGCGCCCGGACGGGTGGTCTGCGGGCTCGGGCTCTCCGGTCCCCAGGTGGTCGAGGGCTGGTACGGGCAACCGTGGCGCCGCCCACACCAGACGCTGCGCGAGTACGTCGACGTGGTGCGCCAGGTGTTCCGGCGGGAGGCGCCCGTGGCGCTCGACGGCGAGGTTCTGCGCCTGCCCCACGACGGTCCCGACGGCCTCGGCGTCGGCAAGCCTCTCAAGCCGATCCTCCACATGGCGCCCGACCTGCCGGTGTTCCTCGCCTGCGGCGGGTCGCGCAACGTTCGCCTGGCCTTCGAGGTGGCCGATGGCTGGCTGCCGCTCGGGTACACGCCGGGCAGCGCCCACCTGTACGCGGACGACATCGCGGCGGGCCTGTTGGCGGGTGGCCGGACCCTCGCAGACGTGGAGGTTCAGGCGTCGGCCCGGGTAGCGCTCACCGACGACGTGCAGGCGGCACTCGACGCTGCACGGCCGCAGGTGGCGATGCTCGTCGGCGGCTACGGCACCGATGAGCACAATTTCCACCGGGACGCCATGGTGCGTCGCGGCTTCGGCGAGGCGGCAGGCAGGATCCAGGAGTTGTTCGCAGCCGGTCGCCGGAAGGAGGCGGCGGCAGCGGTTCCCGACGACTACCTCGACGACGGGGCGCTCATCGGTGACGACCAGCGCATCCGGGCGAAGTGGGCGGCATGGGAGGAGACGGACGCCACGGGGATCACGGTTCGGCCCCGCAGCGACGAGGAGCTTCGCCTGCTCGCCGACATCGCCGGCTGCGAACCCCTCCCCGACGCGTGAGACGGCCCCCTCGGGAGGGGGCCGTCGGGTGCGCGAGGAGGGACTTGAACCCTCACGTCCTTGCGGACACAGGAACCTGAATCCTGCGCGTCTGCCAATTCCGCCACTCGCGCGAGCAGCG